>NZ_JBVJLZ010000011.1:0-160749 GCF_055584465.1 Dyella sp. NPDC103356
CGTCCGGAGGATCGATCTGACCGCCAACGACCCGATGGATTAACCTGTTACCCATGTCCCCGAACACCTGTCACCTATGTCCCCGGTCCATACACGGAGCTAGGGGAGAGGGTTGGGGTGAGGGGGCTGGGTGCTTGCGGTGATATCTCCGACAGAGCAGCGTTGCTCTTGGCAGGCGTGACCTGGCTTGAACTCATTCGTCCTCGTGATGCGGTTTCCACGACTCGGTAAGTTGCTTCTGTACCGGCGGTGGGACCGGTTCGTAATGACTCAAGTCCAGACTGTAGCGTCCTCGTCCGCCCGTCATGGCTTTCAGCTCGGTGGGATAATCGATCAACTCGGCCAGCGGTGCCTGCGCCTTGATCACCAACTCGTCCCCACGCAGTGCATCGGTCCCCATGATGCGCGCCCGCTTGCCGGCAAGGCCGCCGGTCACGTCGCCGACGTTGGCCTGGGGGATCGATACTTCGACGTCGACGATCGGCTCCAGCACGATCGGGCGTGCCTTGCCCACGGCATCGAGAAAGGCTTTTTTGCCGGCGCTGATAAAAGCCACTTCTTTCGAGTCGACCGGATGATATTTGCCGTCGTACACGGTCACGCGAAGGTCCTGTAGCGGATAGCCGGCAATCGCGCCGTGCTCCATGGCCTGGCGCACGCCTTTTTCGATGGCAGGCAGAAACTGCCCCGGGATCACGCCGCCTTTTACCGCGTCGACGAATTCGAAGCCGCGGCCTCGTTCGAGCGGTTCTACGCGCAGGAACACCTCACCGAACTGGCCGGCGCCGCCGGTCTGTTTCTTGTGCCGATGATGACCTTCCGCCTGCGCGGCGATCGTTTCGCGATAGGCGATGCGCGGCGGGTGCGTGGCGACTTCGACACCGTAGCGGTCTTTCATGCGATCGAGCGTGATGCGTAGATGCAAGTCGGAAAGCCCGAGCACGACGGTTTCGTTGAGCTCCTTGTGATGTTCGGTGTGTAGGCAGGGATCTTCTTCGGACAGGCGCAGCAGCGCCTGCGAGAGTTTCTGTTCCTGGCCCTTGTGCTTGGGCTCCAATGCCAGACCGTACATGGGCTGCGGAAAGGCCAATGGTGCAAGCCGAATGCGGTCCTCGTCATGCGAGTCATGCAACACGGCATCGAAGTGAATCTCCTCCACCTTGGCTACTGCCGCGATGTCGCCGGGGATCGCGACGTCGATTTCCTCGTGCCCCTTGCCGCGCAATCGAAACAAATGGCCCGCCTTGAACGGCTTGCGTCCATCGTCGACCAGCAGCTGCGTGTCGCGCCGGATCGTGCCTTGCCACACACGGAAAATCCCCAGCTTGCCGACGAATGGATCGTTGATGATCTTGAATACATCGGCTACGACGTGCCGATTCGGGTCGGTCGCGATCTCGATCGGTTTGCCGTCGTCGCCGAGGAAGGGCGGAGGGTTGCCTTCGAACGGATTGGGCAGCAGGCGTTGCATGATGTCGAGCAGCTCGGGCACGCCCGCGCCGTTGCGTGACGAGACGAAGCAGATCGGTACCAGATGCCCTTCGCGCAGGCATTGTTCGAAGGCGTCATGCAGTTGCTCGGGCGTCAATGCGTCTTCACCCGCATCGAGATAGGCGCCCATGGTCGCCTCGTTGATCTCGACCACCTGGTCCAGGATCTGCTGATGCGCCTGGGCCAGCGAAGAGAAATCGGTGCTGCCCTTGCGATGAAAAAAACAATCGAGCACCTGTTTGCCACCAAGGGCGGGCAGGTTGATCGGCAGGCATTCGTTGCCGAATTCCTCACGCAACGTATGGACCAGCGCCTCCAGTCGCGCGCCATCGAAATCGATCTTGTTGATGATCAGCATACGGGCAAGGCCGCGTACGCGTGCATGCTCCATCATGCGGCGTGTGCCGTGCTCGATGCCGTTGACGGCATTGACGACGACGGCAACGGTTTCGACAGCGGCGAAGGCGGAGAGTGTCCCGCCGCGGAAGTCCGCGTAGCCGGCGGTGTCGATCAGGTTGATGTGGCAGCCGTTGCGGTCGATCGATGCAATGCAGCTGTCGATGGAATGGCCTCGCGCTTTTTCCTGTGCGTCGGTATCCGATTGGGTGGTTCCGCGTTCGATCGATCCTTGTGCCTGAATCACGCCACCGGCGTGCAGCAGGGCTTCGAACAGCGTGGTCTTGCCCGAGCCGGCATGACCGGTGAGTGCGATGTTGCGGATGTTTTCCGTGTTGTACGACACGACGTCCCTCCTCTGGCAGAGGCGACGCATGCGTAACGGCCGGCATGAGCGGCACCGCACGCGCCGCGTTGCGGCTGACGGGGCCGTCATGGTCGTCCACCGTGTCGGACGCGGGGGCGGTCATGGCGGGGGTACGGTGGCTGGCACCGTTCGCTTAGACTTGAGCGGTTGGGCGCCTAGGTCAAGCTGCATTGCGGCGTAGGGGAACCGATTGAAGTGTTGTCGGTCTGTGTGAATTCGGCGTTCACACCTCGCCGTTGCCGCGCCACTTACCAAGCAATGTACTCAGGGCTGCCCCATCGAACCATCGCCGCAGGTCGAACACCATCGCTGGATAGAAGACGAGCGTGCTCGCGGGCTGGCACCGTTGGATGCCTCCAGCCGCGAGCTGCTGCGCCAGATGCGCTGGCGCGAGCCTGTGCGCGATCGTCGAGGCTTGGGGTGGGCGTTGGCAGCGGTGCTCTTGCTGCATCTGATCTTTGCGGCTTTTACCTGGCATGAGTTGCAGGTGCGTGCGTCGCGCCAGGTGCAGCGGGTTATCGTCGATGACGCCTTGCAGGTACGGCTGATTCCGGTGACGCATCCGCCGGCCTTGCCTGATCTGCCTGTACCACCGGCGTTACAGTCGCCGCCCCAGCCGACAACGCCTCGTGTCGTACGTCCGGCGCCGGTGCGCGAGCCGCCGGCGAAAAATGCGATGACGGTCAGTATGCCGACGCCGCAGCCAGCCCCCGCGCCAGAGTCGGCACCCAAGCCGACGATGGCGCTTTTTGACAAGAACGGTCAGCCCATCCTCGCGCCCGCCGTGGCCAGTACCGCGCCCGCACCCGAGTACGTGCAACGCAAGCCCGAAGGCGATACCCAGGTGATGGAGCACAACAACCCGGTCAAAGTGCAGAACACGCACTTCGACAAATACTTTCCGCCGGCCAATGAGTCGCTCGGCGGGACTGCCGTGCGCAATGTGGTGGAGAAGGTCACCAAGCCACACGATGTGCGCCTGCCGGGAGGTATCCATCTCAAATGCACCTTTCTGACCGGTTGCCAGGATCCGCCGCCCAAGCCATCGGCCAAGGGCGGCGACGAGCGCCTGAGCATGGCGCCGGCCAGCCCGCTGGCCGATATGCCCGACGCGCCCAAGCCACCCAGCGAAAGCGAGTGCATCGCCATGTATCGCGCCGGCAAGGCCTTGCCGCAGGGTTGCCCGATCGATACGCCCACGCGCTCCGTCGATGCGGAACTGCGAGAGCGCGCGCCGCATGCGCCGGAAGACGACAGGCAGAAGTGATCGAAGCGTCCGGCCCGGTACACTAACCGGATGTCCGCGACGCCCCCTGACAAAAATTCCGGCCTTGCCCGTATTGCGCTGCCTTCACCGCGTGAGGCAGCCGATGGTGCGTCCGTCTATCGGCGGCGACGGCAGGAAAAGCCCAGCCAGCGCTGGCTGCGGATCGCTGCCTTGTTCGGTGCACTGTTCGTGCATCTGGCTTTTATGGTCGGCGTGATCCTGGGGCCGGCATACGATCCGATCGAGCCGCAGGAATCGGATAACAATGCGCTGCAGGTACGCCTGATCCCCAAGCAGGAGCCCGAGCCGCCTCCGCCGCCCCCTCCGCCCGTGCGCGGTACGCCGCCGAAGGAAATCGGCCCGCCGCACAAGGGCAGGCCGGGTACCAAGCTCATCGACAAGCGCTCGAGCGTTGCGTCGGCAAGCGCAAACGCCGAGCCCAGGCCGGTGCCCGTACCGGCACTGGAGACGCCGAGCATTGCCGCCGACAAGCCCAGTGCGCCCAAGCCACAGGTCGTGGCCGCGCCCTTGCCGCCGGTGACCTTGCCCAAGCCCGCGCCGACGCCGGTACTGCAGCCGATCAAGGTCGACACGCCGCCACCGCAAGTGGCGCTGGAAACGCCACCCACCGCGCCACCAGTGCCGCCCAAGTTTCAGCCCGAGCCGGTACGCAAGGCGCAGGCGGAAGGCAATCAGCCCTTGCTGACGCCGCCATCAGTAGCCATGCCTGAAGTGCCGCCCCAATCGGCACCGGCGGTGACGCCGCCCTCGATCGCGGTCGAGAACGCGGTCGCCAAACCGGTGCCGCCGAGCATCAGCCAAGTAGAGCGCGCGCAAACGCCGGCCGCGCCGCCGGTGCCGGAGATGGCGGATATCCC
This sequence comes from Dyella sp. NPDC103356, assembly GCF_055584465.1. Lineage (NCBI taxonomy): Bacteria > Pseudomonadati > Pseudomonadota > Gammaproteobacteria > Lysobacterales > Rhodanobacteraceae > Dyella > Dyella sp. NPDC103356. The sequence goes on from NZ_JBVJLZ010000011.1 coordinate 4,400, forward strand.
GCTGCCTGCGCAGCCGGCGCCGACCGTGAACCTGCAAGCGTCCGACAGCACCAGTAAGCCGGTGACCGTGGCGCGGGAACAACCGCAGGTGCAGTCGCCGTCCATTCGCGTGGCCGAGGCGGAGCTCGAAGCCGTTCCGTTACCGGATCAGGCCAAGCCGAGCCTGGAGCGACCGCAGGCGCCGCCGATGCAGACACCGACCAAGGCTGTCGCTATCGACAAGCCCGCGGTGGAGCGCCCGCAAATCAGCCTGGCACCGACACCGGCAGAAGCGCCGGCAAAGAGCGAAGCGCCCAGCAGCGCGGCCGATCAGAAAGCAGCGGAGAGTTCGAAGGCGGACACCTCGCCGACGGCGCAGGCGAACACGTCCGAGTCATCCCGTAGCAACGATGTGAGTACCGCACCCAATGCCACGCCGCAGGGCAGCGATACAGCATCGCCGGGGCAGGCTGCTGCGGAAAGCGCATCGTCGCCAAGCAACGGCAAGCGCGGACTGAACCTCAATCTTCCCGTGCATGGCAACGGCAATAACCAGGGCGCCTTCAGCAGCGAAGGGAAGGGACAGGGCACGCCCGGCAGTCCCGGCAACAGCAACGAAGGCGTGATCGGTCATTACATCCAGTTGAAGCCGCATGGCGACACCAACGTCATGTCGCATGGCACACCGAACCTTGGTTACCAGGCCACGCGCTTCGACAAGGACTGGACACCTGAAGGCGAAAGCTCGATCGACACCGCTTTGCGCCATGCGGTGGAAAAAACCACCGTCCGCCACACGTTCCATCTGGCGCCCGGTGTGCGCGTGGAGTGCGTGGTCATGCCGCTGTTCCCGATGTCGCTGTTTGGCTGCGGCAGCGGCGACCCGCCGCCCAAGCCGGTCGACGACAAGGTGTACGAAAGGATGAAGCTCGCACCCGCCAACCCGCTGGTGCCACCCAAGCCCGCCGCAAGCACGGCTGTGCCGGCAGCGCCCGTGCGCCTGGATAACGGCGTCGATTGCGCCAACGCACGTGTGGCCGGCGGACCGATTCCGCCGGGTTGCCTCAATGACAAGCTGACGCCGGTGGAACCCGGCAAGCCGAAACCGGCACCCAGCGCATCGAGCTGGGTGACGCCCAGCGATCAGTTTCATTGAAGCGCTCCATAAAAAAAGCCGGCTATGCCGGCTTTTTTATTTCCCATTTCCTGCGTTCAAAGCATCCGCAGCAATTCTTTCATCAGCGGCAACCGCCTTACACGCACCGCACTGACGCGAAACACTGCGTTGGCCAGTGCCGGCGCGGCAGTGGGCATCGCCAGGAAACTGGCGCCGGTGGGCGGACGGTCCTCGCCCGGGACGATGATGGTTTCGATGTTGTCGGGCAACTGCGCCATGCTGGCCAGCGCATACTCTTTGAGGTTGCGCTGCTGGATCTGGCCGTCCTTGTACGTGATGGCCTGATTGAGCGCCGTCGACAGGGCGTCGTTGGTGGCGCCGATGATCTGCCCCTCAAGGCCCATCGGATTGATCACGCGGCCGACGTCGACGGCGCAGACCACGCGTTCGATATTGAGCTTCTGGCCTTGCAGCGAGGCCTCGATGGCATGCGCGACATAGGCGCCATTGACGTACCAGCTGGCAATGCCAAGGCCGTTGAAGGTGCGCAGCCAGCGCGACCAGTCGATGCGATCGGCGACCAGCTTGAGTACGTTGATCAGTCGACCGGTGTCGAGCGTACCGCCGCCCTGCAACGGAATCTCACGCGGCTCGCCCAGCAGACGCAGGCGGGTATCGAGCGGATTTTCCTTGAGCATGTGCGCCATTTCGTCGACGAAACTCTCGACGGCGAACGCGTTGCTCAACTGCGGCATGCCGCGTGCGGGGCCGCGCGGTATCGACGAGGTCAGGCCATACCAGTCGGAGCGATAGTTCGGCACGAGTCCTGCGGGCAACTGGTTCGGGTCGACTTCGGACGTCCACAGGCGCTGGTCCTGCGCGCCGCGACCAACGAGTGCCGAGGCCGAAGCAACGCGCTGGTTCCAGGTCAGGATGCCGCGTTTGTGATCGAGCGCCGCGCTGATCTTTGTCACGCTGGCGGAGCGGTAGTAGTCGTGGGTGAGATCGTCATCGCGCGTCCAGAACAGGCGCACCGGCTTCTTGACGGCCTTGGCCAACATCACCGCTTCGGCTACGTAGTCGTGATCCAGCCGGCGACCATAACCGCCGCCGATGCGAGGCACCTGGATCTCGATCTGCTCGGGCTTGAACCCGGTCAGTCGCTGCACTACCGCCCATGCGCGTTGCGGTGCCTGGGTCGGCACGATGAGTGTGGCGTGATCGTTGTCGATGCGCGCCATGCAGTTCATCGGTTCGGCGGTGGCGTGCGCCAGCCAGGGCTGCACATAGACCGCTTCGAGGCGACGGGCGGCTTTCTTGTTTGCTGCTACGACGTCACCGTCGTCACGCACGCGCGCCGTGGGTTCCTGATCCTTGTTGTTGACCAGGTCGGTGGCTTGTTGTTCCAGCGCGGCGCTGTTTTCGCCCTGGCTGGCGCCGGGTTTCCAGGTCACCTTGAGCTTGGTGCGTGCCTGTAGTGCGAGCCAGGTGTTTTCCGCAACCACCGCGACGGCAGGCGCGTACACCGTTGCGCCGAGGGGTTGATTGGCTTCGGGCTTCAGTGCGATGACGTCGAGGACACCTTTGATCGCCTTGGCCTCGGTGGCATCGAAGCTGTCCAGCGTGCCGTCGGGCCAGGGACAGCGAAGCAACACGGCAACCAGCGCATCGCTGCGATTTTGATCGATGGCGAACTGTGCCTGGCCGGTGACCATGGCGTAGGCATCCACGTCGCCGGCGGGTTGGCCGATCAGTCGATAGAGATTGGGTGCCTTGGTCGGTACGGCCTGCTGTGGCGGTGCGATTTTCGCAGCGGCCTGCGCGAGGCTGCCGAAACCGAGTCGACGACCATCCGGCGAGACGACTTGGCCGTTATCGGTATGCAGTCGCTCGGCCGGAAGGCCCCACTGGCGAGCCGCGGCTTGCAGCAGCAGCCAGCGCGCGAGCGCACCGGCCTGACGCAGATCGTTCCATGCGGCGGGAATCGAGTCGCCGGTGCCGCCGATCTGGCGGCCATAGGTCCAGCGCGGCTGATCGCTGCTGTTTTCCACACCCAGGCCCAGCCCGATGACGGTGACCTGGGTCCAGTCCGCGTCGAGTTCTTCGGCGATGATGCGTGGCAATGCCGTAGCCACGCCGGTGCCGGTATCCGGATCGCGTGCGCCGATCAGGATCTTGCCGTCGGCATCGATGCGCACATAGGCGCCCAGGCCGTACAGCGTGTCGCCCAGCATCGATAGCGGGAACGGCGCGTCGGTTGCCTCGACCAGGGGAATGCCGACGATCAGCGCGCCGGCCGTGCCGGCCAGCACCTTGAGAAAGCGGCGACGCGACTGGCCGTCGTTCGCGAGAGAGTGTTTGTCGCTCATTATTTGGTTCCGCCGATCACGCCCGCGGCGCGCTTGATCGCGCGGCGTACACGTGTCTGGCAGCCGCAGCGGCACAGATTGGGCAACTGGTCGATATCGTCGTCGGATGGGTTGCGCTTGCGATCGAGCAGATCCTTGCCCGCCATCAGCCAGCCCGGCGTGCAATAACCGCAGCCGATCGCGTCTTCGTCGATGAAGGCCTGCTGCAGCGGGTGCAGCTTGCCGGTGGCGTCGGCCAAGCCCTCGACAGTGACGACCTTGGGGACTTTTTCCGTCTTGCCTTCCTTGCCGCCATGCAGGTCTTCGAGGGTGACAGCGGTGGCCGGGGTCAGTTTGCCATTGACCAGCACTAGATCCGCCCCGTTACCGCTGCCGTGTTCGCCGGCATATTTGGTGCCGGTTAGCTGCAGCACGTCGCGCAGATACCATAGCAACGGCATCTTCGGATCGCCGGTATGGCGAAAACGCTCACCGTTGATGTCCAGGTCGATACCCTCACGCATTTTTTCCGGCGTGATGCTGCCGCTGGGTAAAGGGGGGGCGCCCTGGGCTTGTACCGGTACCGCCATTGCCAAACTCTCCTCGCCGAATCCGCCTATTTTGGCATCGATAGCCGGGTTTAGGGTTCAGCGGGGCTGAACAGGCGGCGCCACACGTAATACACGGGGACGCCGGCAAGGATGATCAGCAGGCCGATGCCCGTATTGACCGGGCTGCTGATCAGGCTCTGCACCATGATCCAGCCGACCGTGGCGATGAACAGGATCGGCGGCCACGGATAGCCCGGCACGCGGAAATCCAGCGGTGCGTGGCCGTCGTCGTGGCGGCGATACCAGAACACCGTGGCCACGCCGAACGCACAGGCCAGCCAGTCGCCGAAGGTGGCGTAGTCGAGCAATTGGCCGTACTTGCCTGTAATGGTCAACAGCATGGTCCAGCCGGTCAGCAGGATCAGCGCGACATTCGGCGTGTGGTGCTTGGGGTGCAGGCGGGCGACGCCGCGAAAAAACAGCCCGTCCTCGCCCATCGCCTGCAATACGCGTGCGCCCGACACCAGGGTGATGTTGCAGAATCCCAGCGTCGATATGGCGATGCCGATGGCGATCAGCTTGGCGCCGATCGGGCCGGCCACGTGTTGCATCACATCGGCTGCCGGCGTGGGGCTGTTGGCCAGGCCGGCGTGGCCGAGCACGGCCAGATAGGCGATGTTGACCAGCGCATAGGCGACGATCACCAGCAGCATGCCCAGCAGCAGCGCACGGGGCAGGGTGCGCTGTGGATTGCGCACTTCGCCGGCGAGGTTATTGAGATAGGTGAAGCCGCTATAGGCGAACAGCACCGGCAGGGCTGCGCCCATGAAGCCCTCCCCGATGTGGCTGGGGTCAGTCGTCAACACATTGCTGCTGCCGACGCCGGCAAACACCAGGCCGCATACCACCAGTATCGCCACGGCCAGCAGTTTCAGCAGGGTAAACAGGTTCTGGATCTGCGCGCCGAGTTTCAGGCCGAAAAGGTTGATGCCGATGATGAAGACGAGACCGCCTATGGCCAGCGGTCGAACGATATTCGGCGGCAGATTGAAGACGGCGGCCGTGTAGGTGGCAAAACCGGTCGCTACCGCCGCGGTGGAGCCCGAATAGATCACCAGCAGCATGGTCCAGCCGAACAGGAAGCCCGCCAGTGAGCCGAAGGCGTCGCGCAGGTACACGTAGCTGCCACCCGCTCGCGGCCGTCGCGCGCCCAGCTCGGCGTAACACAGCGCACCCAGCAGGGTCAGTACGCCCGCTCCCACCCACACCAGCAACAGGGCGATACCCGAGCTGGTTCGCTGCGCCGCGATATACGAATTGAGGAAGATACCGCCGCCAATGATGCCGCCGACCACGATCAGGGCGGCGTCCCACAGGCTGAGGCGGCGGATATAGCCGCCGGACGTCGAGGATTCGCTCATGGAGTCTTCGTTGGGTGGAACTGCCTCCGAGCATGGCGGTTAGCTCGATTGGCGGCAAGCCCTGCGTGGCACCACTGCTTCGGCTCTTTCAAATTTGTCCTGGGTGCGCGTCGGGATAGTAATATCCGTCACATCACAGGGGTAAATATGGATATCAGGAAACTCTTTTGCGCTATGGCGCTCATGTCGGCCGTTGGCGCGAGCCACGCAGACAATTTCTTTGTAAATACAAGTCTGGGCGGATCCAATTATCGGCCTCAGCCTTATGTGAGTCTGACCCAGTGGCATAGCCAGACAGAGGCGCTGCGTTTTGGCTATCAGTGGGAAGAGGGGGCGTTTTCTTACGGCGCAGAAGCCGGCTACGCGAATATGGGGCATTCGGACCGATTTTGGGCGCATCTTACGGGCTCAGAGAATCTCAGAGAGCGTATCGACGGCTTCATGCTCGGTGCAAACGTCAAATATGCGCTGCCCATGGGTTTCTATGTTTCCGCGCGTGGGGGAATTTTCAGGTCCACGAATCACGAGCTGAGTCATGGAGATTATTGGGAACACATCATCGGACAGCCGCTGGACAGGTATTCCACCAGCAGGCATGACGTCAGCGGCGTCGGCAGCTATGCAGGAGTGGGCATGGGATACGATATCAACCGATCGTTCGGCCTTGGCGTGAACTACGATCGCTACCGGGCGCACGTGCCTTATAGCCAATACACCGGGCCACTGACTGAAACGTCACGGGTCGATACCTATACCGTGACTGCGGAATATCGATTCTGATTGCTGTCCGGGGCGGTTGAGCTGCAGCCCCGGGGCGCCACTTCGGTTTTTAAGCCCGGGTGCAATTGCGGCACAATAGGGGAAGTGCGTGCCGCCAGGCGGTGCGTTCCTCCTCCCCGTCCAAGCAGCCGCCATGACCTCCATCAAGCAAGCAGACCTGATCCAGAGCGTTGCCGACGCCCTGCAGTACATCAGCTATTACCACCCGGTCGACTACATCACAAATCTCGCCGCCGCCTATGAGCGCGAGGAAAGCCCCGCGGCGAAAGACGCGATGGCGCAGATCCTGATCAACTCCCGCATGGCTGCCGAGGGCCACCGCCCGCTGTGCCAGGACACCGGCATCGTGACGGTGTTTCTGAAGGTCGGCATGAACGTGCGCTGGGACGACGCCACCATGTCGTTGGACGACATGGTCAACGAGGGCGTGCGTCGCGCCTATAACGACCCGGACAACAAGCTGCGCGCCAGCGTGCTGGCCGATCCGGCCGGCAAGCGCAGCAATACCAAGGACAATACGCCGGCGGTGATCAACGTATCGATCGTGCCGGGCGATACGGTCGATGTGATCGTCGCGGCCAAGGGTGGCGGCTCGGAGGCGAAGTCGAAGTTCGCCATGCTCAACCCCTCCGACTCCATCGTCGACTGGGTGCTCAAGACCGTCCCCACCATGGGCGCGGGCTGGTGCCCGCCGGGCATGCTTGGCATCGGCATTGGTGGCACCGCAGAGAAGGCGATGCTGCTGGCGAAAGAGTCGCTGATGGAGCCGATCGATATCCAGGACCTGATCGCGCGCGGCCCGAGCAATCGCGCCGAAGAGCTGCGTCTGGAGCTGTACGAGAAGGTCAATGCGCTCGGTATCGGCGCGCAAGGCCTGGGTGGTCTGACCACCGTGCTCGATATCAAGGTGAAGGACTATCCGACCCACGCGGCGAACTTGCCGGTGGCCTTGATCCCCAATTGCGCGGCCACGCGCCACGCGCACCTCACCCTGGACGGTTCCGGACCGGTCGCGCTCGATCCGCCGTCGCTCAAAGACTGGCCCAAGCTCACTTACGATTCGAGCAAGGGCCGCCGCGTGAACCTCGATACGGTGACCCGCGAAGACGTCGCCAGCTGGAAACCGGGCGAAGTGCTGCTGCTCAACGGCAAGTTGCTGACCGGCCGCGATGCTGCGCACAAGCGCATGGTCGACATGCTCAACAAGGGCGAGCCGTTGCCGGTGGATTTCACCAATCGCTTTATCTACTACGTCGGTCCGGTCGATCCGGTACGCGACGAGGTGGTCGGCCCGGCCGGTCCCACCACCGCTACGCGCATGGACAAGTTCACCGAGCAGGTGCTCGCGCAGACTGGCCTGCTCGGCATGGTCGGCAAGGCCGAGCGCGGCCCGGCGGCGATCGAGGCGATCAAGAAGCACCAGTCGGTTTATCTGATGGCGGTCGGCGGCGCCGCGTATCTTGTCTCCAAGGCGATCAAGGCCTCCCGCGTGGTTGGTTTCGCCGACCTGGGGATGGAAGCGATTTATGAGTTCGAGGTTCAGGACATGCCGGTGACGGTCGCGGTGGATTCGCTGGGCACGTCGGTGCATCAGACCGGGCCGAAGGAGTGGCAGGCGCGGATTGGCAAGATTCCGGTGGTGGTTGCCTGATTTGGAGCCAAGTCACTGGGCCCCGGCCTTCGCCGGGGCGACGGTGAGGTAGATGTCGTTCCCCCGGCGAAAGCCGGGACGCCGCAAAATCACCGAAGCGCCACCTTTCCGCCACGTGACCGTACCCTGCCGCACGTAGCATTCCGACCATTTAGACGTCCAAACGCCACGGTTGCAATCCTTCTGCCGCAGCGCAACACTGGTCGGATAACTTTACCCACCACCCACTAGAGATCTCGTGAGCCTGCAAACCCTCGCGCCGCTTTCCGCGGACGCCCCCTGGATCGTGATGAAGTTCGGCGGCACCAGTGTCGCCACGCTCCCACGCTGGCAGAACATCCTGGAGCTGGTCGCCAGCCGCCGTGCCGAAGGTGCACGCGTGCTGGTCGTCGTCTCCGCACTCTCCGGCATCACCGACGCACTCAAACAATTGTGCGCCGAGGGCGAAAAGGGAAAACGCAACGAGGCCGCCAAAGCGATCGCGACGCGGCACGACGAGCTGCTGTCGCATATGCAGTTGACGATGCCCGATACGCTGGCCGCGCGGCTGAAAGATCTGGCCGCGCTGGCCGACGAGGGCTCCTCCCGTCTAGGCGAGTTGGCCTGGGCTGCGAAGGTGCAGGCGCACGGCGAGCTGCTTTCCAGCGCGCTTGGTGCCGCGTTCCTGACCCATAGCGGCCTGGCGACCGAATGGGTGGACGCACGCGATTGCCTGGCTGCGATCGCGCTGCCCAACCAGAACGAGCGCACCAAGCTGCTGTCGGCAATGGTCGATGCCAAACCCGATCCGGCGCTTTCGGCGCGCCTGGCCGCGCTCGGCGAGGTCTTCATCACGCAGGGCTTTATTGCGCGCGAAAGCGAAGGCCGCACGGTGCTGCTCGGTCGCGGCGGTTCGGATACGTCGGCGTCGTATTTCGGTGCGCTATTGAAAGCGCAGCGCGTGGAAATCTGGACCGACGTGGCCGGCATGTTCACGGCCAACCCGCGCCAGGTGCCGGGTGCGCGCCTGTTGCAGCGGCTGGACTACGAAGAAGCCCAGGAAATCGCCTCCACCGGTGCCAAGGTGCTCCACCCTCGTTGCTTGTCGCCGTTGCGCGAGCCGCGGGTGCCGCTGCTGATCAAGGACACCAACCGCCCCGAACTGAGCGGTACCCATATCGGTCCCGAGCTGCGCGAGGAAGCGCCAAGCATCAAGGCGATCAGCACGCGCAAGGGCATCACGCTGGTGTCGATGGAATCGGTCGGCATGTGGCAGCAGGTTGGTTTTCTTGCCGACGTGTTCAATCAGTTCAAGAAGCACGGCTTGTCGGTAGACCTGATCGGTTCGGCCGAAACCAACGTCACGGTTTCGCTCGACCCGACCGAAAACCTGCTCGACTCGGACGTGCTGGCCGCGCTGGCCGGCGACTTGGCCAAGGTCTGCCGGGTCAAGGTGATCGCGCCTTGCGCGGCGGTCACCATGGTCGGCCGCGGCATGCGCTCGATGCTGCATCGCCTGCATACGGTAATGGCCGAGTTCGGCCAGCATCGCGTGCACATGATCTCGCAGTCGTCGAACAATCTGAACTTCACTTTCGTGGTTGACGAGAACGTAGTCGACGATCTGCTGCCGCAGCTGCACGAGCAGTTGGTGCGGACCGGTGCCATGCGTACCGACGACGCCAGCCTGTTCGGACCCAGTTGGGAACGTCTGTACGGCGTGGCGTCCAATGGCCACGATCCGGCATGGTGGATGGATGCGCGGCCGCAGCTGTTGAAGCTCGCCGAGGAACGCAGCCCGCGCTATGTCTACGACATCGCCACCGTGCGCGAACGCGCGCGTTCTCTCAAGGAGAAGCTGCCGGTCGATCGCCTTCTGTTTGCGATCAAGGCCAATTCGCATCCGGCGATCCTGCGTGCGCTGGCCGAAGAAGGCCTGGGCATGGAGTGCGTGTCGCCGGGTGAACTGCAGCGGGTAGCCGAGACTGTGCCGGCCGATACGCCGCGCCTGTTTACGCCGAACTTCGCGCCGCGCAGCGACTATCGCGACGCGCTCAACGCCGGTGTGCTGGTGACTATCGATGCCTTGCATCCGATGGAGCAGTGGGTCGAAACCTTCGAGGGTCACGACATCAGCGTACGCGTCGATCTGGGACGTGGCCTGGGGCATCACGACAAGGTGCGTACCGGCGGCAGTACCAGCAAGTTCGGACTGCCGCTCGATCAGCTCGATGCCTTCGTGCATCTGGCCACCGCGCGTCACGCGCGCATCGTCGGCCTGCATGCGCACCTGGGCTCGGGCGTGCTCGATCCGTCGCATTGGGCCGAGGTCTATGCCCAGCTTGCCAGCATTGCCGAGCGCATTCCCACGGTGGAATTCCTCAATATCGGCGGCGGGCTTGGTGTGCCTTCGCATCCGGGCGAGCGACCGCTCGATCTCGATGCCGTCGGTGCCGCCTTGGCGGAAGTAAAACAGGTCTATCCGCAGTACAAGCTGTGGATGGAGCCCGGGCGTTTCCTGGTCGCCGAAGCCGGCGTCCTGCTGGCCAAGGTCACCCAGCTCAAGGGCAAGGGCGGCTGGCGCTACCTGGGCGTGGACGCGGGCATGCACAACCTGATCCGGCCGGCGCTGTATGACGCCTGGCACGAAATCGTCAATCTCACCCGCCTGCATGAGCCTGCCACGGCGATGTATCAGGTGGTGGGGCCGATCTGCGAGTCGGGCGACGTGCTGGGTAACGACCGCCGCTTGCCGGAGAGTCGCGAGGACGATGTGATTCTGATCGCCACCACGGGTGCCTACGGTCAGGTGATGTCTTCGCCGTACAATCTGCGCGGGCCGGCCGAAGAAATCGTGCTCGATTGATCAAGATCGCCCGCGTCGCCGACGCGGGCGGATGTCGTTTGGAGAACTAGGTGACCGACGTAATACCGCCTCGCCTGACGCAGGTCTTCCGCTTCGTGCGCTGCAGCTACGCCGATGGCGTGGCCGAGCTGGTGTATGCCTTCGACCAGGGCGAGGAGCTGATCGAACGCGTGCGCTTTCCGCACGCGCCACCGGTGGTGCCGAAGTACGCGCGCGCCTTCGACGCCGCGCTGAAGGCGCTGCACCTGTTTGCCGGTGTCAGCTATTACAAGGCCGGGGTGCCGCCGAAGATCGACGTGGCCGATGGCCCGCTGGACGATCCGACGGCCGATCTGCTCGATCAGTTGTACCTGCATGGCCTGGCTGAATTCGCTTATCGCAACGGCCTGGATCTGCGCAGCCGTATCGCCTTTCCGCGCGGCGGCAAGGCTGGTCCGACAACCGACGCGTTGGGCTTGCCCGCGCGCACGCTGGTGCCGATCGGCGGTGGCAAGGACTCGCTGGTCGCGGTTGAGGCGATCAAGCAGGCCGGTGGCGACGCCACGGCCGTATGGGTCGGTAGTTCGACCCTGATCGCCGGTTGCGCCGAACGCACCGGCCTGCCGATGCTCAATATCCAGCGCGAACTCGCGCCGGGGCTGTTCGAGCTCAATCGCCAGGGCGCGTGGAACGGGCATATCCCGGTCACTGCCATCAACTCGGCGATCCTTGCGCTGGCTGCCATCCTTTATGGCTTCGACAGCATCGCGTTCGCCAACGAGCGCTCCGCATCGGCGGCGACGCTGGAATACGAGGGCCAGCAGGTCAATCACCAGTGGAGCAAGGGCTACGCGTTCGAGCAGATGTTCGCCGCGTGGCTGCATACGCATGTTGCGGCCGACCTGGATTTCTTCTCGCTGCTGCGCCCGTATTCGGAGCTGGCGGTGACGCGGGCATTCGCCAAGCTCACGCCTTATTTCGACGTGTTTTCCAGCTGCAACCGTAACTTCAAGATCCTCGGTCCCAAACCGGCGGATCGTTGGTGCGGGCAATGCCCGAAATGCCATTTCGTCTTTCTCGCCTTGGCGCCCTTCCTGCCCAAGCCGCGTCTGTTGTCGATCTTCGGCCGCAATCTGCTGGACGACGAAAGTCAGGCCGCGGGCTTCGACGCGCTGCTGGAATATCAGGATCACAAGCCGTTCGAATGCGTCGGCGAAGCGGCCGAGGCGCGTGCGGCGATGTATGCTTTGAGTCAACGTCCGGAGTGGCAGGAGGACGTCCTGATTGCACGTTTCCGCGAGGAAATCCTGCCGCAGCTGGACGTCACGCAGCTCGCCATCGAGCCCTGGCTCGAAGCGTCGTCGGAACACGGCATCCCCGCGCGCCTGCAGGGCGCGTTGGCGCTGTTCGACTAAATCCATGCGTATCGCCGAGCTGGCCGACAAGCGTGTTGCGATCTGGGGTTTCGGTCGCGAAGGCCGGGCCATCATCGGCGTGTTGCGTGCGCGCCTGCCTGGGCTGCCGTTGAGCCTGTTCTGTACCCAGGCAGAAGTGGCTGCCGCACAGGCCTTCGATGCGAACCTCGCCGTACATGGCGGGGAGCCGGATGCGCAGGCGCTGTCCCGGTTCGATGTACTGGTGAAATCGCCTGGCGTTTCCGCCTACAAGCCCGCCCTGGTCGAAGCGAAGGCGGGCGGATTGAAGGTCACCTCGGGAACCGCGTTGTGGTTCGCCGAACAGCCCGATGCACATGTCATCGCGGTAACGGGCACCAAGGGCAAAAGCACGACAACCGCGCTGATCGCGCATCTGGCGCGCGCACTGCATATTCGCACCGCGCTGGCCGGCAATATCGGCATGCAGATGCTGGAGCTGCTCGACAGTCGCGCCGAGCTATGGGCGGTGGAGCTGTCCAGCTTCCAGACGGGTGAGGCGGGGCCGGTGCAGTTGGGCATTGTCACCAGCCTGTACGAGGAGCATCTGGACTGGCACGGTTCGCGCGAACGCTATGTGGCCGACAAGCTCAAGCTGGCCGATGTATCGCGGTATCTGCTGGTTAATGCCTTGCAGCCGGCGTTGCTCGAAAAAACCGCCGACCACCCGCATCGCCTGCTGTTCGGTCACTCCGAGGGCTGGCATGTTCGCGCGGGGTTTATTCATCGCGGCAACAAGCCCGTGTTTGCGGTGGCCGATCTGCCGGTGCCGGGCGAACACAATGCGCTCAATGCCTGCGCCGCGTTGACGGCGATCGAGGTTAGCGGTGCCGATGCGCTGGCCGCGGCGCCGGCGTTGGCGAGTTTTCATCCCCTGCCGCATCGCCTGCAACCACTGGGCGAGCGCGACGGCTGGTATTGGGTCAACGATTCGATCAGCACCACGCCACAGGCGACGCTGGCGGCCTTGCAAAGCCTGGGCTCGAAGGTGGTCACGGTCATCGTCGGTGGCCACGACCGCGGCCTGGACTGGAGCGACTTCGTGGCGGCCATGACGCGGCACGCACCGCATGCGATCGTGACGCAGGGTGCGAATGGGCCGCGTATCGCCAAGGCCTTGCGCGATGCGTCCTTCGCCGGTCGACTGGTCGAAGTGGCCGATGTCGCGGCCGCGGTGGAGACGGGTCGTTCACTTACTCCGGCCGGCGGTACGATTCTGCTGTCGCCCGGTGCGCCCAGCTTCGATCAATTTCGCGACTATGCCGATCGTGGCCGCCGTTTCGCCGAGCTTGCCGGTTTCGACGGCCAGACCATTACCGGGATTGGTGGCCTGGGTATAGCCTGAGCGCGTCTTCCCCGACCGCCGAGGAGAGTTATGTCACACGCCTTGCGTTTGCATGTCTCCAACTACGCACCGCGAGCCGACCTGGCGGCGCATGTCCATCACGAAGCATGGTTGTGTCTCGTGCTGGAAGGCAGTTATCGCGAACATATTCGATCTCGCATCGACGAACATGGCAGCGGCGACCTGTTGTTTTGCCCCGAGCATGCGACGCACAGCCAGCAGATCGGTGCCGAAGGCGCTCGAAAACTCATTTTTTCGCCGCCATCATCCGCCTTGGAATATCTGCTTGAGCACGGCAGCAGGTTGAGCGAGGCGCCTTACCTGCGCCGTAGCGCGTCGCTGTCGCAATTGGGACAGCGCATGTTGCGAGAGCTGCAGATCGGCGACAGTTTCGCTTCCGTTGCCATCGAAGGGATCGCGATGGAACTGCTGGCCTTGCTGGCCAGGCAGGAGCGTGAGATTCCGCATGTGCCTGACTGGTTGCGGCGATTGCGCGAGAGCATTGACGATGAGCCTGCGCAGGCATGGTCGCTCGAGCGACTGGCGCGCGATGCGCGGCGGCATCCGGTGCATGTTGCGCGCTGTTTTCGCCAATCGTATGGCTGCACCATCGGCGAATACATCCGACATGCACGGGTTGCCAGGGCCACCGAGCTGTTGCGCCGAACCCGCATGCCGTTGCTCGATATCGCATTGACCTGCGGCTTTGGCGACGCATCCACCTTCTCCCGCTCGTTCAAGGCGGTTTTTGGCGTACCGCCATCGAGCTATCGCGAGAATATGCGCTAAGCACGATCAAGCGCGCTAATCCCGGGCAAGCACGAGCGGCAGCCAATCGGTAGGCTGGGTTCTGTTCCGTGTCTGGCGTGGGGAGAGGGGTGTGCGCAGAGCGATTCCGTATGGGCTGCTGAGCGTGTTGCTAGGGGCGTCGCCATGGGCGATGGCAGAGCAGCAGGTGCCTACTTATCATATTGATCAGCAGGCTTATTTCGATACGCCAACCGACGAAGCAGACGCGCGTCAGAAGCTCGTCAACGACATAGCGGCGCTGAAGTCCCCGGCCATGGGCGATGCCTCCGCGCTGCTCGATTATCTCCGTCACGGCGAGGCGCTTCTAAGGCTGGCGCATAAGCACAGCGCCTATTTGCATCTGCGCGTCGCACTGGATATCGAAGATACCGCGACAGCAGATGCCAAAAACGATATCGACAATGCGGCCGGTCGGTTGGTCGATGGTGTTCGTGGCGTATTGCGGACCTGGGGTGATGACGGTTTTGCCGCGGCGGTAAAGCGAGAGCCGGCCTTGGCCAGCTACCGCTATGTGCTGTCACGCGCGCAACGTGGCCTGCCGCACGAGTTGCCGGCCGCGCAGCAGGCCATCCTCGACCAGGTCGCCGAACCCGCGGCGGATGCCTATTGGACGATCTACCAACAAACCCAGCGCGGTATCGATTTTGGCAAGGTGCATACCGCACAAGGCGATCTTGGCGTGGACAAGGATGCCAAAGCGATCGCTCTCGTGCCTGATCGCAGCGTGCGCCAGCAGGCCTGGGAGCAGCGCTGGGATGCCTACAACTCACGCGCGGGCACGTTTGCTAGCGTGTTGCTGAGCATCGTGCGACTGAACGACCGAACGGCTCACTTGCAACACTTCGATGATGCGCCGTCCGCGACCTATTTCTCGCGTCAGTTCGATCGCAAGAACGTCGATGAGACGATCGCCGCTACGGCGAAACACGCGGATCTGTTGCAGCGATATCAGACATTGCGTGCCGGCAGGGTGGCCGCTCTGACAGGTATGAGCGATGTGCAGCCTTGGGACTTGAGCATGGCCGGACAGGGGTTTACCCCGCCGGTATTCAATTACGCGCAGATGCGCGATATCGCCCATGAAGCGTTGGCTCCGTTAGGTACGGCCTATGTCGCACGCTTCGACGCGTTGCTCGATCCGGGCAACCGTCGCATCGATATTTCACCGGAGCTGGGCAAGCGCGTTAACGACGCGTTTTCGGTCGATGCCCCTGGCGTGCTCCCGGGTCTGTTCGTCAGCCGCTACAGCGGCGATCTGGGAAGCGCCAGCGTCATCATTCACGAAGGCGGCCATGCGATGCATGCGCAGCTGATGGATGAGCACGGCGTGTCGCCGTTCTATACCGGTGGCCCTAGCTGGATGAAGGAAGCCGCGGCGATCCTGAACGAGTTTCTATTGCGCGACTATCTGTACCGGCACGCAAAAGATGCGCAGACCAAGGCGTACTACCTGCAATCCCTGCTCGACGACATGACACTGGAAATCTTTACGTCGGCCGAAGAGGGCGAGTTGGAGCAATCCATCTACGATGGGGTGGTCGCTGGCAAATTGCGCAATGCATCGGACCTCGACGCCTTGACGCTGAAGATCACCGGGCGCTACGAGATATGGCCGGCGAAGCAGCCGCGCCTTGCGCATGTCTGGATGACCAAGCGGTTGATGTACGAAGACCCGCTTTATCTGGCGAACTATCTCTACGCAGGATTGTTTGCGGCAAAGATGTACGACATGGCGCAGCGTGATCCGAAAGATTTTCAGGTGCGCTACACAAGGTTTCTTCAGGACGGTTTCGACGATACGCCACAGAACCTGTTGCATCGGTTTTTCGGCAAGGACATCTCACCCCAATCCTTGGTCGACGAGGACATGGCCTTGATCGAGCGTAAGGTGGCCGAGTTGGAAAAAGTCTATCGGGACGACAAACAACACTAAAAAAGCCGCGCTCTAACGAGCGCGGCCTTGGCTTTCTACAGCATGGATTGGACTTACCAGATCTTCACGCGCTGCTGCGGATCGAGATAAAGCTTCTGACCCGGTTGAGCCTTGAACGCTTCGTACCAGCCATCGATATTGCGCACGGTCTGTGCGCGATAGTTGCCTGGTGAGTGACCGTCGGTAATCAGCTGCTGGCGTAGCGCGGCGTCACGCGTCTTCTCGCGCCACGACTGCGCGAAGGCGAGGAAGAAACGCTGGTCGCCCGTGAGGCCATCCAGTACCGGTGCCGGCTTGCCACCCAGCGATTTGTGATACGCGGCCAACGCAATGGCCAGGCCGGATACGTCGGCGATGTTTTCGCCCAGCGTCTGCTGCCCGTTGATATGCACGCCAGGCAGCGGTTCGTAGGCGTTGTACTGTTCGACCAGACGTTGACCGGCTGCCTTGAAATGCGCCTGATCGTCCGGCGTCCACCAGTTGGCCATGCGACCTTGTTCGTCGAACTCGGCACCGGTGTTGTCGAAGCTGTGGCTGATCTCGTGGCCGATCACCGCGCCGATCGAGCCGTAGTTGGCAGCCGGGTCGGCCTTGGGATCGAAGAACGGTGCCTCGAGAATCGCGGCAGGGAAGTTCAACGCGTTCTGCAGCGGCAGGTTCACTGCATTGACCGTCTGCGGCGTCATCCACCATTCGCCCTTGTCGACGGGTTGATCGAGCTTGGCCAGCTGATGCTGGTACTCGAACTTCTCGGCGCGTAGCTGGTTGCCCAGGGCGTCGTCGGCACGGATATCCAGCGAGCTGTAGTTGCGCCAGGTTTCCGGGTAACCGACACCGACGCGCAGGGTTTCGATCTTGGCCTTGGCTTTCTGTTTGGTGGCCGGGGTCATCCAGTCCAGCGTGTCGACGTGATCGTCGAACGCGGCCAGGATATTGGTGACCATCTGCTGCACCTGTTTCTTCGACGAGGCGGGGAAATACCGCTTTACGTATTCCTGCCCGACCGCGTCACCGAGCCCGTTGTTGGTTGCGCTGATCGCGCGTTTCCAGCGATCGCGCTGCTTGGGCGTGCCTTGCAGGGTATGGCCGTAGAACTCGAACGAGAGCGCGTCGAATTCGTGCGGCAGCACCGCGGTGCTGTGGTTGATGGCGTGGAAGGTGAGATAGTCCTTCCAGGTGCCCAGCGGTTCGCTGGCCACCAGGGCGGAAAGCTTGGCGATCGCCTGCGGTTGCCAGGCGTCGATGGTCTTCTGCTTGGACAGGCCCGCCGCGGCGAAATAGGCATTCCAATCGATGCCCGGTGCATGCTTGGCGTAGTCACCGATCGGCCACGGGTTGTTGGCCTTGTGAACGTCCTGGCTTTCGACCAGGTCCGTCTGCCCCTGGGCGATCTTGGTTTCCAGCGCAAAGATGTTCTTGGCCTTGGTGTCGGCGTCGGCCACATTGGCTTGCTTGAGCAGTGCGGCGATGTACTGCTGATATTTTTCGCGCGCGGCGACCATATCCTTGTCGTTCGACAGGTAGTAGTCGCGGCTGGGCATGCCCAGGCCGCCCTGCAGCAGATAAGCGACATTGTGCGAGGGATCTTCCAATCCTTGCGTCACGAACAGGCCGAACAGGTGCTCGGTGTCGAAATTGGTCGAGTTGACCGGATCCACATCGGCACGCAACTCGCCGCCGAGCACGCGCGAGAGGTCGGTGACGTTGCCGATCGCGTTGATCTGATCGAAGGAAGCTTTGAGCGGGGCCAGGCCGCCCTTGTCGATCTGCGTGGTGTTCATGAAGGCCGCGTAGTAGTCGGCAATCTTGCGCGGATTGCTGCCTGCCGCCGGGTTGCCCTTGCCCATGTCGCGGATCAGATCCGCATTGCGCTTCTCGGCTTTCTCGAACACCTGCAGGAAGATGCCGGTGCTGGAGCGGTCGGCCGGAATCTGCGCCGTTTTGCGCCAGCTCTCATTGGCGTAGCCGTCGAAATCGTCGCCAGGCTTGATCGCGTGGTCGATGCCGGCCAGGTCGATCCCCGAGGGGCTGGTTTTTGCGGTCTTTGCGGGAGCATCGGCGGCTTGGACGCCAACGAGCGCGGTCGAGCCACCGATGACGGCGGCGGTAAGAATCCAACGAAGTCGCTGCACGGCGATGACCTCTCAAAGAAGTGGGAAGGCCACGATAGATCGCTTGGTGCGGGTTTGGTGCATGACTGATGGGCTAGGGCAGGAGCCCCCCTCACCCCCGGCGAAGCCAAGGGAGAGGGGGCAAGCTACGCAAGCGCGAAACACCGAGGCTGCCTCAGTAGGCTCCCTCTCCCCTGGCTTCGCCGGGGGAGAGGGTTGGGGTGAGGGGGGCTCTAAGCCCTCACTTCTCAATCCGATAATTCAAACTAGCCCGACTGAAATCCGTCGCGTTCTGCGCCTCGAAATTCCACCGATGGCTCAACCGGTAACGCAATGTAATGACCTGGCCCGGCTCGAACAGCCCCACGCCATAGCTCAGATACAAACGCGGCGATAGATACTTGCCGACCGTAAACGCCGACGTACCGCCCAGCGCCTCGTTGCTCGAGACGCCGATGTCGTCGACGCCGATCTTTGAGCCGATGCTCTTGGCCAGCAGATCGCCCGCGGCCGATCCAAGCGCCTGTGCGGCGGCCCCCACCATGCTGCCTTCACCGCCCTTGACCTGCGACAGCGGCTTGCCGGTGATCAAGTAGGAGAGGGCGTCCGATTGCTCCATCACCGGGTTGGAGAACACCGTCAGCACCGGGCGTTGTGCCGTACCCGACACGTACAGCCCGACCTTCTGACCATCGTCGATGGTCGCGTTCGGGCTGAGCTTGCGGGCGGCGCGGATATCCAGGCCGGGGTTGTCGATTGGCGTACTGGCGAAGAGCAGACGGCCCTGCTCGATATTGAGGTTCTGCCCGTAAGCCTTATAGATACCGTCGACCGTGATCTGGCCCTGGCCGGTCGTCGCGCGACCGGGACGCTCGCTCACATTCAGTACGCCGCTGAGACGTCCGTCGAGCCCCATGCCGACAAGGTGGGTCTTGCGGCCCAGATCGACCTTGATCTGCGCGGTGATCGGCATTTTGGCGGCTTCTTCCTGCTGCTTCTTCTCATCGACGACGACCACGTCGGGCGAAGCCTGGGTTGCGCCCGCGCCGGGCAGCTTGGAGACATCGACGTCGGCGCTTTCGAGCAGGACCGAACCGCCGACATCGATGCCCTTGGCATCTTGTTTGATGACCAGATCGGGGGAAATCACCACCTTGGCAGCAGGGATGTCCGCGGCGGTGAACTGGCTGCCTTTGATAGTAAGCGCCGTTTGCGCGTTCTGGCCGATGCCGGCATAGCCATCAATCGCCAACGCTCCCTTGCCCGATTGCACGCCGCCCTGAATCTGGAAGCGCTGCGCATCGGTCGTGCTGACGGTGAGCTTGCCTTGCGTCAGCTTGAGGCCGGCAACGGGCACTTCCGCGGCGAAATCTTCGACATCGGCTTGGCCGGTGATCGCGGGCTCCTTCACCGTCCCGCCAAGGTGGAACTGTCCGTTGAGGCGTCCCTTGACGCTGGCGATTTCGTTGGTGAAAAGCTCGATCAGCGACAGATCGTTGAAGCGAAGATTGATCTGGCCGGAGAGATTCTGCTGCGCGCCGTTGATCGCGACCTGGCCGTCCAGACGGCCACCGTCATTGAAGTTGGCGCTCAAGGTCGCGTGTTGGCTGGTTGGGCTCAGCTCGGCATTCAGCGCCAGATCGGTGTAACTGAGCAGCGGACGGTCGGCATGTTCCACATAGGTCACCGTACCGCGCGTGGAGCTGATGGTCGCGTTGCCGCTGAGTGCGCCGGCCGCATTACGGCGGATCGCGCCGTTGCCGTTGAGCACGCCATCGGCGCGCATGGGCAGGTCGCTCGAGCCGGCGATACTCGTCAACAGCGCGAGCGGCAGGTCATGCAGACGATAGCTCGCATCGAGATTGCCGGCTTTGTCCTGCTTGGCCGCCGCGCACAGTTGCGGCGCGCCGGCGGTGAGGCACAGCTCCGACAGGTTCAAGGCGCCGTCGTTATAACCGAGCTTCGTCGGTTGTTGCAGACGCCAGCGGGGAATGCCTTTGGGCTCCAGATCGAAGCGCGACAGCGTGCCGTTCCAGTTGCTTCCCTTGAGCGTGCCGCTCAGGCTCAGCCCGGCGGAAAGCTGATCGCCACGCGCATCGAGGGTCAGGCTGTGCTGCGCGGAGGTGCCGTTGCCGTGCAGGTCGACTTCGCGAAAGGCGAAGCCGCCGGCAGTCACGCCTTGCGTGGTCAGATCGAGCTTGCCGCCGGGATTGCTGATATCGGGCACGTCGGCGGTCAATTGCAACTTCTCGATCTGCTGGCCCGCGTAGGTCACCGCGGTGCCGTTCAGGTGTCCGTCGATCGACAGCTTGGGCAGCTTGCCTCGCACGCGAAAGTCGCCATTGAGCTTGCCGGCTGCCTCAGGTAGCCAGTCGCCCAGTGACGCTATGGCGAGTGTCAGGTCGATGTCGTTGCTTGCACCCGGCTTCGCGGCGATATCAACGGTACTACTGCCGGAAGCAAGTTCGAGCTTGCCGTCCACCACCTGGGTCGGACTCACGTGCAGCTTGCCGCTGCCCTTGATCGCGCGCTCGCGCAGTTTGCCTTCGAGCTTGCGGACTTCCACCGTCGCGTCAGGCTGATCTTTAGGCAGTGTGCCCTGGGTGACCAGGTCCATGTTCAAGGCGCCGTCCCAGCCGGCCAGCAACTGCCCCGGATTGAGATTCTCCGAGGTCAGCTGCATCTGCCAGGCCAGCGCAGGCTGCAGGTCGAGTGTGCCCTTGGCCAGCAGATGTCCGCGCGGTTGCTTCAGTTCGAGCGTGTGCAGGTTGATCTGTTTCTGTGTACCGTCGAGATTGAGCGCGAGCTTGGCGAGATTTCCCGGCGGTCCGATATCGACATCACCCTCGGTATGGAATTGCTCGGCGCTGCCCTTGACCGTGATGTCGCCACGACTGGCCAGATCCTGTCCCACCAGATTGGCCGGCAACAACGCGTCCTTCCAATGCAGTGCCAAGTCGGCACTGACCGGCTGCGCACCGAGTTGCACCGTGCCGCTAGCGCTCAATGCACCCTTGATCTGTGGCGAGCCGAGGTTGAGTTCGTCCAGCGTGAGCAGCTTGAAGTCGTCGCTGAAATGCGCACGCAGCGGCTTGAGTTGCAGCTGGTATTGGTTGATGCCGACTTGGCCGTTGACGTTGCCGCCATGACGATTGCCGCTGCCCTGGATATCCAGCGCGAGCGTCTTGAGCGCGCTGTCGCCCAGCAAAGGTTTGGGATCGAAAGCGGGCAGGGCGACCTTGGCCGTCCACGGATACTCGCCGCTCTGGGTCAGGTCCAGGTCGATCTGCGCGGCCATCGGCTGGCTGAGCTTGAGACCTACCTTCACCTGCTTGCCGTCGCCATGCGCTTCGATATCGCCGGCATAGTCGACGCCGGCTACCTTCCAGCCGAAGCCGAGTGCGCCGTCGCCCTTTTCGTCGGTGCTGATCGCCAGCTCGCCATTGAGATCGGCGTGGCCGTCCGGCGCGCGCAACGTCAGTTTATGCAGCTCGATGCCCTTGGCAGTCCATTGGCCGGCCAGATCGAGATTGTCCGAGAGGAACAATGGCTGTTGCTGGTGATCGTCCTGTGCCTGCGTGATGCGCACCTTGCCTACATGTACGCGATCGAGCTGCAGATCGATCGGCGGCTTGAGCGAAAAGCTGCTCTGACTTTCGGGTTTTTCGGGAGCGGGTTTGGGCAGAGCGACATCGACACCCTCGACCTTCAGGTTCAGTACATGCACGCGTTTGCGCAGCAAGGGCCAGATGCGCAGGTCCAGCTCGGCCTGCGCCACGTTGGCGTCCAGGCCTGAACTGTCGGCATAGCGCAGCCCGGAAAGCTTGAGCGGTCCGATCAGGCGACCCTCGGCGTGCTGCACGGTGAGCGCGCCGTCGGTGAAGTGCTGCGCCTGGGCAAGCGCGAAGCGCAGGCCGCCGGCACTGCCAAGCAGCCACCACAGCGCCGCCGTCAGCAGCACCAGCAGGGCGACGAGCGCCAAAGCCACGCGTTTTAGCCACTTCCTCATGTCTTGCCTTCCTCATTGCGGGATCGGCGCGGCGAGCTCAAGCGCGATCCGTTACCGCATTACAGATCCGGGCCGATCACCAGATGCAGTTCCACGCCGTGACGCTGCTGATCGTTGATCGGCGTGCCCAGGTCGACGCGAATCATGCCTACCGGCGATAGCCAGCGTACGCCCAGGCCCGTGCCAATGCGCGGGCTGTAGTTGGTGCCACTGAACGCATTGCCGGCGTCGACGAAAGCCGCCATGCCCCAATTCTTGGTGAAGTAATGCTCGACTTCGGTGCTGGCGACCAACAGGTTCTTGCCGCCGATCACACGACCGAACGCATTTTTCGGGCCAATGGTCTGGAAGCCGTAACCTCGAACGGAGCGATCGCCGCCGGCGAAGAAGCGCAACTGCGGCGGCAGCGCGTCGAAGTTGCCGGTCACGGTGTAACCCATGGCGCCGCGTAGAATCAGGCGGTCGCGGCGCGTGAACGCGCGGATCCATTTGGCGTCGGCGGCGATCTGGCTGAAACGCGTATCGGACAGCAGCGTGCCGACTGTACTGCGCGCGTAGATATTTACCGCCCAGCCTTTGCGCACGAAGGTGGGGTTGTCGGCGACTTTGCGCGATAGCGAGACTTCCGGGTAGACCAAGGTGCTGCGGCCATGTTCGATGCCTGCCGCATTCTCGTTCTCGTTGGCCTCCTGGCCCACGGTGAACGTGCCCGACAGTGCGTGCAGGCCGACCGTGCGCGTCCAGCCGTGCCACAGGCGCGTTTCATTGGCGACGAGTTCGAGCGTGCGGGACTTGGATGTGTCGGTATTGGCGTCGCGAAAGTTGGCGCCGAAGTTGAAGCTGCGCTGGTTCGGGCCGGGCATGGGAATCGAATACAACGTCGACAGCGTTTTCAGCCGCTGCGCCAGCACCAATTCGTTTTTCCATTTGTGGCCACGGGCGTTGACCCAGCGGCGTTCCATGCTGGCGCGCACGCCGACGCCGGTATCGGTGCCGATAAAGGGGCCACCGGTGTAGATGGTGCGTTTGGCCGGCGCAAGCTCGACTTTGACGTCGACCTCGCCATGCGCTTTTGCATCGACCTCGGGTAGTACGTTGACGACCGAGAAATAATCCGCGCCGTTCAAGGCCTGCTGCAATTGCAGCAGCTGGTCCTGGTCGAAGTAGTCGCCGGATTTGAACGGCACATAGCGGTCGAGAAAGCCCTGGCGAAACTGCGAGCCTTCGAAATGCACCGTACCGTAGCGATAGCGCTGCCCCGCCTCCCAGGCCAGTTTGATCACCGCGCTGTGTTCGCTGCGATTGACCTCGACACGATGGGTGACGAGCCTGGCATCGAGGAAGCCGGTTGCCGTCAGCGCGCCGCTGAGGCTGTCGCGCGCGCTGTCGTAGGCACCATCGTTGAGCACCTGGTCCTTGAGTCGCTCGACCGCCCGTTTGGCGCGCCGTACGGCGGGGATGTTGGCGGCGGTCTTGTCCAGTTGCACATCGACGGCGGTCACCTTGACCGGCTCGCCAGGTTTGACGTGCAGGGTGACCTGCCAGTCCTTGCCGACCTGCTTGATATCGCCGTCGACACTTGGCTCGTAGTAGCCATAGGGCTGCAGGGCCAGCGTGACCTGATCGTGCGCGCGCTCGTACAGCCGGCGCGCCTGCGCCTCGGTGACATCGCGGTTGGCGTACTGCGCCAGTTCGACCGTAGAGGTGATCGCGCCCTTGAGGTTGTCGTCCACGCCGTCCACGACCAACTGCACGCCGGCATGAGCCAGCGACGTGCACAACAACAGCGGTAGCAGGATCGAGCCTTGGCGGCGGTTCCAACGCATGCGTAGGTTCCATCTACGGGAAAGTCGATGGTTCCCCTTTGGAACACATCACGGCGTCGAGCTTAATGGCGGCAATGTTGACCGCAAATGTACCGATGACACCAATTTATTCGAATTGCTACGAAAAATGGCAGCCAATCCGGCAGGCAAGGCGGGATCAACCCGCCTTGTCGCCTGCCTTGTGCGCAATCCAGGCGCCGCAGACGGCCGACACATACGGGATCGACTGCGCCGCCAGGATGACCATCCACAGCCGGCCTTCGATGTACTGCGAGCCTACGCTGGTGGCCATGCCGATCACACACAGCAGCAGCACGAAGGCCATCAGCAGCTCCTCGCGCACCGGTGTGAACGCCGCGAAGCTCGACTCGCCCAGGCGACGGCTCTTGGCCGTCACGATGAAGGCGGTCTTCTTGCGCGTCAGGCCGTGCAGGATGCCGCGTGCGATGGCATGTGACAGGCCCATGCTGGCCAGCGAGGCCATCAGCGTGTCGTACCAGCTGCATGGGACGCGTGCGCGGTAGAGCACGATGCCGAAGATCGCCTTGGCGAAGAAGAACCCGATCACCGGGATCAGGAACAGCTGCATCGGCAGGTTGAACAGCGAGGGCAGGCCGATCATGCCGGCGGTCCAGAAGATCGCCATCAGCGTGAAGATCAGGTGCAGCGCATCGGCAAACCAGCTGAACCAGCCGGTGAGGAAGTGGAAGCGCTGGCCGCCCGAAAGCGGGCCCTTCTTGGTCATCCAGTCCCAACGGCCCTTGAGGATCTGCATCGCGCCGAACGCCCAGCGGTAGCGCTGGCTCTTGTACGCCTTGAAGTCGGCCGGGGTCAGGCCCTTGCCCATCAATTCATCGACATAGACCAGCTCGTAACCGGCGTGCATGAGGCGCAGGCCCAGCTCGGCGTCTTCGCAGATCGTCCATTCGGACCAGCCGCCGGTGCCTTCCAGCGCGGAGCGGCGAACCATCGTCATCGTGCCATGCTGGATGATCGCGTTGCGCTCGTTGCGGTGGTGCATGCCGATGCGGAAGAAGCCGTCGTACTCCCAGGCGGTCATGCGGCGGAAGGTGTTGTGCTCGTACTCGCGGTGCGCCTGCGGGCACTGCACCACCGCCACCTTGGGGTCGTGGAAGTAGCCGGTGAGGCTGGACAGCCAATCGGCACGCACTTCGTAGTCGGCATCGATGACCGCGACCACGTCGGCGGCCGGGTCGGTTTCCTTCAGACCGAAGTTCAGCGCGCCCGCCTTGTAGCCCGGCCACGGTTCCAGATGGAAGAAGCGGAAGCGCGAACCGAGCTTCTCGCAGTATTCCTGCACCGGCTTCCAGACGTTCGGGTCCTTGGTGTTGTTGTCGATCACCAGGACTTCGTAGTTGGCGTACTCGAGCTTGGCCAGCGAGTCGAGCGTGACGATGACCATCTCCGGCGGCTCGTTGTAGCAGGCCAGATGGATCGACACGAACGGCTGCTTGGCCGGCGGATCGGGTGTCAGCATGGTGGCGTGACGCACCCAGCTGCGACGCCACAGCACCTCAGTGAACTCGAAGCCGTTGATCAGCAGGATCGCCAGGATCGCGATCTGCGCCGGGAACAACAGCACCAGCATGGTCCAGTCGACCCAGCTGAGATAGAAATTGAACGGCAGGGTCGCCGACCACACGATCAGGCCGCAGGCCAGCTGGATCAGCGCGCAGAAGAACAATCGCCCCATCAGCTTGAAACGGCTGTAATGGCGGGCGAACCAGATCATCGGGAGCAGCGCGAGCAGGCTGGCGGCGATCGCCTTCCACGGCCACATCACGTCCTCGGTGACCGGCCCGTTGAAGGGGAACTTCAGCTGGCGGTCGGCATTGAACATGCCCCAGTAGGCCTCGGTGCGGCCGGAAAGCTGCTCCTTCCAGGGCTGATCGAAAGCTTCCATGATGTAGTAATCGATCTTTTCGCGCTTGGCCAAATTGAACCAGGTGCGCAGGAAGATCGCCTCGTTCGACACCGATGGATCGGCGTACATGTAGCGGTTACCGTTGGATGGCCAGCCGATCTCGCCGATTACGATCGGTTTGTTCGGGAACATCCGCTTGAGTGCGAGATAGCTGTTATAGGCATCGTTAACGGCACCGTACTCGGAGACGTTGCTACCCTTCGGGACGCGATTCATACCGATGCCGTTCCAGTACGGAAACAGGTGTACGGTGATGAAGTCCACGTGCTCCGCCAGTTCCGGATAGCGCGCCCAGATGTGCCAGGGCTCGGCGATCGTCACCGGTTGATGGACTGCTGCGCGCACGCGGTCGGCATAGGCCATCAGCTGTTCCGGCGGCATATTGTTGCGGAACAGAACCTCGTTGCCGACGATGACTCGGTTGATCGTCTTGGGGTAGCGCCGCGCCTGAGCTACGAGTGCTGCGATTTCCTTCTCGTTGTTGTCCATGCGATTGTCCAACCAGGCGCCGGCCATCACCTGCAGGCCCTCCTTGTCAGCCAGGCGATAGACCTGCGGATTCTCCAGCATCGAGTATGTACGGACACGAGGTGTGTACTGCCGCAGCAGCTTCAGATCGCTGTCGATCTCGTCGTCGCTGGGGAAGTCCTGCTTGAGCGGATTCTGGTAGCGCTGGAACGCGGATAGCGCGAAGCCTCCGATCGGGCCATGCCATTCCTCCGGGCCATGCGGCAGGTTGCTCCACCACCACAGGCCCACGTTCATCGCGGCCACCACGATGGCGAGCAAAACCGCTGCGATGAATGGATGACGGCTGTCCTGAATAGCTGGTGTCGAGCTCAAAACGGTCCCCGTGGGTGCCTCACACGAGGCCTAAAAGCCCGAGGAGCTTACTAACGCAGGGCGTAAGGCTCAATAAAGATGATCAAAACGGGTCAGCAAGAGGTCAGGGGTAGGGCCATTGGCGAGCGGACAGGAGTAAGAAAAAAGTAAAGCGCCCTAGCTGCTCTCACTCGTTTCTTACTCCTGGTTGCTCGCTCCCGGGGCTTATTTGAGCAGCGAACGCAGCATCCAGGCCGTCTTCTCGTGCTCCATCAGGCGGCCGGTCACCAGGTCGGCGGTGCCTTCGTCACCGGCTTGGTCGGCAGCCTTGATCGTCTGGCGGGCCGTATGGGCGGCGATTTCATGGCCTTCGACCAACTGGCCGACCATCTCCTTCCACTCCGGCACGCCCGGCTCTTCCTTGATCGAGGTGAGCTTGCCGAACTGGCTGTAGGAGCCCGGTGCGAACACGTCCAGGGTGCGGATGCGCTCGGCGACTTCGTCGGCGGCCAGCCATAGTTCGTTGTACTGGGTCTCGAACATCGTGTGCAGGCTGTTGAACTGCGGGCCGGTGATGTTCCAGTGGAAGCTGTGGGTCTTCAGGTAAAGGGAGTACGTATCGGCAAGCAGCTGCGACAGCTGCTGGGCGACCTGTTCGCGGTCCTTTTTGGCGATACCGATGGAAATGGCCATGATTTGCTCCTTCAGAGGGTTCTGTTTTAGAGCTTAGCGGCCGCAGTTGTTAGGAAGAAATGAAAGTTGCCGATCTCGCCGATAGGCTCCGGCTATCATATGCGGCTCGATGAATACCCCATCCGCCAACGCATCCCTCCACCACGATCGCCTGCGCAGCTTGCGCAAGGCGCTCGACGGCGTCAGCAGCCGCGATTTCGGCCGCCTGCTCGGTCGCTGGCGTGGTCAGCAACGCCAGCCCGACGAAAGAAAGCTCGAGGCGCTCGCTGCCGACATCGAAGCCTCCGCGGCCAAACGCCGCGCCCGTGTCGCGGCCAAGCCAGCGATTCGCCTGGACGAATCGCTGCCGATCACCGCGCGCGCCGATGAAATCGTCAAGCTGATCCGCGAGCATCAGGTCGTGGTGATCGCCGGCGAGACCGGCTCGGGCAAGACCACCCAGCTGCCCAAGCTGTGCCTGGCGGCAGGGCGCGGTGAGGCCGGCATGATCGGCTGTACCCAGCCGCGCCGGCTGGCGGCTCGCTCGGTGGCGCGCCGTGTCGCCGAAGAACTGGCCACCCCCTTGGGCGACAAGGTCGGCTTCCAGGTGCGTTTCAACGATCAGGTCTCCGAGCAGAGCCTGATCAAGTTCATGACCGACGGTATTCTGCTGGCCGAGACCCAGGGCGATCCCTGGTTGTCGGCCTATGACACGATCATCATCGACGAGGCGCACGAACGCAGCCTCAATATCGATTTCCTGCTCGGCTATCTGAAGCGGCTGATCGTCAAGCGGCCGGAGCTGAAGATCATCGTGACGTCCGCCACGATCGACACCGGGCGCTTTGCCGAACATTTCGGCGGTGCGCCGGTAGTGTCGGTGGAAGGCCGTGCTTATCCGGTCGAGGTTCGCTGGCGCAGCATCGATGACATCAATGCACGTCGAGGTCAGAAGGCCGGCGACATGCAGCAGGGCGGTGCGGAACATCTCGCCGCCGTGCTCGACGAAATCAGCCACGACGATCCGCGTGGCGATGTGCTGGTGTTCCTTCCGGGCGAACGCGAAATTCGCGACGCGCATCTGTTGCTTTCGCGACGCCAGTATCGCGAAACCGAAATCATGCCACTGTACGCACGCTTGTCGGCCGCCGACCAGGACCGCGTATTCAAGCCGGGCAACAAGCGACGCGTGGTCTTGACCACCAACGTGGCCGAGACATCGTTGACCGTGCCGCGCATCCGCTACGTGATCGACAGCGGCCAGGCGCGCGTCAAGCGCTACAGCCAGCGCAGCCAGCTGGAGCGCCTGCATGTAGAGCCGATTTCCCAGGCAGCAGCGGACCAGCGCAAGGGCCGTTGCGGTCGCGTCGGTCCGGGCATCTGTTTTCGCCTTTACGACGAGGCCGACTACAACAGCCGCGCCGCCTATACCGATCCGGAGCTGCTGCGCTCATCCCTGGCCAATGTCATTTTGCGCATGCTGTCGCTGCAGCTGGGCGAGGTCGATGAGTTTCCGTTCCTGGAAGCGCCCGATCCGCGCGTGATTGCCGACGGTTATCGTCGTCTGGCCGAAATTTCCGCGATCGACGACAAGCGTCACTTGACCGCGATCGGCCGCACCCTGGCGCGCCTGCCGATCGACGTCCAGCTGGCGCGTATGCTGGTCGAAGCGCAGCAGCGCGCTAGCCTGCGCGAGCTGCTGACGATCGTGTCTTTCCTGAGCATCCAGGATCCGCGCGAGCGGCCGGCAGATGCACGCCAGCAAGCCGATGCAGCGCACGCGCTGTTTGCCGATCCGAAATCGGATTTCGTCGGCGTGCTGAATCTGTGGCGCGAATACACCAAGGCCCATGAAGACCTGACGCAGTCGAAACTGCGTGACTGGTGTTCTCGCCATTTCCTCAGTTTCATGCGCATGCGCGAGTGGCGCGAGTTGCATCGGCAGCTGTTGTTGGTCACTCAGGAGCTGGGTTGGAGTCTGGCCGCGAAAACGCCCTCGCAGGAACGGGTGCAGCAGGCTCCATCGCCATCACGCGAGCAAACCGGGCGTCGTCGCAAGCCTGCGGATAAACCGCAACCGGCGGCTCCGGCAGAAAAAACGGTTGCGCGTGACGAAGGCGAAGCCTTGTACGAATCGGTCCACCGCAGCCTGCTTGCCGGTCTGCCGACCCAGGTGGGACACAAGGACGAAAAGGGCGTTTACCGCAGCACGCGCGAACGCCGTTTCCAGGTGTTCCCCGGATCGGCGCTTTCCAAGGTGCCGCCTGCCTGGGTCTTTGCCGCGCAGATTCTCGATGTCGGCGGCCGCGTATGGGGCATGATGTGCGCCCGCATCGAACCGTTGTGGATCGAACAGCAAGCCGAACATCTGTTGCGTAGCAGTTGCCGCGAGGCACACTGGTCGCGCAAGCGCGGCACCGTGGTTGCCTACGAGCAGGTCAGCTTGTTCGGCCTGATCCTGGTCGAGCGTCGCCCGGTGACCTTCCAGAAGCAGGATCCCGCACTGGCGCACCAGATTTTCCTGCGCGAGGCGCTGGCACGCTGCGATATCGATACGCGCACCGATTTCATTCGCGCCAATCAGCGGGTGCTGGAGGACGCACAAGGCATCGAGGCGAAGCAGCGCCGCGAAGGCCTGATCCGTCACGAGGACGACCTGACCGCGTTCTTCGAGGGCAAGCTGCCTGAAGAAGTGGCCAGCAGCCGCGCGCTCGACGCGTGGTATCGGCAGGCGCGTCCGGTTGAGCAGGCGGCATTGCGCTGGTCGCTGGACGATGTGTTGGTCGGCGGTACGGGACTCGATCCCAAGGCGTTTCCGGCAAGTCTGGATATCCCGCCACAGCGCTATCGCCTGGAATACCGTTTCATGCCCGGCGACGAAGCCGATGGCGTGACGCTGCATCTGCCGTTGGCCATGTTGAACGCGCTGCCGACGGCGCGCTGCCAGTGGCTAGTGCCCGGCTTGCTGGGTGAGAAAGTCGCCGAGCTGATTCGCGGCCTGCCCAAGGCATTACGGCGCAACTTCGTGCCCGCGCCGGATTTTGCGCGTGCCTTCATCGAAGCCGAAAGCCCGCGTGACGAGTCGCTGACCAAGGCGTTGGCCGCTTTCCTCAAGCGCGCCACCGGCGTCGATATCGACGCCAGTGAATTTGCCGGCATCGAGCTGCCGCGGCATTTCCTGATGCGTTATCGCCTGTTCGATGGCGATGACAAGAACGGTCGCGGCCAGACGCTGGCGACTAGCCGCGATCTCGCCGAGCTTCGTGCGCAATGGGAAGGACGTGCACGCGAAGCGTTCTCGCGCAAGACGGATATCGAGCTGACGCGCGAGGAAGTCACCGGTTGGGATTTCGACGAGATCCCTGCACAGGTGCGTTCCGATGGCGGCCTGATGGCCTTCCCAGCACTGGTCGATCTGGGCGAGACGGTGGCCTTGCGCGTCTTCGAGCGTGCCGACGAAGCTCGAGAGGCCCATCGTGGCGGCGTCGTGCGTCTGCTGCGCAACGCGATCGCGAGCGATATCAAGCAGGCCCGTCGCCGCTTGCCGGTAGGCAATGCGATGGCCTTGAAGTATGCCCCGCTGGGCGGGGTGGACGGTTTGCGCGAAGACTTGGTCGAAGGCGGCTTTACCGACCTGCTGGAACGCCACAACCTGGATGTGCGAACCGCAGCGGCATTCGAGACCTTGCATACGCAGATGGCGCGCGAGGTATTCGCCGCAGCGGTCGAGCGCCTGAAACTGGCCGAGCCCATCGTCGATGCGCAAGCGGATTTGAAGCCCTGGCTCGAACCGCCGCTGATGGGTTTTGCGCGCGCCAGCTACGACGATCTGCGCGAGCAGTTCGACGCCCTGCTGACTCCTGGATTCCTGCGCGACCTGTCGACCTCCCGGCTGGCGCATTTCCCGCGTTATCTGAAAGCTATGCGTCTGCGCGCCGAGCGGCTGCGGCAGGATCCGACCAAGGACCAGCAGCGCATGCTGCAGGTGCTGCCGTACTGGCGCCAGTATCTGCAGCTGCGCGCCGAAGGTGTCGGCCCGCTCGATGAGCTGCGCTGGCTGATCGAGGAATGGCGCGTATCGCTGTTCGCGCAGGAGCTGAAAACCGCCGAGCCGGTCTCGGCCAAGCGGCTGGCCAGGGCGGTCGAAGCGCTCGGTTAAGCGTTTCGGCCGCCTTAGCCGCTAAAATAGCGGCATGGCCCAAGCTGCTGACCTTTCCGCTTCCGACCGCTTCGCCGCCTGGCGTGCGCGGGAGCTCCCGCGCGTGCTGGCCGATGCGTTCGAAGCGTGCGAGCACAAGGCCATTGCGATGGCCGAATGCGTCGATGTGCTCGATCTGCTGGGCATGCTCGGCTGCGATGCGCAGACGCAGGCTGCCGCGTTGTGGTTCGAGCTAAGCGAAGTAGACCCGGACGCCTGGGCGGCGCACAAGGCGAAGCTGCCGGTGGAAATGCAGAAGCTTGTCGCCGGCCAGGCCGCCGCCGGACAGGTCTGGGCGTTGCATGCGCAGCGTGCGCCCGGCAGCGGTAGCGAGGGCTTGCGTCGTCTGCTGCTGGCGATCATTCGCGACGTACGCGTAGTGTTCATCCTGCTGGCGCGCCAGCTCGCCAAGCTGCGCGCGGCCAGCGCCCTGCCCGAAGAGCAACGCCGTCTGCTGGCGCAGCTGACCACGGACATCCATTCGCCGCTCGCCAACCGGCTCGGTATCTGGCAGTTGAAGTGGGAGCTGGAGGATCTTTCCTTCCGCTATCTGCAGCCGGACACCTATCGGCGCATCGCCAAGCTGCTGGACGAGCGTCGCGCGGATCGCGAGAGTTTCATCGCCGAGTCGCTGTCCGTGCTTCGCCTGGCGCTGGAATCGGCCGGCGTGCGTGCCGATCTTGCCGGGCGGCCCAAGCACATCTACTCGATCTGGAAAAAGATGCAGCGCAAGTCGCTGGACTTTTCCGATCTCTACGACATCCGCGCGGTGCGCGTGCTGGTCGACAGCGTGGCCGACTGCTATGCCGCGCTTGGCGTCGTGCACACGTTGTGGCCGCACCTGCCGGGCGAATTCGACGACTACATCGCGCGGCCCAAGGGCAACGACTACCGTTCGCTGCACACCGCGGTGATCGGGCCGCATGGCAAGACGCTGGAAGTACAGATCCGCACGTTCGAGATGCATCGCATCAACGAGCTCGGCGTGGCGGCACATTGGCGCTACAAGGAGGGTGGCAGCGGCGACAGCGAGTTCGAAGCGAAGATCGCCTGGATGCGTCGCCTGCTCGAACCACGCGGCGAGAGCGAAAGCGATAGCGAACTGGCCGCCGGCCTGCAGACCGAACTGCTCGAAGACCGTGTCTATGTGCTGACGCCGCGTGGCGAAGTGGTGGACTTGCCGCGCGGCGCGACCGTGCTGGATTTCGCCTATCACGTGCACACGGAAGTCGGTCACCGTTGCCGTGGCGCCAAGGTCAACGGTCGCATCGTGCCGCTGACGTTCCAGCCGCAAAGCGGCGACCGCATCGAGATTCTCACTGCCAAGCTGGCCGAGCCGAGTCGCGACTGGCTATCGGTGCATCACGGCTATCTGCACACCTCGCGTGCGCGCGAAAAGGTGCGCGTGTGGTTCCGCCGTGTGGCGCAGGAGGCCAACCTGGCCGTCGGGCGCAGCATGCTCGAGCGCGAACTGCGCCGTATGGCGGTGTCTTCGTCCGATCTGTCGAAGTTGCCGGCGCATTTTCATCTGAAGAACCATGACGAGCTGCTGATCGCCTTGGCGCTGGGCGAGATCAACCCGGGCCAGATCACGCGGTTCCTGCAGGAGGCCGCCGCGCCGCCGGCCGAAGAGGTGACGCAGTCCTCGCTGCCGGTTACTTCGCGCCACGCCACCATCGAGCACAGCGCGCTCAGCATCGAGGGTGTCGGCAATCTGCTCACCACGCTGGCGCGGTGCTGCCAGCCGCTGCCGGGCGATCCGGTCAAGGGCTTTATCACCCGCGGTCGCGGCGTCTCGGTGCACCGCGCCGATTGCATCAGCCTGGCGCGCCTGGCAAGGCGCGATCCGGATCGGGTGATCGACGTCGAGTGGGGCAGGGTGGCCGCACGGGCCTACGAGGTCGACATCGAGCTGCATGGCTACGATCGCAAGGGTTTGCAGAAAGACGTCACCGCCCTGATCAGCAACTTCGGCACTCACATCATTGCCTCCTCCAGCCGGGTCTTTACCCGGACCGGCGAGGTCGAGATGCGCTTTACCTTGCGCGTACGCGATTTCGAGCAGCTATCGATCCTGCTCGGCCGTCTGACCGCACTGCCCAACGTGGTAGACGCGCGCCGCGTGGGCGGCAAGTAGCCCGACGAAGGTGTCGGCCGCGGCCCGGCGGGCCTTTCTGGCGGTTGAACCGCGCGCCGGTCCGAGCCGGTGGCGTTCATGGCGCGATGTTAAGCTTTCGCCCGTTGCCTTGAGGCTATCTATCTATGAGCGGACGCAAAGATCAGCATGACCAGGGTGGTCGCACCGAGCCACGCCTGGGCAATCTGGACGGTTGGGACAAGCCGCAGGTGCAGGCGCCGCGCGACGAGCTGCCGCATTTCGGCGTCGACCCCGATCGCCGCCGCCATGGCGCGCCGCCGCCGCGTGCGCCCAAGTCGAGCAAGCGTGGCTGGCTGCTGCCGGTCCTGCTGCTGGTGGTCATCGGCGTGGTCGCTTTTGCCTGGGTCGAGCAGGACCGCTTGCGCGGGCTGGTGCCCAGCACCGAACTCAACGACGTACTTGGCCGCGCCGATCAGGCGCTGCATGACGGCCATCTGGACGGCAATGATGGCAAGAGCGCGCGCGAGCTGTACGAGGCCGCACGCGCACTCGAGCCGGACAATGATCGCGCTCGCGATGGTTTGCGTCAGGTCGGTCAGGCTGAGATCGCCCGCGCCGATGCGGCCGTACGCGACGGCAAGCTCGATGAGGCCGCGCTGGCCTTGAACGCTGCACGCGAACTGCTTGGTGGCGGCGCCGATGTCGAGCGGCTGGATCAGCAGATCAGCAAGGCGCGCAGCGCCAATGTGCAGCCGGATGGCTTGATCGAACGTGCGCAGCAGGCACTGGCCGATGGCCGTCTGGATGGCGACGACGGCGCTGGCAATCTGTATCGGCAGGTGTTGGCGATCGATCCGAATAACGCGATCGCCCTGCACGGCATGGATAAGGTTGCCGACGGCCTGGCCGCGCAGGTACGCAAGGCACTCGATGCGGGTGACCGCAACGCCGCGGCAGCGATCGTCGACAAGCTGGCCGTGCTCCTGCCCAATTACGGCGAGCTGCCGTCGTTGCGTGCCGCCCTGGTGCAGGCGCAGAAACAGGACAGCGGCGAGCTGGCCGACGACCTCAAGCAAGGTCAGGATGCGTTGCGTGCCGGTCGGATCGATGGCGACGGCGAAGACACCGCGTTGGCGTATTTCAAGTCGGCACTGACGATCGACCCGGACAATGCCGAAGCCAAGGCCGGGCTCGGACAGGTCGCGCAAGCCTTGATCGTGCAGGCCAACGCAGCGATCGATGCGAACGACAGCGCACACGCCACACAACTGTTGGATCGTGCCGCATCGTTTGCGCCCAAGTCGGCCGACCTTGCTGCTGCACGCGCTCGTCTGGGCGATTTGAACAGACGCGCCACCGCCAATACCAATCTCACCGCCACGGCCGCCGGCGAAGACGGCGATGTGGGACAGGCGTCGCCGGCGCAACTGACACCGCAGCAGAGCGCGCAGATCGCACGCATGCTGCAGAACGCAGATATCGCCGCCAAGCGCGGCCAGATCATGTTGCCGCCGGGCGACAGTGCCTACGATCTGTATCGCGGCGCGCTGGCCATCGACGGCAACAACGAAGCCGCACGACGTGGGCTGCAGGAGCTGCCGAACCTGGTGTCGCGCCAGTTCAACCAGGCCATGTCCAACGGCAATCTGGTGCAGGCCGAAGGTTTCCTCGGCGACCTTTCCGATCTGGCGCCGGGCGATGCCGGCCAGGATCAGCTGCGTCAGCGTCTGGCCGGTGCCTGGATGGATCAGGCCGAACAACAGCTCGGGCGCGGCGATCGTCCCGGTGCTGCGCAATCGCTCAACCACGCCAACAAGCTGGCGACGGGCAACGCAAGGCTGCAGCAATTGCAGGCACGTTTGTCGGCAGGGCGGTGAGGTCGGCATGACGGTGGTGGTGTTTGGCGGTAGCGGCCAGATCGGCCGCTTTTTGCTACCGAGCCTGTTGGCTCGTGGCGAACAAGTAGTTGCGTTCAGTCGTAACGAGCAGCCACCGATCGAAGGCGTACGCTGGCTGCATGGGCACGTGGCCGTTGCGTCGCTGCCGGAAGGACCGATCAGCGCCATCATCAGCATGGGCCCGTTGGTCGGTTTCGACGAATGGCTGGGCAGGGTCGATCTGCGTTCGCGACCGCGTGTGATTGCCACCAGCTCGATGAGCGCGCAGACCAAGCTCGATTCGGAACTGCGCAGCGAGCGCGAGCTGGCGCAAAGCCTGCGTGACAGCGAAGCGCGGCTAGCGCGTGTCTGCGAACGTAACGGTTGTGCCTGGACGGTGTTGCGGCCGACCATGATCTATGGCGTCGGCATGGACAAGAGTCTGACGCCGATCGCACGACGCGCGATGCGCACCCGAGTGTTTCCCCTGCTCGCTGGGAAGGGATTGCGTCAGCCGGTACACGCCGAAGATATCTCGCTGGCCATCATCGCTGCACTCGATCATCGCGAAGCCTCTGGCTATGTGCTGCCGATCGGCGGTGGCGAACGCCTGAGCGTGCACGACATGTTCGCGCGCATTCGCAGCAGCCTTCCCGGCTGGACCTTGCCCTTGCCGGTCCCGATGCGGGTGTTGCGCGTGTTGCGCTATATGGTGCATAGCGTTCGCGGTGCCCTGTCGCGTTTCCAGGTGGATCTGGTGGCCGACAACAGTGAGCTGGAGCGTCGCCTCGGCGTGCGGCCACGGCCGTTCCGGCCCGATCCGACCTGCTGGGGATATGACAAGAAAAGCTAGCCCAGGGTCTTGATAGCAGCGTTTCGCCCTCTCATGCCCGCAAATAGTCACGAATCCCGGCCCGGCGTTCAGACGCCCGCCGGCCAGCAGGCCCTATGATCCCTGACACTTTGCAGCTAGGGATCTCCCCGCGTTGGCCTTTCTGAACCGACTTTCCTCGTTCGCTCGCGCCTGCTGGCCCTGGATACGCATTCCATTCTGGGT
The DNA here is from genome assembly GCF_055584465.1 of Dyella sp. NPDC103356. NCBI lineage: Bacteria > Pseudomonadati > Pseudomonadota > Gammaproteobacteria > Lysobacterales > Rhodanobacteraceae > Dyella > Dyella sp. NPDC103356. The sequence continues at coordinate 41,207 of NZ_JBVJLZ010000011.1, forward strand.
CTGCATGGGGCTTTTGTTCGGCTTCGTCCTGCCGTACACGGTCATCCTCAACAAGCGCGTCCAGGATCGCTTCAACGACCTGGTTTTCGCCGTGCCGACGCGTGTCTACGCGCGCCCCTTGCCGTTGGCGGCCAACACGCCGATGACGCCGGCCGCGCTGGAGCTGGAGCTGACCTTCGCCGGCTATACCCGCGATGAGCGCGGTGACGTCGCCGGCAGCTGGACCAAGGACGGCTCCGCCTACGTGATCGATTCGCGTGGCTATGCCGGCCCCGACGGCGGTGAGTTGCCGCGACGCGTTCGCGTCGTCTTCGGCAAGGGCCAGATCCTGTCGGTCAAGGATCTGGCCAGCGGCAAGCCGGTCGATAGCGCGCATCTTGATCCGGCACGCATTGCCACGCTGTATGGCGCGTCGCAGGAAGAGCGCCGCATCGTGCGCCTCGCCGATGTGCCGCCGCTGTTGCTCAGTGGCTTGCAGGCGGTCGAGGATCGCGACTTCAAGCATCATTTCGGTATCGATCTGTCGGCGATCCTGCGCGCGAGTTTTGCCAATCTACGCGCCGGGCATACGGTACAGGGCGGCTCGACGCTGACCCAGCAGCTGGTGCGCAATCTGTTCCTCGATCGCGATCAGAACTTCACGCGCAAGTTCAACGAAGCGCTGATGTCGATCCTGATCGAAGCGCATTACGACAAGAGCCGCATTCTCGAGGCCTACGTCAACCAGGTCTTCCTTGGTCAGCAAGGCGGGCAGGCGGTGCATGGTTTTGCCGCTGCGTCGGAATTCTATTTCGGTCGCCGCATGGAAGACCTGCGTCCGCAGGAAGTGGCCTTGCTGGTGGGCATGGTCAAGGGGCCGAGCTACTACGATCCGCGTCGCTATCCCGATCATGCGCTGTCGCGCCGCAACCTGGTGCTGCAACAGTTCGTCGATACGGGCTTGTTGACCGCCGAGCAGGGCAAGGCAGCGCAAGCGACGCCGTTGGGGCTGGCCAGCGCGGGGCAGTTGCCGCATAACCGCTTCCCTGCCTTCATGCAGCTAGTGCGTGCGCAGATCACCAGCGATTTCGACGACGACACGTTGAGCGCCGGCAATCTGAGCATCTTCACCACGCTCGATCCGGCCGCACAGCTCTATGCCGAACAGGCCATCACTGCCACCGCCAAGGCATTGGGCAAGCGCGGTGACGCGGCGCAGGCGGCCGGTGTGGTGACCGATGCACAAACCGGCAATGTGCTGGCGATCGTCGGCTCGAAGGAGCCGGGCGATCAGGGCTTCAATCGCGCCATCGATGCGCGTCGCCCGATCGGTTCGTTGATGAAGCCGTTCGTGTATCTGGTCGCACTGACCGATCCGTCGCGCTGGAATCTTTCGACCCTGATCGACGATTCGCCGGTGGCGATGCGTCAGCCCGACGGCACGATGTGGACGCCGCAGAACGACGAACACGATGTCCATGGCCTGGTGCCGATGGTCGATGGCCTGATTCATTCGTGGAACCTGGCGACCATCCATCTGGGCATGGATGTCGGCGTGCCCCGTATCAAAGCTTTCCTGGAGTCGTTCGGCCTGCAGGACGTGAACCCGAGCCCCTCGTTGCTGCTGGGTGCGCAGGATCTGTCGCCGCTGCAAGTCGCGCAGCTCTACCAATACATCGCCACCGATGGCCATGCGCTGCCGTTGCTCGCGGTGCGTGGCGTGGTCGACGGCGACGGTCGCACCATCAAGCGTTATGAAGTGAAGGGCGGCAAGGGCGAATACCAGGACGCCGTGCGACTGACGACCTGGGCGATGCAGCAGGTGGTGCGTTCGGGCACGGCAGCGGCGATCGGCAATTCCAGCCTCGGTGTGCTCAACGCAGCAGGCAAGACCGGTACCAGCAACGATCAGCGCGATAGCTGGTTCGCCGGCTTCACCGGTGATCATCTGGCGGTGTTCTGGATGGGCCGCGACGACAACAAGCCGAGCGGCCTGTACGGCGCCACCGGCAGCCTGCGCGTGTGGCAGGAACTGTTCCGTAAGCTGCCGACGCGGCCGTTGCCGGCGGCGGTGGGTGAAAACCTGGAGCTGGCCTGGATCAATCCGCAGGAAGGCAAGCGCACCGACCCTTCCTGCCAGGGCGCACGACAATTTGCGGTGATTGCCGGTACGCTGGCCGCCAACACGGAAGGCTGCTTCTGGCAACATGTCGAGAATCTGTTCGGCGGCGGTCAGGATCAGCCCGCCCCGGCCTCCACTGCGCCCGCACGAGATTGACCTCATGTCTTTACTGAAACATGTCCCACTGGCTCTCGCCGCACTGCTGCTTGCAGCCTGCGCCACGCCCGAGCCACCCGCGCCGCCGGCCCCGCAGGTGCGTGCCGATAGTTTGATCATTGCGTCGATCAAGGCCGCCGGCGACAAGGAAAAGTCGATCATCGACGTCAATCCCTTGCGCGAACCCGGCGTGACCTCGCTGCAGGACGGTGCCAGCGCCGATGTGCTTGCCGGTCGCTATGCCGACGCGGCGACCAAGCTCGATCAGGCGATCAAACTCAGCCCCGACTCGCCGGACTTGTTGCAGGACCGTGCCGAAGTGGCGATCCGATTGCATGATTACGCCGGTGCCGAAAAGCTCGCCCACCACTCGTGGGAGCTGGGCCCGCGCCTGGGGCCGCTGTGCGCACGCAACTGGCAGACCATCGTCGAGCTGCGCGATCGTGCGGGCGACCAGGCCGCTGCCGCCAGCGCGCGCAAGTGGGTTCAGAAGTGCCATGTCGAGGGTGTGCCGCGTTATTGATGGCGTAGTGCACGCTTGGAGGTATTTGTAGGAGCGACTTCAGTCGCGACCGGCTCGTGACTTAGTAGCAAGCCACGCCAAACAACCTCTCCGTCATTCCGGCGCAGGCCGGAATCCAGTGGCGTCAGCGCTGGGTTTTCGCGAAAGCATCTGAACACGCTCGCGAAAACTGATAACTGGAGCCACTGGATCCCGGCCTACGCCGGGATGACGATGAAAACTGAGGTTCTTCAAGGTTCCTTGAAGTTGCTGCTCAGTTCATGCCAATGGCAGGCGCCACATTAGCGGCCACCCCCAAATCGGCGATACTAGCCCGATGACCGACCCGGATATCTCCGCACTGCTCGGTGCGGACGGCCCCTTCGCCCGCGACTTGCCGAACTTCCTGCCGCGCGAAGCGCAGCAGGTGATGGCGCGGGCGGTGCAGCACGCCATCGCCGAGCGCGACATCCTGATCGCCGAGGCGGGCACCGGTACCGGCAAGACCTATGCGTATCTCGTGCCGGCCTTGCTGTCGGGCGATCGCGTGATCGTATCGACCGGCACCAAGGCATTGCAGGACCAGCTGTATTTTCGCGATCTGCCGCGTGTGCATTCGGTGTTGGGAACCCACCTGAAAACTGCGCTGCTCAAAGGGCGTTCCAATTATCTGTGCCTGTATCGGCTGGATCAGACCGTGCGCGAAGGTGCCACCTTCGATCGCACGCAGGCCTCGCAGCTCGCATCGATACGTGCCTGGTCCGCACGCACACGGCGCGGCGATCGGATGGAGCTGGCCGAAGTCCCCGAGGAATCGTCGCTGTGGCCTCGCGTAACGTCCACACCGGAAAACTGCCTGGGCGTGGAGTGTCCGTTCTATGACGACTGCCACGTGATCAAGGCACGCAGGGATGCGCAGGAAGCGGACATCGTGGTGGTCAATCATCATCTGCTGTTTGCCGATCTTGCCTTGAAGCAGGAAGGCTTCGGCGAAATTCTGCCCGGTGCGCAGGCTTTTATCCTGGATGAGGCGCATCAGATTCCCGAGCTGGCCGGACAGTTCTTCTCGCAGAGCATCAGCGCGCGTCAGTTGACCGAATTGGCGCAGGACAGCTTGAACGAATGCAACGGCATCACCGGTGCGATCGGTGCCGTGCTCGAACCGGTCGAAGCGGTGCAGGATGCCGTGCGCAGATTGCGCCTGACACTCGATCCGTTACCGCAACGTGGCCCGTTTCATTTACTCGAAAGCCACGTCAATGTGCGTGAGGCGATGCGCGACGTGCGCGAGTTGATCGCGGCGCTGGCCGACGTGCTGGCGTCCCAGGCCGAACGCTCGCGCGGCTTTGCCAACGTCTACGAGCGTGCCTCCGTGCTAAGCGAGCGTTTCGACCGTATCGCCGAAGGCGATGGCGAACAGGACGTGCGCTGGTACGAGCAGTTTCCGCGCGGTTTTGCGCTGCATGCCACGCCGCTGGATCTTGCCGCACCGCTGCGCGGTTTGCGTGAGCGTACCCAGGCGGCATGGATCCATACCTCAGCCACGCTTTCGGTCGCTGGTGACTTCGGACATTTCGCGCGCCAGCTCGGCCTGGACGATCCACAGACGCTGAGCCTGGAAAGTCCGTTCGATTATCGCGAGCAGGCGCTGTGTTATCTCCCGCCGGGCTTGCCCGATCCGGCTGCACGCGATTACACCGAACGCGTCATCGATGCGGTTATGCCGGTGCTGGAGGCATCGAACGGCCGCGCGTTCCTGCTGTTCACCTCGCATCGTGCCCTGCGGCGCGCGGCGGATCTATTGCGCGAACGCGTACCGTGGCCGTTGTTCGTCCAGGGTGATGCACCGCGCCACCGTCTGCTGGAAGAGTTTCGCGCCAGCGGTCATGGCGTGTTGCTCGGTGCGGCGAGTTTCTGGGAAGGCGTCGACGTGCAGGGTGAGGCGCTCTCGGTCGTCGTGATCGACAAGCTGCCGTTTGCGGCGCCGGACGATCCGGTCTTGCAGGCACGTCTGGAAGCGCTCGAACAATCAGGTATCAATCCCTTTATGGGCTGGCAGGTGCCCAGCGCGGTCATCGCGCTCAAGCAGGGTGCTGGGCGCTTGATTCGCGACGTGCGTGATCGCGGCGTGCTGGTGCTGTGCGATCCGCGCCTTACCGGCAAAGGCTACGGCAAGCTTTTTCTGGCCAGCCTGCCGCCGATGCCACGTACGCGCGAGGTTGCCGATGTGCAGGCGTTTTTTGCCCGTACTCCCTCGCCTCAGTTCGACGAGAACGCAGCGTCATAACTTTGCCCCTTGTCGCGCCGCGCGCTGCCAGGGCAGGCCCGGCTGGCGACGGATGGGCGTGATGTCATGCGATCGTTTCCAACAAGGAATGGGGTCGCATCGTGAAAAGCTGGTTTCATACCGTTACTGCCAAGGTCCTGGGTGTCGGGCTGCTGGCATTGTTGATGCTGATCCCGCTCGGCCAGGTGCAGACTCTGGTGACCGAGCGACAAGCACTGCGAGAAACGGCAGTCACCCAGATCGCTCAGGGGTGGGGTGGTCGCCAAGTGCTCGGTGGGTTGTTGCTGGCGGTGCCAGGACAACGTACGGCGCTGTTGGCGGACAACCAGACGACGCGCACGATCGCCACTACCGACGCCGTGCTGCCCGATACATTGAAGACCGACGTGACGATGCAGGTACAGACACGCAGCTATGGCATTTATGCCGCGCCGGTCTACCTCTCGTCCGTACACATCAGCGGACGCTTCTCGCCGGAGGATCTGCTCAAGGCGCGCCAGGCCAGTGCGTCGCAGTGGCAGCCTGGCAAGGCGGAGGTGCGGCTGCTCCTGAGCGATCTGCGTGGGCTGCGTGACGCCAGCGATCTGCGCATCAACGGCAAGCCCGCACGTTTTGCTTCATCGGCCGAGCGTATGAGCGACCTGTCCAGCGTGGTCGTGCCGATCGATCTCGATGCGCTGGGCGATCAGCCGATCGAATTCGAGTTGCAGCTTCAATTGGCAGGTACCGAGTCGCTGCAGGTGCTTCCGCTGGGGCGCAATAGCGACCTGACGATACATGCCCCATGGGGCGATCCGAGCTTTATCGGCGCCGCGTTGCCGGTGGAGCGCGAAGTGTCGACAAAGAACTTCAGCGCGCATTGGCACGCTTCCGATCTCAATCGCAGCTATGGTCAGCATTGGGAATACAGCGACGCCGGCGTGGGGCAGGCCATGAGTGCCTCGGCGTTCGGTGTGCAGCTGTATCAACCGGTGGATATCTATCAACGCAATGAGCGCGCGGTGAAATATGGCCTGCTGTTTATCGGCATGACCTTCGTGGTGTTCTTTCTGTTCGAAGTGCTGAAGCGACTACGCGTGCACCCGGTGCAGTACTTGTTGATCGGTGCGGCGCTGGCGACCTTCTATGTGGTGCTGCTGGCGCTGTCCGAGCAGATTGGTTTTGCGCTGGCGTACGCCTTGGCCGCTGTAGCCGTGGTTGTCATTGTCGGTGGCTATGCTGCCGCGGTGCTACGTGCACGGCGTGCCGGCCTGTTGCTCGGCGGCGCGTTGGCGCTGGTTTATACCTTGCTCTATGGGCTGATTGCCGCCGAGCAATACGCCCTGTTGGTCGGCGCCTTCGCCCTGCTTGCCGCGGTCGCCTTGATGATGTATTTGACCCGTCGCATCGACTGGTACGCCTACGCGCCGATTTCCGCCGCACGCCCCGATCCGGCTACCATGGAAACGCTATGAACCTGCTTGCCATCGAAACCGCCACCGAAGCCTGTTCCGTCGCCCTCGTGCACGGGGATCAAATCATCGCGCGCAGCGAGCTGGCACCGCGGCGACATGCCGAGCTGGTGTTGCCAATGGCCGACGCCCTGCTGGCCGAGGCCGGCCTGGGGCGCCATGCGCTCGACGCGATCGCGGTCGGTCGCGGTCCGGGTGCGTTTACCGGCGTACGCCTGGGCGTATCGCTGGCGCAGGGCATGGCGCTGGCGCTGGACTGCCCGGTGATTACAGTGTCCTCGCTGGCGGCCCTGGCGCTGGAGGCCGAGCATGACGATGCAGCTATTCTCGCGGTGATCGATGCCCGCATGGGCGAGATTTATGCGGCCTGTTATCGCAGCGATGGGCAAGGTGGCCTGGTATCGCTCGATACGGAGCGTGTCGGCACCGCCGATACGCTCAGCCTGCCTGAAGCGGCATCGTGGCAGGTCGTGGGAAGCGGTTGGGCAACGTATGAGGCCGTATTGCGCGAGCGTTTGCCTTCGGCGCCCGTATGGGCCGATGGTGCGCGTTATCCGCAGGCGCGTCACGTGGCGGAGCTTGCCGTACGCGAGTTTCAGGCCGGCCATGCGCATGCGCCTGAGCTCGCTTTGCCGGTCTATCTGCGCGACAAGGTAGCGCTGACCCTGGTCGAACAGGGCCGCGCGTAAGGCTTCTTACAGCTGGCCGATGACCAACTGTACCAGCAGGCTGCTGATCGACACGGCAGCCCACACACCCAGGCCGAGCAGGATCGGACGCAGTCCGGTCGATGCCATCTTGCGCAGGTTCGCCGACAAGCCGATTGCGGTCAGCGCGACGATGATCAGGAACTCGGCCAGCACGTGAATCGCCGGCAGGATCGTCGCGGGCACCAGGCCAGCCGTGCGGATCGCCGAGGCGACCAGGAACCACAGGATGAACCAGGGAAAGATGCGGCGCAGGCTGAAGTCGGTGCTGCCCTTTTTCTTTTCGCGCCAGGCCACCGCAAAAGCCAGCACCAGGCACACCGGGATGATCAACGTGGCACGCGTCAGCTTGACGATCGTGGCGTAGTCGCCCGCTTCCTTGCTGAAGCTGTAACCGGCGGCGACGACCGACGACGTATCGTTGATCGCGGTACCTGCCCAAAGGCCGAAGCCCAGGTCGGACAGGTGCAGCAGGTGGCCGAGCAGGGGAAACAGCAGCACGGCGACCAGGTTGAACAGGAAAATCGTCGAGATCGCGAAGGCCGTATCGTGCTCGTCCGGCTTGATGATCGGCGTCACCGCCGCAATCGCCGAGCCGCCACAAATGGCCGTACCCACACCGATCAGGATCTTCAGCTTGTCGCGCACTTTGAGCGCGCGACCCAGACCCCAGGCGGTGAGAAAGGCCACGGTCATCGTCACCAGGGTCACCGACAGCGATTCCAGCCCGGTCTTGGCCACCTGGTTGAGGCTCAAGCCGAAGCCGAGCGCAATGATCGACCATTGCAGGATCTGCTTGCCGGCGAACTGGATGCCCGGCGTGAATTGCGCCCCTGGCGCGACCAGATTACGGATCAGGATCCCCAGCACGATCCCGAACACCGGGCCGCCGACCAACGGCATCAGTCGGCCTAGTCCCAGGGCGACGAGGGCGACAACGATGGCGAGAATAAGTCCCGGCATACGCTGGCCGAGATTGGGAAGGGGAAGTGACGCTGCGGGGGCTGACATGGGGGATTCCTTGGGGGCGCGGCCATTGTCCTGCGCGGCACTTATCAAGAAAACTTGGAATTACTGATAGATGGCATAAGATAAGCTTATGCTTCATATCAGCCCGCGCCAGCTCGAAGTCTTCGTACAGACCGCCTTGCACGGCAGCCTGCGCGCCGCCGCCGATGCGCTGCATCTCACCCAGCCCGCAGCGAGCATGGCGCTGGCCGAGCTGGAGCGTCTGCTTGGATCTCCCGTGTTTGCTCGTGAGCGAGGGCGCTTGCATCTCAATGCGCGTGGACGGGAGCTGCTGCCCTTGGCACAGGAACTGCTGGAGCGTCATGCCGAGTTCGGCCGGCGTAGTGGTCATGAAGCCACGTTGGGCGGCGAATTACGTATTGGCGCGAGCAATACGGTGGGCAACTACCGCGTCGGCGAGTTGTTGGGCGATTTCGTACGCAAGCATCCACAGGTTGCCGTACGTTTGCGGGTGGCCAACACCGATGCGATTGCGCATGCATTGCTGGAACACGCGCTGGATATCGGCTGTGTCGAGGGTCCGGTGGCACACCCATCATTGGAACTGCGTCCATGGCGCGACGACGATCTTGTCGTCTGTGCGCCACCTGACCATCCACTCGCCCGCAAACGCCGCTTGCTACCCGCCGACTTTGCCGGTGCGCGCTGGGTATTGCGCGAACCCGGCTCGGCAACCCGTGTCACCAGCGAACGCGCACTGGCGCAGTTGCCGCCGGGCGAAACGGTGTTGGAGCTCGATCAGACCGAAGCGATCAAGCAAAGCGTCGTTGCGGGTTTGGGCATCGCGTGCCTGCCGAAGGTTGCAGTGGTCGATGCGGTAGCGGCGGGGCGGTTGAAAGTATTGAAGACACCGTTCCTGGACCTGCACCGGAAACTGTCGTTGTTGTTGCATAAGGGGAAGTATCGCGGGGCGCTATTGGAGGCATTTCTGGCGTCGGTTGATCGGTGAGGTTTTAGAGCGGTGCAGGAAAGTATTTCGTGAGTACCCGGCCCGCTCTCCCCTGGCTCTGCCGGGGGAGAGGGTAGGGGTGAGGGGGCTCTAGAACCCCAATTCACTCAACCCCACATGCTCATCCGGCCGCCGCCCCTGCGCCCAATGAAACTTCCGCTCCTCAGCCTTGATCGGCTGATCATTGATGCTCGCATGGCGAAACTTCATCAGCCCGTCCGCGTCGAACTCCCAGTTCTCGTTGCCATAGCTGCGATACCACTGCCCCGAATCGTCATGCCACTCATAGGCAAATCGCACCGCAATCCGGTTGCCGGCAAAGGCCCACAGTTCCTTGATCAGCCGATAGTCCAGTTCCTTATTCCATTTGCGCTCGAGAAACGCACGCACCGCCTCGCGGCCATCGACGAATTCAGCGCGGTTGCGCCAATGCGTATCGGTCGTATAGACCAGGGACACCCGCTCGGGATCGCGGCTGTTCCAGGCGTCTTCGGCAAGTCGCACTTTCTGTTTGGCGGTTTCTTCGGTGAATGGCGGCACAGGTGGCTTGGTGGTCATGGCGGGCATCCATAAGGGTGGGTAGACAGATTTGTCTACATGACAAGGCTAGCTAATGTAGACAGACCTGTCTACTATCCAGGCATGGTAACCCAGACCCAAGTTTCCGCCGCCCGCGACCGCATCCTCACGACCGCCCACGACCTGTTCTACAGCGAAGGGGTGCGTGCGACCGGCATCGATCGGGTGATTGCCGAGTCGGGCGTGACGAAAGTGACGTTCTATCGACACTTTCCCAGCAAGAACGATCTGGTTCGCGCGTTTCTCGACTATCGTCACGAGCGCTGGATGAACTGGTTTGTAGATGCCTTGGCCAGGTATGGAGCGGGCGAGGGCAAGATTGCAGCCGCGGTCATCGCCGCCATGCAGGAATGGTTCGAGTCCAGTACGTTTCGCGGCTGCGCTTTCATCAACAGTGTGGTGGAGTTGGGCGGCAGCCTGCCCGATGTGCTGGAGGTCTCACGAGGGCACAAGCAGTCGATGGTCGATGCGATAGCCCGGTATCTGCCGCCTGCCTCGCGCCGCGCGGGTGACGCCGTCGCAATCGCCGTGGCGATCGACGGCGCGATCATTCGTGCTCAGTACGACGAAACATCCAAAGCGGCGCTCAAGGCGCTGAAGAAGCTATTGGCTGCATTTACGCCGGTCACAGCACCGGCGCGTTGACACTGATCGGTTCGCTGCACACGGCTTGCGAGGCAAGCATGATCTTGCCAAGCATCTCGGCCACTTCTTCGTGCGAACGCGCGCGTATCAGCTTCGGCGCATGCTTGCGCAGCATATGGAAATCCAGCGATGCGATGCGATCGCGTACCAGCAGCAACTGGCCCGGATGCATGCTGAATTCGCACAAGCCCAACGCCAGCAGCATCGCCGTGAAGTTCACATCGCCGCCGATTTCGCCACACAGGCTGACCGGCTTCCTGGCGCGTCGGCCGGCGGTGAGCACGTGCGAGATCAGTCGCAGCAGGGCCGGCTGCAAGGGGTTGTAGATATTTTCCAGCGCGTCGTTACCGCGGTCGGCGGCGAGCACGTACTGCGCCAAGTCGTTGGTACCGATCGCAAGAAAGTCGGCATGTTCGAGCAGCTCGCGCACGTTGATGGCCGCGGCGGGCACTTCGATCATGGCGCCAAGCGAGAGCTTCTCCGGCAGATCGATGTTCTCGCGCTTCAGCTCCTGGCGGGCGAGCTTGAACAGCGTACGTACGGCGATCAGTTCGTCCGGCTGGGTCACCATGGGGACCAGCACGCGGACCGGGCCATAGCATGCCGCACGCAGGATCGCGCGAATCTGCGTGGTGAATACGGCGGGATAGCGTAGCGACAGGCGCACACCGCGCACGCCGAGCGCGGGATTTTCTTCGCCACGGATCGCCAGTCCGGCCGCATCGGCCTTGTCGGCACCCAGATCGAGTGTGCGAATGGTGACCGGCAGGCCGCCCATGCCGAGCACGAGATCGCGATAGGCGATGAACTGCTCGTCTTCGGAGGGTAGGCCCTTGTGGCGCAAGAACAGGAATTCGGTGCGATACAGCCCCACGCCATCGGCGCCGCGTGCGCGCGCCGAGGCGATGTCGGGCGCCATTTCGGCGTTGGCGTACAGCCGGATATCTACGCCGTCGCGGGTGCGCGTGGGTGCGTTCGCCAGCGTGGCAAGACGACGGCCTGCTTGCGCGGCTTCGCGCTGCCACGCACGGTAGCGCGAGAGATCCTGCGCGGTCGGATGCACGACTGCTTCACCCCGCTCGCTGTCGAGCAGGATCAGGTCATCATCGTGGATGGTCGAAAGCGCGTCGCGCACGCCGACAAGCATGGGCAGGTCGAGGCTGCGCGCGAGAATCGCGCTATGCGAATACGGGCTGCCCGAGCTGGCGACGACACCCAGCAGGCCGTTTCCGGCCAGGTGCGCCATGTCGGCCGGCGCGATCGAGTCGGCAATCAGGATTTCGCCCACGCGCGCGGCGATCTTGCGCTCTTCCACGCTGGTCTGGCGCTGCAGCGCCGAGATCACGCGGTTGATGACCTGGTCGATGTCTTCCTTGCGGCTGCGCAGGTAAGGATCGTCCATCGCCTCGAAGATGGCGGCGAGGCGATCGCGTTGTTTCTTCAGCGCCGCACCGGGACGGTAATGGCCGATGCGCACGAGGTCGTCGAGCCCGCGCAGCAACTCGGGGTCGTCCAGCAGCAAGGTATGTGCGTCGATAAACTCACTGACTTCGCGTGCCAGTGCGCCGTGCAGTTTGCCGCGCAGTTCGCGCAGCTCCAGACGCGCCGTGTCGAGCGCGCGGTGCAGCTTTTCGATTTCGCTGTCGACTTCATCTTCGCCCAGCGGGCGGGTGTCGACCAGATAACGGCTCGGCTGTACCAGTCGCGCACGACCCAATGCCATGCCTCGTGATGCGGTCGTGCCAGGCAACAGATGCCTCATGCAAGCGGTCTCGATGGTGGAAGCGGTGGGGAAGAGGGCAAGCGCGGCATCAGACAACGACAGACGGCCATCAGTTGCATGCCGAATTTTTCTTGCCTGGCGTTATCACCGTTTCCCCATTCCATCCTTACGCCCCTTCGTCGAACTTTCGATCGAACAATGCGACCACCGCCTCCAATGCATTCTGTTCGTCCGGGCCGTCGGCGCGGATCGTCAGTGGTGTACCGAGGCCGGCGGCGAGCATCATCACGCCCATGATGCTTTGTGCGTTGACTTCACGGCCTCTGCTGACCAGCCACACGGTGGATTTGAAACCCTGCACCAGTTGTACCAGTTTGGCCGAGGCGCGTGCGTGCAGGCCGAGCTTGTTCGATATAACGATGTCTTTCTCAAGCATGATCGATGAAAATCCCTCCGCGGCCACCACTCGCGGCAATTTCCGCCAGCTCGTCCAGTGGTTTTTCCGCGTAATTGAGTACGCGCAGCAGCATCGGCAGATTAAGGCCGGAGACGCAACGCAAGCGAACGCCCAGCGGGCTGAGCGACAGACCGATGTTGCACGGCGTGGCGCCATACAGGTCGGCCAGAACCAGCACCCCCTCGCCTTGATCCAGTTCGCGCGCATGCCGCTCGGTGAGCGTGCGCATGACATCCGGATCGGCCTGGCCTGGAACTTCCACGGCCTGGATGTTCAACGGCAACTTGGGCAGCACGTGGTGTGCCGCCGAGATCAACGCCTGGCCTACGGCCTCGTGCGTCATCAACATCACTCCGACGCTCATGGCCGCAGTGTCCCCTGGTGGTTTTCAATGGCGTGCATGATGGTTACTACTACTCAAGCTCGCGGTGGAAGATCAGCACGTTTTCTCGTTGCGTGCGGTAATGCGCGGCCAGTTTCTCGGCCAGATACACCGACCTGTGGCGTCCCCCGGTGCATCCGATGGAGATAGTCACATAACTGCGGTCGTCCTGCTCGAATCTCGGCAGCCAATTGTCCAGCCAGCGGCTGGTATCGGCGAAATACTCACCTACCAGCGGTTGCTGGTCCAGAAATTCGCGCACCGGTGCGTCCTTGCCTGAATAGGGACGCAGACGCGCGTCCCAGTGCGGGTTGGGCAGGCAGCGCGCGTCGAAAACAAAGTCGGCGTCCGGCGGCAGGCCACGGCGATAGGCGAACGATTCGAACATCAGGGTCAGGCCCTTGGTCGCCTCGGCGTAGCCGGTGGCGATCAGGCGGCGTAGCTGATGCACGTTGAGTTCGCTCGAATCGATGACCTTTTCGGCCAGCGAAGACAGCGGACGCAGAATCCGGCGTTCTTCGGCGATCGCATCGGCCAACGACAGGCCGCGTGCCGAAAGCGGGTGCTTGCGGCGCGTTTCCGAATAGCGCTTGATCAGGATCTCGTCGCGGCAATCGATAAAGATCAGGTGCACCTGCACGCCAGCCGATGCCAGCTCGGACATCACCTCCGGCACCTGGCGGAAATCGTCACCACGGTTGCGGATATCGATGCCGACAGCGATATGTCGGCGCTGCCCACTCTTGTCGTTCTTGATGACCGTGCGCACCAGTTCGTGCAGCAGGGCGGTGGGCAGGTTGTCGACGCAATAGAACCCCAGGTCCTCCAGCGCGCGCAGGGCGACGGTCTTGCCGCCGCCGGACATGCCGGTCAGGACGATCAGGTGGGTTTCGTCAGGTTCGATACTAGGAACCAGTTGCGGGGAATCGCTCATGAAGGTTCTCTGTTACCAGGGCGGCAACCGGCGCATCTGGTGCGCCTGGCGGTCGATGAAGGTCTGTGCCGGATCGATGCCCTTGCTCTTCAATACATGGCTGCGCACAGCCGCTTCCACAAGGACCGCCAGGTTGCGACCCGGTGCCACAGGGATGGTGATCAGCGGGACCTGCACTTCCAGGATCTCGCGGCGGCCGACGTCGCCGGTCAGGCGGGTCATGCCATCGGTGTCCTCGCCGTCTCGCAACGGCTTGAGATGCACGACCAGGCGCAGATACTTCGAGGGCTTCACCGCGGTGTGGCCGAACATCTCACGTACGTTGAGAACACCCAGGCCGCGGACCTCGAGCAGATCCTGCAGCAGTTCCGGGCAGGTGCCGTCGATGACATCCGGCGCGATCAGCGTGAATTCGGTGGCATCGTCGGCCACCAGCCGATGGCCGCGGCTGATCAGTTCCAGCGCCAGTTCGCTCTTGCCCGAGCCGGACTCGCCGGTAATCAGCACGCCGATCGAAAAAACCTCGAGAAACACCCCATGCAGGGTGATGCGTGGCGCCAGCATGCGCGCCAGGTAGTACTGCATCCAGGTCAGCAGCTCGTGGCCGCGCTTGGAGCTGATCCACAGGGGCGTATTGGTTTCTTCGGCGACTTCGCGCAGATCGGAGGGGATCGCCTGATCCTTGGTCACGATGATCGCCACCGGCTGGTAAGCGGCGATCTTGTTGATCACTTCCCAGCGCTGGCGCGAATCAAGCCCATCGAGGAAGTTGAGCTCTTCCGTGCCGATGATCTGGATCTTGTTGGGGTAAATGACGTTCAGGTAGCCGATCAGCGACGGGCGCCGGCTGATGGTGACGCCGTGTTCGAGCACGCGCGCTTCCCCACGCATGCCCGACACCCAGCGCAAGGCCATGCGTTCGTGTACGCCATCGTAGAGTTGTCGAGCGGTGAGGCGGTCCAAGCGGAGTCCCTTTGGCCGCGCGAGCGGCACCTGGCGATATTGTGCCAGTTTGGATCCGTTTGTGCCCTGCAGCACAAGGACGCGCCCCCGAAAGATACCGGGTCGCGAGGCATGGGCTGGGAGAGGACCGGGTTTTGCTCCCTCTCCCCTGGCTTGCCGGGGGAGAGGGCTGGGGTGAGGGGGCTCTTGCTCTAGCCAGCCCCCGAGAGATCAACCGTACTGCCGCTCCGCGCGTACTTCACGCTGGTGCTTGTCGCAGATCTTGTCGCGGTGTTTGCGCAATTGCGCGGTGAGCTTGTCGAACAGGACATCGATGGAGGCATACATGTCCGATTCGACGGCCTCGGCGTGGAGCACGCTGCCATTTACCGACAGATTGCCTTCGGCTTTCTGCTGCAGCTTGCTGACCGAGAGAACGATATTGAGGCTCAATATCTTTTCGTCGAGGCGGGTAAGGCGGTCGAGCTTGGCGGTAGCGTGCTCGCGCAGGGCCGGGGTGACTTCGATCTGCTGACCGCTGAGTTGGAATTGCATGTTGCGCCTCCTCATGATGCTGGCCGCGTTTCGCGGCTTGGGTTGGATGCATCCTCGGGTGTCGAGGAAACACCATCAGTCATAAGCTGGGAACATTCCTGGCGCGATCAAGTTCCCGCAAGCGCGAATTTATTTCTCACGTACCGATCAATTGGCGCGTTGGCGCTCGCTCGAACTTGGTATGCGCATGGCCTCCCGATATTTGGCAACCGTGCGACGCGCCACTTGAATGCCCTTGCGGCGCAATTCTTCGGCGATCGCCTGGTCCGATAAAGGTTTGCGTGTGTCTTCCGCGTCGACGAGTTTGCGTAGCATCGCCTGGATGGCCGTGGCCGATGCGCTGCCGCCGTCTTCGGTGGAAACACCACTGGAAAAAAAGTGCTTGAGTTCGAACGTGCCGCGCGGCGTGTGAATGTATTTGCGCGTGGTCACGCGAGAAATCGTCGATTCGTGCATGCCGACTTCTTCGGCGACTTCGCGCAGCACCAGGGGGTGCATCGCTTCGGGGCCGTAGTCGAGAAAAGCGCTCTGTCGCCGCACAATGGCTTCGGCGACCTTGAGCAAGGTTTCCGCGCGCGACTCCAGGCTCTTGATCAGCCAGCGCGCTTCTTGCAGTTGCCCGCGCATCCAACTGGCGTCTTCGCCGCGGGCCTGCGCGATCATGTTGCAATAGTGCTGGTTGAGGCCCAGGCGCGGCTGGCAATCGGGATTGAGGCTCACGCGCCAACGGCCACCGTCCTTGCGTGCGTACACGTCGGGCGCAACGTATTCGACCGGTGTCGGGTCCATCGACGCGCCAGGGCGCGGATCCAGGCTGCGGATCAGCATGGACGCGGCGGAAACCTCTTCCGGCTCGGCGCGCAGACGGCGCGCCAGCTTGCTGACGTCGTTGCGCGCGAGCAATTCGAGTTCGTTGTCGACGATGCGCAGCGCCAGTTCGATATGCGGCGTGTCGGGGTCGAACTGTTCCAGCTGCACTCGCAGGCAATCGCGCAAGTCCAGGCTTGCCACACCGGTGGGATCAAAACGCTGCAGCAGGCGGCGCACGCCGTCGACTTCGTCGAGGCTTGCCTTCAAGTCGGCGGGAATGGCGGCAGCGACGGCTTCCAGGCCTTCGCTCAGGTAACCGTCCGCATTGACCGCATCGATCAGCACCGTTGCAATGGTGCGTTGACGCGGCGTCATGTGCGTCAGATTCAGCTGCCACATCAGGTGTTCGTGCAACGTTTCCGGCGCGGCGTTTTGCGGCTCGAAGCCGTCTTCGTCGCCATTGCCGTTGTTGCGGCTGGAACTGGCGCTACCGCTGCTGGAAAAGTCGATCGGCTGATCGCCGGGGCCGTCGCTCCAGTCTGGCGCTTCGGCATCATCGCCCGGGCCGCTATCGTCGCTGCTCTTGGTGCTGGATGGCACCGGTACTTCGACCGCGTTTTCGAAGCTGCCGTCTTCGGCGTTTTCGTTGTCGGTGGATTCTTCGGAGAACTCGAGCAGCGGATTGCTCTCGGCAATCTGGCGCAGCTCGGCCTCCAGCTCCAACTGCGACAGCTGCAGCAGGCGGATAGCCTGTTGAAGTTGAGGCGTGAGCGTAAGTTGCTGATTGAGGCGAAACTGCAGTCCGGTTTTCATGCCAGCCGGGAAAAGATGAACTGGGGTCATCCTAACCCCTATAAACGGGTGCGACCATAGCCCTAGTCGCCAGGGGAGGCTAGAGCGTACAGTCGAATGTGATTTGGATCAGGGTTACGTTAAAACGTCGTGTCATGGCGGCGCACCTGCAAACCGGGCAGGTATTCGGATTACAACCGGAATTCGCGGCCCAGATAGACTTCACGCACCTTCTCGTCGGCCAGGATGTGTGCCGGCGTACCACGCGATAGCACTTCGCCATCGTTGAGAATGTAGGCTCGGTCACAGATTCCGAGTGTTTCGCGAACGTTATGATCGGTGATCAGCACGCCGATACCGCGCTCTTTCAGATGACGGACGATGCGCTGGATTTCGCCTACCGAAATCGGGTCGACGCCGGCGAACGGTTCGTCGAGCAGCATGTAACGCGGCTGCGCGGCCAAGGCGCGGGCGATTTCCACGCGTCGGCGCTCGCCGCCCGACAGGCTGATGCCTTTCTGTTCGGCGATGTGCGCGATCTTCAGCTCGTCGAGCAGGCTTTCCAGCTCGGTATTGCGCTGGCGCTGATCCAGGCCTTCGCGCAATTCCAGCACCGCCATGATGTTGTCCGACACCGTCAGGCGCCGGAACACCGAGGCTTCCTGCGGGAGATAGCCGATGCCGAGCTTGGCGCGAGCATGCATCGGCAGGCCGGTGATGTCCTGTTTGTCGAGCTTGATCAAGCCCGCATCGGCCTCGATCAGGCCGACGATCATGTAGAAGCAGGTGGTTTTGCCCGCGCCGTTCGGGCCGAGCAGACCGACGACCTCGCCTTCGCGAATCGAAAAGGCAAAGTCGCGCACGACCTGGCGGGTACGGAAACTCTTTTGCAGACCTTCAGCAGAAAGCATGGATTACGGTTGTCCCTGCGGCTTGGTCGACGTGGATTGGGCAGGCGCCGGTGCCGACGCGCTGCTCGCAGGCTTGGCCGGCGGCGTCGCCGGCTTGGCGCCCTTGTCGGTGCGCGGCTTGGGTACGAAGGTCATCGCCACGCGTCCGTCGCCACCGCTCTCGCCATTCATCTGGCTGGTCTGGGTGTTGTAGGTGAGCTTGTCGCCGTGGGCTTCGCCACGGCCCTGCTGCTTGACCACGGCATTGCCGGTGAGCACGGCAATGCCGTTGATGTTGTCGTAGTCCAGCTGCGTGGCGTCACCGGTCATCAGGTTGCCCGAATCGTCGATCTGCTGGATGTGCGCGGGCGTGCCCGTCATCACCATGCGGCTGACGTTCTGGTCGCCATCGAAATAGATCTTGGCCAGATTGCCGGTGACCTTCATCGTGCCCTGGGTGATCACCACGTTCCCGGTGAGGGTGGTGATGCTGTTGGGCGCGTTGAAACCGTCGAACGAATTGGCGTGCTCGACGTTCATCGGCTTGTCGCGGTCATCCTTTCTTGCCAGCGCCGGTTGCAGCGCGAGCAGCCCCAGGAGCAGCAGGCTGTACCGGACGACTCCGCGGGCGCGGGACGAATGTGCCGTGGACGTCATTGAGGAGCTCCAGATGATTGTCGTTGAGGTTGGCACGCATGCCGATGCCGTTCATTCTACTGTCGCCCTGGGTCAACTGTGCCGGGGCGTCGGTTTGCATACGATTTTCTTTCGGCCAGGCGGTCACTTCGGACGTATGCAGATCGGCCGGCGGCGTATCGGCAAAGGCCGGGCGGTGCATATAGACCGCGCCCTGCAGCTTCAGCAGGGTGCCGGCCTTGTCGACCCAGGCATAGGTCGAATCGCCCGACCAGTCCGGCACGCCGGGCTGATTGGAAGGCAGGTCGTACTTGGGCGCGTTGATATACAACGACTCGTCGCCCTCGCGGCGCTCCAGGTGCGGCGCATTCATGCCGAAGCTCGGTTGGCCGTCCTCGTCGTAGGACCACAAGCGGAAGTTGGTCAGCACATAGCCCGAACGCGGCGGACCGACGAAGTCGCTCACCTTGGGTGAAGGCGCCAGCCACCAATACACGCCTTGCGCGGCGACGATGCCGAGCGCAAGCAGCACGATCAGCGCGGGTGTGCCGCGATCGCGCAGAAACCCCGGCAATCTCATCGCCAGCGCTCCTGTTCCGCGGCGACGCGGCCCTGGGCGAGAAGAATCAGATCGGCCACTTCGCGCGCCGCGCCCTGGCCACCGCTTCGACGGGTTTGCCAGTGGGCGCGTTCGGCTACCCAGGGATGGGCGTTGGCTACTGCCACCGCCAGGCCCGAGATGGCCATGGCAGGCAGGTCGGGCAGGTCGTCGCCGACAAAGGCGACCTGATCCGGACTCAGCTGCAGCGCATCGATCAGCTGATTCAGGCAGGCGCGCTTGTCGTTCTGGCCCTGGTAGACGTGGGCGATATCGAGCTCTTCGGCGCGCAGGGCAACCGGATGACTGATTCGCGCGGACAAAATCGCTACCTGTACACCGTTGTTTTGCAACAGTTTCAGGCCGAGACCGTCGTGCACGTGGAAAATCTTCGCCTCATGGCCGTCTTCGCCGTACCAGAGCCGGCCGTCGGTCAGCGTGCCATCCACGTCGAACACGGCCAGCCGGATTTTGGCGGCGCGAGCGAGGACTTCGGCGGGGACGTCAGCGAGATAGGTAGACACGTTCACGATAGCCTGGCTGGGACGAAGACAACTTGATGGAGATGGGGACGGGCAGTGGGGGCGCCAGGCTCAGGCCTTGCGGCAGCTTCTTAACGCACGAGGCTCGCGGTGGCCTACATCAAGCGCCCCCACAACCCGTCTCCCATCCCCAGATATCACGCCATCACACCACGCGGGCGCGGAGCAGATCATGAATGTTAAGCGCGCCGACCACTTTTTGCTGCTCATCGACCACCAGCAGGGCGTGAATCTGATGCTTTTCCATCAGTTGAGCCGCTTCGATGGCCAGCTTGTCGGCCCCGATGGTCTTGGGGCCGCGGGTCATCACCTCGGCGACGCTGGCGCCGCGCAGGTCCACGTCGTCGTCGTCCAGGGCGCGGCGCAGGTCGCCGTCGGTAAACACGCCGAGCAGGCGGCGGTCGGCATCGATCACCGCGGTCATGCCCAGGTGCTTGCGGGTCATTTCCACCAGCGCCTGGGTCAGGCTGGCGTCGGGCGCCACGGTCGGGATGCCCTCGCCGGTATGCATGATGTCGCTGATATGCAGCAGCAGACGCCGGCCCAGGCTGCCCGCCGGATGCGAACGGGCAAAGTCCTCGGAGGTAAAGCCACGGGCTTCGAGCAGGGCCACGGCCAGCGCGTCGCCCATCACCAGGGCGGCCGTGGTGCTGGCGGTGGGCGCCAGGCCGAGGGGGCAGGCTTCGACCGAGATGCTGGTGTCCAGATGCAGGTCGGCCTGCTTGGCCAGAGACGATTGATCGTTGCCGGTCATGGCGATCAGGGGGATGCCCTGGCGCTTGATGACTGGCAGGATGAACAGGATTTCGTCGGTTTCGCCGGAGGCCGACAAGGCCAGCACCACGTCCTGCGGCAGGATCATGCCCAGGTCGCCATGGCTGGCCTCGCCCGGATGGACGAAGAACGCCGGCGTACCGGTTGAGGCGAGGGTGGCCGCCACCTTGCGGGCGATGTGCCCAGACTTGCCCATGCCGATCACCACCACGCGGCCCGCACAGCCGAGGATCAACCGGCAGGCTTCGACGAAATCCTGGCCGATGCGCGGCTCGAGCGCCCGGATCGCGTCCGCCTCGGTGGCGATCACGGTGCGGGCGCTTTGGATGATGGCGTCTGCGTCGATCAAGGCGGGCTGGCTGGGGCGTGCGATATGGGCGTTCATGCGTCCTCGGGGGCTAGGATCGGCGGTCCGTAAGCTTGCCGACCGGGGGATCGGCTGCTCGGCTCACTCCTTTGTGCCGGGCTGAAGCGGACACCGCTGTCGTTTCTGCGACAGAAGATTTCCATTACCATGGCATATTCGCATTTTACCGTTATATGACGGCGCGTTGGATGGAAGTATGCACTTCTATCGCAGGCGTCGCCGCATCAGCTCCAAGCAGGAACCCCATGGACGCAGCCACTATTCAGGCAATGATTGAAACCGGCCTGCCCGGCGCGCGCGCCGATGTCAGCGGCGATGACGGCGTGCACTTCGAGGCCGAAGTAGTCGCCAGCCAGTTCGCCGGCAAGTTGCCTTTGGCCCGCCACCGCCTGGTCTACTCGACCCTCGGCGACCTGATGGGCGGGGCCATTCATGCCCTGGCGCTGAAAACCTATACGCCCGAGGAAGTGGCCGCGCGTCGCTGACGACCGCGCTACCGCCCTCCAGACATTCTCTTTAAGGACTTTTGATGGCCAAGATTCTGATCAGCGGTGGTGAGCCGCTCCATGGCGAAGTGGGCATTTCCGGTGCCAAGAACGCCGTGTTGCCGATCCTCGCTTCCTGTCTGCTGGCCGACGAGCCGGTAGCGATCAGCAACGTGCCGCACCTGCACGACGTCACCACCTTCATCGAACTGCTCGGCCAGATGGGCACCCAGCTCACCTTGGACGACCGCATGAAGATGCAGGTCGACCCGCGCTCGACCGACCGTTATTTCGCCCCGTACGACCTGGTGCGCACCATGCGTGCGTCGATCCTGGTGCTCGGCCCGCTGGTGGCCCGCTTTGGCGAGGCGGAAGTCTCGCTGCCGGGCGGCTGCGCGATCGGCTCGCGTCCGGTCGACCAGCACATCCGCGGCCTGGAGGCGCTCGGTGCCGAGGTGGTCGTCGAGAACGGCTACATCAAGGCCAAGGCCAAGCGTCTGAAGGGCGCGCGCATCGCCATGGACATGGTCACCGTGACTGGTACCGAGAACATCATGATGGCCGCAGCCCTGGCTCAGGGCACCACCATCATCGAAAACGCCGCGCAGGAACCGGAAGTCGTCGACCTGGCCAACTGCCTGATCGCGATGGGCGCGCAGATCGAAGGCGCCGGCACCTCGACCATGGTGATCCATGGCGTGGAGCGCCTGCATGGCGCCGAATACGAAGTGCTGCCGGACCGCATCGAAACCGGTACTTTCCTGGTCGGTGCCGCGATGACCGGCGGCAAGGTCCGTGCGCGTAACGCGCGGGCCAGTACGCTCGAATCCGTGTTGTCCAAACTTGAAGACGCCGGCGCGCATATTTCCACCGGTCCGGACTGGATCGAGCTGGACATGCAGGGCCGTCGTCCGAAGGCGGTGAACATCACCACGGCGCCTTACCCGGCATTCCCGACCGACATGCAGGCGCAGTTCACCGCGTTGAACTGCATCGCCGAAGGCGTTGGCGTCATCACCGAAACTGTGTTCGAAAACCGCTTCATGCACGCGCATGAGCTGCAGCGTCTGGGCGCGGACATCCGCCTCGAAGGCAACACCGCGATCATCCAGGGCGTGGCAAAGATGAGCGGTGCGCCGATCATGGCCACCGACCTGCGCGCTTCGGCGTGTCTGGTGCTTGCCGGTCTGGTCGCGCAGGGCGATACCACCGTCGACCGCGTGTATCACATCGATCGTGGTTACGAGAACATCGAAGAGAAGTTGGGCGTGTTGGGTGCGAAGATTCGCCGCCTGCCGTCGTGACAGGAGTGAGGAGTGAGTGCCATACGCCGTGGCGTTACTGCTCTTCTCTCACTCCTCCCACTCTTAACCCGTTATTTGCCGCCCTGGTAGCTGATCAGCTGCAAGGTCAGGTCACCGCCATCGCTCTGCGCGAGCTTTACCGGCACCGGGTATTTCTGCGGGACGTACCAGGCGCTGAAAGCCTTGTCGGCGTCGGTGCGTTCGACGCGTTCGGCCTGGAAGGTGCCGGCCGGAACTTGCACGCTTTCCTTGCCGGTGACCTTGAACTGCTGGTTTTCGACATTGCGCTTTACGGCGACTGGCAGCGTGATCGCCTGTTTGCCGTCGCGTAGCGCCCAGCCCACGGCGAGCGGGGCGAGGTTGCGGTCGACCATGCCAGCGGTGCCGGCGTAGGTCGACGGACCCTTGCCTTCGTCGACGCTGACCTGGTGATTCGCGTCGACTTCGACATGGCGCGTCTTGGTCTTGAGCGCCTTGACGGTCGAGTCATAGACCTGGGTTTCCGGTGCGCCCTGGTTGATGCGGAAGCGCGAACTCTCGTTCGAGCTGGCACCCAGCGCCGCGGCCAGGCCGCCAGTGCTTTTCACGTCGTTGCTGTAGACCCAGCTGCCACCGCCGGCGGACTTCAGGGTAATGGTTGCCTCACCGATGGCCTGACCGCCCTGCAATACCTGATACCTGGCGGTAAACGGCGCGGGCGTGGCTGCCATGGCGGCGGTGGTGGTGAGCGCCAGCAGGAGGCCGGCGGCGATAATACGAACGCGGTTAGGTGTCTTCATAAGGTTCAGGAGTCTACGCGGCGATCCTGAACAGACAATGTGAATGGCCGTAGCGTTCTGCGAAAACGCCGCGAGATCTTTATGTCACTAACCTCAGTTTTTCCTATCGTCATCCCGGCGCAGGCCGGGACCCAGTGGCTTTGTGATCGGTTGTTGCGAGAGTCATCACGCATTTGCTCCAGCGCGAAAACCGAAAACAGAAGCCACTGGGTCCCAGCCTGCGCCGGGATGACGAGATAAGAAGGGGTCTTTTGGAGAGTTCTGAAGCCGCTCCTACACCTGCAGGTGGCGGTCAAGCAACCTCAGAGGGGCGTACAACGCCACGCCATCGAGCATGACGCGGTCGGCTTCGCCTAAAGCCAGACGCCTCCGCGCAATCCAGTCCACCACCGCAGGCAACAGCCGATGCTCATGGGCCAGCAGCCGCTGCGCCAGGCTGTCCTCATCGTCCTGTGGCGAGATGGCAACACGTGCCTGCGCGATGACCGGGCCGCCATCGAGTTCGGCGGTGACGTAATGCACGCTGGCACCGTGCTCGGTATCGCCCGCTTCCAGCGCACGTCGATGCGTATGCAGCCCACGGTATTTGGGCAGCAGCGAAGGGTGGATGTTGATCATCCGCCCGACCCAGGGACGCAACGTGTCGCCGTCGAGGATGCGCATGAAGCCGGCAAGCACGATCAACTCCGCGCCGCTGTCGGCGACGCGTGCAAAAAGATCCGCATCGAAATCCCGGCGCTGAGCGTAGCTGCGTGGATTGAGCGCCACCGTCGGAATGTTGGCCGCTTCGGCAAGACGCAGCGCACCGGCGCTTTGCTTGTCACTGGCGACCAGGACGGGTTCGATCGCCAACTCGCCACGCTCGCGCGCGGCCAGTAGCGCGGCCAGATTGCTGCCGCGTCCCGAAGCAAGGACGGCTATACGCAAAGGTGTCGGCATGCTGTGGTGTCGAAGACGCTGGACCCCGGCCGTGGCCGGGGCGACTGGCGGCCGAATCAGCCGATATGGACGCGTTCGTCGCCCGAAGCGGCGACAACTTCACCGATCACCGCGGTGGCGAGGCCGTGCTTCTTAAGCAAATCGGCCGCTGCCGCAACCGCGCTGGACGGCAGAATCACCGTGAAGCCGACGCCGCAATTGAAGGTGCGCCACATTTCTTCGCGAGCGACATTGCCTTCGCGCATCAGCCAGTCGAATACCGGCGGCAACACGATCGCCGACGCATCGAGCTTCAGCGCTAGCCCATCCGGCACCACGCGGATGATGTTTTCCTTCAAGCCGCCGCCGGTGATGTGCGCCATGCCATGAACCTGCACGGACTTCATCAGCTCCAGGATCGGCTTGACGTAGATCGTGGTCGGCGCCATCAGGGCATCGACCAGCTTGACGCCGCCAAGGTCGAGCTCGAGCGGACTGCCGGCGCGCTCGACGATCTTGCGCACCAGTGAATAGCCGTTCGAATGCGGGCCGCTGGAGGCGACACCAAGAATGACATCGCCCGCGACGATGCCCTCACCGCTGAGCATCTCGGATTTTTCCACCGCGCCGACGGTAAAGCCGGCCAGGTCGTATTCGCCCGGCGGATACATGTCCGGCATTTCGGCGGTCTCGCCGCCGATCAGCGCGCACCCGGCCAGTTCGCAACCCTTGGCGATGCCGCCGACAACCGCAACGGTGGTGTCCACGTCGAGTTTGCCGGTGGCGAAATAATCGAGGAAGAACAGCGGCTCGGCGCCCTGTACCAACACGTCGTTGACGCACATGCCGACCAGGTCGATGCCGATCGTGTCATGGCGACCCAATTGCTGGGCCAGCTTGAGCTTGGTGCCCACGCCGTCGGTACCGGAGACCAGCACCGGCTCCTTGTAGCGGCCGGACAGGTCGAACAGGCCGCCAAAACCGCCCAGGCCACCCATGACTTCGGGGCGGAAGGTGCGCTTGACCAAGGGTTTGATGCGCTCGACGACGGCATTGCCTGCATCGATATCGACACCGGCGGCGCGATAGGTAAGGGCGTCGGACATGACGGGTTCCGGCGAGGGTAGCTGGGAAACGGTCAATATTAGCAGAGGGGGATGTCCGGCGGCCGAATTTGCCGCCTCCGTTCCCCGTTTCCCATTCCCTGTCGCCCAGCCGTCATTGGACGCTCACGCCCAGATTCGGCAGACTCTCCCCGTTTCCCATTGGATCAAGCCCTCCCCATGCGCTTCCCTCGCCAGCTTCTCGTCGGCTTCGTGCTGAGCCTGTTCATGCTGCTGTCGGCGGTCCACGCCCAGTCCCAGGTGTCGCCGTACACCGTGGTCGTGCCGGTCAAGGACACCACCGAGCCGGTGCGCGATCAGGCATTTGGCGAGGGGCTGGGCCAGGTGTTGACGCGCGTTGCTGGCGGGCAGGATCTGCGTAGTCGCGCCGGTTATGGCGACGTCATCAAGGGCGCGCCGGGCCTGGTGCAGCAGTATCGTTATCAGCGCGGCGCCCCTGGCGTGGCAACCGGTCTCAGCCTGTCGGTGACGTTCGATCAGGCTGCGGTGCAGCGCGCCGTATCGCAGATGGGCGTGGCCAGCGCGGGCGTGAAACCGCCGATCCTGCTGGTGGTACGCGGCGACGATAACAAGGTGCTGGGCAAAGACGCGCTGGCGACGCTGACCCAGACCATCTCGACCCGCGGCTACGGCGCGGTTTTGGCTGATCCGGAGAAAGTCGGCGATACGCCCACCGTGTCCAGTGTCGATGCCGAAGAAGTGATGGCGTTGGCCAAGCAGTACCGTACCGGCCTGATGCTGGTCGGTCAGATTCATGGCAATACAGCCGATTGGAACCTGGTATCGGGCGGCCCGCAGCAGCGCTGGACGACCAAGGCTGCCGATGAAAATGCGATGCAGGCCGATGCGGGCAACAATCTTGCCGATCGTCTGGGCAAGCAACTCAATACGATCGGTACTGCTAACGTCGACGGCAAGCTGTGGATCACCGGGCTCAATACGGCGATGGACTATGCCAACCTGCTTTCCACCTTGCGTGCCGATCCGATGGTGCGTCAGGTGACCACGCTGAGTGCACAGGGCGATGGCATGCTGTTCGCGGTTAAGGCCGGCCTGCCGATGGATGCCTTGTCGGCCAACCTCGCTGCTGGCGGACGCCTGTTGCAGGGCGAAAACCACGATGGCGCCGATGCCAGCCTGCGTTGGCTGCATTGATCGCTGGTCATGATTTGCAGCGGATCGTTGACGCGGAGGCCATGATCGCGCCGCAACGGTCCGACGTTGTTTTTCTTGCGTAAGGACGCCGTGTGTCGACTCACTCGCCGATGAATCAGGACGTTTCCCGCCGCTGGCAGATCTTGGCCATCGCGGCGGTGATCTGCTATTTGCTGTGGTTGCTTGCGCCAGTATTGATGCCGTTCGCTGTCGCGGGCATGTTGGCCTATCTGGGCGATCCGCTTGCCGACCGCCTCGAACGCATCGGTCTGGGCCGCACGCTCGCCGTCACGATCGTCTTTGTCGTGATCTCGCTGCTTGCCGTCGGTGCCTTGCTGCTGTTGATACCGCTGATTTCTCGTCAGGTCGAGAACCTGGTTCAGAACCTGCCGCGCTATGTGGAGTGGATCCGCGATACGGCACTGCCATGGATACAGCACCGGTTACGTCTTGATCCGGATGTCTTCGATACCCAGCGTCTGGTGCAGACGATCAAGGAGCACATGGATTCGATCGGCGGTGTCGCCTCCACCGTGCTGGGCAAGATATCCCGCTCCAGCATCGGCGTGGTGATGTGGCTGACCAATCTGGTGCTGATCCCGGTGGTGGCGTTCTATCTATTGCGCGACTGGGACCGCCTGACGGCTTGGATCGACCAGATGCTGCCGCGCTCGATCGAGCCGACGATTGCCTATCTCGCGCGCGAATCGGACAAGGTGTTGGGCGCCTTCGTGCGCGGCCAGTTGCTGGTGATGCTGGCGCTGGGTATTTTTTACGGCGGCGCACTGGGTATAGCCGGCTTGTCCGTGGGGCCGTTGATCGGCATGGTCGCGGGCCTGTTGAGCTTCGTGCCCTACCTGGGTTTTATCGTCGGTTTCGGTTCGGCGGTGATCGCCGTGCTGGTGCAATACGGCGACTGGACGCATCTGCTGATCGTGGTCGGCGTGTTCGTGGTTGGTCAGCTGCTTGAAGGCTATGTGCTGGTGCCGCGCCTGGTTGGCGAAAAAATCGGCTTGCATCCGGTAGCAGTGATTTTCGCGGTGCTTGCCGGTGGTTACCTGTTTGGCTTTCTCGGCGTGCTGCTGGCCTTGCCAGCGGCGTCGGTGATCATGGTGCTGCTGCGCTATCTCGGCGAGCGTTATCGACAGAGCGAGTTGTATACGGTCGAAGGCGTGCAGGATCCGGTCATTACCGAAGTCGATGTCACCGTCGATACAAAAACTGGCGACGTCGAAACCGAAACCACCGTCATCAGGGAAGGCGACAACAAGGATGGCAAGTCCTCGCCATGATTCCGCAGTTGCCGCTTGCCTTGCGCTGGCCACGTCGCCAGCGATTTGAACATTTTTATGCCGGTGCAAACGCTCCCGCGGTCGCTTCGCTCGAAGCGCTGGCGCATGAGCCGGGTGCGGCATGGCTCTATGTCAGCGGCCCGGCTGGCAGCGGTAAAAGCCATCTATTGATGGCTGCCTGCCAGGCGGCCAATGAACTGGGCCGCACGGTGCAATACCTGCCGCTGTCGCGATTGAGCGACCGTGCTGCCGCTATTCGTGGCGTGGCCGGCAGCGATCTGCTTGCGCTGGACGATCTCGATGCCATCGCAGGCGATCGCGAAGCCGAGCATGCCCTGTTCGATGTCTACAACCGCACGCGCGCGGACGGACTGGCGATGGTGTTTGCGGCCGAAAACGTGCCGACACAACTGGGTTTGAGCTTGCCCGATCTGCGCTCGCGCCTCGGTGCTTGCCAGCAGGCCGTGCTCAAGCCGCTCGACGATCAGGAGCGGCGACTCGTGCTCAAGACGCAGGCGGCTTCACGCGGCATCGAGCTGGACGACAACGTGCTGGATTGGCTGTTTGCGCGCTATGTGCGCGACCTGGGCGCCTTGCTCGATCTGCTCGATCGGCTGGATCAGGCGTCGCTGGCGGCACGGCGCCGGGTGACGGTGCCGTTCTTGCGTGAGTTGTTGAAGCAAGAGCAGCAGTAGCTGTCGGGCAGAGCTATTAGGAGCATCGAATAACCTCAGTTTTCATCGTCGCCCCGGCGAACGCCGGGGCCCAGCGTCTTTAGCACGTTGAAGCGTAAGGCGCTGGATCCCGGCGTTCGCCGGGATGACGACTAGGAAAAGGTTCTAGAGGTTCCAAAATAGGAAGGGCTGCTTATGCCTTCAGCAACGCCGGCGTGGCCTGCTGGCCGATCGCATCGAGCATCGCCTGCGCCACATTGAGGTTGGCCGCGACGATATTGCCGCTTTCCGGAATGCCTTCGCGACCGGCGAAATCGCAGTAGCGCCCGCCCGCTTCGCGCACCAGCAACACACCGGCTGCCATGTCCCAGGGCTTCAAGCCAATCTCGAAATAACCGTCATAGCGCGCGGCGGCGACATAGGCCAGGTCGAGCGCGGCCGAACCGGAGCGGCGGATATCTTCGGCCTGGCCAAGCATGGCGCGGGTGATATCCAGTTGCGGGGTCAGGTGCTCGCGCTGGCGGAACGGGAAGCCGGTGGCGATCATCGCGCCGCCCAGGTTCTCGCGCTTGCCCACACGCAGGCGGCGATCGTTGAGGTAGGCGCCATCGCCTTTGCTGGCGGTAAACAGCTCGTCGCGCAGCGGATCGAACACCACGCCATAGACCGGCTCGCCGCGGTCGAGCAGGGCGATCGAGACGGAGAAATGCGGGATGCCGCGCAGGTAGTTATGCGTGCCGTCGAGCGGATCGATCACCCAGACCAGCGGTCCCTTGCCGATCGAGCCGCTTTCTTCGGCGAGGATGGCGTGGGTGGGGTAGGCGCGGCGCAGCTCTTTGATGATCTCGGCTTCGGCCATGCGATCGACTTCGGAGGCGAAGTCCATACGCTGCTTTTCAACGACATTGAGGCCGTCGATGCGGTTCATATAGCGCAGGATCACGTTTCCAGCGGCGCGTGCGGCGCGCACCGCGACGTTAACGGCGGGTCTTGGCATGGCTTTGGGCTTTCAAAAGAGCGGGTTACGGCCGGTGATTCTAGCAGAGGACAATGCGTCGAGGAGTAAGGGCCGCTATCCTTGCCGCCCCAACCCTGTCTCCGCAGCCATGCCAGCCGCCATTTCCGCCGATCTTCTTCGCTTCGTCCTCGTCCGCACCTCGCACCCCGGCAATATCGGCAGTGCGGCTCGGGCCATGCGGACCATGGGCTTTTCGCGAATGGAGCTGGTCGCCCCCTCCCGGTTTCCCCATGCCGAGGCCTCGGCGCTCGCCGCCGGCGCGGACGACGTGCTTGGCAGCGCCGGGGTGCACGACGAACTGGTCGATGGTCTGGCCGGCTGCAGCCTGGCGCTGGGTCTATCGGCCCGCCGCCGCGGTGTGAACCTGCCGGAAATCTCCCCCCGCGAAGCTGCCAGCCAGGCCTTGGCCGCGGTCGCGCGCGGCGAGCAGGTGGCGCTGGTATTCGGCAACGAACGCACCGGCCTGGAGAACGAGGAACTGGCCCGTTGTCATGCGATGGTGCGCATTCCCAGCGTCGACGATTTCAGCTCGTTGAATCTGGCGCAGGCCGTCCAGGTCATGGCGTACGAAGTGCGCATGGCGCAACTGGGCGATGCACCGCAGGCACCGCCGCCGCGCGAGGACGCCGAGCCGCTGGCCGACGCGGCACAGATGGAACGCTTCTACGAGCACCTGCTGCAGACGCTGGACGATATCGACTTCCACAAAGGCCGTGCACCGACGACGATCATGCTGCGTTTGCGCAAGCTGTTTCAGCGCGCGCAGATGGATGAGCGTGAGTTGCGCATGCTGCATGGGATTTTTGCGGATGCGCAGCGTATGGCAAGGCTGGCGCGGGAGCGAGAGTAGTCTTCAAATAAACTCAGTTTTCATCGTCGCCCCGGCGAAGGCCGGGGCCCAGCGTCTTTAGTGCGTCGAGGCACAAGGCGCTAGACCCCGGCCTTTGCCGGGGTGACGGATAGGAGGGAATTTTTAGAGGCTCTGCGAAGAGGGATTCATGAGTCGGGCGTTACGCGCTTCGCTCGCCTATGCCCCTAAAACCAATCCCTCACCATCGTCCACAACGATCGCGCCACGCCCGCCGACAATCCCACGCTGGCTCCCGTCGCTCCCCACACCACCAGCAATAGCGCTCCGTCGCGTTCGATCAAGGCAAACGCAAAGGCCAGCAACATCACGCCGAACAGGTAGTTGGTGAAGGGGATCGGTAGCATCAACAGCACGCCGAGGAAGATCATCATCAGGCCCGAGGCGATGGTGAGCGGGTGGGTGGTCAGCCGCTCAAGTCGGGGTTTGCACAGCTTCTCCAGCCAGCGCGTAATCGGCGCAATGCGTTCGAGGAAGTGCTGCAGCGAGCTGCGTTTCAACGAGCGTTGCTTCAGCCAGCGCGGCAGCCAGGGTTGCTCCAGGCCGATCAGCATCTGCAGGCCAAGCAGGCTCGCCAAGGTGCCGGTGATACCGCCGACGCCCAGCGGCACGGGGATGAAATTCGGCACCGCGATCAATAACAACAGAAAGCCGAAGGCGCGCCGTTGCAGCGGCGCCATGAGCTCGTCGAGCGAGATTCGCTCGCCGTCGTGAGAGGCGACGACGGCGGCGAGCAGCTCGGTGGTACGTGGATCGTGAGATTTTGCGGGCATGCCCGGATCATCACCACGCCGGCTTGAACGCCGGGTGAGGAAAAGGGCCTACTGCTCGTCTTCGGCGGGGCCATTGCGCGACGGCGGCGTGACCAGCAGCTTGTCGATACGCGCTCCGTCCAGATCGATCACTTCGAACCGGATGCCCTGCCAGGCGAACACCTCGCCGGTCTGCGGGATATGGCCCAGCGCCGCCATCACCATGCCGGCGGCGGTGCGGTATTCGTGTTCTTCCTCGCCCGGCAGGTGGTCCAGGCCCAATAGTTCGCGCAGGTCGTCGCTGGACAGTGAGCCGTCGATCAACCAGCTGCCATCGGCACGTTCGACGATGGGCGAGTTTTCTTCGTTCTTGTGGCCATGACCGTGGCCGAGCTGGGTAGCGCCCACCACGGCGGCGAGCAGGTCGTTCAGCGTCACCAGGCCTTCGATATCGCCGTATTCGTCGACCACGAGCGCCATTGGTGTCTCGGCATCGCGAAACTCCTCGAGCAGATCCAGCGCACGCGCCGTCGCCGGCACGAACAGCGGCTTGGCCATCTTGGCAAACATGTCCGGATGGCCACCGCGGTAGTTGCGCAGCAGGTTTTTCACTTCGACCACGCCCACGACATCGCTTTCGTCGCCGCGATAGACCGGGTAGCGCGAATAAGGCGTATCGCGCAGCACTTCGTCGTTCTCGGCTGCCGGCGCGTTGATATCCAGCCAGGCAATGCGCATGCGCGGAGTCATGACGCTGTCGACGCTGCGGTCGCCCAGGCGCAGGACCCGGTTGACCATGTTGTGCTCGTCGCGGTCGAGCACGCCCTGCTCGGCGCTTTCGGCTACCAGCAGACGGATTTCCTCTTCCGTGGCCGCTTCACGGCTGATGCGGTTGATGCCGAGCAGCCGCAGCAGCAGGTTGCTGGAGGCGTTGAGCAGCCAGACGAAGGGGGCGGTTATGCGCGAGAGCACCAGCATCGGCATGGCGACATAGCCGGAGGCGCGCTCGGGCGAGGCCAGCGCCAGGCGCTTGGGCACCAGTTCACCGATCACGATCTGGATAAAGGAAATCAGCACGAAGCTCAGCACGACGCCGATGATGCGGGCGTACGGCTCCAGCCAGGCGGCCCGGCCGCCGTGGAGCGCATCGGCGATATGCCCGCCCAGGGCGTCGCCGGCCACCGCGCCGGTGACCAGCATGACCAGGGTGATGCCGACTTGCACCGTGGAAAGGAAGTATTCCGGCGCCTCGGCGTGGCGCAGGGCTATCCGCGCGCGGCGGCTGGTCTTGGCCATCTGCTTCAGGCGGCTCTTGCGCGAGGCCACCAGCGCCATTTCGGAGAGGGCGAAAAAGCCGTTGCACAGCGCGAGGACGATGACTAGCGCGATTTCGGTCAGCATCGCGGCGGCTGTGGTTTCGGAGACATGGGGATAAGTGTAAAGGCAGCGGGCGCAGGCTCAAGGGCCGGAAGGGCGCCTGGATGCGGCCCCGGGGTGCGGTCCTGTAACATATTGGACATATTTACCCTCTCCCCGGACCGTGCAACATGTTTTCACTGCAAACTATTTTCGGCAAAGGCGACAAGTTCTATGGCCTGCTCGAACAGAGCGCCGAGGCGGCCCGGGAGAGCGCCAGGGCATTGCATGATCTGGTTTCGCGTAAGGATCATGCTCCGGTCATGACCGCTTTCGCGGCCAGCCGGGCCCGGGAAAAAGCACTGGCCGCGCAGATCAGCGAAGAGCTGGTCAATACCTTTGTCACCGCGCTGGATCGCGAGGACATCGAGGCGCTCAACTCGGCGCTGTACAAGATTCCCAAGACCATCGAGAAGTTTGCCGAGCGTTACGACATCGTCGGCGAGCGTCTCGCCGATATCGATTTCGCGCCGCGCTCGCTGGTGCTGGAGCGTTCCACCGCCGTGGTCGAGGAGATGATCGGCGAGCTGCGTCGTGGCCTGCGCATCGATCCGGTCAAGAAGCTGCAGGACCGCTTGCAGACACTCGAAGCGGAGGGCGACCGCATGCTGCTGTCGCCGTACCGCACGCTATACGTGGAAGGCAACGATGCGATGCGCGCGATGTTGGCCAAGGATCTGTTCGAGCTGCTGGAGAAAGCGATCGACAAGTGCCGCGATGTCGGCAACATCGTTTACTCGATCGTGTTGAAAAACTCCTGAAGGCGCCGACCGATGCTTTTCGCCGATTGTCGATGCCAGCTTGCTGGAGTTAGCGCATGAGCCTGGTTCTCATCGTGGTGCTGATCGCGCTTGCTTTCACGTATATCAACGGTTTTCACGATACCGCCAACTCCATCGCCACCGTGGTGGCGACCAAGGTGATGACGCCGGGGCAGGCCGTGCTGATGGCCGCCATCACCAATCTGATCGGTGCGCTATGGGGCACCGCGGTGGCGGTAACGATCGCCTCGGGTCTGATCGATACCGGCATCATCGACGTCGGTCCGCAGTTGCTGATCTGCGCGTTGCTCGGCGCGACGATCTGGAATCTGTTCACCTGGTGGCTGGGCCTGCCATCCAGTTCCAGCCATGCCCTGGTCGGTTCGCTGGTGGGCGCGGCCGTGGCCGCCTCGGCGAATAACTTCAACGCGGTGATCTGGTTTCAGGGCGGCGCGCACTGGTGGGCCGGCAAGGGTGTGATCCCCAAGGTGATCGTGCCGATGGTGGTGTCGCCGTTCCTCGGCTTCGTCATGGGCTTTCTGTTGATGGGCGCGCTGTATGCCTTGCTGGGTTGGTTCTCCAGTCAGAAGGGCTTTCTGCATCGCTTCGGCCGCACGCCGTTCGTCAACGGCTTTTTCGGCAAGGCGCAGATCCTGTCGGCCAGTGCGATGGGGCTGGCGCATGGCATGAACGATGCGCAGAAAAGCATGGGCATCATCGCGCTCGCCCTGGCCGGGGCCACCGCGGCCGGTCAGTTCGACCATCTGCCGGTCTGGCTGGATTTCCTGCGCATCCAGGGCGACGCGCACGGTGGCTTTGTCGTGCCGATCTGGGTCAAGGTGGTTTGCGCACTGACCATGGCGGCCGGCACCGCCGGCGGCGGCTGGCGCATCATCAAGACGCTTGGCCACAAGATGGTCAAGCTGCATCCGATCAACGGTTTTGCGGCCGAAGGCAGTTCGGCGGCAGTGATCCTGACCGCCTCGGTGCTGGGCATTCCGGTGTCGACCACGCATAACGTGTCCGCGTCGATCATGGGCGTGGGCGCCGCCAAACGCTGGAACGCGATCCGCTGGTCGATCGTGGAGCGGATGGTATGGGCGTGGATCCTCACGCTGCCGGTGACGGCGTTGCTGGCTTACGGATTGGTGCGGGCCTCTCAGCTCTTCACCCAGTAGCTAGTTTGTAGGAGCGACTTCAGTCGCGACCCGCGGTTACGTCACGGCAGGTCACGACTGAAGGGAGCCTCGAATAACCTCAGTACTGATTGTCGTCATCCCGGCGCAGGCCGGGACCCAGTGGCATCAGTTTTCAGCTTTCGCGGTAGAGCCGAGTTTTGCAGACTCTCTGCGATAACCGATTGCAAAGCCACTGGGTTCCGGCCTACGCCGGAATGACGAGTAGGAAGGGCTTTTCGAGGTCGACTGAAGTCGCTCCTACAAAGATGTCACAGGTCATCGCCCCCGGTGGCGACCAACTGCTCCAACTGGTCCCCCAAATCCCCCAATTCCTCAATCACCCGCTTCAACTCGGCGGCATTGAGCAGATCGTAGGGACGGTTCTCGCACAGGTGCAGAAACGGCGAGCCGTCCAGGTCGGTGACGGCCAGAAAGCCGGTGCGCTGTTCCCAGTTGAAACGCAGGCAGCGGCGCGCGTCGGCGCCGGCGAGCGGGCCGATCGGGGTGGATATGCGCAGAAAGCGGCGTCCCGATTCGTCCTCAAGCTCGGCCAGATAGATGCCCTGGTGGCGATCCTGCGGCAGGGTGAGGTCGAAGCTGATCAAATAGGGGTCGTTGTGTTGCAGCTGATGCTGGCTGCCGATGTGCGAGCGTACGGCTTCGAAGTGGCGCATGGTGTGACATCCTGAAACTTGCGGGAATCTGAGCTGCCGCGAGCCCCGGCGGCTGCGACAACATGCGAACTGTGCCACGAGTTCGCCCGGCAATGGTTAGGGTTACGATGTGCGGCTATGAATGAAGCTCATGCCCGCGTCTTTGCCGCGATCGCCGCGATTCCCCCCGGGCGGGTGGCCAGCTATGGCGCCATCGCCCAACGGGCCGGCTTGCCCGGGCGTGCCCGGCTGGTCGGCAAGCTGCTGGGCGAGGTGCCCGACGGTATGGTGCTGCCCTGGTTCCGCGTGCTGCGTTCCAGTGGCCAGATCGCGTTCCCGCCAGGCAGTCGCGGTTTCCGCGAGCAGAGCCGCCTGCTGCGGGCGGAAGGCGTGGAGGTCAAGAACGGGCGCGTGCCCTTGTCGCGCTTTGGCCTGGATGCGGATATCGACCGAGCCCTATGGGGGATGGTGGATTGATCTTGCGCTGTGCCGACGGCATGTCGGACAGGCCGCCCGAATCGATTTGTTAGCATGGACACGATGCACGCCTCACCTCTGGACATTCTTCAAAGCGTTTTCGGTTACGCGCATTTTCGCGATCAGCAACAGGCTATCGTCGATCAGGTAGCCGAAGGCGGCGACGCCCTGGTGCTGATGCCGACCGGCGGCGGCAAGTCGCTGTGCTATCAGATCCCTGCCATGTTGCGTCAAGGCACCGGCATCGTCGTGTCGCCCTTGATCGCCTTGATGCAGGATCAGGTCGACGCCTTGCGCGAAGCGGGTGTCGCGGCGGCCTATCTCAATTCCAGCCTGAGCGCGGAAGACCAGCGCGACGTGGAGCGCCGTCTGCTGACGGGCGAGCTGAACCTGCTGTATGTCGCGCCCGAACGCCTGCTGACCCAGCGTTTCCTGAGCCAGCTCGAACGTACCGAAGTCGCATTGTTTGCGATCGATGAAGCGCACTGCGTATCGCAATGGGGGCACGACTTTCGTCCGGAGTATCGCGAGCTTGCGGTGCTGCATCAGCGGTTTCCCGACGTGCCGCGCATTGCGCTCACCGCCACCGCCGATCCACGCACACGCGAAGAGATCGTCGAACGCCTTGCGCTGCAGAATGCGCGTCAATTTATTTCGAGCTTCGATCGACCCAATATCCGCTACAAGGTCGCGCTGCGAGATAACGCCAAGCGACAATTGCTGGATTTTCTCGAAGGCCATCGTGGGGAAGCCGGCATCGTCTACGCGCTCAGCCGGCGCAAAGTGGACGAAACCGCTGAGTGGTTGGCCTCCGAGGGCATCGCCGCGTTGCCCTATCACGCCGGTCTCGATGCGCCGACACGTGCGGCGCATCAGCAGCGTTTTCTGCGCGAAGACGGCGTGGTGATGGTGGCGACGGTGGCGTTCGGCATGGGCATCGACAAGCCCGACGTACGTTTCGTCGCGCATCTCGATCTGCCGCGCAGCATGGAAGGCTATTACCAGGAGACCGGACGTGGCGGGCGCGATGGCCTGCCGGCCGAAGCGTGGATGATCTACGGTCTGTCCGACGTCGTGACGATGAGTCAGATGATCGCGCAGTCCGAGTCGGCCGACGAACGCAAGCGCGTCGAGCGTCAGAAGCTCGAATCGCTGTTGGCCTATGCGGAAGCCACGCACTGCCGTCGCGAACTGTTGCTGGGCGCGTTCGGCGAAACCTATCAAGGCCCATGCGGCAATTGCGATAACTGCCGTGAACCGCCCAAGACCTGGGACGCCACGGTGCCTGCGCAAAAAGCCTTGTCGTGCGTTTATCGCAGCGGGCAGCGCTATGGCTCCGGCCATGTCATCGACATTCTGCGCGGTGTGGACAATGCACGGATGTCCCAGCTGGGTCACGATCGCCTGAGCACGTTCGGGATCGGTGCCGACATGGATGCCAAGCAATGGGGTTCGGTGTTGCGTCAGCTGTTGGCCGCAGGCCTGCTGGAGGCCGACGCGGAAGGCTATGGCACGCTGCGTCTGACCAAGATCAGCCGAAACGTACTGGTCGGCAACCAGCGTGTGCTGTTGCGTGAGGATATGCGTCCCGAGCGGCGTTCGCGTCGCCGTGCCGACAGCAAGCTGGTGACCGGTGGCAGCCTTGGGATCGAAGCCTACGAGCAGCCGATGTGGGATGCGTTGCGTGCCCTGCGTGCGCAGCTGGCCAAGCAGCATGGCGTGCCGGCTTATGTGATCTTCCACGACGCGACCTTGCTCGGCATGCTGCGTGCGCTGCCCTCGAACGAAGAGGAACTGGCATCGGTCAGCGGTGTGGGCGAAGCGAAATTGAAGCGCTACGGCAAGGATTTTCTCGCCGTGATCAACGCCGAGGCCGATTAGCTGCCGCGTATCGGCGGCGCGCGGGCATCAATCTGAATTCCTGCTTCAGCCTGGCGCTTGTATCTGAAGGTGTTCGGCCTTAAAACACTAGGTTATGTAACTCAAGCCGGCACAGGATGATGTCGCTGTCGGCTTTGCACTTAGCGCCCACCCCTTAAGGACCGACGCCATGCATGACGCCCCGCTGATTTTGACCCTGGTCGGTGGCATCGTGCTGGCGTTTATCTTTGCCGCGATCGCACATCGACTGAAGCTGCCGGTCCTGGCCGGTTATTTGTTTGCCGGTGTGGTCGCCGGCCCCTTCACCCCGGGGTTTGTCGCCGATGGTGCCCTGGCGCACCAGTTGGCCGAGCTGGGCGTGGTGCTGCTGATGTTCGGGGTCGGCCTGCATTTTTCCCTGAAAGACCTGCTGGCCGTAAAAGGCATCGCCATCCCCGGGGCGCTCGGCCAGATGGCCGTGGCGACCGTGCTCGGCATGGTGCTTGGCTGGGCCCTGGACTGGCCGTTCGCGCAAGGCTTCGTGTTCGGTCTGGCGCTATCGGTAGCCAGTACCGTGGTGCTGCTGCGTGCACTGGAAGAGCGGCACCTCATGGACACCGAGCGCGGCCGGCTGGCGGTCGGTTGGTTGATCGTCGAAGACCTCGCCATGGTGCTTGCGCTGGTGCTGCTGCCGGCCATCGGCGCGGCATCGGGCGATGGGCAGGCATCACCGTCGATACTCGCGCTGCTCGAAACCGTCGGCATCACCCTGGGCAAGGTCGCGCTGTTTATCGTGTTGATGCTGGTGGTCGGCAAGCGGCTGATTCCCTGGATGCTCGCGGCAGTGTCGCGCACGGGCTCGCGCGAGCTGTTTCGTCTTGCCGTGCTGGCGATCGCGCTCGGCGTGGCGTTCGGTGCGGCCGGGCTGTTCGGCGTGTCGTTCGAGCTGGGTGCGTTCTTCGCCGGCATGATGATGGGCGAGTCCAAGCTGGCGCACGACGCGGCCGAAGAGACCTTGCCATTGCGCGACGCGTTCGCCGTGTTGTTCTTCGTATCGATCGGCATGCTGTTCAATTACCACGTGCTGATCGAGCATCCGTTTGTGGTGCTGGCGGCATTGGGCATTATCGTCATCGGCAAGTCGGCCGCCGCGCTCGGTATCGTGCTGGCGTTCAAGCGGCCGCTGCGCACGGCATTGACGATTGCCGTCAGTCTGGCGCAGATCGGCGAGTTCTCGTTTATCTTGATCGGCATGGGCGTGACGCAGAACATGGTCTCGCGCGAGGCGCAGGACGTGCTGCTGGCTGCAGCCATTCTTTCGATCCTGATCAATCCCTTTCTGTTCAAGTGGCTGGACCGCCGCATGGACGCGCGCGATGCAGCCGCGGCTGACGCGGTTCCCGAAAAGGCGGCCGTGGTATGGCACAAGACCACTCAGACCGGGCACGTGGTGATTGCCGGCTACGGTCGCCTGGGCCAATTGCTCGGCGACAAGATCCGGGCCAGCGGTCAACCTCTATTGGTGCTGGAAGAGGGCGAAGACCGGCTCGAATTGCTCAATGCCAGTGGCATCGAAACGATTCCCGGCAATGCTTCGCACGACGATGTGCTGGACGCGGCCAATCTCGGCCACGCACGCGCGCTGCTGGTGACGCTGCCCGATGCGTTCGAAAGTGGCGAGGTGGTGCGTGCGGCGCGTACGTTGAATCCGGATCTGCGCATCATTGCGCGTGCCGATTCGCAGGAATGTTTCGAGCATCTGGGCGCGCAAGGTGCCAATGTGGTGCTGCTGATGGAGCGCGAACTTGCGCGGGTCATGGTCAGCCAGCTCGAAGCGCCTTCAGGGACCGAACCACGGCCTGCCATGGCTTAATGGTGTTATCGAAACAGCACCCAAATCCTTGTAGGAGCGACATCGGGGAACCTCTGAACCTTACCTATTCGTCATCCCGGCGCAGGCCGGAATCCAGTGACTTTGCGATCGGCTATCGCTAGAGCGTTCAAGCATTTGCTCTATCGCGAAGACCGAAAACCGAAGCCACTGGATGACCAGCTTCGCTGTTGAAAAGCTCCTCCGGCCTGCGCCGGGATGACGATAGGAAAATCTGAAGTTGTTGGAGGTGCCCTTCAGCCAGCGAGCTGCCAGCGCATCACCGGTTCATCGGCGGGTCGCGAGTGAGTCAGCGCCAGCGCAGGCAGGTGGCGCCACGCGGCGATGTCCTGCGGAAGACGGGCCTGTGGCCAATCGTTACGCAACGATTCAAGCGCGGCGTCCAGCGAATCGTGACGGCCGATTTCTTGTTCGTCGCACAGACTGCGCCAGCGGCGGCCGTGCTGCACGATGCGGAACAATCCGGTTTTTGCGGGATAAATATATTGAGCCAGCACAGCGGGTACGTCTTTGGCTTTGGGGGCCGGCGTACTTTACGCATCGCGTGTGACTAATTTGTCAGCAGAGGGTGACGTTTTAATTTCGCGGTTCAGGCTGTTAAGAAACTATGGGCCTCGACCAAAATCGAGGCCCATAGTTCCATCCAGCCATTTATGCCGGTACAGCTTCGGTGCGACGTAGCGGTGCGCCGTTGGCTTTGTAATAAGCCGTCTTGGCACGTGCGAGCGCAGGGCGTCCACGAATCGCATCGGCAATCTTCTCTGCGATCATGATGGTCGGCGCGTTCAGATTGCCGGTAATCACCTGCGGCATGATCGAAGCATCGACGACGCGCAAACCTTGCAGGCCGTGCACGCGCCCCTGGCCGTCGACAACGCACATGTCGGTATCGCCCATCTGGTTGGAGCACGACGGGTGATAGGCCGTTTCCGCGTGCGCACGCACGAAGGCGTCGAGTTCGGCATCAGTGGTCAGGTCGGCGCCGGGGGAGATTTCACGGCCGGTGTAGGGCTGCATGGCCTTCTGGCGGAAGATGTCGCGGGTGATGCGGATGGCGGAGCGGAACTCGCGCCAGTCCTGTTCGTGCGACATGTAGTTGAACAGGATGCTCGGATGTTCGTTCGGATCGCGCGAACGCACATGAATACGGCCACGGCTGGGTGAACGCATCGAACCGACGTGTGCCTGGAAGCTGTGCACCTTGATCGGATTGGAGCCGTTGTAGTTCACCGCGATCGGCAGGAAGTGATACTGCAGGTTCGGCCACTCGAATTCTTCTTCCGAGCGGATAAAGCCGCCAGCTTCGAATTCGTTGCTGGCGCCCAGGCCGGTGCCGAAGAACAACCACTCCGCACCGATCTTCGCCTGGTTATGCAGCTTGAGCGCAGGCGCGATCGATACCGGCTGTTTGCACTCGTACTGCAGATACATTTCCAGGTGGTCCTGCAGATTGGCGCCCACACCCGGCAGGTGGTGCACGACCGGGATGTCGAGGCTGCGCAGCAGGTCGGCGGGACCGACACCGGAGCGCTGCAGTATCTGCGGCGAGGCGATCGCGCCACCGCACAGCAAGACTTCACGGCGCGCACGCGCCTCCATCTTCTGCTCGCCGCGGTGCAGCCAAGCCACGCCGATGGCACGCTTGCCGGAGAACAGGATGCGATCGGTCACGGCGTGCGTAACGATGGTGAGATTCGAGCGCGAACGCGCCTGGTCCAGGTAACCACGTGCGGTGCTGGCGCGGCGGCCCTGCGGTGTCACCGTGCGATCCATCGGGCCGAAGCCTTCCTGTTGGTAGCCGTTCAAGTCGTCCGTGCGCGGATAACCCGCTTGCACACCGGCCTCGACCATCGCGTGATACAGCACGTTGTTGCCGGCCTTGGGCGTAGTCACGCTCACCGGGCCGCCGGCACCGTGGTAGTCGTTGGCGCCGATGTCACGGTTTTCGGCCTTCTTGAAGTAGGGCAGGCAGTCCGCGTAGGTCCAGTTTTCCAGGCCGGGACGCTTGGCCCAGTGGTCGTAGTCCATCGCATTGCCGCGGATGTAGCACATGCCGTTGATCAACGACGAACCACCCAGGCCCTTGCCGCGTCCGCATTCCATCCGACGATTGTTCATATGCGGCTCGGGATCGGTCAGATACGCCCAGTTATAGCGGCGGCCCTGCAGCGGATAGGCCAGCGCGGCAGGCATCTGCGTGCGAAAGTCGAGTCGATAATCCGGGCCGCCGGCTTCGAGCAGCAGCACGCTGACGCCGGCATCTTCGGTCAAACGGGTGGCCAGCACATTACCGGCCGAGCCTGCACCAATGATGATGTAGTCGTATTCCTTGAACGTGGACGAGGACATAAGGGAGAACTCCAGGGAAAAGGCGGGCGCGGCCGTGGGGATGCGGCCGGCCCTTGGCTTCAAGGTCGAGACTTAGAACACCGACGCGAATGCGCCGAGTTCGACCTGCACCGATTTGATACGCGTGTAGTGAGCGAGCGTGCTGATGCCGTTTTCGCGGCCGACGCCCGATTGCTTGTAGCCGCCGACAGGCATTTCCGCCGGCGATTCGCCCCAGGTATTGATCCAGCAGATGCCGGCCTGAAGCTGATGAATGACGCGATGTGCGCGCGACAGGTCGGGCGTGACCACGCCGGCGGCCAGGCCGAAGTAGGTGTCGTTGGCGCGCGCGATGACTTCCGCTTCGTCGTCGAAACCCAGGATGCTCATCACCGGCCCGAAGATCTCTTCGCGCACGATGGTCATGTCGTCGCGGCAATCGGTAAACACCGTCGGCTGCACGTAGGCACCCTTCGCGAACTCGCCAGCGGTTTCGCGTTGGCCGCCGATCAACAGCTTCGCGCCTTCGCTCTTGCCCGATTCGATCAACGACAGGACTTTTTCCATGTGCGGGAAGCTGGCCATCGGACCGAAGTTGGTTTCCGGCTGCACCGGGTCGCCCAGGCGGATGCGCTTGACGCGTTCGACCACGGCCGCTTCGAACGCCGGCTTGATCGTGTTGTGTACGAACACGCGGGTGCCATTGGTGCAGACCTGGCCGGAGCTGAAGAAATTCGCCATCACGGCAATGTCGGCGGCGCGTGCGACGTCGGCATCGTCGAATACGATCAACGGCGACTTGCCGCCCAGCTCCATCGTCACTTCCTTCAATGACGACATCGCCGCATTGGCCATCACCTTCTTGCCGGTAGCGACGCCGCCGGTGAAGGAAATCTTTTCGATGCGCGGATGATCGGTGAGCCACTGGCCGACGTTGCGGCCCTGGCCGTTGAGCACATTGAACACGCCGTTCGGGACGCCGGCCTGGGTGTAGATCTCGGCCAGCTTGATCGCAGTCAGTGGAGTGACTTCGCTGGGCTTGAACAACATGGCGTTGCCCGCGGCCAGTGCCGGCGCGGATTTCCACAAGGCGATCTGGATCGGGTAATTCCACGCGCCGATACCGGCGACGACACCGAGCGGTTCGCGGCGGGTATAGAAGAAGCTCGACTCGCGCAGCGGCACCTGCTCGCCTTCGATGGCGGGGGCGAGGCCAGCGTAGTACTCCAGCACGTCGGCGCCGGTGACGATGTCGACGGTCGAGGTTTCCGAGAACGACTTGCCGGTGTCAAAGGTTTCCAGCAGCGCCAGTTCTTCGTTGCGCGCACGCAGGAGCTCGACTGCCCGGCGCAGGATGCGCGAGCGCTGCATCGCCGTCATGGCCGCCCATTCGCGCTGGCCGGCTTCGGCGCTTTCGACGGCGCGCTCGACGTCGGCCTGCGATGCGATCTGCACTTCGGCAAGGATCTCGCCGTTGGCGGGGTTGATC
This sequence comes from Dyella sp. NPDC103356, assembly GCF_055584465.1. Lineage (NCBI taxonomy): Bacteria > Pseudomonadati > Pseudomonadota > Gammaproteobacteria > Lysobacterales > Rhodanobacteraceae > Dyella > Dyella sp. NPDC103356. The sequence goes on from NZ_JBVJLZ010000011.1 coordinate 84,437, forward strand.
GTCTTGAAGGTTTCGCCACTGGTCGCATCGACCAGCGCACCGTGAATATAGAGTTTTTGAAGGTCGAACTTAGCCATGATGGTGCTTCCATACGTACGGCCGTCGGTGCGTCCTTGAGACTTCAGGAGGCATCCGGCGGCAAGTGGTGGTCGAGATAGTCGTAGGCCAGGCGGCGCGCTTGCGCATCGTCGAACTCGCCGCCGGCGAGGCTGCCGCGCAGCCACAAGCCATCGATCATCGCGGCGAGGCCGAGGGCGGCCGCGCGTGCCTGTTCCGCCGGCAGGACGCGGCGGAACTGATAGGTAAGGTTGGAGTACAGGCGCTTGTCGTTGGCGCGTTGCAGGCGGCGCAGCCCGGCGTGATGCATGCTGGCCGACCAGAAGGTCAGCCATACGCGCATGGCGGTGCTGCTGACCTGGGTCTCATGAAAATTGCCGTCGATGATCGCGCGCAACTGCGCACGAGGATCGCTGCCGGCGTGAGTGCGGCATTCGGCTACCGCGTCGCGCAGCTGCCGCAGCACATGACGCATCGCCGCGTTGAGCAGGCCGTCCTTGTCGCCGAAGTAGTGACTGACGATGCCGGTCGACAGGCCCGCCTGCGACGCGATCTGCGCGATCGTCGCATCGGCAAGCCCGACCTGTTCGATCGTCTCGAAAGTAGCGCGAATCAATTGCTCGCGCCGGATCGGTTGCATGCCGAGCTTGGGCATCGTCACGGCCTCGCGTCATGGGGAGGGGCCAGGGCTGGGACCGCTTCGCCCTGGCTTGGGTCGGAACAGCATAGTTTATTTTGATTGAACGTTCAATTATAAAACGATAGACTTCGCCACCGTGTCCGGATTCCGCTCTGCGCCTGGGTTTCCCCGCCCTGGCCTGATCCCCGAAGCGACCGGATGCGCTCCTTTCCCCTGGAAGCTGTCGCCATGGACCAGCCCCATACCCCCGCCGTGCACTCTCGGGTGCGGCTCAACCCGCCGGTCTTTTTCTGCTCGGCGGTGGTGATTCTTTTGCTTGCCGGCCTGACCGTGCTTTACCCGCAAGCCAGCATGCAGTGGCTTGCCGCCGCCCAGGAATGGGTTTCCGGCGCGTTCGGCTGGTACTACATGGTGGTGATGGTTGGCGCCATGATCTTCGTGTTCTGGCTGGCCGCCTCGCGTCATGGCCACGTGCGGCTGGGCCGGGACGACGAACGTCCCAGCTTCAGCTATGCCGCGTGGACTTCGATGCTGTTTTCGTCGGGCATCGGCATCGCGCTGCTCTATTACGGCGCGTACGAGCCGCTCGATCATTTTCTTGCACCGCCCGAAGGCGCCGGCGGCACGACCGAAGCGGCACGCAAGGCGATGGAGATCACCTTCCTGCATTGGGGCCTGCATGGCTGGGCGTTGTATGCGCTGATGGCGATCGCGCTGGGCTACTTCGCCTTTCGTCGTGGCCTGCCGCTGGCACTTCGTTCGCCCTTGCATGCCTTGTTCGGCGAGCGCATCCACGGGCCGATCGGCCACCTCGTCGATGGTTTCGGCATTCTCGCGACACTGGTCTCGATGGTGACGAACCTGGGTATCGGTGCATTGATCCTGCAGTCCGGCCTGCACTTCCTGTTTCCCTCAATCCCGCAGACACCGACCACGCTGGTCATGCTGGTCGTGGTGATGATGATCGTGGCGACGATCGCGGCGGTCACCGGCGTGGAGAAGGGCATTGCCTTTCTGTCCAATCTCAATGTCCGGCTGCTGTGCGCCTTGTTGCTGTTCGTCTTCATCTTTGGGCCGACGCTGCATCTGTTCGATGGCCTGGTGCAGAACGTAGGCGACTATCTCACCTCGGTGGCCGGCAACAGCTTCGATCTCTATATCTATAGCCACGCGCGCGACTGGTTGGGGCGCTGGACGCTGTTCTACTGGGCCTGGTGGATCGCCTGGGCACCGTTTGTAGGCATGTTTATCGCGCGTATTTCGCGCGGCCGCACCATTCGCGAGCTGGTCGTCGGCGTGCTGCTGATTCCGCTAGGTTTCACGCTCGCGTGGCTGTCGATCTTCGGCAATACGGCAATCGAGCTGGTCTTCAATCATGGCGCGACCCTACTGGCCGAGGCAGCGAAGAACGATCCGCCCGATACGTTGTTCCAGTTGTTGACGTATCTGCCTGCGACGCGATTCGTCGCAGCGGTGACGGTGCTGATCGGTTTTGTGCTGTTCCTGACGCCGGTCGATTCGGGCACCTTGATGATCGCCTCGCTTTGCACCAAGGGCGGCGATGGCGAAGACGATGCGCCGATCTGGCTGCGTATATTCTGGGCGGCGGCGACCACGGTGGTGACGATCGGCCTGCTGTATAGCGCCGGCAATTTCGATGCGATGCAGACGGCGGTGGTGCTGTGCGGCCTGCCGTTCTCGTTCGTCGTGCTGCTGTATATGCGCGGTTTGCAAAAGGCGCTGCACGAAGAACACAGCCGCGTACAGATCGACCCATGAGATGGGCCGTGGTCAGCGCCGCGCTTGGGTTCGCCCTGGCGCCGCAAGCGCATGCCCAGGAGGTCGCGCCCTCTGCATGGAGTGGTAACGTCACTGTCGCATCGCAGTACGTATCGCGTGGCTTTCGGGAAACCTGGGGCCAGCCGGCGTTGCAGGGCGGTATCGACTACGCGTCACCCAGTGGCTGGTTCGCCGGCACATGGGCGTCGACCGTAAGCCCGTACTTCGTGGAGGGCGGTCACGTGGAGTGGGATCTTTATGGCGGTTACGCCGCCAGCCATGGCGATCTCCATTACAAGGCGGGTTTGTATTACTACCGCTACCCGGGTGCCGAAGTCAGCGCGACACGGACCAGCATGAACTACGGTGAGGTGGTACTGGGCATCGACTGGCGCGATTGGTCGCTGGATTACTCGCTCACGGTGACGCGCGATTTCTTTGGCTACAACAGCCAGACGCTGGGCTTGGGCCAACGCTCGCATTCACGTGGCTCGGGCTATCTGAGCGCAGGGCATCGCTTCGATCTCGGTCACGGCTACGCGCTGGCGCTACACTACGGTTGGCAACGGGTGAATCACTTCAGCTCGTATAGCTGGACCGATGCCAGCATCGGCGTATCGCGGGGATTGGCCGGCTTCGACGTGACGGCCAGTTACTCGCGCGGCTGGAACAGCGCCGGTGTCTTTCGCGACTACACCACCGGCGTGCCCGACGCGCAAGGCCGTATCCGTACGTCCTATCCGATAGCCGGCACCTGGCTCCTCACCGTCGGGCACGTGTTCTAAAAAGCCGAGGGAGCGCTTAAGGCCGCTCCCTCGGAAAACCCACACTTGGTTTAGAACGACATATCCACGGTCAGAAAGCCCTGGCGCGGTGCGCCGACCAGCAAGCTCTGGAACGTGCCATTCGGGTCACTGGTGGTAAAGCCATTGCTGTCGATGGTTGCGATGTATTTCTTGTTGAGCAGGTTGCTCACCGTCAGCGACACCTTCAGGCGCTTGGCGAAGCTCAGGTTCTTGCGCTCCCACGACAGACCTGTATCCCACAGCCAGTAACCGGCGATGCGCTGGTCGTTGACGTAGGTGTAGTAGCGGGCGCCGGTGTACTTGGTGCCGAGCGTGGCGTGGAACTCACCGAACTGGTATTGCAGCTCGCTGGCGAACATTTCCTTGGGCGAATCGACGACGGTCTTGCCCTTGGTGTCGATCAGCTGGCCGCCATCGAGATAGTTGTCCTTGTACTTGGCATCGTTGTAAGTGGCCGAGTTGAACCAGCTCAGGTTCTGCGTGGCCTGCCACAGAAAGGTGAGTTCGGCGCCGCGCGAATTGACCTTACCGACATTGGCGATCTGGTTGGGGCAGCTGACCACGCCGGCGCAAGGCACGATCACCAGCAGGCGGTTCTTGAAATCGATGTTGTACAAGGCCAGCGAGGACTGGATCGTGTCGCCGATATATCGGGCGCCCAGTTCGCTATTGGCCGAACGTTCTGGCCGCAGATGATTCTTCAACGCGTCGAAGGTTGCCTGATCGGACGACCATGCACCGTTGGCACCCGGTTCGTACGCGTTCTGATTCATCGAAAACGATGCGAATGTTTCCCAACCGCCACCCAGCTTGTAGTTGGCGCCGATCTGCGGCAGGAAGTTGCTCTTCGCGGTCAGTGCGCCGCTGGCCCGGCCCGGCAGCAGCGCGATCGCATTGGTGCTCACGTTATGACCCTTGAACCCGGCCTCGATGCGTAACGCGTCATCGAGACCCGTCCAGGTGTCCTGCAGATACCACTGGCGCGTCAAGGTTTCGAAACGCTGGCGGAAGATCGTGTTGTAGTAGGTGTCGTAGATGATGTTCTGATTGATCGGGCCACCATTGGCCGGAATCGGCTCGAAGCTGCGAGCGATCGTGTAATGGCTGTTTTCGAACCAGAAACCGCCCTCGATATGATGCTGATCCAGGTCGTAGCTGAGCGAATTGACTGCGCCACCGCGAGTCATCAGGTAATGCGAAAGGCGCAGCGCGATCGGCGCGTCGCCCGGTGCCGGTGTATAGGGCAGGTCGGAAGCGGGCGAGTACCAATGACCCTGGCCAAGGTCATGGTGGTAATACGGCTGCACGTTCAAGGTCAGGCGGTCATTGAGAAAGAACTCGCCCTTGATCGAGCCGATCTCGTCGTTGCGGATACCGTTGCCGTTGAAATAGGTATCGTCGGCCGATTTCACGCAGCCGCTGTATTTGCCGTTGGCGATATTGACCGCTTGCTGCCAGTCGGGTGCGATGTAGTCGAAGTTGTAGCCGCAACGCTTGAGCGAATCGAGCGACAGGTCCAGATAGGCCTGTTCAACGCGACGCACCACATCGGCGATGCCGGTAATGCGGCCGCCATTCCACTCGTACTGAGCCTTGGCATTGAACTGCCGCTGGCGCTGCTCGTCGTCGCCTTTCCACTTTGGCGCGTCGACATACATGCCTGCGACATAGCCGCTGAAGCCATTGAGGTCACCGGTGTCCGCACGCAGATAGCCGCGTCGAAAGCCGTACGAACCGCCCGTGGCATTCAAGCGCACGCCGGCCTGTTTGCTGGGGTCGTCGGTATGCACCTGCACGGTGCCACCGAGATTGCTGGTCGAGGCGGTGCTGAGCGCGCCGGCACCTTGCGAGAGTTCGATTTCGCCAAGGTTCTCGCCGATCCATGCACGCGTCACGCTGAGGCCGTCGCCGGTGTGATAGTCGGTATTGCCGAGCGGGATGCCATCGAGCGTGTAGCCGAGCTGGGTATGGTTGAAGCCACGCAGGCTGATGCGCGAAGACCATTCGTCGGTACCGAATGGATCGTCGGAGACGAAATGCACGCCTGGCATTTTCGCCAGCATCTGAATCGGGCTGGTGCCCGGCGTCTGCTGGTCGATCTGAGCTTTGTCGAGCTGTTGCACCTGGCGCGTTGCGTTCTGGCCGACGACGGAAATCGTGTCCAGTGTTTTAGCGCTATCGGTAGTGGCCGCGGCGGTGGCGGGTGCGTCATCGGTAGCGTGGGCAAGCAGCGGAAAAGCCAGCAGCAGCGCCAGGCAGATGGGCGTACGGGACAACGTCATGGGGCAGACCCTGGAGTGGTGAGATGTCATGTGTGCGTCGGCTTGGCGGCGCAGCACGGGATGGCACTCATTTCAACGAGTGCGGGTTGCATGATGGTTTAGGGGGCGTTGCGGGCGTTGGGCGCGGAGGCGACAGGGGTGGCTAGTTGTCTAGATGGGTTTTGTTGGGGGTGTTTTCTGAGTGAACGTTGGCTTCGTTCATTTTCGAAGTTTCTCAACTTCGTCATTCCGGCGTAGGCCGGAACCCAGTGGACGTGCGCCGGATTTGTGCGCGAGGCGTCGTGGCGGTGAGGGCTTAAAGCGTTCCCCCTCACCCCAACCCTCTCCCCCGGCAAAGCCAGGGGAGAGGGGGCTGACTGAGGTGAGCCTTCAACACTGCGAGCTTTTGCTCCCTCTCCCCTGGCTTTGCCGGGGGAAAGGGTTGGGGTGAGGGGGGCTCTTGGTGGAGTTAGAAACCGCGCACGCCTTCAACCCAGACCTGCCGAATGATCGGCAAGTCGTTTATCACCTTCATGCGAACCACATCACCACGCAGGCCTTCTGCAAGCGCGCCGCGATCGGATAGTTCCAATGCACGTGCGGGATTGGCGGTGACGGTGGCGATGGCACGCGGCATCGACCAGCCGGCTTCGCTGTGCAGCATGAACGCGCCGTGCAAGAGGCTGGCAGGGACGTAGTCAGACGAGAGCATATCCAATCGATCCAGTCTCGCCAGATCCAGTGCGGCGACATTGCCCGAATGCGAGCCGCCGCGTACGACATTGGGTGCGCCCATGACCGTGCTCATGCCGCGCTGATGTGCTGCCGTGGCGGCTTCGGCAGTGGTGGGAAATTCGCAAATGGTGATGCCGATGCCGTGGGCATGTTCCACGTGCGCCAACTCTGTGTCGTCATGGCTGGCGAGTATCACTTGCCTGTCACTCAACAGGTCGAGAACGGCACGCTCGTGCTTGTCGCTATAGGTCTGCTGTTGCTGCAGGCGCCGCTCCACTACATCGGCAAATTGCGCTTCGGTCCAGCTCGCGTGGTGCTTGCTGTAGTACTTGCGGTACTGCTGGATGTCACGGTACTGGCGCTGACCGGGGGTGTGATCCATCAGCGACACCAGGCGCACGCTGTCGTGATCGAGCAGAGGCTCCAGTGCTTCGAGCAGGCGTGGGTACGCAAGTTCGCAACGCAGGTGTATCCAGTGGTCGGCGCGCAAGGCGCCGCTGCGCTGACCATCGAGGATGGCATCATAGGTGCTGCGCAACGTTTCGATGCGCACGCTTTCTTCTTCGAGGTCGCCGACCGAAAGCGCATCGAATACGGTAGTGATGCCGGCGGCGACGACCTGCGCGTCGTGCGTGAGCACTGCGGGCAAAGACGGCCAGATAACGCCGGCACGTGGCATCAGGTGTTTTTCGAGGTTGTCGGTATGCAGTTCGATCAAGCCGGGGATCAGGTAGTCGCCTTCGCAATCGATAGCGCCGGCAGTCTGAGTCTGGCTGGTATCGGCATGCGCGATGCGGCCGTCGCGGATATGCAGCGTGCCGTGTATCACGCTGTCGTCGAGCACGATATGGGCGTTGGTAAGAATCAGGTCATTCATCATGATGATCGGCAAGAAATAGGTCAGGCCGCTTCGAGCGGGCGCATGGAAAACAATCGGGTGGCGACACGGTCGCGCATGTCCTCGTCGTGAAAGATGCCGAGGATGGCCGCGCCCTTCGCGCGAGCTTCCTCCAGCAATCTGGCGACGACATGGCGATTGGCGGCGTCGAGCGAGGCGGTGGGTTCGTCGAGCAAGAGAATCGGACGCGGCACGATCAGCCCGCGCGCGATGTTTACCCGCTGCTGCTCGCCGCCCGAGAACGTTCCCGGTGGCAGCTGCCACAGCCGCTCGGGCACGTTGAGCCGGTGCAGCAATGCGCCGGCTTGCTGTCGTGCCTGGGCGATATCGCAACCGCTTTCGATCAGTGGCTCGGCAACGATGTCCAGCGCCGGTACGCGCGGGATGACGCGCAGGAACTGGCTCACATAGCCCAGCGATCGTCGGCGCACATCGATGATCTGCTGCGGCGAGGCGGTGGCCATGTCCAGCAGTTCGCCGTTGTGGCGAATAAACAGCGCGCCGCTGGAGATGCGGTAGTTGGCATAGATCACCCGCAGCAGGGTGCTTTTGCCGGCGCCGGAGGGCCCGGCCAGCACCACGCATTCGCCGGGGAATAGCTGCAGATCGAGGTCTTCGAGCACGTTGATATGCGTATCGTGCTGGTGATGCAGCTCGAAGTGTTTGCCCAGGCTGCGCAGTTCGAGCAGGGGATACGAAGGGGTCATGTGGTCAGCACCGATGAAACCAGCAGTTGCGTATAGGGATGTTGCGGGTCGTCGAGGATCTGGTCGGTCAGGCCGGTTTCCACCACGCGGCCACGCTGCATCACCATCGTGCGGGCGGCAAGCAGGCGCGCCACGGCCAGATCATGCGTCACCATGACGGCGGCCAGTCCAAGCTCGCCGACCAGGCGGCGCAGCAGGTCGAGAATACGTGCCTGCACCGACACATCCAGTCCGGCGGTCGGTTCATCCATGAATACCAGGCGTGGCTGCGTTACGAGTGTGCGGGCGATCTGCAGGCGCTGCTGCATGCCGCCGGAGAAGCTGCTCGGCGCATCGTCGATACGCGCCGGATCGATCTCTACCCGCTCCAGCCACTGCATGGCAGTGTCGCGCAATTGGCCATAGTGGCGCGAGCCCAGGGCCATCAAGCGCTCGGCGACATTTGCGCCGGCGCTGACATTGAGCCGCAGGCCATCGCGCGGATTCTGCGTGACGAAACCCCATTCCTCGCGCGACAGGCGCCGCCGATCGGCTTCGCTCAGATCATGCAGGTCGAGCCAGCCGCCATCGCGCTGTCGATAGCGCATGCTGCCCATCGTGGGCGCGAGTTGGCCCGCGACGGTGTTGAGCAAGGTCGACTTGCCCGATCCGGACTCGCCGACAATGCATAGCAGTTCGCCGGGGTGTACATCGAAATCGATCTGCTCGCAGCCGATGCGGTCGCCGTAGTGACGGCTCAGGTTGCGTACTTCAAGCAATGCGCTCATGCCGCCGCCTCCGTGCGGCGTTGGCCGCAATAATCGGTATCGGAGCAGACGAACATGCGCGTGCCGCGGTCATCGGTGACCACTTCATCGAGATAACTCTCGCCCGAGCCACACAAGGCGCAATGTTCTTTCCAGCGCTGCACTTCAAAAGGATGGTCATCGAACGCCAGGCTTTCCACGCGGGTATACGGCGGTATGGCGTACAGACGCTTTTCGCGTCCGGCGCCGAACAGCATCAACGCGGGCGCGCGATCGAGTTTTGGATTGTCGAACTTGGGAATCGGTGAGGGCGAGGTCAGGAACCGTCCGTTGACCAGCACAGGGTAATCGTAACTGGTGGCGATATGGCCGTACTGGGCAATGTCTTCGTACAACTTCACGTGCATCAATCCGTAGTCGGCCAGGGCGTGCATCGTCCGGGTTTCGGATTCACGCGGCTCCAGCGTACGCAGCGGTTCAGGCTCGGGGACCTGGAACACCAGGATTTGATCTTCCCGTAGCGGTGTTTCAGGAATGCGATGGCGGGTCTGGATCACCGTGGCCTCGCCGGTACGTTCGGTGGTGGCCACACCGGCCACGCGGGAAAAAAACTTCCGGATATTGACCGCATTGGTGGTGTCGTCCGCCCCCTGGTCGATCACCTTGAGCACGTCATCGGGGCCGAGCAGGGCGGCGGTGACCTGGATGCCGCCGGTGCCCCAGCCATAGGGCAAGGGCATTTCGCGGCTGCCGAACGGTACCTGGTAGCCCGGAATGGCCACGGCCTTGAGCAGCGCGCGGCGCAGCATGCGCTTGGTGTTTTCGTCGAGAAAGGCGAAGTTGTAATCGTGGCTCATGATGCGGCCTCCGCCGGTTCGCGCACGGCTTTCTGTTCGGGCACGTCGGTTGTCTGCCGTGCGTGTTGTTCGCTCAACGTGCGCAGCAGCGACAGTTCGGCCTGGAAATCCACGTAGTGCGGCAGCTTCAGGTGCTGCACGAAACCGGATGCCTCCACGTTGTCCGAATGCGACAGCACGAACTCCTGGTTCTGCGCCGGGGCCTGCTCGCTTTCGCCCAGCTCGTCGCAGCGCAGTGCGCGATCGACCAGGGCCATCGACATCGCCTTGCGTTCGCCTTCGCCCATGCTCAGCCCATAGCCGCGCGTGAATTGCGGCGGCAGGCCGTTGCCGCCCTGGAACTGGTTGATCATCTGGCATTCGGTCAGCACGATGCTGCCGATCTCGATATCGAAGCCGAGTTCTTCCGGACAGATGATCACATCGACTTCGCCCATCCGTATTTCGCCGGCAAACGGGTGGCTCTCGGCGTAGCCGCGCTGGGTGGAGTAGGCCATGCCAAGCAGGAAGCCTTCGTCACCACGTGCGAGGTTCTGCAGACGCGTGGCGCGGTCGGCGGGAAACATCAGCGGCTCACGGGTGAGGTCGACCGGTTGCGGGTCGCCTTGCGCATCGACCGGCTCGATCAGGGCTTCGGCGTCGAGCAGGTCGAGCACGCGCGGCATGCGTTCGGCCAGCGGTTCGTCCGCGCGTTCTATCGAGACCTCGCCCGTGGCCTGAAAGTCGAGCAGCCGCTGCGTGTAGTCATACGTGGGCCCCAGCACCTGGCCACCCGGGACGTCCTTGAACGTGCCCGAGACGCGGCGTTGCACGCGCATGGCGGCGGTATCCATCGGCAAGGTGTAGCCGAAGCGCGGCAGTGTGGTGCGATAGGCGCGCAGCAGGAAGATCGCCTCCAGCATGTCGCCCGCGGCCTGGCGGATCGCCAGGGCGGCAAGTTCTTCGTCGTAGAGCGAGCCTTCCTGCATCACCCGCGCAACGCCCAGGCGCAACTGCTCGCGAATCTGCGCTATGCCCAGCTCGGGAAGCGCGGTGTCGCCACGTCGCGCCTCGGCAAGCAGATCGAGCGAACGCGCAATGGCGCGTTCGCCACCTTTGACGGCTACGTACATTCAACTCTCCAGACGATGGGTGGTGCGCGGCAAGGCGGCAACCCGGGTGGCATCGGCGAAATACATATCCAGGCCCAGCGGCGAGCGCGATGTCAGCGCAGTGCGTTGCTGCCAGAACGAAGCCGGCAGCCCTTCGATCGCCAGTCGCTGTTCGTGCTCGATGCCGGGGCCGTTGAAGCGATCACCCTGGCCGGCATGCATGGCAGGAACCTGCACGATCAGGCTGGTAGAGCGGTCCGGGTAATACGGATCACCCAGCGAGAAGGTGTCGAGCGCGGGCATCGCTTCCGGCATGGTGACCAGGGCGAAATCCGCCTGCGCGTGATCGGGCACGATCTTTACGCCGGTGTGAAAGCGCAGGTAGTGCAGGGCCTGCGCGTCGGCTTGCTGCAGCCACAGCGTGACGTCGGCATCGCACAGGGTCAGCAACACAGCCATGACAGCCGGCGCTATCGGTGGCGGAGACGGCGGCAGTGCCGGCAGCGAACGCGGCTGGGCCGGGCGGGCCATGGCCTGCAGCAGTTCGCGAAAGGTGGCCTGGGATTCGAAAACAGGGTGTTCAAAAGCAGCCAGCATCATTCGCCTCGCACGACGGTAAAGAATTCGACCTTGCTTGCGGCGGCCTTGCGGCTCTGGTCCTCGCGCCGCATCTGCTGGGATCGCTGCAGTGGCGCCAGCACCTGGGTGCTGACCTGTTCGTGCCGGGCCGGGTCTTGCAGCAAGGCATCGGCCAGGGCGGCCAGTTCGGCATGTCGACGGTCGCTGCCGCGGACCCAGGCATGACCGATGCGGTCGCCGAGCTGGAGGCTGCAGCGGGTAACGCTGACTTCGCCCAGGTTGAACGGCGCGCCGGAGCCGCCGATACGCCCGCGCAGCATGTACAGACCGGTTTGCGGCGGCCGCAGCCAGGTGACGTCGGTGGGTTGTTCCAGGCCGTGCATGGCGTCGGCCAGCTCGGTCAGCGGGGCTTGCGCGAGCAGGGACATCCATTGCGCACGAGCCATGTGGGGGAGGGTGTACATGTCTGTTCCCGGGCTTGTAACAAATGTCTAGTTATCTAGACAGACCGAAACGCAGGCTCCGGCGTGAGCATTCAAGCAACGGAGCGTGCAGCTGCCATGACGATGACTAGACAGGCGGGTGAAGTGGTATGAGCGAGGTAGAACGTGGCCGCGGCGTCGCGCTGTGGAGCCAGATCGGCGACATCCTGGCCGAAGACATCCTCAAGGGGCGCCTGCCGCAGGGCCAGCAATTGCCGTCGGCGCAGGAGCTGGCCACGCGATTCGATGTGAACCGCCACACCGTGCGTCGCGCCATCGCCGCACTGGAACAGCGCAACCTGGTGCGTACCGAACAGGGACGCGGCAGTTTCGTGCAGGAGCAGGCGCTGGACTATGCCATCAGCCGGCGCACGCGGTTCACCCAGAACATGCGCAACCTCAATGTCGAGGCGGATATCGAAGTACTGGAGGACATCCGTGAAATACCGCCGTCACAAGTGGCCGAGGCCTTGGGCCTGGGGCGCAAGGAGTACGTCTATCGCATCGAGACGCTCAGCCATGCCGACGGCCATATCGTCGACTACAGCACGGCTTACTTTCCGGCGGCACGCTTTCCGGGTCTGCCAACTGTATACAGGCGTCTTCAATCGGTAACGCGCACACTGGGAGAATTCGGCGTCGTCGATTACGTGCGCAAGCACACCCGCGTCTGTGCTCGCCTGCCCGATGCACACGCAGCCAAATTGATGAAGCAGCCGATCGGCCGCCCGGTGCTCCATGTGCAGTCGATCAATGCCGACACTCGCGGCATGCCGGTGCAATACGGCGTGACGCGCTTTTCCGGAGACTGGGTGCAACTGGTACTGATGGCCGACGACTGATGCGCTACGCGATCTACTACTGTCCGCAAGCCGGGACCGCGTTGGCGAGCATGGGCCAGGCGTGGCTGAGCGCCCATGCCAGAGTTGCCAGCATCGCGCCGCAGCGCCTGGACGAACTTCTGCGCGATGCACGCCGTTATGGCTGGCATGCGACGATTCGTGCGCCTTTCAGCCTCATGACCGGTCACACGTTCGATGATCTGCGGCGCGTGGTGGTGTCGATCGCCAACACCATGCATGCGTTCGACTTGCCGCTGCGCCTGGACTCGCTCGCTGGTTTTCTCGCCTTGCGGCCGGAGAGCGCCAGCGGGCGCATCGAGGCGCTGGCGGCCACCTGCCTGCATGCCCTGCATCCGCTGTGTGCGCCGCTGGACGAGGAGACGCGTCGTCGGCGTGCGCATGGCCTGGATCCGGTCGAACGCGAATTGCTGCGTCGTTACGGTTACCCCTATGTGCTGGACCGCTACCGCTTCCACATGACGTTGGCCGCACCCGCGTCTCCGCCAGAAGAGCGTGCCTTGCGTGTCGCCATCGCCGGCCATGGCATGGACGCTGCGATAGCGCATATCGATGCATTGGCGATTTGTTGCGAACCTTTTCCGGGCGCGGATTTCGAAGAGCTGGAACAGATACCCCTGGTCATCAAGGAAGCGGCATGACAAACGGACGTCTCTACTATGTGATGGGCCCCTCCGGCGCCGGCAAGGACAGCGTGTTGGGCTGGGTACGCGAACATGGCGTGCCATTGGGCGTGGTGTGCGCGCATCGTTACATCACCCGTCCGGCCCTGGCCGGCGGCGAGAATCACGTCGCGCTCAGCGAACAGGAATTTGCCGCGCGCGAGCAACGCGGCCTGTTCGTACTGACGTGGACGGCACATGGCCTGCGCTATGGCATCGGCCGCGAAATCGAGCACTGGATGAACCGCGGAGCGGACGTCCTGGTGAATGGCTCACGCGGCGCGTTTGCCGACGCGCTGAAGCGCTTTCCGAATCTGCAGCCGGTAGTGATTACCGCCAATGTAGAGACCCTCGCCGCGCGTCTTGGCGCACGAGGCCGCGAGAGCCAGGCGGAGATCGACGCACGTGTGGCGCGTAGCGCGGCCTATGCGGTACCGCCGGGGGCGCTGGTAATCCAGAACGACGGCAGCCTGGCCCATGCGGGATCCTTGCTGCTCGATACGATACGGATGCGTCACGCTAGCTGAAAGGCACCTCGAATAACCTCAGTTTTTCCCATCGTCATCCCGGCGTAGGCCGGGACCCAGTGACTTGGTGGCCGGTTGTCGCGAGCGCCATCAAGGATTTGCTCTATCGCGAAGACCGCGAACCGAAGCCACTGGGTTCCGGCCTGCGCCGGAATGACGAATAGGAGAGGTCTTACAGCTGCCCTGATGTACCGGTAGCGCCGCGGCGCTAACGGTCAGGCGGCGGCAGGCAGCGGCAGGGCCGCGGTGGCGCTGCGCGCCTTTGCCCTGAAATAGAGCATCGACGCCAAGGTCACCAGCAGGCCCAGGCTCGACAGCACCATGACGGTCTGTGCGTAGAACGTGGCCCAGGAAAGCTGCAGGCCACTGAACTGCTTGAGCAGTACCACGGCGACGCTGCCCAGGTAGCCGCTGGCATCGGCGATATACATCACGAAACCCACATTGCCGGCGACCTTGAAGCTGGCCAGCATGCGTTCGAAGAACGTGGCGTTATAAGGCACATACGCCAGATACAGGCCGAAGCCGCTGCCACCGACCCACAGCAGCGGGCTGATCAGGCGATGGCTGTGCAGCCACGTGCTGAGAATGGCGATGGCAAAGCCGCTGAAGATCAGCACATGGTTGAGCATCAGCGCCTTGAAGTTGTCGCGCACCGCCATGGTCGCGGCGGTGATCAGCAGCACGGCGATGGCGATGGGAATTTCCGTCTTGCTGAAGATCGATGCGTCGCCGCCGTAGCCGAGATCGGCCCATATTTCGGCGGCAAAGTTGTCACGGAAATCACGCGCCACTGTCAGCGCGATATACGCCACCACGATCATGGCCACGCCAGGCAGAAAGCGTGCCAGGAACGCGCGCCGCGCCGCGGCATCCATCGGCACGCGCACATGGCGTTCGGCGATATCGCGCGCATCCGGGGCCGGCAACCGTTCGAGCAACCACGTGGCGAGGCACAGCGGTGGTACGAACAGCATGCCGGTAGCAAACGGCATCCAGAACTCACTTACGCCATGCGACACCATCAACCACATGGCCACCGATTTGACGACGCCCGAGGCGACGATAAAGCTCGCGCACATGCAGGCTGCCATCAGCTCGGTCCCGCGGCGGCCTTCGAGATAGCCAAAGATCACGCCCCATACCATGCCTAGCGGAAGGCCATTCAAGAACAGAAAGGCGATATTCCATGGTGCAGGCGTCAAGGCGAAGCCGAGCAGGGCGAGCCATGCCACGCCGATGAGTTTGGCCAGCGCCAGCGCGCGGCTTTCGCGCTGCATCTGGGCGATCCAGGTAATCCCGCGAAACTTGCTAAGCATGTAGCCGAACACTTGTGCGATCACCAGCCAGACTTTGTAGTCGACACCGGCGAAGTGCATGCCGTCGAAGGAGGCGGCGGTGAACGGCTTGCGAAACGCATACATCGACGCGTAGGCAAGAAACGCCGCGGCGCCGGCCAGCAGGCTGGTGGCGAGTGGGTGGTGTCGCAGGCGGAACAGTGAGCCGGGCACGCGGGCAATCCGTCGAAAGGATGCCGGCAGGGTGGCGGGGGGAGGTTACAGTGCTGTGGCGCGGGCTAGGCGAGTGGCCGGTGTTGGTGGCCCCGGAAACAAGGCGAGGCGTCTGACCGCCCCGCCTTGCAGCGCCGTTTACTTCCGATCCGCCGCGGACGCGTCACGCGCCGCGCGGAACTCCGAATCGGAGCTCCAGTTCGGCCAGGCGTTCGAATTGGCCAGATCGCTACCCAGCGTGTAGAGAATCTGCAGATCGCGCGCCATGCCGGTGAACGACCAGCTTGCCTGCCATTCGTCCGAGGGCTGGTGATAGTGGTTGGTGGTGTATTCCTCCGCTGCCTTCTTGCCGGCCGCTACGCCGCCATCGACCCAGTCGTCACCCGATTCGAACGACAAGGCGGGCACGCCGCGCTTGGCGAACGAGAAGTGATCGGAGCGGAAGAAGCCGCCGGCCTCGGGGCGTGGATCGGGCGAGTAGGTCAGGTTCCAGCGCTTGGCGGTCGCGGTGAGCTGGTCCAGCAGATCCAGCTTGGCATTGCCGGAGATGGCGAAGTTGCGCGCCGGGCCGTTCGGACTGAGCGCGTCCATATTGATCACCGCCACGGTCTTGCCCAGCGAATAGAGCGGCTTGTTCGCGTAGTACTCCGAGCCGAGCAGGCCCTTTTCCTCGGCGGTGACATTGAGAAACACGATCGATCGTTCCGGCTTGGGCGCCTTGGCGAATGCACGCGCCAATTCGATCAGCGAAGCGGTGCCGGTGCCGTTGTCGACCGCGCCGTTGTAGATACGGTCGCCCTTGGCATCCGGCGCGCCGACGCCGAGATGATCCCAGTGCGCGCTGTAGATCACCGTCTGATCGGGATACTTGCTGCCTTCGATGCGGCCGACGATATTGTGCGAGGTGATCACTTTCGAATCGACCTTGAACGACGCGGAGAAGCTTTCGCCCTTGAGCACCACCGGCTTGAAGTCACGCGTTTGCGCCAGCTTTTTCAAGGCTTCGAAATCCAGCCCGGCATCCTTGAACATGGCGATGGCCTGATCGCGCTGGATCCACGATTCGATCTGCGGATGCACGCTCGGCGGCTTGTCGCGCACGATGTCGAACATCGCATTGGTGTTGGAGTTTTTCACCGTGGCCCAGCCGTACGATGCCGGTGCGGTTTCGTGCACCACCATCACGCCGAGCGCGCCCAGACGCGCGGCTTCTTCGAACTTGTAGGTCCAGCGGCCGTAATAGGTCATGGCCTTGCCGCCGAAATCGCCCTGGCCGGTTTCGAAATCGGGGTCGTTGATCAGCACCACGGCGATCTTGCCGTGCAGATCCACGCCCTTGAAGTCGTCCCACTTGCGTTCCGGCGCACTGACGCCGTAGCCGACGAAGACCAGTGGCGCATCCTTGATCGATACGCTCTTGCTGCCGTCCAGCGGCGCGCGCAAGGCAATCTGCTCGCCCTGCGTCAGGGCCTGTGTCTTGCCTGCCAGGTTGAAGCTGAGCGCCGGCGTGCCGACGATCTCGGTGCGCAGCAGCGGCACCGCCTGGGTCCATTCGCGCTTGCCGTTTTTCAGGTCGCCGCCGGGCTGGATGCCTTCGGCCTTGAACTGGGAGACGACGAAGTCGATGGTTTTGGTCTCACCGGCCGTATCCGGACCGCGACCTTCGAACGCATCGGAGGAAAGCGTTTTGACGTCCGACGACAGACGCTGGGGATCGATGGTCGGTGCGTCGGCGGCGTACACGGCCGAGACGATGGAGAAGGCAAGCAGGGTTAAGGCGAGTCGTTGCACTGTCGGCTACCTCTGTGGGGTTACCTGCCGATAGTAAAGCACCTGTGGAAGGTAATTGTAGGAGCGACATCCATCCGCTTCGGATGGTCGCGACTGAAGGGAGCCTCTAATAACCTCAGATTTTCTTATCGTCATCCCGGCGCAGGCCGGGACCCAGTGGCATCAGTTTTCGGTTCTCGCGATAGAGCTGACGTTTTCAGGCTATCGCGATAACCGTTCGCAAGGCCACTGGGTTCCGGCCTACGCCGGAATGACGAGTAGGAGATCTTTCGAGGTTCCCTGAAGTCGCTCCTGCAAGCTAGCCAGGCCTTCCCTATTTTGTAGGAGCGGCTTCAGTCGCGACCACCCGTGGCGTAACCGTAGCCCATCAATGCACCGACGCGATAAATTCATCCAACACCTGCTGAAACTTCACCGGCTGATCGAGCATCACAAAATGCCGCGCCGGCGAAATCGAAACGACCTTGGCATTAGGCGCATTGGCCAACAGGCTCTTGTAGTAGTCAGCTTTCTGCTGTTCGCTCATTTTCATCGGGCCCGTGCTGAAATCGGACTCTTTGTAAGGCGAGATTTCCAAAATCGGCACCGTGGCGTTCTTCAGGCCAGGGCGCAGATCGCTGGCGAGGTCCTCGGCCATGTACTGCGCGGTTGCCTGTATGTCGCTGCGTGCATTCAAGAACGCATAGTGCTCGGCCTGCTCCTGATCGATCATGCCGGTCTGCCGCATATAGGTGAGCTGTTCCGCCTTGAACTGCCCGGGCGTGAACGACGTCATATGTTCCTGCATCTTGGTCGCCATGGTCTTGCGTTGTTCTTCGCTGATGCGATCCATGCCGGGGAACAGCGGCAGGCCGTCGACGGCGACAACACCGGCGATCAGTTCCGGATGCTCGCTGGCAAAGCGCAGCGCAAGCGTGGCGCCCAGGCTGTGACCGACCAGGATGGGTTTGCCGATATGCGCGCTCTGCAGCCAGTTGCCGAGCGACTGGTCGGCGAGGTCGAACAGGTTGCCGCCCTGCTTGGGCATCGGTGTACCGTCGAAGCCGGCCAGGGTGAGCGCATAGACGACATGATTTTTTTCAAGGTTGCCGATGGTGTTCTGCCAGACCCAAGGCCCGCCTCCCAGCCCGGGAATCAGCACGATCGGGCTGCCGTGGTTGCCGTGGCGCTCGATCTTCAAACTTCCTACGGTAGTGGTTTGCGGTGAGCCGGCGGCAAAAGCGTTTGCGCCGACGAGGAAGGACGCGACAAGCAGGGCACTGCCGACTACATGGATAAGGCGGGCGAAGCTACGCATTTGGGTCTCCTTGTGTGTCAAGGTCGCTTGACATGCGCAGGCTAGGCTTCCGCTCCTTGCCTGTCAAGTGTCCTTTACATGGTGTGGGGCGACTTTTCTCAACCCTGCGGTATCCCAGCCATATTGGGCAAGTGGTGGGCAATGCCTTTGTGGCAGTCGATACAGGTCTTTTCGCCCGTCCCCAACCAGAGCTTGTGGATCTGCGCCGCGCGAGGCGATTGCCGGGTGAGGTCCATCGATGCGTAGTTGTGGCAGTTTCGACATTCGAGCGAATCGTTGGCTTTCAATCGCGCCCATTCGTGTTCGGCGAGCACCAGCCGGTGATCGAGAAACTTTTCGCGCGTATCGACCGTACCGAATACTTTCGCCCATACCTCCTTGGACGCCTGCATCTTGCGGGCGATCTTGTCGGTCCACTTATGCGGGACATGGCAGTCGGGGCAGGTGGCACGCACGCCCGAACGGTTACTGTAGTGAATCGTGGTCTTCAGTTCCTGGAAAACGTTGTCGCGCATTTCGTGGCAACCGGTGCAGAAGGCTTCGGTATTGGTGGCCTCGAGGCCGGTATTGAACGCACCCCAGAAAATCACGCCTGCGATAAATCCCCCAAGGGTGAGAAAACCCAGGCTGTAATGCACGCTGGGCCGGCGCAGCGTGTGCCAGAACGAAAGCAGCCATGCCTTGAGTCGCCGCCACATGTCAGTTGGCCTTTCCGTGGGACAACACGGTGTCGATGTCCTGGAAGCCGTTTTCGACCAGCGGCTTGGCGCCGGTTTGCACGACATGACATTGGTTGCAGAAATAACGTCGTGGCGAAATCGTCGCGAGGAACTGATCGTCGCGATCCATGTAATGCGTCACACTGATCGGCGGCGCCTGGAACTTGTCCGCGTTGGCGCGCGAATGGCAGAGCAGGCAGCGATTGGAGTTCTTGTCGACCTGGTAATTGTCGATGCTGTGCGGAATGGTCGGCGGCTGCATCGGGTACGCGCGATTGCGCTTGATATCCGTGTTTTCCACTCGTGCCATGGCCGGTGGTGCGGCTTCCTGGTCGATCGGCACGCCGCGGCGAATAGCGTCGATCTGCTGGCTGGCCGGCCCGGGCACGATCGCTACCGCAGGCAACGGCGGTACCTGCGCCGGTTCGGGTGCGGGCATGCCCGAGTGCAGTTCGGAGGTCCGGCCAGCGATCAGTCCGACGACGAAGGCCGAAACCAGCACGATCAACAGGCCGCCAACGATCAGGGGTTTGTTGTTCATGGCTGTGCTCCTAGACGGCCAGGACCTTGACGGCACACTTCTTGTAGTCGGTCTGCTTGGAGATCGGATCGGTCGCGTCCAAGGTCACCTTGTTGATCAATTGGCCGGCATCGAACCAGGGCACGAAAACCACGCCACGCGGCATCCGGTTGCGCCCGCGCGTTTCGATACGCGAGAGCATTTCGCCGCGTCGCGACACCACGCGCACTTCGTCGCCGCGTTTGAGCCCACGTGCCACCGCGTCATCGGGATGCATGAACACCACGGCTGCGGGAACGGCGCGATAGAGCTCCGGTACACGCATCGTCATCGAACCGGAGTGCCAGTGTTCGAGCACGCGGCCGGTCGCCAGCCAAAGATCGTATTCGTCGTTGGGCGACTCGGCGGGTGGCTCATATGGCAAGGCCCATATCACCGCGCGTCCATCCGGATTGCCATAGAACTCGAAGCCGCTACCGGCCTTGACATAGGGGTCGGAGCCTTCGCGATAACGCCAGAGTGTTTCCTTGCCCTTGACCACCGGCCAGCGAATACCGCGTGCGCGATGGTAGGCATCGAAGTTGTCCAGGTCGTGTCCGTGTCCGCGACCGAACTCGGCGTATTCCTCGAACAGACCCTTCTGCGGATAAAAGCCGAACGCCGCGGCTTCGTCGTTGAGATAGCCCGCCTCGATGTCCGATACCGGGAAGCGATCCACCTTGCCGTTTTTGTACAGCACCTCGTAGAGCGTTTTCCCCTTGAATGCGGGATTGGCCGCAAGGATCGAAGCGGGCCAGCATTCGTCGGTCGTGAAGCGTTTGGAAAATTCCATCAGCTGCCACAAATCCGAACGCGCATCGTTGGGCGCCTTGACCAGCTGGTGCCAGAACTGCGTGCGCCGCTCGGCGTTGCCGTAGGCGCCTTCCTTTTCCACCCACATGGCCGCCGGAAGAATCAGGTCGGCAGCCTGCGCGGTCACGGTCGGGTACACGTCGGAAACAACAATGAAGTTGCCGGGGCGCCGGTAGCCCGGATACGTCTCTTCAAGCAGGTTCGCGCCGGCCTGCATATTGTTGTTGACCATGACCCAGTACGCGTTGAGCTTGCCATCGCGCAATGCCCGGTTCTGTTCGACCGCGTGATAACCCGGTTTCTCCACGATGATGCCGTGGGGGATCTTCCAGATCTCTTCGGCGTGCTTGCGGTGTTCGGGGTTGGTAACCACCATGTCGGCCGGCAAGCGGTGGCTGAAGGTGCCCACTTCGCGCGCCGTACCGCAGGCAGAAGGTTGTCCGGTCAGCGAGAACGGGCTATTGCCGGGCGTGGAGATCTTGCCGGTCAGCAGATGCAGGTTGTAGACCATATTGTTGGCCCACACGCCGCGCGTGTGTTGATTGAAACCCATGGTCCAGAACGACATGACCTTGATGTTCGGGTCCGCATACAACTCCGCGAGCTGTTCGAGCCAGCCGCGGTCCACGCCGGTCATCTCGATGGTTTTTTCCAACGTGTACGGTTCGACAAAGGCCGCGAACTGAGCAAAATCGATCGGGCGCGAGTCGCCCGGGTTCTTGGCGTGCTTGGCGTTGACTTCCAGCGGATTGTCCGGGCGCAGGCCGTAGCCGATATCGTTCACGCCCTGCTTGAACACGGTGTGCTTGTCGACGAAGTCCTTGTTGACACGTCCGCTCTTGATGATGTGGTTGGCGATGTAGTTGAGAATCACCAGATCGGTCTGCGGTGTGAAGACGATCGGGATATCGGCCAGCTCGAAGCTGCGGTGTTCGTAGGTCGATAGCACCGCGACCTTGACCTTGGGATTGGAAAGGCGTCGATCGGTGACGCGCGTCCACAGGATCGGATGCATCTCGGCCATGTTCGAACCCCACAGCACAAAGGCATCGGCCGCTTCGATATCGTCATAGCAACCCATCGGCTCGTCCATACCGAAAGAACGCATGAAGCCCATCACCGCCGACGCCATGCAATGGCGTGCATTGGGATCGATGTGGTTGCTGCGAAAACCTGCCTTCATCAATTTGTTGGCGGCGTAGCCTTCCCACACGGTCCATTGGCCGGAGCCGAACATGCCGATAGCGTCCGCGCCCTTATCCTTGAGAACGCGCTTGAATTGTGCGGCCATCACGTCGAACGCCTCGTCCCACGAGACAGCTTCGAACTCGCCGTCCTTGGCGTAGACGCCGTTGCGCTTGCGCAGCATCGGCTGGGTCAGGCGATCGGTTCCGTACATGATCTTGGACAGGAAATAACCCTTGACGCAGTTGATGCCGCGATTGACCTCGGCATGCACGTCGCCATGCGTGGCAACTACGCGTCCGTCCTTGACCGCAACATTGACGCCACAGCCGGTGCCGCAGAAGCGGCAAGGTGCCTTGTCCCATTTGAGCTGGGTCTGGTCGCCTTCGAGCAGCACGTTGGTGGCGTTGGCCGGCAAGGTCATGCCGGCGGCGCTCGCCGCGGTGGCAACGGCCGTATTGCGGATGAATTCCCGTCGCGTCATCGTCATACATTGGCTCCTGCTGCGGACACCTCATGCAACGGCTTTTCCAGTTCCGCGCGAGGTTCGGCGTGGTGATAGATCAGCGATACGCTCAGTACGCCGCTCAAGTCCTGCATGGCGTCGATGTGGTCCATCAAGCCGCGCTGGTCATCGGTCTCGCACAACACGACGCAGCGGCACGCCTCCTGCAGTGCGATCTCGAGCTCGGCGTGTCGATCGATCAAGGCCTGCAGTCGGGGCAGGGCATCGTGACGGTGCTGGATGAGCAGGCTGGAGATATGCAGTTCACGTGGCATCGCTCGATTCCTTCCAGGGCTTACTCTTCAGGGTGATCGCCTGTGTCGGGCACAGCCCGACGCAGGCGCCGCAGCCGGTGCAGCGCATGGCATCGATGATGGGGGTGGGCACGGCGCCGAGCGCGGGCTGAAATCGAACGGCGCGTTCACCGCACCCATCCTGGCAACTGGCGCAGACCACGCCTCGTTGGGCGAGGCAGCTGTCACCGCTGATGTCGGCGATCCAATGCCACGGAGGGTGTATAGCCTGGCGATCGAGAGCCTTGGTAGAGCAGGCACTCGCACATTCGCCACAGAAGGTACATTCGCCGCGCAAGGGATCGAATGCCGGGTAGCCGCCCGACCCCGGCGCAAGCACCTGCTCAGGGCAGCGGTCGATGCAGTCGTTGCATCGGCTGCACGCATCGAGAAATTCGGGTTCAGCCAATGCCCATGGCGGCCGGATCACCGTGCTCGGCTGTGCTCTCCCTCGCAGCAGTGCTCGACGCAAGGGATCGGGAGCGCGAGCGGCCACCGTCAAACTCCCGGTGGCCCGCTAATGAACATCTGCCAGAACCAGACGATAAAACCGTAGGTCACCACGATGGCGATGGCCAGCATGGGAAAAAGCGCGATAGTCAGCAGCAGGAATGCCCTGCGTTCGGTGCGCTTGAGTTCGAGTGACGAATCCATCCATCCCCCAGATATCGCGGCTGCTGAACCTGGCTTACCCCGAGGTTAGCATGTCCCCATGCCTGATTTTCGTGAGGTATCAGACAGTTGTGGCAACCTCACCATGGCTCGGTCCGACGTCGAATTGAGCCATGTCGAGGTTATCGCAAATAACTGTGATGAACAGGTCAATCGGTTCCGACCACACGTCCCGATTCGGCATCGATCTGTAGCTTGACGTCCTTGCCGGCGTTGTTCTCGGCGCGGGCACGCCACATACCATCGCGGTAATCGACGTCGTGCACGTGGGTATAGCCTTCGGAGGAAAGCGAGGCACGTACGTCGCGTTCACTCAGGCGCGATACCTGGGCATCCGGAAAGGCCTGGCCAGTCTTCGGGTCGATGCGCACGGTGACCTTGGTGCCGTCACCGCTACGGGCATAGGCTTTCCACATGCCGTCGCGGAATTTGAGGTCGTGCACCTTGGTGTAGCCCTGCTGTTCCAGCTGTACGCGTACCTGGCGCTCCGTCAACGCGTCCTGCGCCACGGCAACCCCGGCAACCCCCAGTGCCAGCGCAACGATCAAAGGAGCGATCTTTTTCATGGGATACCTCTCAAACTTACGTGGAGCTGAAAGTTTTCGCTGGTGGGGATCAACCTCGGGTGAAAAACAGCTGTCGGTTTGCTTAATCGTTCATCCTGCTATAACAACTTTCATTAGTTTGCTTATTCATTCGAAAGTAATCGAATGTAACGGCTTTGGACGATTTTTATGTTTCCAATAAAACGTCTAAGTCTTGAATGGGCGTATAGCCGTCTATTTAGTTGCCGTTGGAATTTGTTCGGTCTATCGCTGTGATCAGTTTGCCCTATCAATAAGTCAGTCAAAACACCAACCGCATCGCAATATCAAAAAGTCGCCCGGTTTTTGCGTGCGCAAGTTCGTTTCGTGCATTGCTACGTTCATATGCAACGCGGATGATCCGCGCACCCACTCCCTGGGCATTAGGGGCTCTCCATGAACTACCCTGTCGTAGTCGCAAATCGGCTGCGTGGCAGGCGATGGCGCCATTTGGGCGCCATCGTCAGTGCCGCGTTGGCTATGGCCAGTACCGTTCCCGCTTTCGCGGACGCGGTGACGCTGGCCCCCTCGCACCGCACCGAGATCAATCTCGGCGCGCAACCTTGGAAGTTCCTTTCCGAGGACAACGGAAACAACGCAGTCGACGGCAACAACGCCTCGGCGCCTCCGCCCGCGGCGGCAGTCAACTTCAATGATTCGGGCTGGCAGAGCGTCGGCCTGCCTTACTCGACCACCCAGTTCACCACCTTCATCAACGAGAAGTCCGGTGGCGGTGACGGCGAACTGCACGGGACCATCGGCTGGTACCGCACCAAGCTGACCGACTCGGCGAACTACGTCGGCAAGAAAGTCACCGTCGAGTTCGAGGGTGCCCATATGGGTGCCCAGGTCTACGTCAACGGCACGTTCGTCCCGACCACCAGTGCGGTGGCCAAGGATGCGACGGCGACCCACGTGAACGGCTTCCTGCCGTTCATCGTCGACCTGACGCCATATCTGCATTTCGACGGCACCGACACGGTGGCGGTCAAGGTCGCCCGCAATGGCGACTTCTTCGAGGATCCGCAGATCTCCGGCTCGTTCCGCTTCGGCCAGTCCGATACCGGCATCTTCCGTCCGGTGCGTCTGCATGTGACCGACAAGGTCTACATCCCGGAGAACGTCTATTCCGGCCAGAAGTCGTGGGGCACCTATGTCGCTACCGTCGCTGCCAGCGACGATCAGGCGACGGTGCGCGTTCAGACCAATGTCGCCAACGAGTCCGACGCGACGGTTACCGCCACGTTGACCACGCAGATCGTGGACGCCAGCGGCAAGGTCGTGGCGACCCAGCAGGATCAGAAGAGCCTGCCGGCGCATTCGATCCCCGGTACCGACGAGACACCGGTGTTCGACCAGACGCTGACGGTGACCAAGCCGACGCTCTGGTATCCGAACAACAGCACCTGGGGCAAACCCTATCTCTACAAGGTGTTCCACACGGTCAGCATCAATGGCCAGGTGATCGACGCCAAGCAGAGCACGCTGGGTATCCGCGTCATTACCTGGGACAAGGATTTCCCGTATATCAATGGTCACAAGCACTACTTGTGGGGCGCGGCCGGTCGCTACGACTATCCGGGCCTCGCCTCGTCGGTGCCGGAAGAACAACAGTGGCGCGACCTCGCGCAGCTGGCTGCCGCGGGTGGCAACCTGTGGCGTCCGGGTCATTCGTCGGCCAGTCCCGAGTTTGTCGCGGCTGCCGACGCGTACGGCGTGTTCATTGTGCAGCCCTCGGGCGATGGCGAGAACGGTTTCGCCAACCCGTGTCCCGGCACGGACAATGTCCAGCAGTGCGTGGACAAGGAAACGCTGAAGAAGGAACTGCATCGCGACATGATCATTCGCGATCGTAGCCATCCGTCGATCCTCGCCTGGGAAGCCAATAACGGCACCATGCACGAGGATTTCGCCGCGGGGCTCAAGCAGATCTCGCTGCAGTGGGATTCGATCAACAGCCGCGCGCAGACCGATCGCACGCCGGACGTCAACAACGGCGACGTGATCTCCTGCGACGGTGCCGGTTGCGAAGTGAACCTGCATCAGCACGATGCAGCCAGCAAGCCGACCTACGGTGCGGAGTACTGGTCCAACTGGGGTGTGCAGCGTACGTCGTACGACTACGAACTAGCGTTCGCGTTGCAGTACCTGACGCCCTGGATGCAGGGCCGCAAGGCGAACACCTTCGGCATGACGCAGTGGTACTTTGCCGATAGTCCGGGTGAGATCTTCGAATTCGTCGACGGCACCGATCAGACGCTGGTGCGTTCGATGGGCCAGTCGATGGTCGACATGAATCGCTTCCCGCGGTTGCTCTATTACATCTATCAGGCGAACTGGTCGAACTACCCGCAGATCAAGTCGATCAAGCTGGCCGGTACCTGGAACCGCCCGGCGGGCGCGACGCGCATCAACGCCTTCAGTAACTGCCCCTCGGTGCAGTTGTTGATCAATGGCACGCCGTTCCAAGGTCCAAAGACGCCCAATAGCTGGGATTCGGATACCACCGCCGATAACGGCCTGGTCGGCACCGCGCAGGCGGGTACAGATCTGGAAGGCAATCCGACGCGGGCGCCGGTTCCGGCCGATGTGCAGCAGGCCCAGCAGACGACCAAGCTGCCGGGTCAGGTGTTCTGGGACACGACCTTCCAGCCCGGCAAGATCACCGCGCAGTGTCTTGACGACACGGGCGCCGTGCAGGCGTCCGATACGCTGAGCACGTCGGGCAAGGCCGATCATATCGTGCTGAAAGTAGTCGACGAACTGGTGCGCCCGGATGGCACCTCGTTCCAGTTGACTGCCAACGGTTCGGACGCGGCCTTTGTCGTCGTCGGTATCGCCGATGCGCAGAACAACCTCGTCATGACCGGCGACGGCTCCAACGTCAACGTCACCTTTGCGGTGGACGGCCCGGTCGAGTATCACGGTGGCTCCGAGCAGTTGGTGACGCCTGGCCAGGGCTTGAACTATCACGCCCCGGGCGATCATGAGCTGCAGACCGAAGGTGGTCTGACCAAGATCGCGATGCGTACCTTGTTCCAGACCGGTCCGGTGACCGTCACGGCAAGTGCGCCGGGTCTGGGTTCGACGCAGATCAGCTTCAACATCGACCCGGTTCCCAATCCGGTCGTGACGCTGGGCAAGCCGTCGATCATCGCGCAGCCGATCGAGCAGGACGTCACCTCCGGTCAGCCGGCGCAGTTCAGCGTGGCCGCATCGGGTGCGCAGCCGATGAGCTTCCACTGGTTCAAGAACAACCAGCCGGTGGGCGGAAACACCGCAGTACTGACGACGGATCCGACCACCCAGGCCGACGATGGCGCGATCTACACGGTAGACGTGGTCAACGGGCTGGGCGATCAGCTCTCGTCGCAGGCGGTCTTGCACGTCTTCGCTCCGGCACCGGTGGTGATCCAGCAGGCGCCGCAGGCGGTCAACGTGGATGCGGGCCAGTCGGCTCACTTCGCGGTGGTGGCCACCGGCTCGCCGACGGTCAGCTATCAGTGGCTGAAGAACAATCAGGCCATTGCTGGTGCGCAGAGTCCGACGTTCGATACCGGGGTGCTCGCCACCACGGACAACGCCAGCTACTCGGTAACCGTCACCAACCCGGTCAATCAGATCACCACTACGCCGGTCACGTTGACCGTCAATGCGGCGCGTCCGCCGGTGGTGACGCAAGATCCGGCCAGTGTCGTCTCCAACCCGGGCCAGCCCGCTACCTTCAGCGTGGCTGTGAATGGTTCGGCGCCGTTCCATTACCAGTGGTCCAAGGATGGCGTGATTGTCGGTGACGACTCGTCGACGCTGACGATCGCCAAGGTCGCACCCAGCGACACCGGCAGCTACCAGGTCTCGGTGACCAACATCACCGGCCAGACCGCGGTCAGCAAGCCGGCGACGCTCAAGCTGGCACCTCCGGGCGCCAACCTTGCGCTCAACAAGAAGACCTTCGACTCCAGTGAAGAAAACACGGGTGTCGGCGGTACGCGCGGCGAGTATGCCAACGACGGCCAGGACGGTCAGAACGGCACGCCGATCACGCGCTGGGGTTCGGCGTTCAACAATGTTGCCGACCCGGATAACCAGTACCTCGATATCGACCTCGGTTCGGTGCGTACCTTCAATCGCGTGGTGTTGGAATGGGAAGCGGCCTACGGCTCGGCCTATAAGCTGCAGTACTCCAACGATCGCCAGACCTGGACGGATGCGTTCTGCGAAGGCGACGGCGCCAACTGCGATTCCGTCGGCACGGGCGGTACCGAAGACAAGACCTTCCCGAGCGTGCAGGCTCGTTATGTGCGCATGCAGGGCATCAAGCGCGGTACCGCGTACGGCTATTCGTTGCTCGAGATGCAGGTGTACGACGGTGCCAATTGCGGTGCCGCGGGCACGACGAACGAGCGCTTCACGGTCAACGACACGGAAACGGCCACCGATAACCTGAGCCAGCTGATCTGGACACGCACGCCGCACATCCCGGCGGACGTCTCGGCACAGCTGACCCAGGACAAGGCGGCTCAGTACTGTGCCGGTATCGGTGCACGTCTGCCCAGCGTGGCCGAAGCCCAGGCGATCAGCGGTGCCAACGCTGTGACCTGCGCCTTCCCGTCGCAGTGGAATACGTGGACGTCGGAAACCGATCCGAACAACGCCAACAACGGTCTGGTGGTGTCGTCGGCGGGTATCGTCAATACCGAAGTGGCCACCAACTTCCCCGGTCAGGCGATGTGTGTCAGCGGTGCGCAGGTATTGCCGCCGGTGGTCGTGAACTCGCCGGTGTCGCAGACTGTGGGTGCGGGTCGCAGTGCGCATCTGACCGTGGCCGCTACCGGCACCGGTCCGCTCAGCTACGAGTGGTTCCGCAATGGCAAGTCGGTGTTCGTTACGGCCGACGCGTTCTACGACACGCCCGCCGGCGTGCTCGGTGCCAACGACAGCTACGTGGTCCAGGTGACGAGTGCCCAGGGCCTGACCGTGGCCAGTACCGCGGCTACCGTGGCGGTGGACAACTCCACCAACGGCAACGTGCCTGCGCCCGACACCAATAACAACAACGCCAGCAATCCGGGCGGTGACAATGGTGGCGGCAATAACGGCGGTGGCAACAACGGTGGCGGTAACACGGGCGGTGGTCAGAACAACGACAACACCCCGGGTGACGGCCACAACGGCGTGAACCTCGCGCTGGGCAAGACCGCCAGTGCAAGCGGCAGCGAGAGCGGCAACAACGGTGCGGACGCCGGCTATCTGGATTCCGCGCAGGCGTTCGACGGTGATTTCACCAACACGCGCTGGTCCTCGGAGTTCGAGGACGAGACGTGGATTGCGGTGGATCTGGGTGCGGTGCATACCTTCGACCACGCGGTCCTGCGTTGGGAACGTGCGTTCTCGACCAACTACCAGTTGGAGACCTCGGTCGACGGCATCACCTGGAACACCAAGACGCCGTTCTACTCGGAGAATCCGGGCCTGGGTGGTACCGAGCGCATCAGCTTCGCTCCGCAGACGGCGCGTTATGTACGCATGCACAGCTTCGCTCGTTCCTCGCAGTACGGCGTCTCGCTGTATGAGTTCGAGGTCTACGCGACGGCTGGTCCGGTCGTTACCACGCAGCCGCAGACGCAGTCTGTCGTGGCCGGTCAGAGTGTGCAGTTCAGTGTGGGCGTGCAGGCTGCCGGTCAATTGACCTATCAGTGGCGTCGCGGCGGTACCGCCATCAATGGTGCCACGCAGGCCACGTATGGCTTTGTCACTGCGCAGGCCGATTCCGGCGCCTCGTTCGACGTGGTCATCACCGATGGCAACGGCAACACGGCTACGAGTCAGCCGGCTACGCTCACCGTGACGGCAGCAAGCAACACTGGAACCAACAACACGGGGACCAACAACACCGGTGGCAGCAACGCCGGCAGCAACAACGGTAGTGGCAGCACGGGTGGTAGCGGCAGTACGGGCACCGGCAGCACAGGTGGCCAGCAGCCGGCAGGCACCAACCTGGCACTCAACATGCCGGTGAAGGTGTCGGGCACCGAAAACGATGTCGCCTTCAAGGGCGCCAACGTCAACGATGGCGACACCGGCACGCGCTGGTCGTCGGCCTTCGCCGATCCGCAGTGGGTCGAGATCGATCTCGGCTCGGTGCAGTCGGTCAATCGCGTGGTGCTCAATTGGGAAAATGCTCACGCCACGGCGTATCAGATCCAGGTCTCCACGGACGAGCAGAACTGGGCCGTTGCATCCGACCAGCCGAACGGGCAGGGCGGCATCGAAACCGTGACCTTCCCGTCCACCTCCGCCCGCTACGTGCGCATGTACGGCACCAAGCGCAATACGCAGTACGGCTACTCGTTGTGGGAGATGGAGATCTACGGTGACGGCAGCACGGCACCGACCCAGCCGGGTCAGCCGGGCGGCACCGATCCGGGCACAGGCAGCGGTGGTGACAGCGGTTCGGGCCAGACGCCGGACTACACGGTGTACCCGGGCTTCATCGGCACGACGCTGGTGAACAACACGCACGGCGCTTACACGGACGACCAAATCTACGTGGAAGTCATCGCGCAGGATCCGGCTACGCACGTGTTCTCGTGGCTGAAGCCGGACGGTACGTTCACGCACATGTCCGCTGCCGACAACAACGCATCCGGTCATCTGACCAAGAACGGCCAGAACTATCCGAACTACGCCTTTACGTTGGCGCAAGCGAAGCTGATGAAGTTGCCCGAGATGGATTCCGGCCGCATCTTTATCTCGCTCGGCGAACCGCTGTACATGACGACGTTGACGGATGCCAATGGCAACGTCGGTTTCGCCGGCCCCAATCCGCTCAACGGGACCGATCCGAATATCGGCGTGCGCTACGACTGGTACGAGTTCACGTACAACGACGGTGGTGTGTGGATCAACACGACCCAGGTGGACGACTTCGGCCTGCCGCTCCTGCTCGACGTGTGGGGCGACAGCAAGAACTTCCATCAGCAGACGGGTCTGACCCAGACGCACGACGCATTGTTTGCGGCGTACAACACCGAAGTGCCGGCCGAGTTCCAGTTGCCGCTGCAGAATCAGCTACGCATCATGGCGCCGGGCAAGTCCACGTTCGACGTGGGTCAGGCCAACCAGCACTACTTCGATAGCTATGTGAATCAGATCTGGCAGATGTACAGCAACACCAGCCTGAACATCGATGTGGGCGGTCGCCACTTCAGTGGCCAGGTCGTCAATGGCAACCTGTCGTTCACCGAGCTGGACGGCTCGGGTAACGTCGTTGCCGGTGGTCCGTACATCGTGCAGAAGCCGACCACCCAGGACATCCTGGAAGGCAAAGGCACGCTGGCTACGGGCAACAGTACGGAACTGGCCATCGAGGCGCAGATCTGCGCGGCGTTCAACCGCCACGTCATGGAAGACAGCACGCTGTGGGCTGTGCCCTCGGCCTGGTACCTCGGCGCTCCGGCGAACTACTACGCCAAGTTCTGGCACACGCATGGCGTCAACGGCCTGGCCTATGGCTTTGCCTACGACGACGTGTCCAGCCAGAGCTCGACCATCCATACCGACAAGCCCGAGCACATGGAATTGGGTATCGGTTGGTAATCGCCTGAACTAAAGAAGTAAAAAACAAAGACCGGCCTTCCTTCGGGGAGGCCGGTTTTTTTGTGGCTGGAGGGAAGGGCGATAACCGCGCGCTTGGCATGTCTGGAGGTTGCGGTCGCGACTGAAGGGGAACCTCTAAAAACCTTTCCTACTCGTCATTCCGGCGTAGGCCGGAACCCAGTGGCCTTTTGATCGGTCATCGCAAGAGCCCGCAAAAGTCAGCTCTATCGCGAAAACTAAAAACCGATGCCACTGGGTCCCGGCCTACGCCGGGATGACGAGAACTAAAACTGAGGTTATTCGAGGTTCCCTGAGGTCGCTCCTACAAGCTAGCGGTGCATATCCAATTTTGTAGAAGCGACTTCAGTCGCGACCGCAACCGCACAGGTCAGCGGTACGGTCGGCTATGGCAAGGCCTGACCCGGTCAGGGTACTTCTGCGTGCCGTTGCAGCATCGCGACCAGCTCTTGCGGCGGCAACGTCGCCAGCGTCTGTTCCGCGCGATCGAGATGTTCACAAGCGGACTCAGCCGCATAGCGCATCAAATACGTCAGATGCGTCGTGTAATGCGAGCCGATACCGTGGAGGCGAATCATGCCTGCCGCATCCATCAGGCACTCGAAATCGGCGTAGGCCTTGTCCAGCTCCGCGCTCAGTGGCGTATGCGCAAACGCGAGCGCGTTGTGAGCCTTTTGTGCATGCGAAGCGATGAACTCTTCAAGCAGCTTGGTTGCTTGCCGCGCGGCGAAACCCATCATGTCCGCCGCCGCCAGTGAAATCTCGCTATCGGACATCGCCCGATGGGTCAGCTCTGCAAAGCTGCGGGCGACTGCCAGCAGTTGCGCGATCGCATCGTTATGTGACTCGACGTGGTCCATTGCTCCGGCTCCCCTTGCCGCTGGCATGAAGCGGGCTATTCTCCACCTGTTTGACGCAATTTGCGCGTCCCAGCGGCCTCAACCGGAAAAAATCCTATCCGACCCGGGCGACAGTAGCTTTGTCCCGTAAGTATTTGAGTTACCGGCAAAGCCGTGCGTCAAGATGACAGCTCACGTTGCAGTGCAGCGTAGGTGCATGAAGAAAATCACAAAATTTCGTGCACAACCCCTTTTCATCCGCTCACGGAACGCTATAGTCGCAGCGTCGACAGGGGGCTGTGACAATGACCATTCCTCAAATTCTTTCTGCTTTGCTTGACGTGACCCGCAGTCCTGCGGTCGCGGCACCGCGACGCAAGCCGCAACAAGACACGCACGCACCGTTAGTCAGCTGGAACGGCAAGGCCCGTACCCGCCGTGAAGACGAGCTGGCACGTTTCCGCCAGGAGTCGGTAGCTACGACCGAAAGCCTAGGCTGAGTCGGCTCGAGTCGCGCTGGTCCGCCAACCGGACAGCAGTTGCTTGAACGACAGGTGGTTGAGCGGAAATTCGAGCACGACGTGCGCGAAGCTCAGTGTCAAAAGTATTATGAAACCCGCCGCGTAATCGTAGGCGTAGATAGCTACGGCCCAAATCCAGACGCCCAGGATAAGCAGCCAGCGCCTGGCCGAGATCCGGTGCCATTGGATCACCGTTGGTTTCGAGAACCAGTTGAAATAGTGATAGGTATACGCCAACGCCATAAAGCGCGTCAGACGAATGCTCCATGGCGCGGAAAAGACCGCGTCCAGCGCGATCGGCATGCCTAACTCGGTCAAGGTCTTTTGGTTCAACGTGGCAAAGATCAACCCGTAGCTACGCTGCGCCCAATGCATGGCGCTCTGGCTGAAATCGAGCGGGAGCACAAAACAAAGCACCGGGCACAGCACAAACAACGCCAGGAACACCGTGCCGGCGCGATCCGGCTGCCGTCGCACACCATTCCACACGAAGATGGCGGTGAACACGAAGACATGGATCAGGGTGACCAGATACACACCCACAATCAGATCCAGCACATGACCCTGGATCAACCACCAAAGCGCGGCAATCGCGATCGCAGCGACAAGCCGGTATGACCAGCGCTGCACGAAAAGCATCACCGGTACCGCGCAGAAAACCGCAAACAGCAATGCGACACGATGATCCGCCAGTGGCGCAAGCAACCCGGGTCGTCCCCATAGATTGGACGTCGATAGCACAACCGCCAGCCCGATCCAAAGCACTACCCGGTCGCCCGTGCTGGGCAGAAAATATTTACGGTCGTGCAGCCAGGAGATTTCAGTCAGGTAATGCAGTGGCCCGAGAACGGCATAGGCAAGCAAAAACGTTTCAAACGGCCAGATGAGTGCGAACAGCAGCGCCGCTAAAAGCAGCCCGCTATTGAGTTGGTGGAGATTGGTCCCCCTAAGCATCCTCATGCTTCGCATCCTTGTCAAAGACGGGGCGACGATAGAGAGCGGGTGTGCAGGAAGTCAATGCGGAGCGTCTGCTTCCGGTAGCAGAGGCGGCTTCGGAAACTGAAAGCCTGCCGAGCCGCATGCAGCGAGGAGGATGCGCTGCAAATAATTCGATAGTAGGTCTCTCTACTATTTGGCGTTCGGGGGGCATGTCAAACAAAGGCCCGCTAGATGCGGGCCTTTGTTTGACATGTAAGCAGCGCTGACGCCAATCAGCGCTGCTGCTGTTTCAATCGATTCCAGCTTAGTGGATATAGCCCGATTCTTGCGGATTGACTTCGACCTTGATCAGCTTGAGCGAGCCACTTGCGCCCATGCCGCCACCGGAGAAGGTCAGTACGCCTTCGCCCTTGTAATGGTATTCGGTGCGGTAGTTGTCGCCGCCGAAGTGGAAGGGAATAAACGCCTTGCCAGTCTGGAAGGTCTTCTGGTCGGTGGGTTGGCCGATCAGGTCAATCACTTCCTTCGAATACATGCCGGAATGCACTTTGGCGAATTTGCTGTCCGGAGCCGGGGTGCCGACGAACTGGACTTCGTCCGAAGCACCAACGCCGGTGCTGAAGGACAACGGGGCATAGCCGGCCGCCAGTGCCAGCGATGCCAGGAATACGACCGATTTGATTTTCATCATGGACAACTTCTCCCTTGAGTCTTGAGCGTCAATGCAGCAAACAAATGCGAAGGGAAAAGTAACAGATGGTGGGATCACCGAGTCTGTTGAACGGCGTGCAAGCTTTCCCCTGTGAAACACGCAGATTGGCGTCGCCTTGCAGCAGCGGCCTCTCTTCTCGGAATGCTAAGTTGTAAGGCGTGAAAAGGCAAAATAAAGTGGCATGAACATAGGCTTTGTAAGGTTTCCCTTACAGGCAGAATGAGGCAGGCGTCGCAGTTCGCTTCATCGAGGAAATTTTGCCGGGATGCCACCCATCACCAGCGCTTTATCGACAGGAAGAGACATGCGCGCTCGCTGCGAGCGTCTTGTCGAAGCGCGACATCGCATGGATGCGTGCTGCGCATTTTGGGTATAATTGACCGGGTTGCTTTTTCAATAAAGGTATTCGTCCCATGCGCCATTGATGCCGCCGTCTTTTGACGGCCCGCCTTATCCACCTGTCGAAGGTGGCGTGAGCCTGGCATCCATGGAGTCCGTATGACGAATCCGTCCCTTGCGCTGGAAAGCGTGTCTTATGTTCTGCCCAGCGGCAGAGCGCTATTTTCCCAGCTCGATATGCACTTCGATCCGCAGCCTACCGGTCTGGTAGGGCGCAATGGCGTGGGCAAGAGCGTGCTGGCCGACATCCTGGCGGGGCGCGTTGTGCCGACGACCGGCCGCTGCGTGCGATCCGGCCGTGTGTATTACCTGCCTCAAAGCGTCGCCCCGAATCCTGCCGCGACGGTGGCTCATCTGTTGGGCATCGCACCGGTGCTGCAAGCCTTGTCGCGCATCGAAGCGGGTGGCATGGAGCAACGCGATTTCGATCTGGTAGGCGATCACTGGGACATTCGTCAGCGCCTGCAGGCGGAGCTGGAGGCCAGTGCGCTTGGCCACTTGTCGATCGAACGGTCCGCAGCGAGTCTGAGCGGTGGAGAAGCCATGCGCGTCGCGCTTGCGGGAGCGTGGCTGAGCGACGCGGATTTTCTGATCCTCGACGAGCCCACCAATCACCTTGACGCGACAAGCCGACAAGTGCTGCTGGAACAGCTCCAGCGATGGAATCGTGGGCTGCTGGTGATCAGTCACGATCGCGACCTGTTGCGGACCATGCATCGCACAGTGGAACTCACACCGCGTGGCGTGGCTAGTTATGGTGGTGGCTATGCGCTGTATGCGGAGCAGAAGGCGCGCGAGCGCGATGCTGCCATGCAAGAGCTGGAACTGCGCAAGCTGGAACGCAAGCGTGGTGAGCGCGCTTTGCACGAGCAGCGTGAACGACTGGATCAACGTCGCGCACGCGGCGTGCGGTATGCGGAAACTGCCAACCACGACTCGCTGTTCCTTGGTCGACAAAAGCAGAACAGCGAGCAGTCGTTGGGAAAGCTTCAGCGCCAGCATGCGGAGCGGGGCGAGGCGCTGGATGAGCGAGTGCGTGAGGCTGCGCAGCAGATCGAACAAGAGGTTCCCGTTATGTTGTTCGCGCCGCTTTCGCCCGCGGCGGCGCAACGCCGGGTGGCAACGCTCGACGGTGTGGTGCTGCCATTCGGTGCCGTCGATCGCGCGGCATTCGACACCGTTGTTCTGGGGCGGCAACGCATTGGCGTGGTCGGGCCTAATGGCTCGGGCAAATCCAGCTTGTTGCGGGTGCTTGCCGGTCAGCTTCGACCCTCGGCGGGACACGCCCAAACCCATGTGCCCACGGTCTATCTCGACCAGCAGCTGAGCATGCTCGATCCGGGCTTGTCCGTGCTCGCTCAATTACGAGCGGCGAACCCGGTGGCCAGCGAGCATGACTTGCGAAACCGGTTGGCGTTGCTGGGGCTGGACAGCGGGCGTATCGGATTGCCAAGCCATTTGCTCAGCGGCGGCGAGCGGCTCAAGGCCGCACTCGCCTGCGCTCTGTATAGCGAGCGGCCGGCCGAACTGCTCCTGCTCGATGAGCCCAGCAATCACCTCGACTTGCCGTCTCTGCAGGCGCTGGAATCCATGTTGAACAGTTATAGCGGCGCGTTGATGGTGGTCTCGCACGACCAGAGTTTCTTGGAGGCGCTTGGCCTCGGCGAGCGCTTGCGGATCGAGCCTGGAGAGTGGCTGAGGGAGGTTTGGTAAGTTTGTGAAACCCGGGTCCGGACAGCGTAGAGCTGTCCGGACGATACGCGCGCAGCTATCCCTTAGAAATTCGCGTGCACGTTGAGAAACGCACTGCGCGGCTCGCCCACATAGGCACCGGCGACGTTGGCTGCAATGAAATAGCGGCGGTCGTTGATATTGTGAATGTTGACGCTCACTCCCCAGGTCGGCGCCTCGTAGCCCACCAGCGCGTTGACGATCGCGTAGGAGGGGATCGAGTTGACGTTGGTCAGGTCGCTATAGCTCTTGCTCTGGTAGTTGATGCCCGCACCCACACGAAAGCCCGAGATACCACCGATGCGGAAGCTATAGGTCGACCACAGGTTGGCCAACATATCGGGTGCGCCCTGCGGTCGATGCCCTACCGATGTGATGCCCTGGGGGTTGTCGGTAATAAAGGCATCCTGGTGCGTCACATTGGCGAGCAGGTGCCACTGATCGGTCACGGCCACATCGGCGGACGCCTCTTCGCCTCGCGTCTTCTGGCTGTCGAACACGACCGCTTCAACACCGTTGATGGTGGTTGCCGTGGCCACGTGGTTGCGTTTGACGTCGAAGGCCGCCGTGTTCAGCACCACGCGATCGTCGAGCCAGGCGAACTTGATACCGGCCTCGTATTGCAGGGCCGATTCCGGTGCGCCGACGCCGTTCTGTGTGTTTTCGGAATTGAAATTGGTCAGGTGGCTGCTGGAGACGCCGACATAAGGCGACATCCACGAAAGTGCCTTGTACAAGGCACCCAAGTTCCAACTGAACGGCGCGTCGTTGCGCGAATCCGTGACGCCGGCGAGTAGCGGCTTGGCGTCCGTGCCGAAGCGGCCAGGTACGGTGATGCGCGGTGTGAGCGCGGTGTTCCACACATCCTGGCGCACGCCGGCGCGAATCTTCAGTGCATCGGTGACATCGATCTGGTCGGTGGCGTAGATGCTGTAGTAACGCGCGCCCAAGCGATCGTTATCGCAGGAATGCTTGGCATCGCACAGGAAGTGCACCTGGGAAAGCGAGGTTTCCGGCGGCACTGGTGCGAACGCGTCGGGGATATTGGGTAGATCTGCGGTTTGACGTTCGGAGGAGAGTTTCTGTTGCTGGTATTCGAACCCGGTCAGCAAAGTGTGTTGAACCGGGCCCGTGGCGAACTTCCAGACCGGCTCGAACTGATAGTCGATGCTGCGATCCTTGTCGTCCTGGTCGCGTAGCTGACGGGTGACCACCTGGCCGTTGGTAACCTTGGTGCTGGCGCTATCGCCATTGACGATGGCGTCGAGCGTGCGATGCAGAAACGAGAAGCGATTGTTGATGGTAAGAAAGTCGCTCACCGTCCACTGGTCGCTCAGCGTGGTACGGAAGAAATTCGAGTGCGCCGTGGCGAAGGGCGAAGAGTACTTGGCGTTATCGGACACATGGCGGATCGGCGTGCCATTGAAATAGATCAGGCCATACGAGTCCGGTGTCTCATGAATATCGCGCAGGTCGAACGCCAGATCGGTGACATGGTTGCCCCATTGCCAGCGGAAGGCCGGGCGTACTTCGCGGTCGCGCGAGGCAAGATCGCGGAAGCCGTCGGTGTGCGACACCGTGGCATCGACGCGGTAGTCCAGGCCGTTCACGCCGGTCGGGCCGGTGATGTAGGCACTGCCTGTGGTCGTGCCGAACGAGCCGACCTGCAAGCTGCCACCGTAATGCAGGGTGGACGATGGCGTGTAATGCACGATATTGATCGTACCGCCGGGTGGGCCGCTACCAAACAAGGCAGATCCTGGGCCTTCCAGTATCTCGATCCGCTCGACGCCATTGAGCGAATGCGACAGCCCGCTCAACTGGTCGCCATCGGAAAACCCGTCGCTATAGACCTGCGCATTCAAGCCGCGAATCAGAAAGTGATCGTAATAGCCCTTCGAATCCTGTCCGCCGGAATTGATCCCGCTGGCGTTGTACACCGCATCGCGGAGCATGTTTGCGCCTTGCTCGGACAGAAGGGCACGCGGAATCACCTGCACGCTGGCGGGCAGGTCTTCCAGCTTGGTATCTGTCTTGCCGAGTGAGGCTTTCTGTTTCGGCCCATTGGCACGATCACTCTGGCTGTAACCCGTCGGCGCAATACCCTGCACGACAACCGGCGCCAGATTGGTCGCGTCCTGGGCGTCGACAAGTTGGCTGACCCAGGGAGTGCTCATGAGGAAAAGCGCAGCGGCTCCCATCGGCCATTTCCCCCTGATGCGTTGGATGAGGGCGAAGGAATTTGCGTGCGTCTTTATGCGCTGATGCGGCATGGTTTTTCCCTGAAATTGAGCAAGTAAATGCGCAAGTTGGTGCGAATGAGAATGACTTTCGTTTAAGTTTAACGCGCGTGAGTGCCACTTGGGAGTGCTTTGGTTCAATCCATGGGGCGGATGACTGAGGGCGCCTCGAAGGGCGGCCTGGTTTTTGTAGGAGCGACTTAAGTCGCGACAGGCCGTGACGTATCCGTGGGTCGCGACTGAAGTCGCTCCTGCAAGATAGAGATGGTTGGCGGAGTTTTAGAGGGGGCGAGCTAATGACTTATTTTTGGGTCGCGCTTTGATGGATTATTTTGTGCCGAATCCCACTATCCAGTGTCACAATAGAATTTATATAGTAATAAACGCACATAGTTAATCGCCCAAAGGCGAGATGTGACAGCCGGCATTTCCAGATGCCGGTTTTTTATGCCGGTTATTTCACTCATTGGATTTTTCATCGCAGTCCCCTCAACGGAGAGACGCATGACCACGTCATCCTTAAGTGCATCCGTAGTCGCTACGCCGCCATTGACGATCGATCAGCTCTACAAGCCAGCCTCCACGCCTGGCAATGTCGGGCTGTGTCTGTCCGGTGGTGGAACACGTGCCTGCAATGCCGGCATGGGGCAGTTGCGTGCGTTGGCGGCGATCCAGGCCAACGGCACCAGCCTGCTCGCGCAGATCAAGGCGATGTCGACCGTATCCGGCGGCTCGTGGCTGGGCGTGCCGTATCAATACATGCCTGCATCGGGTCCGACGGATGCCGCGTATCTGGGTACCTACAATCCCAATCAAGGCTCCTTGACGGTGGCGGATCTGGCCAACCTGCCTGTCGGCAACGCCGGTAATCCGATGACGTCCTTCGTGTTCTCGCTGGAGGGCATCGCGGGAACCGCAGTGTTGCTTTACGAGCTATTTCTGCAGACGAGTCCGAGCAATCCGTTGCCGGAAAGCATGCTGTGGCAGATGGTGATGAGTCTAAACATTCTCGACTCCTACCATCTGCTCGACTGGAATATCGATGGTGGCCAGCCCAAGGACATGTTCTCCGCCACCAAGGCTTCATTGCAGGCCATCACGAGCGCAAACAGCAGCCTGGCATTGGAGACGGCGTATCTGTTTGCCGATCAGGTCGATGCCTCGCGCACGCAGCGACCGCTGCATATCTGCAACATGAGCATGTTCGTCGACGTCCCGGGCATTTCATTTGGAATGCTGGCCCCTGTGCAGTCCAATGGACTGATGACGGGCGTGGTTGGAGCGCCGGCCAAGGCCACTGATGCCAATGGACTGGCGGTGGGCGGCGGGGGCGTCGAATCGTTCGCGTTCAACTCTTCGTTTACCTCTCAATCCGCCGAGATCGCAACGGTGACGCAGACCCGCCAGTGGTCGCTGACCGACATCATGGGTACCAGCAGTGTGGCGTTCGCAGAAACCGTCAAGAATCAGATCAAGCAGTGGGAAGCCGAC
The DNA here is from genome assembly GCF_055584465.1 of Dyella sp. NPDC103356. Classification (NCBI taxonomy): domain Bacteria; kingdom Pseudomonadati; phylum Pseudomonadota; class Gammaproteobacteria; order Lysobacterales; family Rhodanobacteraceae; genus Dyella; species Dyella sp. NPDC103356. The sequence continues at coordinate 124,542 of NZ_JBVJLZ010000011.1, forward strand.
CCATGGCTGTTCTTCAAATGGATGTGGGAAGAAGGGGAGGCGATCTGGGACTGGATCAAAAGCCATCTGCCACTCGAACTGCATGCAACGGCAAGCGCCCTCGTCGCGCGTGGCTCGGTTGCGGCACAGGGGCGCGCTGATATCTCCCTTCCCGATATAAGCTTCCCCGATGTCGACGAGCTGGTGCCGGCCTATCCCTCGTGGCCTGTGGGGGACGGTGCTACCAATAAGAACCCGAATACTTTCGCCGATGGCGGCAGCCTCGAGAACAATGGCTTGGCCAGCATGCTTGCTTTCAGCGACATCGACAGCGTGATTGTCTGTGTGAACACGGAGATCCCGATGGCGGCCAGGAGTGTCGGTATCCCCGACGGCAAAGGCGGCTGGATCGCAGGGACCCTGATCGAGGTCGATAGCTCGTTGCCGCCGCTGTTCGGTTATCAACCCTTCGACGACAAGAAAGGTTACGTTCTGTACTCGGCCGGGCATGCGAGTCCGGAGCATCAGATATTTAGCAACAACCAGGTTTTCGAGAGCAGCGAATTCGCGGCATTCCTGTCTGGACTGTCGGCAGCGGCGGGCGGTGCCGCAAATCCAGCTCAGCCAGCGATCCTCTCGCAGAGCCTCACCGTGCAAGCCAACACGTGGTTCGGCGTTGCTGCCCGCAGCAAGCCGGTCACGATTGTCTGGGTGTATCTCAACTATGCGAGCAACTGGGCCGCGCAGTTCGCAAGCAATCCCTCGGTCCAACAGCTTGTGGCGACAGAGGTGAACGCCAACGGGTTTCCGCACTACAGCACGTTTTCGACCCAGCTATCGGCGACCCAGATCAATCTGTTGGCGCACTTTACGTCGTGGTCGCTGGTGACTGCCGATCAGAGCACCGGAGTGTTTTCGAGCTTGTTTGCCGGGTGATCGGCAGGCGTCTTCTATCGTCTGGGCATCGCGGGCGTTGCCTGCGATGCCGACGGATATTCGGCGTCGTCAGCGGAGGCGTGCATTGTGATGGATAACTGGATCATCATGCTTCCATGAAACAGATTCTGCGATATGCCTTGGCACGGACGCGTCATTCGCTTGCGGCACTGATCGCCTTTTTGTTCCTGCTACTGCCCATGGCGCTCCATGCGCGCCCATTCGATCTGTCTTGTGTGTATATCGGCCATCCGCCCGCGTTGGAGCTGCTGGGGCCGCGCAATGCCTGCGCACGTTTGGTCGACGGTCGGCTGGATGTCGCTCCGGCGATGCGTAAGCGCCTGACGTACGGCAAGTACGGCCTTGGCCAATTGATGGTGCTGGGCGATGGCGGCGGCTGGCGCTACGTCAAGCGGAATGGCGAGACGCTTCCTGTCGTTACCTTCGACAACGGTGCGGACTATTTCGCCGAAGGTCTTACACGCGGCATCGTCGAAGGCGGCATCGCTTATTTCGATGCCGATTTCCATCAAGTGGCCGGACCTTATGCCGATGGCTCGCCTTTCAGGAATGGGCGCGCCGCGGTTTGCCAGGGCTGCAGCAAGTCCGGTAATACATCCAGGGACGGGCGTTGGGGCTTTATCGATCGCACGGGCAAGGTGGTGCTCCCTATCGCCATGACGCAGCCACAGGCATCGAAAAAGCCCTGGCCGGATGAAACGCCACAGTGCGGCGATTTCCTCGGGCGATACGACATGAAGCCGGAGCATCTGGAATTCGTCGAATGCCACGAGGGGAAGGATGCCCAACTGCGCGCTCTGGTTGCCCGTTATCGAACACGGGGCCTTTATGCTGCCAGTGTCGAATCGCAACTGATGCGCGACACCGGCATGGAGGCACAGCGTTATCTATGTTGCGGGTGGCAGGTGGTTCCAGCCAAGGGTGAGGCCATCGGCGATGGCCGCTTGCCGATCGAGGCCGACTCGACGGTCACGATGACCTCGGGCGAGACGTTGGTTCACTCACGCAGCGCGTGGTCAGATATACCCTGGTTCTATGTTGACGTTACGGTTGATCTGGAAAGTCCGTGATGGCGCGGCTGCGGACGCCGAGGAGAGTGGAACCAGATCAGGCGGTCGCCTTCGAAGCGTTGCAGGCGTCATCGGATCGGCAGACGAAAACGGCACCGTATCGCTACGGCGCCGTTTTTCTTCGCGAAACCTCATTCATGCCTGCCGGCGGTAACGTCGTGCCGGTCAGGCAAGGTGCGCGATCCGATCAGTCCCAGGGATTGGCTGGCTGGTCGTTGATTGCAGTCCAAAAGCGAGTAGCAGTTGTCGGAGCCAACCCCACCGACCAGATGGACCAGCCGCCACCGCCGTCATGAAACTCGGCCATGCGCCAGCCACTGCCGTACGCTGCGGCGCACTTGCCGTCGGCAACGGCGCGGCTCGTCAAAGTCGTGCCGGATACGGGAGCAGTAAACGCCACGGTTCCTGGCGCCCATCCATCGTAGTAATCGTAGGCGATACCCGAGGGCGCAGGGAGGTTGGTGATATCGATGCAGAGAATGGGAAGCACGGCGCTAGCCGGGGTATCGCCCGTATAAGCGTTCGACACGCTGTCGATGCCTACATGGACCAGCGAGCCGGTCGACGGCGCGATGTTGGTCCAGGTCAACGCTTTGCCGGTCGTGGAGTTCCACGGATTGGCCGGCTGGTCATTGATCGCGGTCCAGTAGCGGGTCGTGCCTGCCGGAATCGATCCAGCGGCCCAGATGGTCCAGCCGCCACCACCATCGTGGAACTCGGCCATCCGCCATCCGCTGCCGTGCGCGGCAGAACACATGGCGTCAGCGGCGGCGCGGCTGGTCAAGGCGGTGCCAGACACGGGAGCGGTAAACGCCACGGTTCCTGCCGCCCACCCATCCGAAGAATCGAAATTGATTCCGGAAGGCGCGGGAAGGTTGGCCGGGTCGATGCATAGAACGGGAAGTACCGCAGTAATGGCGGTATCGCCGGAATACGGATTGCTCGTGCTATCGATGCCGACATGCACCACGCTCGCACGGCTCGTCCAGGTCATGCCGGCGTGCGTGGCGGTGCCGGTGCCACCCGAAACAAACCCGGGATTGGCGGCGATGAAGCTGTTCGCCGCCTGGATGTCGAAACTGCCCCAACCTGTGGCGTTATCACGCCCGGTAGCGGCGGCGTAATAGCCGTTGTTGCCGGTGGTCACGTCGTGGAATGGAAACGTGCTCGCATAGGCATACAACGACGGAGCGGCAAAGCCCAGCGCATTGCTATAGGCGGTCTCCAGGCGCGCCCAGGCACCGACAAACAATGGCGAGGCCAGGCTGGTGCCACCGTTGGTGTAGTAACCGGATGAAGGTATGCCCGCTGATGCACTTGCAGTGAAGTAAGCGACGACCGGTGAATTGGTCCAGTCCGCATTGAACGCAACATCGGGTACCTGGCGAAACGACCCTGACAGCGAGCTTTGCCAGTACGGCTTGGCTTCGCGCGCGCTGATGCCGCCGCCGCTATAAGGCCACGATGATTCCGATTGATACGCGTCCGCGGTGGTGGTGTTCAGGGTCGTGCCACCAACGGCTACCACATACGGTGAAGCGGCCGGGTACTCCACGCCCAGGGTAGAGCCGTAGCTGCCATTGCCACCGGCCACATTGCAGGGCAGTGCGCCGTTGTCGCCGCTGGCGACCGAAAAGGTCTGGCCTTGAGCCACGCCGAGCTGGAAGGCCGAATCGGCCCAGCCCGCGGTGGAGTCCTCACACGCGGGCCATGACCAGGAGATGTTGATGACCCTGGCCGTGTTGTCGCTGACGACGCGATTGATCGTCTGCAGCGCCAGGCTCTGTGTTTCGCTACCGCCGACGGCATAGAAAATGAGCTGCTTGAGGCCGCCGCTGATGCCCACGATGGCTTGTGCATCCATGCCCCATTCGCCCTGGCCCGAATCATCGGAACTGGCGCCGCCCACCGTCACGATCTGGGTGGGTACGGCCGCGAGGCCCTGGCTGCTTTCCATCTGGACCAGGTCGTTCACCGAATTGGTCATGCTGCCGAACCCGATGAGCGCAGCGGTGGTATTGGTAGCAGCAGAGGCCGTACCGGCGTGATAGACCGTCGCGAATTCTTGCGGATAGTAGCCGTGCGCATTGGTGTTGCCGTCAGGGCTGGTGACGATGTGATAGTTCGAGTGCGGAAGCGAGCGCGATACGGTCACCGGCTGCATCGGGCCGTGCCAGGACAGTGTCTGCGCCCGGTCCAACGTTTGCAGGCCCAGCACGCGATCGACGGAATCGCTCAGCGTCGCCGGGATCTGCACATCGAGGGTATTGGCGATACCACTGCGTCCATTGCGGGTGAAGTGGCCGACCTCGGTATGGAACGCGCGGCGCGACGTGCCCACTGTGCCATCGGCGGTTACCAGTAGGCGGTTCGCGGCGATCTGTACGTTGGTAAATCCTTGCCGGGTAAGGTAGTCCACGACGGCCTGCGCCTGCTGCTGTGTCGGCGCGAAGGTCGCCGTGCTTTGCTCGCTGGTCATGAACTGGTGATAGGACGGGCTACCAGGACGGAACAGTTCCCGGGTGTAGCTATCGAGCACATCCTTGTTGCGCAGCTTCAACGAAATGGTGATCGATACCGGTTCCTGATCCGTAGCGTAGCCGTTGAAGGCTGCATTGTTGCCGGTGAACGCTTGCGTTCGGGTCGTCATCCAAGTCGTGACATCCGCGCCTTGCGTCGCTGCAAGAGTCGGCAGGCTATGCATGCCCAAGCCCAGTGCCAGCATCGCAATCAGGGGTCTGCGCGCAAGCGCGCGTAATGCAACGTATCCAGAATCAGTCATATATGAGCACTCCCTTGAATTAAACCAACCATGGAAAAACCAATGTGGCTTTAATCGCAGGCTCAGGTAGGCCGCGCATACGCATCGAGAGCATGCCGATATAAAACGGCAGCTCGCTCTGACGAATTCATTGAGTAAATCGGACTGCCCTGAGTCTCGATCCGATGACAAGCACATTAAGCGAGCCTGTCAGCCCCTTCTATTACGGATGCTGCGTTTCCGTGGCATCCGAATGCGACGCTATCACCAGGGTCGGCAGGTTTATGCCGCGCAGCTCACAGATTTAATGGGCCTGCTTTTTTCATTGAAAAGCGAGGGTGGCCATATTGCTGTCGAAAAACGCAAATTAATACGAAGTCGATTAAGTCACTCAGCTTCATTGGTACTCTAGAGGCGTGATTTAACTGAGCGCATCTATTTTCAAAATCGATGATCAATTGATTTATGAGGCCAAGCGCAGTTGTCGTTTCGGTCAATGCCGCTGCCATCCTTGGCATTGAGATGTGGGCAGGGATTAAACAATATCCTCCGGGCCATTAACCGATGACCTGAAATTCTGGTGCTTGTGCACCGTTGGCATCAGTGACGAAATGCTGGTGTAACCCTGATGCGAGTCAGGGTGATCGGTATTGACCTTGCCGCTATTAAACGGGCAGTACGTGAATCTGGACTACCTGGAGGTGCGGCGCCATATCTGTTTGGGTTCCTATGAATGCCGCTTCGATCCCAAGGAGGCGCCGTTCCAGAATGACTTGCCGCTCAGGGGTGACGTACCGCGCCGACAATGATTCCCCTCGAATCAAGCACGAAGGCGATGTCTTCTGTGCCTTGCTGATGGCGCACCAGGTATTTGTCCCAGCCTTGGCTGTTCACGCCGGCAAAATGGTAGTTGACCACGGGGCCAAGCTGCGCCAGGTATTGCTCGCGTTGCGATTTCTGACGTGCCCTGGCTTGGGCAAGTTCAGGCGACATGCCTTGCCCGCTATCGTCATCGGCCAGGATCAGCTCCAGCGCTTTCTTGCTGCTGAGAAAAGGCTGCTGATTGCGAACACGATCGGAAAGCGCCTGTGCGATCTGGCTCGCAGCAGCGCTGCTGATGCGCGGCGCATGCAACTCCCGACCATTCTGCAGCAGAATCAGTTCGCTTATCTGGCCGTGGTCGTCGCGTTCAAAGCCGATCCTGACATTGATGGTCTTCGCTGCGAAATAGCCTGAGTCAGCCGGAAAAACATCCAGTGGGGGTTGGCCTGTCAGTTGCACTGAAAGCTGCGTCCTGGTGAGCGCGACCGTGATGACACTATAGGGAGCGAGTTGATACTCGCCCACGGCTTCGCCGGCATTTTTAAGGTCCGGGACGATGACAGGTGCGGGTGTGGAACCGTCGCCAGCATTGTTATGGTCCGGCACGATGACTGGCGCAGGCGCGGAAGCATTCGGTGGGCTGACCTGCGCGGCGAAGGTCACCATGCCCGCCGACAGGCAGACCAGGGCAAGGGCAGATACGCCGGCCCATTTCTTGGGTTTCACAAGCATGATCTTGATCCTTTGTTCGAGAAACGATCGGGATTCGGACATGGCAGCGACAGCGCCGATATGGGTGGATTGGCTCTGACCCACTTCAATCAGCGTTTCACAGTAAGTATTGATATCGCGCCCGCCGCGTAACACGCGCGCATCGCAATCCACTTCCATCGCGCGACGCAGACGATGAAGTTGCCACCAGAGCGGCAGATTCCACGGCATGGTCAAAAGAAGGCCCAGTGCGATGGCGAGCATCTGCGGATCGCGGGCCTGAATGTGCGACTGCTCGTGTGCCATCGCCATCTGCTGATGCGCGCTGCTGCTTTCCATCAGCCACGCGGGAACGACAATGCGTGGCCGAAAGAGCCCGACGACGGCGGGGCCCGCATCGGGCGCGATCCAGACGAGAGCCCCAAGAAGATGACCTTGTTGCCACTGGCGTTTCCGGCGATGCAGCAGGCCTGTGTTGATCGCCAGCGCCATGGCAACGGCAAGAGACAGGCCGATCCATACAAGAGGAAGGATGTCTATACGTGTCGATGTATCGCTTGCGGCTACCGCCGTGCCGAGCTCAGCGATCATGGCGGGCAGAGGCAATGACGTCTCGTCGCGCAATGCCAACGGCGTCGACAATGCAGCGGGCTTGAACAGATTGGGGACCTGGATGGATACCGACGCAATCATGCCTGGCAACAGCAAGGACGCCACGATGGCACTTATCCAGATCCAGCGGCTGCCAGCACGGCGTCGACGCGAGGCTTGCTCGGCCAGCCATGCTGCCGCGCTTAGCATCGCGGTGACGACGACCACGTAGATCATCCAGGCGAGCATCAGCTTTTGTCCTCGTCGGATTTCTCGGCGAGCATCTGGCGCATGCGCTTGAGCTGCGCTGGCGTGAGCTTCTGGTCCGATACGAGGTGCGAGAACAGCAGTTCCGTCGAGCCCTTGAACAGCTTGTTGGTGAGGTGGAGCAGGGCGCTCTTGCGCGCCACCTGTTGCTTTACTGTTGTGAAGTAACGATGCCCGCGGCCTTCCTCGTCGTGGGCGACGTAGCCTTTGGTTTCGAGCGTGCGCAGCACGGTGAGCACCGTGGTGTAGGCCAGCTTGTCGCTGAGTCGCTCACGGACTTCGGCCACCACGGACGGACCGTGTTCCCACAGCACTTGCATGACGTCCGCTTCGCGGTCAGTCAGGGATATCTTCATGGCGGTCACCTACTAAAGATTTAGTAGATGATACGCTGGGCCATGATGTTGTCAACTATAGGTTTAGTAGATGGCGCGACCGAGGCGAAGTTTCATGTCGTAAACGATGCTATCAACGCCCCTTGGCCTGCTTGCGGCAGCATTCGGCGATACGTGCATTTTCGAGAGATCGCGCGATTTAGCTATCTCGGTTCCTGACCACAGCAGGTCTCCAAATGCAGTGGTCAGGAATGGCCAGCATAAGCTTGTGATCGTTAAACCGCTAGCGCATGAGTCTGGATGACCTCAAGGTGCGGCGCGAGAAATGCAGTGCGATCCTGGCCATGGTTCAGTGCCATCGTGCCGCCCGCCGTGAGGAAGGTGGCATCGGTCACGCCGAGAAAGCCAAACAGTGAGCGCAAATAAGGCTCGACGAAATTGAATGATGCCATTTGCGTCTGGGCGTCATAGACACCGCCGGTTGCGATGATGAAGGTCGCTTTCTTGCCGACGAGCAGGCCCTTCGGGGTGCCGTCCGCATAAGAGAAGGTTTTGCCGACCCGGGTGATCTGGTCGATCCAGAGCTTCAGCACCGAGGGTGCGCCGAAGTTGTGCATGGGCACGCCAACGACGTATTCGTCGGCATTCTCGAGTTCCGCAATCAATGAATCGGAAAGAGAAAGCAGCTCGTTCTGTTGCGGGGAGCGAGCGTCTTCCGGCGTAAACACGGCTGCCACCCATTCGGCGCTGAGGGGCGCAATGGCCGTCGCGCTGAGGTCGCGCTCGACAACGGTTCCACCCGGATGGGAGGACTTCCAATGGGCGACGAAAGCAGCGGAGAGCTGGCGCGAGACGGATTGCCCATACAGCGGGCTGGAGTCGATATGCAGAAGCGTGGTCATGGCGGCGAACCTTATGCGACAAATGTCGTTTAAGCATCACATGACAAAAAAAGAAAATCAACAAATGTCGTTTAAGCGTGGGCTGCCGAGAAAGGCGTTAAGCTAAACGAGCATGGCCAAGACGATCTCATCCGCAGCTGCGACAGAAACCATCGACCCCCGCGTCCTGCGCAGTCGCAGGATGCTGATGGATGCACTGGGTAGGCTGTTGATTCAAAAGCAGTTTGAGGACATCTCCATCCAGGAGATCGCGGATGAGGCCACGTTGAACCGGGCCACCTTCTATCTGCACTACCCCGACAAGAACAGCCTCCTGCAGGCCATGGCCGCAGTGCGCTTTCGCAATCTTGTCGAGCGCCGTGGCCTGTCCTTCACGGACTGCGACGGTGGGCTGCGGGCCATCGTTCTGGGTGTCTGCGACTATCTTTCCGAGACCTCGGGCTGCCCTGGTCAGCTGGCGAAGATGCCCATCGAAGGCTCCATCATCCCGGTCGTGGAAGGCATATTCCGCGAAGGCTCTCCTGACCACCCTTTGGCGCCCGGCGTTGATCCGGGGTTGCTGGCAACCACAGTCGCCTGGGCCATTTTCGGGGCTGCACGTCTGTGGTTTGAAACACCCGATCGCATGCCGGCAGAAGATATGGCCGAAAAGATTGAGGTGATGGTGAAGCCGATACTTCTTAGTGCTTCGCAATAGGCAAAGTTTGGTGAGTTATCGGCTGTTTTCTTATGGTCGCTGATTTAACTACTTCCGCCCCTTCAGGACGCGATACGTTCGTACGCCCCTTTGTTGCGAGTGACAGCCCGGCGCTGCGTGCGCTGTTCATTCGTTCGCGTACAAAAGCATTTCCATGGCAGCCGACAGATGCGTTTCGGCTTGGGGATTTCGATGAGCAGACAAAGGACGAATATATCCTTGTCGCGGAACGTGACGGCATCGCGGTAGGTTTCCTGTCACTGTGGCAGCCCGACGCATTTATCCATCATTTGTTCGTCGACCCCGCATGGGTGCGTCGCGGTGTCGGTAGCGTATTGCTACACGCCTTGCCTGGCTGGTCGACGACGCGTTATCGGCTCAAATGCCTCAGTCGCAACGTGTCCGCGCTGGCGTTCTATTCCCATCACGGTTTCATCGAGATCGGTTCCGGCGTCGGCGAGGACGGGGATTACCGTTTGATGGAATTTGATCCGCAACGCCGTGCCGCGCGATTCCAGGATTAGGTGCGCAGGTCGCGCATGGGCAGGACCGCAGTCTATTGCGTCGAAAGTTTTAGCGATCGCCACGACATCGAAACACGGTCGCGCCCAGTACATTTCCCCACAAAAAAAACGGTAATCTTATTCTGCGCATCGCCACAGACAGGGTGTGGCGACAGAAAACAGGGGGAAGGGAATGTTGCGTTTTTGCTGCCTTTGCATAGGCATCTTGCTTGCTGGCCAAGCCTGGGCTGATGGTTGTCAGCTCAAGGAGTACGGCACGTTACCTGTGGAAATGATCGGCAATCGCGCCATAACCACGGTAAAGATCAATGGCGCCGATACGCACTTCATCCTCGATACCGGCGCTTTCTTCAACACCATGTCGAATGCGAATGCGTTGTCGCTTGGGCTGAAGCTGGAGCTGGCGCCGTTTGGCTTTCGCGTCAATGGTGTCGGCGGTAGCGCGAGTGTCCAGCAGGCCCACGTCAAGCAATTCGGCATTCTTGGTACCACGCTCGAAAATATTGATTTCATCGTTGGCGGTTCCGATGCCGGACATGGGCTGCTCGGCGCGAACCTGCTCGATGTGGCCGACCTGGAAATCGATCTGGCGCACGGCAAGATGACGCTGTTCAAGGCGGACCACTGTGACAAGGCATCACTTGCCTATTGGGTGAAGGACGGCCAATACAACGTCGCCGATATCGAATCGTCCGATCACAAGGGCGATCGGCGCACGTTCTTCGACGTGACGATCAATGGCAAAAAAGTGCGGGCGCTGCTCGATTCAGGAGCGGTCGCCACGGTGCTCGGTCGCGACGCCGCCGAGAGGGTTGGCATCGACCTCAATGCGCCAGGTGTCAGGGCGGGAGGCAAGAGCTCCGGCATCGGTGCGAAGGTGATGAAGAGCTGGATCGTGAACATCGATACGTTCTCGGTGGGCACGGAAACCATCCAGCACAGCCAGATGCAGGTTATCGACGGAAAAATTGGCAATAACACCGACATGTTGCTAGGCGTGGATTTTCTGCTCGCCCATCATATGTTCATCGGCAACGGCAAAAAGAAAGCTTATTTCACCTACAACGGCGGACGCGTATTTACCTTCGCTTCCGCGTCGGGCGATAGTGACAAACCCGATGCCGGCGCCGGCGCGGACGAAAGCGGCGACAAGCCCAAGACGGCGGAAGACTATTTCCTGCTGGGTCAGGCGCATCTATCGCGCGGCGAAACCAACGCTGCGCAGGCCGATCTGGACGAAGCGATCCGTCTGACGCCCGATAACTCGGCTTACTATGTCGCCCGTGCCAAGGCCCATGAGGCCGGCAAACAGTTCGATGCCGAGCTCGCCGATCTGGACAAGTCGTTGAGCCTGGACCCGAAGAACACCGATGCATTGATGATGCGGGCCGGCCTTCGCTTCGCCCGCAAGGATCGCACGGGGGCCGCATCGGACGTGACGGCAGCTGCCGATCTGGCGCCTCCGGGATCGGCGCTGGAGCGCGCGGTCGCCAGCTTTTACATCCGGCTCGACCAGCCCTTTACGGCGTTGCCGTTGCTCGGCAACTGGATACGCCTGCACGATGAAGACGCCAAGCTTGGCGATGCACTCGCCGAACGCTGCTGGGCGCGCGGTCTGAGCAATCAGGTGCTCGATGACGCCCTGCAGGACTGCAAGAAAGCCATCAAGCGCGATGGCGAGAACCCGTTCTATCTCGACGCTCTCGCCTTGGTCGAATTGCGATTGGGGCAGTACTCCGAATCGATCAAGACTTACCAGAAAGTCGTCGCGCAAAAGCCGATGTCGGCATGGGCTCGCTATGGCCTCGGCTTAGCCAAGATTCATGGCGGCGACAAGGACGCGGGACATGCCGACCTGGCAGCCGCACGGACTCTGGATCCGCACATCGAAACGCGTATCGCGAAATGGGGTCTGCTTTCGGCGGAGTAATGGCGTGGGTTTATTCATCCTTAATGGCTTTGTGGCAGTAGCCATCCCGCTCAAAGCCTCCGTCCCATTGGCGTGCTTCCTACTTGTCCCTGGGGGCCACATCTTTTACGTGTTGGATGTTGAGAACGTAGGGCGTCAATGGGCTATCGTCCGATCGAAATAGTCCCGTGATGGTCGCAACACCTTTGCGGCCCTGGCGATTCATCTGCACGTAGAAGTGATGCACATCCTCCTGCTTGAATACAGACTCTGACTTGATGACGAGCTCAATACCTTGGCCTGGGCATGCCTTATCGCTGATGTTCATGTGATTCTCACCCAGGTAGACGAGCCCGCGGAGGCGTACCACTTGATTGACGAAAGTCTCAGGTGCTTTCAATACGCTGCAAACGTCGGTTGAGACAACGCTGGAGCCTGCCTTTAGGGGCGCTGCCGAGGAGGACAATGGAAATGTCGCGGCAAGCAAGAGCAGAACGGAGGGCAATGTCGACGTATTCATTGAGGATCGCTCGGTGGATAAGCTACATCATGCGCGTTTGAGTACGTGCAAGGGGACGGAGGTGGTTAATCGAGCGTGCTGCGGAGACGCGTGAGCTTTCAAGAGCCTGCGCGTGATTTAGCTGCCTCCGCTTCTTTGGCCGAATTGGGTAGGTGTTGTAGGGGCTGGACTACATGTGCGCAATTCAAGGATGTCCTTCCCTGGCACATATGGGGCTAATGAGATTCCGCTGTTCCAGAGCTTAAGCGCGCCGGGTAGCACGGCGCGACTACCGAACCTGCCAACACCATTTTTCCTGATCTGTCGATTGAGGCGCGACGAGTACGAATCGATGCGTTGGAAGTCCCACGTATCTGGACCGTACTCAATTCCACGGATGGGTGCCCATGCCTGTGCTCGCTTCGCGGAGTTGTGATTCGTATGTGAGTTCTCCAAGCGATTGGCACGAGGCACAGAAAGATAGAGTTGCACTAGCCCCCAACCCTCTGCCGCGTATCTAAATGTCGCGCCGTTGCACGCGCTTGGATCTAACTGGATACGGCGAGCACTGAACGGAGGGCCGGCACCCAGGATATAAAGCTGCAGGTAGACGCTATGCCACAGCTCTCCTCCCGGATAACGGCGCTCGAATTGACGCAAGACGTCGTCAGTCGAATGAAACTGCTTAAGCGGTTGTTCGAAGTCTGACGAGAGCTCGTAGACATGGCAGGCCCCATCTGCAAATAGCCAGTCGAGGAGAAGGCCATGATCCTCAGACGTCGCGTAGAAATCACAGTTTGGCATTCGAATCGCCCACGGAACAAGCAGGTCTCGGTGCAGGGGGGGGCTGAGGTGGTCAATTGGGTATATTCCGCGAAGACACATGGACTCTCCAAAGACTCCGCGTGATTTAACTACCTCCGTCCCCGAAACTGTTCCGAAACTGGAAGCCGGCTTCCGCCCGTCCGCCGGTCAAGCGGGCTTGTTCTTTTTCTTACGCCAGAACTTGGGCTTGCTTGGCTTCGGCTTGCGCACCCGAGGGGCAGCCTCGTGGTCCGACACCATCTTCTTTCCGATATCCAACGCCTTCAGGGCACCAGGGTTTAGCACCAAGGTGCCTGAGGATTTGACTTTTGGGGCGATGTTGTTCAAGGAGCGCTCTCGGAACGACCAGTGGAAAAACCTGTCGCCACCGCCCACCTGGTCCTCAGAGTAACCAATGAGGTTGACGTCATAGAGGAACTGCAGGAGCGACTCCGGGTCCCGTAGGTAATCCTTTGCCCGAATTTGCTCACCGGCAGCCCATGCGGAGAAGCCCGCATGGGCCTTCTCGAAATCCACCATCTTAAAACGGCTTTTCCCATCGAGATACTGGAAGAACTTCATATAGATAGTGAAGTCTTCCTGGGTCATATAGAAGGCCGCGTAGTTTCTGACCTCGCCCAGAAGGTAGTCGGAAAACTCTTTGGTGAAAGCAGCACTTGTGGTCCATTCTGGTGGAAAGCGGTCTTCTGAACCCCTGCCTGCTTTGAGCATGGCATTTCTGGAAATCTTGATGAGGGTGAAAATATCCCTTGGTTTCTGGAAGGTGTTCCTCAGGGCACGACGAAAAACCGAATCTTCCGAGGAAGTATCATTGGGATAATAGTGCTCCCAGGCATCTCCGTCCGTGATCATAAAACGCTGTTGGCTGGCGAAATACCGACCGCTAACCTCATAGAGGGGAGAGGAGCGGAAGGCCTTCTCTGTGGTTGTCCAGTCAAGGAAAACGGTGTTGTCGTGTAGTCGAGAATTGGAGTTGTAAAGGTTCAGGGCATGGAACACATCCGGCCTAACAAGGAGGACAACTTTGATGCGGCCCCTCGAGTCACGAATGGAGGAAAAGAAGTCAGTGTTCAATTGCCAGACCGCTTCTCCCATTCCTTTGATACATTCGATGTAATCGACATACGACACTCCCTCCGGTCGATAGTCAATGCCATCCACAAAGAGAATATGAGTGTTGTCGAGCTTGAGAGAGGCAATGGCGCTCCGTAGCGCCGTCTCCGTCTCCATAACGTGGTGCTTAATTGTCGATGTTGTTTCTTTCGTGCCGTTTGATTTTTCGGCATTGAAAGAGCCTACTCCTGAGGCGGTTATCCCGGCACTGATTTTTTCACCGCTTACTGCTTCAAAGGCGCTATCGACCTCGGGGTTCATTGCGGTCTTTCCGAATTTTCGAATCTCGTCCTCAAGTCGCCTGAATTTGCCCGTCAGAACGTGAACGGCACCCTTCGATTTGGTAACAATCATCTCGGCCACGAGATGGAGTAGGATTGCCCGCCAGATAGCAGCATAATCGCTGTATTCCATCTTCCCGTTGTTCTTCAGGCGAATGAAGCGCTTATATTGTGTCTCGGTCATGGTCGTGACCTGGCATCGCGTATCGCTGACGCTGTTGTTTTCCAGGTAAACAGCATAGGCAGTCTTCCCTGCGCCTTTTTCTCCCATCAGGTAATAGGTGTCTGGCCTAAGGCATTGCTCCACAGCTTCCGTTCTGAGGAAAAGCTTGTTAAATAGCTCCTTTTGATGACGTTGCCTGTAATTGACAGCATCGTTGTAAAGCTCTGGAAGTTCCTTGATGGACTTCCATTTCAAATGGTCATTGGACACGTATTTCCCCTTGTTTTTGATAGCGGTCATCTCCTATCCCCGATCTTGCTGACAATGGAGGGAAGTGATCGCGTCACCACAACTCAGGTCAGGGGCAGCCTGACCGCTTGATATGGGCTGATTAGCAACTGCCGTCCACGCACTCCATGATCAAGTCAAAGGAGTTGTAAGTGGTTCGATAACCGGTCAGCTACCGGTATACGTTGGAGCATTGCTGATCGGCCGCCACGGCGCTGGTACTGCGCAACTCAGCTGGTCGCCATCCATGGTCTGCGAAGCTGTCTGATCCGACGGAGCTGGTGGGGCGCCACCCCTGGGCTACCTCCCCGTGTCCTGCGGAGGCTTCGTGTTCCATGCGTCGTGCGGCTTTCAGGATGTTGCCGGCAATGTCAGTACCGTCATCATCCCGGGTGGCGAAAGAATGGGCAGCAGAGCCGCTGCTCCTTGATGAGGTTTCGGATGCATGGCTTTCCCCCTGTAACTGCCAAGACGGACAGTTTAACCAGTTTACTCCGACAGCTTTCCGAGGCAATGCACTTTCATCCGAAGGCTGAAGATCCCGGCGTCGCTCCATCGGTTTCGAACGTGATGTGTACCATTATTTGGCGTAACTTCCAGACGCGGGGTCGATTCCTCCAAAAATTCCCACCTGGGTACTCTTGAATACGCGACTGAAGTTCTGAAATACACTGGCTACGTACCCCCAAGGGGCGTGGTTGAAACGCAAGCGGTGGCAAGCGTCAGTGCCTGTCCATTGCATATAACAATGCTCGTCCCGCCAGGGCGAGTCAGCAGGATTGCCATGTCAGAACTGCGGAATGAGGGGTTAATCCAGCCGTATCAAGGCCTAGAACGCATCGCCTTGGTCAGAGGAATTCAGATTGCGGGGATGATGCTACCGTGTAAGGGGACGCGTGTAAGGGGACGGGGGTGGTTAATTGAGTATATTCCGCGGAGACGCGTGAACTCTCCAGAGACTGCGCGTGATTTAACTACCTCCGTCCCATTAGCGGGGCAATTCGATGGTGGGGAGCTAAGCATGAGCTGGCGCGCACTCACCCCCTTGGTGCGCGCCATGCTGACTACCGCCGGCTATGAGCGAGTGATGGCAGACCGCCGACCGTCGGCGCTATGCTCGAGGTCTTCTCCGGAGCAACGCCATGGCTGAGCCGAGTCATCAATCAGAAGTGGTTGCGCGTGAGACGCGGTACGCAGGGATTGGCGACATCGATCAGGCGCGCGGGATTGTGCGCCGGGTACTGCCGGAAAATCATCCCTTCGACTACTCCTCGAACATCGGCGTACCCGGAGTGGTCAATGTGGTCGAAGTGTGGGATGGCCGCGTCGTCGGCTTTTTGTCCGCGCTCATTGCGGTGAGTAGGCCGTCGCGTGGCATATGGGATCACTTGACGCCGTATATTGGTTTTGTCGGTGTTCTGCCTGAGTGTCAGAGACTTGGTATTGGCGCTACGTTGCTGGATTTTACTTGCAAAGCTATTTTCTCGGCGTCTCCCGTGGCAGGCGTCTACCTCAACTGCTCAGCGGATCTCGACGCCTATTACGAGGCGCGAGGGTTCGAGCGGGTTTCCGAGGACGAGATTCTGCGGCGTTACGGCAAATCTGTGTCGCAGAGTACTTTCTGTCGCAATCGTCCCTAGGACAACACCTTCTGACTTCGATCGGGCTTGGGTCGCTGGCTAAGCGTGGCCGCGCTTTTGTTCGGCTTTACCGATAGATAATCCGTGGCATTGTGTGCATCCCCGCGACGGAGGTGCGTCATGCCCGATCACGACATCGTCATTGGTTTGCTCAACCCGTTCCGGTTGCGTGAGGCGGAAAGTTTTGTATGCGGGATTGCGCATCGCTTTACGACTGCTCTATTTTCGACGTGGCCGGCGGCCGGCCGATTAACGGAGAAATGGTATGAGTGGTTTCAAGAAGGGAGACGTCGTGGAGCTTAAGAGCGGCGGACCAAAAATGACAGTTTCAGCTATAGGAGCCGATGATCTACTCACATGCGAATGGTTCGACGGATCCGCTAAGCACCATCAGAAGGTGTTCGATGCCGAGGCATTGCAGATTCCTAAGCCACCTGTTTGGGCGTGACCTCGATCTAAGCGCATGTTAGAAACAAAAAAGCCCCACTATGACCTAAAGTCTTGTGGGGCCTAGATTTTCAATGGTGGCCGGGGACGGAATCGAACCGCCGACACGGGGATTTTCAATCCCCATTTCTTTCTGTCGCAAGTACTTGATGCTGAAAAGAAATGAAGCCGTGCTGCGCTAAAAATAATCAGTTTCGTTGCATGAGAAAATGCCTTGTTTTCCGGCATTCGCCTCGGAGTTTTTAGCGGGCAGGCTTGACCAATTTCGCCTTTCGATCATAGACGCGGGAGTGCGTTTTCTGGTCGAGATGTCCGAGCAGCTGCCAGTCCTCACCGTCCGTTCCAGCCTTCGCGCGCAAGTCGTGAAAGGTGAACCGCTCCAGGTCTGGTACAGCAGCCATGGCCTTCTTGATGGCTCGGTCCCATAGCGTGCGGAAGCCAGACGAAGTATAGGGCTTGCCGCCACGCGTGCGCAGCCAGTACCCCTCAATACTGGCAACCTTGGAGGCGGCCAGCTCACAGGCCATCCTTATGCCTGGCGACCACGGAATAAGGAGCGACTTTCGTGTCTTGCCCTTCGTCTTGTTCGGCTTCACGGTCA
Organism: Dyella sp. NPDC103356; assembly: GCF_055584465.1. NCBI lineage: Bacteria > Pseudomonadati > Pseudomonadota > Gammaproteobacteria > Lysobacterales > Rhodanobacteraceae > Dyella > Dyella sp. NPDC103356. Next base: position 141,924 of record NZ_JBVJLZ010000011.1, read on the forward strand.
GGCCATGCTCGCCGAAGTTGGTAACCTTGAGCCTCAGTATGTCGCCCTGGCGCAGCCCCGTCGAAACGGCCAGGAGTATGGCCGCCTGGACCGGTCGAGGCGCATAGCGCAAGACCGTATTCACGTCCTGGTCTGACGCATAGCGATCGCGCGGTTTCGTCACAGCTCGCCCAAGATCTTCTACTGGGTTGGTTTTGACCATGCCCAGCTCCAGCGCCACCTTGAAGGCCTCCAACAAATTCGTTCGCTCCAGGTTGAACTGCGTGGGTGACTGCGTCGCACGTACGTCGCGCCACTTCACCAGCATTGGGACACCAACGTCCTGAATGCGCACCTCGCCAAACACCTGGCGTAGCTTGCTGATGTGCTTTTTATAGTCGTCGACGGTACCGGAGGTTATCTCTTGCCGGTGCAATCGTTGAGCGAGCCGGCCGAGGTAAGCATCCAAAGCCACACCTACTGTGTCACCCTGGGCCACTGTGGCGCCCCAGGTCTTCGCCCAGTCATCCAGCATCCTATGCAGATCGGCGCCATAGGTGCGCCGGGCAAGCTTGCTGCCGGCAGCTGGTACCAGCATGTAGTAGGCACCGTTGCGCTTGTCCCGGTAGCAATAGGACGGTAGGCCGCTACGCTGCTTTCGTGGTCTTGCCATAGGCTGAGAAGTCCGGTTCCCTACGTGACATGGTGCGCTGGCCGGCACCGGGCATCAAGCGGGCGTCCAGGGCAGCTCGGAGAACCTTGGGCCAGCCATCGGCGGCCACCTCGAATTTGTAGCCGTTGCTCACCAACCACTCACAGACCTTTCCGCGCTGCTTCCGGCCACTCATATCCACCAGTTCGTCGCGGCTAAGGAAGAGTGTGCTCATCACCCATTCTCCTTGCCGTGCTCGGCGATGAGCAATCCGATAAGTTCTGCGGATCGCTCTGCACCAGCCGCGAGAAGCGGGCTTACACGGCCCATTCCTTCCAGAGTTTCCGCAAGCTGCATCAACGCCTCCACCGGCACGCTCAGCTGCGCGTCGACGGAGCCTTTACAAGCAAGCTCAATCTTCCCCATCACACGGTTCTCGAATGGCGTTCGCTGGTTAGGATCACTTGCGGCTTGCATCTGATCGAGAATGGATTGCCACTCTGCCTTGCTAAAGATCGGAACGTTCGTTTTCGCGGAATCACGACCGCGCTTTTCCGCCGCCATGATCGCCGTTCCGCATGAACTGCAACGTTCGCCATACGCAATAGGTTGGCGGCACACGTTGCAGTTGCCGCGATCATCGTTTTCAGGATCGCTCGGCTGCACAGGCACGAGGGATTCGATGGCGGCACGGGCATCTTGCAGAACCTGGCGCATACCCTCAAACGTCGCATCTGGCTCATCCATATCCTGCGTTTCGCGCCAGGGCCACGGCTTACGCACGTTGCCGACGAAAAATAGCTGGCAGGCGCGCTCCACATCCTCATCGCTCACCGCCCGAGGCGCGGCCGTGTTCGGCAGCGAGCGGGCGGCTTGTAATATTTTGGCGTAGGCGCGTAAAGCGCCCGCCGCCTCTGGCCCGCAGAATCGCTCATTCATGCGAACGGACTCGGCGAGTTCCAGGATGCGATCTGCTTCCAGCTGGTCGGTCATGGCGTGATCGCCTCCTCATAGGCTTTCTTGATGCGCTGGAATTCGGCGGGTTCGCCGCCCTTGTCTGGATGATGGGCTGAACGAAGGCGGCGCCATGCGGCCTCGATCTCCTCGCGAGTGGCCTGGCGCGAGATACCGAGAACTGTGCTCCAGTCCTCCTCAGCCTGATGCCCGATGGCCGCAAAGCCAGTGAAGGCACGTTCGATCATGTCGCTTGCGCCCCAGCGCTCGATGCCACGCAGGGCGGCGATCGTCAGCTCGATCGCGCGCAAGTTGGCCTCCTGCTTAGAATACCGATCGCAAGCGAAGCACATCGCGTTGCCCTTGTAGTCGAAATAGACGGCGATGCCGGGATCATCGATCCGCGGCTGAGCGGCATAGGGCAGTCCATCCTGGCGAAGACGCAGGTTGCTGCTGATGACCGAGTGACGACCACCGAGGCGCTTGATTTCGGACAGCAGTCCATCGCGCGCTTTGCCGAGCGTGGTATCGAACTTGCCAGACTGACGTCGCCAGCTCTGTGTACGCTGCCAGCCCTCCGGCCATTGCAGCGGGTAGGCTTCAATTGCCATTCCGAACCTCGGTTGTAGTGTCTTTAGACCCATCGTTATCGAAGTGCAGCAATGCGTTTTCCACCTCGAATACCTCGTCGGCCGGCGAGCGGCCGGCATCAAGCGCAGCCAGGAGCGCTCGCGTTGCCGAGATGAGCATGCTTACTTTGGGATCAGTCGACATATTCACTCCTGGATCTGAATTTCGTGTTCGCGGCAGCACGCGTCGATCGCGTCATAGATGCGCTGTCGCTGGTTGGGGTAATCGGGGTCGCCCTCGTCCAGGGCGCCACGGGCGTGCGCGAAGGCGGTGCGTGCCTCGCTGGTGGAGCAATCCCTGGCGACGCCAAGCACTTCGCTCCAATGCTGGCGGCTTGTTGCCGAGGCCGGCGCCGTCACGGCTTGATGGCCTGGATGCGGAGCCGGCGCGGCCGGTGCCGCGTTGATCTTCGTCCGAGGCGCGAGCCCAGCCAGCCACCAGCGAGTGCTACCGCCTGCGGTATCGCTTCGCATGGCACGACCATCGGCCTGTAGTTGCCGCATTCGCCGGCGAGCCTGTGGAATCGAAACGCCGGCCTCCTGGGCGATCGCCGGCAGAAAGGCGCCATGTAGGACCGCTGATGTGTCGCCGGCCCGGAATGGCTCCAGCGAGGCGCTCGAACTGGCGGCGCGCATGCAGGCGCGTGCCACAGCCTTCTCGAAATCTGCATCAATCATCGGATCGCCTCGAAGGTGCGGCAGTGGTGCTTTTCCATGGGGTAGTGGCTCGCACCGGGTATGCGATAGCAGCGGCACGCTGCGGCGCCGGGGTTGATCGGGTTGCGCTGGATATGCTCGCAGTCCTGGCACCTGATCCGAATGTCCCAGCGCGCGCTGGGAGAGGCCTTGTCGAACCAGGCCAAATCGGCAGCCGTTACACGCATGGCTGCTCTCCCATTCGAAAGGTCAGGTGACGGCCTTCCAGCGAATGATGGAAGCGGGTGGGACGCGCAAGCGTTTCAGCCCAGGGGTGTTCGGCAGAGAGCCGGCGCTGCAGTCGCCAACTATTTGCATGACGGAAATGTCCCGCATAGCTGGCCATAGTCGAGCCAAGAGCGCGTACATCAGCCGGGCTGGCACGGAACCCGCGCCGCACACGATGAGCACGACCCCAAGACGCCACCGCTTCACGGGCATGTCGTACAACCCTGGCGCGCACACGCGTATGGGTCGGGTAGACCACATAACCCAGGAAATCGATACCAGCCTTCAATGGCCGTAGGCGCACATCATCTTTCAAGCGGAGGCGTAACCGCTCGCCCAGGAACTGCTCTATAGCAACCTTCCAGCGCTCCAACTGCGCGCGGTCATGATGGACGAGCACGAAATCATCGACATATCGCAGGTAGCGAGTAGCCTTGAGTCGGTGCTTTACAAACTGATCCAGCGCGTCGAGATAGACGTTGGCGAAAAACTGGCTGGATAGATTGCCGATGGGCAGCCCGCAGCCTGGATCGGCGTTTTCAAGCCTTTTATGCGCTGGAACTTGGGCGCGCTCCTCGGCCGTCGAACGATGGATGACGCCCTGCCGGTGTACTGGATGCCGCAGGAGCGCATGAACCGCGCGTTTAGTAGAGTCAGGCAGGCCCGCACACTCCAGGCGATCCTTGAGCATTCGATAAAGAGTAGGGCGATGAATGCTGTTGAAGAAATTGCGCACATCGAGTTGCAAATACCAGCCGCCACCCTGGCCGCTGTGGACCTGCCGGACGAAGTGGCGCAAGCGCTCTACCGCCTTGTGGGTGCCTTTGCCTTTGCGGTTGGCGTAGCTGTCATGGATGAAGCCTGGCTCGTATATCGCTTCAAGCTGCGGGACGATCAGACGATGCACCACGCGATCACCGAAATCTGGCGCGTGGATCTGCCGCGCCTTCGGGCGCTGGGCAATAAAGCAGGTAGCGGGCGCTGGTGCCCAGGTGCCCGCGTTCAACCGCGCCTGCAGATCAAGCATGCGGTCGATCCATTGAAGATCGAACCGCATTTGATTGGCGCTTGGTCGCTTCTGGCGTCGCGCTGCGCGCCACGCCTGGTCTAGATCATGCAGCGTTACTTCACCCTGACACTCACCGGCCGGCACCGCGCGCACCGCCCGCGCGAACGCGGTGTTGTTGCGGTGGTTGTTGTTGACGTTGCCGTTGTTGAAATTGACGATCCAGACGGAACCCGACGGGCCCGCTTCCCCGCGCACTTGCGACCCGGCCGCGCATCCAATTGGGTAGCATGGCTTCGTCATGTATTGGCCTCATACGTCGAGGCGGCGTGGGTACTCAGTGTCTTGGCGCGCTGTCCAGGCGCGCGCGCCTGGCCATCCTGGCCTTTAGGGTGATTGCTCTGATGCCACCCACCTACCTGCCGCCCAACCTCGGCCGCTTGCCTGGCGATGGCTTCAAACTCGCGGAAGCTTTTAAACGCATGCAGCTGCTTGCCTATATGCAGCATGTCCTTGAGCTCATCGACCTTCCACTTCAATTTCTCCAACCACTCGCCGCGATTGTCCGCATCGCGGAACGCACGGTTACAGAGGAAAACCACATTCATCGCCCGCTTGCGAAGATCTGTGCCGATTGCATAACGATGCGCGCGCGGAAACCTTGCTACCGCGCGCTCAATGTCGACAGCCAGAGCTTGAGCGGCTTTCGCGACGGGTGGGATGGAGAAGTTCATCGAAAGGTCTCTAAGCCCAATGACAAATCACTGACCGGCCGGCACCGCGCGCACCGCCCGCGCGAACGCGGCGTTGCCGCGGTGGAAGCTGAGGACGTAGCCGTAGCTGAAAAGGACGATCCAGACGGAACCCGACGGGCCCGCTTTGTCGTTCCAGGCGCCAGGCGTCTTTGTCCAGTACCAGTCGCTCTGGGTGTCCGGAAAGAAATCCGTATTGATGGCAGGGCTATACCGCGTCAGATCGAGGATGGCTTCCAGCTCGAAGCGCTCCGGCAACCGCCAATCGTTGAAGCCAGCGGTCGTGAGGGTCTTGATGGCCGCTTCGGTATCTTCGAAGTCCTGCTCATCCTCGGACAGCGTCTTGGCCGAAAACATCAGGCCGAGTGTAGGGAGCAGCACAGCCTCCCAAGCGGCGGCATCGAGCGGGAGCTGTTCACCGTTCGCGCCGATCTTGATCATCGTTACCTGTTGCATGAAGGTTTCCTTGCGTTGAAGGTGGATGGCCAAAGGCCGATTACTGACCGGCCGGCACCGCGCGCACCGCCCGCGCGAACGCGGTGCTGTCGCGGTGGCCGGCGCTGACGACGCCGTTGTCGAAATAGACGAACCAGACGGAACCCGACGGGCCCGGGTTGCCCTTGTACTCGTCGCGGCTCCAGGTCCAATTGCCATTCGTGTTGAACACGCTGGTATCGATGGCTGGGTTATGGCGGCTGCGGTCAACAATGGTCTGCAACTCGTCGAGCGTAGGAAGCCGCCAGTCTGAGAAACCGCCCAATCGCAGGCCTGCGCAGTACTTTTCGGCAGCGGCGAAATCACAACGCTTCGATTCGTCGCGAGGCCACATCAGGCCGGTCTTACGGTCGATGACGATCTGGCCGTCCTCGGAGATCTCGAAGTGATCGCCGGCAGCCGTGCTGGCCTTCACGCCAAGCACCAGTTCGCCGAGATGCGTGATCGGCGGCGCGGCGAGCATGTTGATAGTGCAATTCTCGAACGTGATTTGCGGCTGGTTCACTGAAAGTCCTTGGCCGGTCGCGCCGGCGTGTTGTGGTCAATGGCAGCGGCCGATGTTTTGGCAGCGTCGCTTCTCGGTCCCGCTCGGGCGTCATCGACGCGCCGCACTGCCGTACAAGGAAGCACCCTCGGAGGGAGTCGAACCCACGTTTTCCCGGATGCATGAGTCTGGGCGCCTACACCGACAGGCTCTGCGAGGATGCTTTCTTGTGCCCCGTACCGCCGGACGGGGCGTCCGGTGTTGCACAGCCGAATCAACCGCCTGCCGCAGTGCTGGCTGCATTCATTGGAAGGTCTGGATAGGAGCCCCAAGGAGCATGCATTTCGGAGAAGAAACTTGTTTCGTCGCCAACGGCGTTCTTGCGCGCATGACGGCGAAGCGTTCCGTCCTGCCATACTTCGCGTGTGCCGCTTGTCCGGTTGTCGAACGTTCCGTCGAACAGATCTGCGGTGCCAGCCATGGCTAAATCTCTCCGTCTGAATGATCGATCCCGACAACGCTGGGTGGCGGCACGCGCCGAAGGCGCAGCGCCAGCGCAACGGAGAGACGGCGTTGCATGCCGCTCCAGCGCATCGCATCCGCGTCATTCAGAGCCTTGCGTGCATGCGTGCCTTTATCCAGCACGATGGGTGCACGATTGAACTGAACCGGCGATCCCTTCGGGTGCTTGCCTCGACGGCGATACACCTCGCGATTCGCATACCAGAGCAGCGCCTCACGCAGGATTTGAACTTCGCGCTTCCGGCCGAACATCAGAGGTGCCTCGCAATGGCGTAGCCGAGGGCGAGAAGCGCAACGCACGCATCGACCAACGCGAAGCTCTTGGCCATGAGGCGGACGTCGACCAGCGTCGCGTAAGAAGTGGACTCACCGGCGGGAGCGGGATCTGCGCAGGGTGTCGCAGCTGCCGCTTTGCACGGGGGGATGGGCGTACCCGCCGGCGAGTCCAACAGGGTGCCGTCGCGCACGAGCGCGGGGCGGATTCGAAGGATGTTCTTCAGGAGGTTGCCGACGGCGAGTTGCTTCTCGGCGTGAGCAAGCTGTTCGTAGTGACGAACGGAGCTCATGGCGCGCTCCCGGAGTGGGTGCCGGCCACATCGCCCTCAGCCCGGAGGGAGGGGGAGGCCTCAGACGATGAGGCCGGCAAAACGGAATGGGGTGGCTTGTGGCCAGCTTCGGTCCAGCAATCTGCGCACTCCGTACCGGGAGGCGCCGACGGCATGAATGTCGGTAACTTGCCTTGGGCGCGCAGGTCATCAGCAATGGCGCACGCATGCGGCATGCAGCAGTAGCGCCAACCGGAGTCGGCATGCACCTTGACTATCGCCGGGTACAACGTGGCAGGGGCTGACGCTCGCCCCTCGATAGCGGCGAGCGCTGCGGTGAAGCTTTCGGTTGTCATGCCCAATACGGCGGCAGAGGCTTCGACCTTGCGCGCCTCCTCGATGAGCTTGACGAGACTCGTGCGCACTTCGCGGACGCACTCTGCGCGAGCATCGTCCCCACGGGATTCCGAGCTACGAAGCAGCCAGTCGACCGCCTCGTCCAGAATCGCCACTGCCTTGCAGTGTTCGGCGACGGTCATGACAGCACCCCGGCGATACGCAACGCCATGGGCGTGCAGCTGGCCACGGCCAGGGCAGCCCAGAACAGCCAGCTCCGATCGAGGGCGCGCATCATGGCAGCACCTTCGGATAGGTACCGACCAGGCGGTCTGTGCCGGGGCCGTCCTGAAACCAGACGCCACCACTCGCGGCGAGGTAGCCCGAGCGGCTGTAGTCGCCAGGGCTGAATCCAGAGGTGTTGATCTGCACCGTGGCAGCGGCGCTTGCGCTGCGGTGCAGGCCGGCGACAACACCACCGTTGCCCAGCAGGTTCAGGGCGAGGCGGTCGGCGCGGTTTATCTGCAGCCCGGTCTGCGTCGGGTGGCTATGGATCGTCAGCGGCAGCGGGTTCATATCCGCCGGCACGTCGGCGCCGCGACTGTTGCAGGCGATGTGCGAATGGTTGGTGTAGGCGATCACACCGTATTCGCTGTGGTCGGGCGTGACGCCGATCCAGCCGCATGCCTCGAACTGTGTCCGGTCGGAGAAGGTGTGGAGCGCGGCGCCGACATCGACCATGAAGGCATCCAGCGTTTGGCCGGGGGCGCTGCGGAACTCGCCGACCAGCTCGGTCGGCAGGTCGTTGGCGGTCGGCCCGGAGGCGACGCAGCTGCCGGCCACGAAGGCGGCAACGGCTGCGATCGAACGACGGTGGCTGCTGCGGAACATCGATCCCTCCACGGCCAGCTGGATTGCTGGCGTGCGGAGACATTACCGTAATGGTTATGACTATGCAATACCAAAACGGTAATTATTTTAGGTAGGCGATTTCCGCCGCTCTGGATCAGCCTGTCGCGCCCCATGAGCGAGCCCGGCTGGAAGCTACTCGCCCACCAGAAAGAGGGCAGGGACATGCAGGTGATCTATGTGGTGCAGCCGTTCAAGGCGACGCCGGCCGGGCTGGAGCCGGGAAGGGCGATCCTGCGTGGCCAGGAGGGCCAAGCCCGAAGGCTGGCCGAAGGGTTAGCCCTGGAATATGCGGCGGTTATCGCCTGGCGCCAGGAGCGCGATGAGGATCTTGGCTACTACAGCGAACCTGCTGTATTGCAGGAGTTTGGCGATGTTTCGGCGGCTTACTTCGCTGAACGTTCGAACAACGTTTAATGTACTTCAGAGTTCAGTTATCAAAAACTTTCTACTAAACTACGGAAAGCTGTTGATAACCTGTGCACAATTCGATCAACATACGCCCCACGACGGGGGACTAACCATGGAAAACACTATGCAAGACGCGCTCGCGGATGCGGACCGGCTGTATGCCGAGTACCTGAAACTGAGTGAGCTGGGTCTGCTGGGCGCGGGCGCGCCCGATTCCAAGGAAGGAGGCATCGTGGCCTCTATCAGCCCTGTGCTGCTGGAGAGCTTCGAGAATGCCATCGTGGAATGACCTAAAGACTCAATTCGACTCACAACAGAACCAACAAGCAAAGCTCCATTGGATTGAGGCCAATCTGGTCTCGTCCTTGAACGCTGTAAGCGTTCTTCGCGACAATCGCAACGTTATCCTCTATGCGTCCTCGTTCCTGCAAAAGCCCCAAGTCCAAGGGCCGTTGAATGCAGTGAATATGGAAGACATCAACGGTCTTATGGCTGTGATGCAAGGCATGGACTGCACCCGTGATCTGACGCTGATTTTGCATACGCCTGGTGGCGACCCTGCGGCTGCCAACGCATTGGTTGCCTATCTGCACTCAAAGTTCAGTTTCATAGAAGCGGTCATTCCGACATATGCGATGTCGGCTGGGACAATGATTTCGCTCGGCACAAATCGTCTGATTATGGGGCGCCAGAGTCAGGTCGGACCGATCGACGCTCAAATGCTGGCCGGCAATGGATATCGATCAGCAGGCGCCATCATTGATGCGTTCGAGCGCGCCAAATCCGATATTGCGGCGAATCCGGTCATGGCCCATTTGTGGCATCCCATTCTTCAAGGCATGGGGCCGTCACTGCTTGTGGAGGCCCAGAACAATCTGGACTATGGCGAGCATATGGTGAAGGGTTGGCTCGAAAAGAGGATGTTTGCAGGTAATCCTGATGCCGCAGCGATGGCAGCCGCCACAGCGAAGCATTTCAACGCCGTGCAGATCCACAAATATCATTCGCGCCGAATTGACCGTGATGAAGCTCGAGCTGTGAATGTCGTGGTGGATGACCTGGAAACGAACCAGCAATTCCAGGACGCAGTTCTTACGAACTACCACGTCTTCTCGCTCAACTTCTTAGCCACCACGGCCGCCAAGGTCATCGCCAGCAGCAATGGTGTTGTCTGGCAACGAAATGTCTAGAGATCCTCGGCTTTCCTAAGCTGCATGGCGCCGAGGATTCGCCCTGCGATGATCAACTGGTCAGATTGATCGGGCGCATAGACGTCTGGCCGATCGGGCGTAGCCAGGCTGACGACGTGATAGCCGTCCCGGCGGATCTCCAGGCGCTTCACCAGCGCATGCCCATGCAGCACGATCACGAATAGGCCGCCGTCGGCGGGCACCGTGTCCTCAATGTCGACGAAGACAATGTCCCCATGGCGGATGCGTGGGGACATGGAGTGTCCGCGCACCGTGAGCAGCTTGACTCGGTTGGGGGACGGCACGCGGCCCAGTTCCTCCTGAAGGCGCCATTCGGCGATTTCCAACTCCCTGACAACTTCTGGGTGATCCACGTTGATGACTCCCGGGCCTGCGCCGCCTTCCCCCATGACCTGGAAGCGACGGTAGCCGGGGCGGGTCTCAAATCTCAGGATGGCTTGCGACAAACTGTCGTCGACTGCGCGGTCGAGTGCGCCATGCTCAAGCTCAAGGATTACCTCTAGGTCTCGGGCGAGCCGTCTTCCGATCGGCTTGGGCGCGGTATCGGAAACCCATTGGCTCACCTGTGCCTGATCACGTCCGACAAGTTGCCCGAACTTCGTCGGACCTCCAGCGTCGGCGACCAGGCGGCGCAAATTCTGTGTTCGGGCTTCGCTCGCATCCATGCCGGGATGCTCCCATGGCGTTACCATAACGGTAAATGACCGAAATGGTATTGCCTATCTATAACCGTTTCGGTAATGTCCGCTCCATGGACATCCGAACCTATATCGCAAGCAAGGGGGGCACTGGCAAGCGCGACTGCCCGATTCTCATCGGTCTCGCCGCTGGCGCTGGCTGCAGCGCCGAAACGCTCTACATGATCGCCCTGGGACACAAGCAAGCGAGTGGTCCACTGGCGCGCCAAATCAATAGCGCATCCGACGGCGCCATCGATCCAGCCACCTTGCGCCCCGACATCTTCGGCGAACCCGTAGCTGTCGATGAGCCGCAGGGCAGGGACGCGGCCTGACATGTCGCATATGAAGCCCGCATACCGCCCTAACGGGATTGGTTGGTGGACGTATGTGGGCATGCGCCCAGCGACCCGAGCCGCTGAGCGCGCCTGTGTTACGTCGACTGTCGAGCGTTTCGCTCCACATCCTCTGGAGTCGCGCCCAGCGCTTCCAGAAGCATGCTCGCCAGCGCCTGAAAATGTTGCTGCCATGCCTGCATCGACTGATCCGGATTGTCGGCATGGAAGTTCGCAAATTGCTTGTCTAGCTGAGCAAGAAAGTCGGCGATCAGTTGCTTCGATCCGTGATTCTGCTTTGCCACCGCAAGTGCGAATGACAACAGCACTTGCTGATAGGTACTCGCTGTGACTTGCGCCAATAACTCGGGCGACAAACTGTCGATAGGCGATGCCGTTTCGCTCATGGATTCCTCCTGTCTGGTGGTTGGTGGTGTCGCAATCCCAGCCTACCAGCAGGAGGCGTCCGCCTCGTCGCGCATCCCTGCGCGCAGCTCCGTTCCTTCGGCCATCCGTGGTCGTCCTGTCGTCCATGGCGACACAGTAGCTGCGCTCGGCGCGGCTTTCTCCATTCGAGGCAAAGCCCAATGAATGTCATCGACGCCGCCGACGCGACCGTGCACGGCTACCCGGGCGGCAGTGAAACCCTGGCGGTGCGCCTGGGCATGTCCGCCGCTGTGCTGCGCGGCAAGGTCAACGTCAACAACGACCGCAACCATCTCACGCTCGCCGAAGCCGACCGCATCATGTCGCTGACCGGCGATCACCGCATCCTGCAGGCGTTGGCCGCCGAGCACGGCTACGTGCTGGCACGCATCGACCTGGGAGTCGGGGATGATACGACCACCGTCATGCAGGCCATGCTGATGGCCGGCAAGGTCGATGGTGAGTTCAAGCGCGTGCTGCAGGAAGCGCTGGCCGACAGCCTGATCACGCGCAACGAGATCGAAGCGATCACCACCGCTGGCCTGGCCCATCAGCAGACCATCATCCTTCTGCTCAACAAGCTCCGCTCAGTTGTCGGCCAGCGCGGGGTCGTGTGATGGTGGAGCAGAAGGAAATGCGTCTGGAACCAGTGAAGCGTGACTTGCCGGATCTGGAGTTCGACCTATCGGGCTGGCATGCGGTTGCTGATGCCATCCGAAAGCAGACTCGCGGCGCAGAGGCCGGCGCCGAGGCTACGCCGGGATGAGTGTCGAGGCTATCACCTGGGCACTGAAGCAGCCCATTGCGCAGTCGTCCGCCAAGTTCGTGTTGGTGGTGCTGGCGAATGCTGCTGCCGGTGATACGGGTCTTGCGTTCCCGTCATCGAAATATCTGGCCGAAGCGACGGGGCAGGACAGAAAGACCGTCCTGGCGAACCTGCGCCGCCTGCAGGACATGGGCTACATCGAGGACACCGGCAAGCGCCGCGGTGAAACGAACCAGGTTGTCGTGTATCGATTGCACCTGGATCAAAACAGTACCGAAAACGGCATCGTTAAAGAGTCCCGAAAACGGAACGATACCGAAAACGGAACAGTTCCGAAAACGGATGGAAACAGTACCGTTTTTCCCGCCGAACAGTCCCGTTTTTCCGCGAAACAGTCCCAAAAACGGGACACGGAACCGTCAGAACCGTCAAGGAACCGTAAGAGCAACCCAAAGGGCGCGAGCAAGCCCGCGCATGCGATTGAGATCGTGTTGCCGGATTGGCTCGATCAAGCGCTCTGGGAATCCTGGGTTGCTGATCGGAAGGAGCGCAAGAAGCCACTGACGCAGCGCGCAGCGGAGCTGTCGATCACCGAACTGACGAAGCTCCGCGCGGAAGGCTTCACCCCGAAGGAAGTCATCGAGACCGCCATTCGCAATGGCTGGCAAGGCCTGTTCGCGCCCAAGCGGACGACTGGAGGCAATTATGCAAACGGTGCAGCAAGCAACAGCGGAAGCGTTGGTGACGCTGTCCAGCGGGCCATCGACGAGCGACAAGCCCGTGAGCACAGTAACGGGCGCGGCGCCGACTACGAGGCCGCGTACACCGCAACCGTTGCTGGACAAGTTCTGGCTGAAGATGGCGCACATGTTCGGTAGGACGTGGACGAGCCAGTACGGCATCGATCCTGCTGGCGGTGCCGCAGATACTTGGTCCGTTGCGCTTGCCGGCGTGAGCCCGGAGCAGATCGCCGTCGGCCTGCAGGAAACCGTCGCGCTCGGCCTGGAGTGGCCACCGTCGGCGCCGCGCTTCCGCGCAATGTGCATCGGCGTGCCCAGCCTGGCGCAGGTTCGCCACGACCTGAAGTATCCGCCGGAGCAGCGCACGCCATTCATGCGTCAAGTGTGGTCATACATGGACCGCGACAGTTACAACTGCGGCGACGAGTTCCGGTTTGACCGTGCCGTGAATGAGGCCTACGAGCTGACGTGCCGCCACGTCATCACTGGTGGAGAGCTGCCGCCGGACCTGGCGGGTGTGATCGGCTTCCAGAAGCGCGCCAAGCCGGTACCGGCCAGCGACGAAACCGCTCGTGCGGAGCTGGCGCGCATGGCCGCGATCTTCCGAACCAATGGCATGGAGGCGGCTGGGAATGTATGACCGCCAATCCCATGTCTATGCCGGAGCGCATCGAGGCAGCGCTGCGCCTGCAGCCCATGACCAAGTTCGAGCTGGCGCAGTGCCTGTCGACAAGCATCGGGGTGATCGAGCAGTCGATGCGGCATTGCAGGCTCAAGGCCGTAAGCCTGGAGCGCACCGGCAACTGGCGCCCCAGGATGCGCTACGCCGTCGACGAGTCAGCGGCAGCCGTCCCGATGATGCGCCGGCGGCCGAGGCTCTGATCAGCGATCAGCCGGAAGGGTTTCTTATCGTCCGGCACAAGGTTAGGCAGTTCGCGTCAAGGCCTGACGGTGAGTATTGCGCCTGCAATCGATGCCTGCGGATCGGGTATGACGAAGACAGCTGGCATCCACTCACCTCGGAATTCTGGCCGGTCATCAAGGGCGTCCTGTCTCTCTCCAATTGCCGCGCCTGCACCTACGAGCGGCTGATGGCAGGGAAGGGCAAGGCCGTGGGCATGTTCAACGCGGAGAACGGTCACCGTGCGGCGTAATCAATTCTTGCTCGATCGGATGCTTAAGCGAAGTGCACGCATCGCGCATACCTATCGGCCGCGTCGTGTGGATCAGATTGAATTCCAGACGGGCGACGGCTTGCTTACCTTCAATGAGCATCTGAATGACGTCCCCTCGGGCTACAGCATCACCTATCGGTGCCGCCTTGCGTCGGGCGTCGTGGAGCAAAAGTTCTACGTCCCGGGAATGAAAGGAGTTACCGAGGAAAGCGCACGCCAGGCCGGCCGTGTGGCAATGCGTGAATGGTGCGCTGGGCTCAGCGTGGCGGAGTGCTCGGAATGAAGGCCGTTTACTACAACGAGATCGAACCCTACGCAGCGCAATGGCTGCGCAACCTCATGGACGCCGGCCACATCCCTGCGGGCGACATCGACACCAGGAGCATCGAGGATGTCCGACCCGACGAACTGCGCGGATACAGCCAGTGTCATTTCTTTGCCGGCATCGGCGGGTGGGCCTATGCCCTGGCCCTTGCCGGATGGCCGATGGATCGACCCGTGTGGACTGGCAGCTGCCCTTGCCAGCCTTTCAGCGCGGCAGGTAAAGGCGCTGGGTTTGACGACGAGCGGCATCTCTGGCCGGCCTGGCAGCATCTCATCGCGCAGTGCAGACCTGCAGTCATCTTTGGAGAGCAGGTTGCAAGCGCGGCTGTCGGGCCTTGGATCGACCTTGTACAAGCTGACGTGGAAGGCATGGACTACGCCTATGGGTGTGTCCCGTTTCCGTCTGCGGGGATCGGTGCTCCGCACATCCGAGACCGAAATTACTGGGTGGCCGACGCCGAAATCATGCGACGGGAAAGGCTCTCCCTACGAGAGATTGGACAATTGCAGACGGTCAGAGCTGCGAATAGCGGTAGCCCTGTCAGGGTGGCCGACGCCGATGGCAGGAACACCAGCGCAGAACGGCAACAACGCAGCGGGCAACAACGACAGCAGCCGCAAGACAGTGGCGCTGGCAGGGTGGCCGACTCCAACTGCAATGGAGCGCAACGCGTCGGCCGAAACGATGCGCAAGAGAAGGGAATTCCGTCGGGACAATGCCAATCAGAAGACCGTTCCCATGTATTTGAACGAAACAGCCAGAATCGTAGTGGACGCGGAATTCTGCTCGGCGATGGGGTATCCGACAATAACCGCTGGCCCAGCCCGCTTCACGGCTTCTGGGCAGATGCTGACTGGCTCCTCTGCACAGATGGAAAGTGGCGGCCAGTTGAATCCGGCACATTCCCGTTGGCTTATGGCTTACCCAAAGGTATGGGAAAACTGTCTCCCGAGCTTCGCCGACTGGCAGAGCTGGCAGGACTTGATGCAAAGAGCCTCAAGCGCGCAAAGGCATATCGCCTAGGTAGTCTGAAAGGCTATGGCAACGCGATCGTCCCGGAGCAAGCGGCCGAGTTCGTAGCGACATATATGGAAGTGCGCGGCATTGCGGCGCATCCCCTATCGGTGGCGGCATGAAGACGACAAAGGCGCGCCGGGAAGCCCGCGACAAGCCATGCCTGGTTCGCGTGCCGGGTGTATGCAATCGCCGGAATGAAACGACTGTGCTGGCGCATTACCCGCTGGCCGGCATCTCCGGCAAAGGCCTCAAATCGCCAGATCACATGGGCGCATACGCCTGCAGCGCCTGTCATGACGAGCTGGACGGACGAACCCGCATCACAGGTCTCAGCAAAGACGCCCTGTGCCGCATGCACGGCGAGGGCGTGATGCGCACGCAGGAATACATTCGATTGAAGGCCGAGCGGCCTTGGGAGGAACCATGCTTGTAATCGCGAATGGGCTGGCACGCACGGCCTGGGCGCTGCAGGCGCCCGATGGAACGATCCAACTGTCAACCCTTGACGAACAGGAACGCCTGGTGCGGCAGCTGGCTGCCGACTACGGCGTTTATCACGCGCACCAGGGGAAAATGAAGGTCGTTCGGGTTCTGGTCACCGTCGAAGAAACAGTGGAGGCCGGCGTCGATGCGCCAACCTCGTAGCCTGGAAGTGCGCCTCGCGGAATGGGGTAAGCACTATGCAGCGGAGCTACTGTCGCGGCGACGGTCGTCGCGCACCACCTATTTCATCGAATCAACCGGCCCGTCGCCGCTGGCATCAATGATGAAGTGGCAAGGGAGGGCGCCGTTCGGGCTGGGCTATGAGGCATCAGTTACAGCGGCGGATGAGGTGCACCAGGCTGTCGTAGCGCTGGCTGCGCAGGAAAAGGGTTTCGAGCCCTCGATTGTGCTGCGATACGAATATGGTATGGACAAGGCGCCGCGGGAGGTGAAGCGGCAGGAGCTGGCGCGGCACTACGGCCTGCAGATTGGCGATGTCCGTTATTGCCAGCATCTGCGCTTGGGGAAAATCCATGTCGCCGGCTGGCTGCGCATCCCTTTCAGCGAACCGTTAGACCCTGACGAACAAATAAATATGCTCGATTACATCGTAAGCCTTGATTAATTAATTTTTTCGTCTAAAACTGGCACGGTCGAAAACTGACCAAACACGAAAAGCTCCGCTCCGGCGGGGCTTTTTTATTGCCCGTTTCTCGCGCGTCGGCCACTCATATAAGGGGACGCATCAATGGAACAGACCGAAATGATGCATGAAGCAGGAAGCGCCGCGGCCAAGCTGTCGCCGCCTGTCGCCTTCGCGGTGGCAAATGCAGCTGGATGGGGACCGGAGCAATGGGCCTATGTCCTGATCGGGCTGTATAGCCTGCTCCAGGCAGCTCACCTGGTCTGGAAATGGCATCGCGAGTGGAAGAAGCCATGAAGCTGCCGATGCGCGCCACGTTCGTCACGGCTGGCGCTGGGGCGATCATGGCGATCGTCGCATCGCTGCCGGCGCACGAAGGTCGAAAATATGTTCCTTATTGGGACAAGCTCGGCCACGTGTGGACGGTGTGCGCAGGCATTACCGGGCCTACGGTCATTCCAGGCCGCACGTACACGCCCGCCGAGTGCGACAAGCTCGAAGCCGGCTATGTCCAGGTCATGCTGGGCAACATGGGCAAGTGCGTCAGCGGCGAGCTGGCGTTCAACGAGATCAAGGCCTGGGGTGACTTCGCCTACAATGTCGGCACTGGTGCGTTTTGCCGTTCCGGCGCCGTGCCGCTGCTGAATGCCGGCAAGAACAAGGCCGCTTGCGCGGTGATCACCGAATACGTCTACGTCGGCGATCGTGACTGCCGCCTCAAAGACAGCAAGTGCGCCGGCATCGTCACGCGCCGCCAGTGGGAACGATCGCTCTGCGAAGGTGGTGCGTAATGGTCTGGCTGCGCATCGTCCTGATTATGGCGATCGTCGCCGGCATCTATGCAAAGGGTCATCACGATGGCGCGGAAAGCGGCGCAATCACGGTTGCCAAGCAGGCTGCAACTTCCGCGAGCGAATCGGCCAAGCGAGCACAGCTCGCTCTCAAGGCCTCCGAGGATGCTCGCGTCACCGAGCAAAAGCATGCGTCAGACCTTAACGCTGTGGCTCAACGCTTCGAACAGGACAAGAGCAATGACAAGGGTAATGGGTCTCGCACTGCTGCTGATCTGCGCTCTGGCAAGCTCCGGCTGTCACAAGCATGGCGCTGTCCGTCCGAGTCAGCCGATCTGTCCCATTCCGGCGCCAGTACCAGCGCCACTGATGCAGGCACCGACGACCGAGCAGCGAGTGCGGGACGAATTATTCAAGCCGCAGCCGACGCCGACGCGCAAATCCGCGCTCTCCAAGACGCCTTGAAGGTAGATCGCCAATGAAGATCCTGTCCGCCGTTGCCAGTTTCCTCATGCGCCTGATCGGCCTTGGCCAACAGCCTGCCGCATCGACCTCCGTCGCGCCCATTCCATCTCTATCCGCGGCTGCCGCCGCACCCACTGAGGATTCACCCGTGTCCGATCCGACCCAGAACCAACCCACTGCTGCTGCCACCGATACGACCGATCCGTTGCTCGAAAAGCTCAAGGCTGTGCTTACGACTGCCGGCCATGACGTCGAGAAGGTGTGGGACGAAGCCGTGGCCCTGGCCAAGAAGCTGGTCTAAGCACCAACACGTCACCCGCGCCTCACTCGATGTGGCGCGCCTTACCCACATCAAGGCCTGACAGTAGATGGAATCTGACTCCAATAGCCAGCTGCCAGGCGCGGCGCTGACGCCAATGCTTGAGGCTGGTCGCAAGGTCATCGTCACCACCGACAATTGGTTCTATGGCCCAGATGGCCGCCAGTACCGATCGATCTATGGCACGGTGCGCGGCGTGTTCAATGACGAGCAGACGCTTGGCATTCGCACCAACAACCGATCAAGCAATTGGTATGCGCGTATCGGCGGCATCGTCGTTGCTGGTTGCCAGATTCACTACGTTGTCGCTGCGTCATCGCCCCCGCCGAACACGGTGGAGGAATTCATAGTCGACAACGGCAAGCTCAGTGTCTACGAACGTCCAAGCGTCTGCCTTAATGCGGATGAAGCGGAACAGTTCGGTAATACCTGATGACTGTACGACAGCCAGGTGGAAGCGCGTTCGCGCATCTATATGGCACTGCACGCTGGCAACGTATGCGCCTGGTACAACTGGCAGCGTTTCCACTGTGCAAGTTCTGTGATTCACGCGGCCTTGTGGTCGCTGCGACGGTGTGTGACCACGTCAATGGACATCCTGCTGGCGAGACAGAGGCGATGTTCTGGGACGGCCCGTTTCAGTCGCTCTGTCGCGACTGTCACAACAGTGATAAGGCGCGTATCGAGCGCGGCCGCGAGGTTCGAGGGTGCGACGCCGACGGGTGGCCGGTGCCGAGCATCAAGGCATTGAATTGATTGACATACCCAGGGGGTAGTCAAAAGTCTAGGCGATCCGCTAGCTAGACCGACCGCCCTCTAATTTACGCATTTCCACAATTCGCCGGACGACTTTTG
>NZ_JBVJLZ010000012.1:0-126243 GCF_055584465.1 Dyella sp. NPDC103356
TCGGCTCGACGTGCCAATGCGCGCCACGCCAACGGTCTCCTTGCTCGGCACTTCATTTTCGGTCGAGGCGACGCAAGTGGCGATCTATACGGCGACCGGTGCATCTATTTCGGTGGCTGCCGGCGGCAACCGGAATATGCAAGTGGACGTGACCGCGACGTTTACTGGCGGCACTCCAACAGCTGGCGCGATGGCGCAAATGAATACCCCGGATGTGTTCCTCTTTAAAGCGGAGCTTTGACGTGTACACACTTTTCGAGACCTATGTGCTCCGCGACGACGGCGCCTGCATTCCGCTCGACGAAGGCAACTGTGACTATCAGGCTTATCTGGCCTGGGTCGCCGCCGGCAACACGGCCGCCCAACCGCCGGCGCCGACATTCGGCGATTACGTGCAGACCTTCCTGCCACAGTTCTCGATGTGGATGGAGGAGGTCGCCTGGAGCAACATCTACGATTCGGTGCTGTCGTGCCTCTCATACCTCACCAGCTCGGTTCCTCAGTACAAGGGCGATGCCGAGGCGCTGCTCGCCTGGCGCGATGCGCTATGGGTCTGGGCGCAGAACTGGGAAGCTGGCTTTAACGGCCAGGTGCCGGCGACGATCCCAACGTTCGCCGAGGTGAAGGCACAGGCGCCACAGCCAGAGGCCTATGGCTGGGTGGTGCATTCAACCGGGAACGTGATCAATAGCGGGACACAGTCGGCGGATCACGCCGGACTCTAGCGGCGAGGCTTCTTATCTGGATTGCTGCCAGGCGGTGTGCTGTGTCCCTGGACGCCTTTGGGCATCGGCACCAACTCCCAGCCGGGAACGCGCTTGAACGTCAGATCGAGCTGGACCTTGATCTTTTCCGGCTGCCCGAGCAGTTGCACGGTTGCGCTTCCAGTTGCCACGCCGATGTCGGAATCACGAAAGGCGAGGGCGCCTGTCTCGCCGCGGATCAGACAGGTACCCACATAGGTCCAGCGCCCCAGTGGGCCGGCATCACCAGGCGGCTCGGCATAGGGCCGCCAATCGGCCAGGAGGTCATAGGCGAAATCTTTGATGGGGCGCGGTGGTCGTCTGGCCATAGTGATCGAGCGTACGATAACGACGTCTCATCGACGGAGAATGTCGTTAGAGTTTTTAGCAAGAGCCAGAGTTTTTAGCGGCGAGTGAGTTTCGATGCTTCGAAAGCCGCTTTAAATGGTGGCCGGGGACGGAATCGAACCGCCGACACGGGGATTTTCAATCCCCTGCTCTACCAACTGAGCTACCCGGCCAGGGTGGATGATCTGGAACGATCATCGATACTGCGTGGAGCCGCGTATTAAACCGAACGCGACGGCTCGCGTCAAGACTCATGGCCTAGTCTTGAGGCGCCACATAGCCTTCGGGCTGTTTGACGTCGCCGCCGAACAGGAATTTTTCCATTTCGGTGCCCAGGAACTGGCGGGCCTTGGGGTCGAGCGGATTGAGGCGGTATTCGTTGATCAGCATGGTCTGGTGGGCCAGCCATTGCTGCCATGCGGGCTTGGAGATCTCGGCGTAGACGCGCTGGCCGAGCGGGCCCGGCCAGGGGGCGAAGTCGAGGCCTTCGGCGTCGATGCCGAGCTTGGCGCAGTGGATGGTGCGGCTCATACAGGTTTCCTTGCGGGGAGTGCTTGCAGCAGGCTGCGCACGGGGGCGGGCAGGCCTAGTGCGAGCAATTCGGTGAGGGTGTACCAGCGCAGGTTCGGCGTGTCGTTCACGGCCTTGGCGGCGCTGGCGTCGTCGAACAGCCAGGGCTCGACATTCAAACGATAGTGACTGAAGACATGCACGAACGGTGTCAGTGCGACGACGTCGTCGATGCGTGCGAGACCTTGGGCGACGCGCCACGCGTCGTCGTGATCGCTCGCTTCGGGCAGGCTCCACAAACCGGACCACACGCCTTGCGGGCCGCGCCGTTCGAGCAACACGCGATCGTGCTCGTCGCGCAGGATCAGCATCACCGTGGCGCGCGTCGGAATGGTCTTGCTCGCCTTTGGCGTGGGCAATTGCGCGGTCAGCCCATCGCGCTTGGCGACGCAATGATCGGCCACCGGACAGGCCAGGCATAGTGGCCGCGAGCGCACGCAAAGCGTGGCACCCAGATCCATGATCGCCTGCGTGTAGTCGGCGACGCGCTCGGCGGGCGTGTGCTCGTCGGCGTATTGCCAGAGTTTTTTCTCGACTGCGCTTTCGCCGGGGTGGCCATGCACGCCATGAAAGCGCGTGAGTACGCGCTTGACGTTGCCATCGAGGATCGGGAATCGCAGCCCATAGGCTTGCGCCAGAATCGCGCCCGCGGTGGAGCGGCCGATGCCGGGCAGGGCGGCGAGTGCATCGAAATCGGGCGGCATCTGGCCGCCGTGCTTCTCGACGCAAAGCTGCGCCGCGCGATGCAGAAAACGTGCGCGACGGTAGTAGCCAAGGCCCGACCACAGCGCGAGCACCTGGTCTTCTTCTGCGCCAGCGAGGTCGCGCAGCGTCGGCAGTGCGGTAACGAAGCGCTCGAAATAAGGAATGACGGTGGCGACCTGCGTCTGCTGCAGCATCACTTCGGACAGCCAAACGCGATAAGCATCGCGGCGACCCGCAGCATCGGCTTGCTGCCAGGGCAGGTCCTTGCGGCCGTGGCGATCGAACCAGGCCAGTAGCGCAGCAGCGAAATCGTTCATGGCTTGGGAGCTGCGGCGGGCGCCGTGGTGCTGCTGGCCGCAGCGGGTGCTGCCGGTCCGGTTTCCAGATGCAGGCCTTCGATGCTGACGCCGCCAGTGTCGACCTTGCCGATATCGACCTGACCACTGCCGGGTGGCAGCGACAAGCCGGGTTGATCGGCATCGGCAAGCTGCGACCACCAACGCGTCAAGGCGACCGGCGGCAGCTTGAGATCGGCATGGCTGTCGGGGCCGTCGAGCTTCAGTGCGAGCAGCAGCGGATCGGTCTGGTTTGCCGGCGTCAACGTTACCGCCACGTTGTAGCTGCCGGCGTCGGCGTGATCGAGCTTGCCGCCCAGCCTTACCGAGGCATCGGCCGCGCCGTGCCAGCGCGCGTCACCGGTCAGCTGCAACACCAGCGAGCTGCCTTGCGAGAGACGTAGTGCGATGTTGTCCAGCTGCAGTGCCTGACCGGCAATGCGTGGCGTGCCGGTCAGGCGCAATTGGATCGCGTCACCATTGGCGATGCGTGCCGAGACGCTCAGCGGAAATGCCTGGCCCGACGCGAGCTTGCCGGCTTCCAGGGTGACGTCGTCGAGCAGCAGTTTTTCGCCACTGAGGATGCTGCCACGAGTGATCAGAATGCCTGTATCGATGCGCGGTATTTGCAGCGGCGTGCTGCTGGGGCGCGGCGGCAGGTTGGAGAACCAGTCTTGCAGGGCGTCGAGGTCGACACGCGGCGAATCGATCTCCATCTGCGTGATCACCGTGTCGCCGCCGAACAGCGTGCGCCAGGGCAGCGCGAGCCGGCCGTTGGCGGCGATCAGGATCGGTGCAGTGGCGCCTTGCGCATTCAGGGTGAGGCCTTGCAGCTCCAGCGCGGGGCGCGGGAACAGCGACGGGCTGGCGGGGCTGGCGAGATTGAGTTCGAGTCCAGCCGCGCGTGCCTGGTTTTGCAGCATGGCGGTGAAACGCTCCGGCTGCAGCAACAGATGCACGGTAACGATCGCCACCAGCGCGACGATCAGCATGGTGCTGGCGAGGATGATCAGCGAGAGGCGCAGCGTGCGTGACATCATCGCGGCAAACGGTGCTTACGCATGGCCCAGCGCTGCCGGTAGCAGGCCGTCGACAAACGCCTGGGCATCGAACACGCGCAGGTCCGTTGCGGTTTCGCCAAGGCCGATGAAGCGAATCGGCAGGCCGAACTCGCGCGCCAGGGCAAACACCACGCCGCCCTTGGCGGTGCCGTCGAGCTTGGTCACTACCAGGCCGGTCACGCCGACGATCTGGCGGAACTGACGGACCTGGCTCACTGCGTTCTGGCCGGTGGTGCCGTCGATCACCATCAGTACTTCGTGCGGCGCTTCGGCGTCGATTTTTTTCAGCACGCGGGCGATCTTGCCCAGCTCGTCCATCAGGCCGCCCTGTGTGTGCAGGCGACCGGCGGTGTCGGCGATGAGCACGTCGACATCGCGCGAGCGCGCGGCTTGCAGCGCGTCGAAGATCACGCTGGCCGAATCGGCGTCCTGGCCCTGCGAGATCACCGGCACGTCGTTGCGCGCGCCCCAGGTCTTGAGCTGCTCGACCGCGGCGGCGCGGAAAGTGTCGCCGGCGGCCAGCATCACGTTACGGCGCTCGTCGCGGAAGCGGCGTGCGAGCTTGCCGATAGTGGTGGTCTTGCCAACGCCGTTGATGCCGACGGTAAGAATCAGGAACGGCTTGCGGCCGCTGACATCGAGCGGCTGCTGTACCGGTATCAGTTGATCGACCAGCGCTTTGCGCAGTGCCGCGAGCAGGGCGTTGGCATCGGCGAACTCACGCTTGTGCATGCGCTTGCGCAGCGACTCGACCAGCTGTGTGCTGGCCTCAACGCCGACGTCGCCGGTAATCAGGGTGGTTTCGAGCTGGTCGAGCAGGTCGTCGTCCAGCTTGGGGTTGCGGCTGAACAGCGTGCTGAGGCCGCGGGCAAAGCCGCTGCCGGAAAGCCGCTCACGCCAGGAGCGCTTGCCTGCCGCAGCCGCTTCGGCGGCAACCGGTGCGGGCGTGGCCTGCTCGGGAAGGTATTCGACGGCCTCGTCGGCGGCCGGCGCGGCCTCCGGCGGTGCGGCTTCGGCCAGGGCTTCGCCCAACGTGGGGGACAGGTCCTGCGCGGCGGCATCCGCGGCGGTCGCCGGGGCGTCCTGGCGCTGTTCTTCGGCCGTGTCGGTGGGCTTCTTCTTCCAGAACTTGAGCATCGGGGCGGGGATTCAAAGACAATAGAGGGAATGCTACCACCCTCATTCATACCCACCGCTGAGCGCGGCCCCCCTGGCGGAGGCCGCGCATGAGCGCCACCCCCGGTCGTATCCGCGTGATCGGCGGCCAATGGCGTAACTCGCGCCTGGAAGTACCGGACCTGCCCGGGCTCAGGCCCACGCCCGAGCGGGTGCGCGAAACCTTGTTCAACTGGCTGATGCCGGTGATCTCCGGGGCGCGTTGCCTGGACCTGTGCGCCGGTACGGGGGCGCTTGGGATCGAGGCCTTATCGCGTGGGGCGGCCAGCGTGCGCTTTGTCGAGCGCGATGCGCGCGCGGCGCAGGCGCTGCGCGGGAATCTGGCGCGGTTGAAGATGCCCGGTGGTGAGGTCAGTACGTTGGATGCGGCGGTTTATCTGCAGGGTGCGGCGCAGGCGTTCGACCTGGTGTTTCTCGATCCGCCGTTTGCTTTGGACTTGTGGGGCGGCCTGGCCGACCGGTTGGAGCAGGGCGGCTGGCTGGCGCCGCGGGCCTGGGTTTATGTGGAGTCGCCACGTGATGGCGCTCCGGCTTTGCCTGCTGGCTGGGCGCTTCATAGGGAAGGCGCTGCGGGTGAGGTGCGTTATGCGCTTTACCGGCGAGTGGAGTCCTAGAAACCCCTTCCTATCCGTCATCCCGGCGCAGGCCGGGACCCAGTGGCTTCGGTTCTTGGTTTTCGCCGCAGGGCGAATGCTTGACGACTCTCGCGACAAACGACTTCAAAGCCACTGGGTCCCGGCCTGCGCCGGGATGACGAGTAGGGAAGTTTGTCGGAGGCTCGATAGCCCGCACCCCAGCATCCGCACCAGTACGGCAAAACCCGAGATATTGGCCGCGCCTTGGGCTAAGCTAGCGCTCCTTTTTCACCGAACCGCGACCTTTCCGTGGACAAGCCGCCGGTCAATACACGTCTCGCCGTTTACCCAGGCACCTTCGACCCGATCACCAACGGCCATGCCGATCTGGTCGCGCGTGCCGCGCCGCTGTTCGAGCGCATCGTGGTGGCGGTGGCCGAGAGCCCGAACAAGGGCAAGGGGCCGGGCTTCAGCCTCAACGAGCGCATTGCACTGGCGCGTCTGGCCTTGGCCGATCTGCGCAACGTGGAAGTGCGCGGTTTCGATTGCCTGCTGGCCGACTTCGTCTCGCAGATCGGCGCCGGCGTGATCATCCGCGGGCTGCGCGCAGTGTCCGATTTCGAATACGAATTTCAGCTGGCCAGCATGAACCGCCATCTGATTCCCAAGGTCGAGACGTTGTTCCTGACGCCGGCCGAGCAGTACAGCTTTATTTCTTCCTCGCTGGTGCGCGAGATCGGCCGCCTCGGCGGCGATATTTCCGGCTTCGTGCATCCGGCGGTTCAACAGGCCATGCGTCAGCGCTGGCAACAGAGTCTGTCCGAGCAGGCTTGATTCCATTCAACGCAAAAACATTCAAGGTGATCATCATGCGTAAGTTCGCTCTCGTTGCCCTCCTCGCGCTCACCGGTGCCGTGGTCCTGTCCGGTTGCAGCAAGTCGGATGACGATCAACAGGCTTCGCAGCAGCAACAGGTGCAGAAGGTTGCCAAGCCGACCGATCCGAACGACTCCAAGGCGTGGAATTCGTACCTCGGCCAGATCGTCACCCAGAACATGCAGGGTATGACGGCCGACCGTCCGTACCCGTACCTGGTCAATGCCGGCGACACCGACGACGCCAAGGCGTCGCGCGACCGTCAGCTGCAGAATGTGCAGGACGTGATCGCCCGCGGCGTGCTGCCGGGCAATATGCTGGTGTTTGCAGGTCCCGAGTCGGCCAAGACCGCCGACCTGATCCAGGCCGCGTTCAAGGACGCCAAGCCGGGTTCGTTCAAGGATGTGATCATCCTGTTCATCGGCGACCAGGCTGACCAGCAGCGCGTCACCGAAACGCTGCAGCCGACCGGCGCGCAGGTGCGTTTCGTCGCGATGTAATCGCAAGGGCGCATCTGCGCTCTTGGACGCGGGGGCGGTTTCCGCCGTAGTGGCCCATACGGGTTGCCACGGCGGGAATCGCCCCCACGTCATTTGCGGGCCTTCAATCGTTATAAGGCGCCCGTCCGTCCCTCGTGTAAACTCGTCTTTATGTCCCTGAAAATCCTCGATACCTGCGTCAATTGCGACGTCTGCGAACCGGTCTGCCCGAACAAGGCCATCTCGCTTGGCGAGGAGTACTACGTGATCGATCCCTCGTTGTGCACCGAATGCATCGGGCACCATGACGAGCCGCAGTGCGTGGTGGTCTGCCCGGTCGAATGCATCGAGGTCGACCCGAATCACACCGAGACGCACGCGCAGCTCGAACTCAAATACCAGCAATTGATGAGCAAGGAGACTGGAGCATGAGGTTTCTCAATGGGCCTGCGTTGCTGCTTGGCTTGGTAGTGAGCGGCAGTGGGGCCTTTGCGGCTGATGTCGCGCCGCAGAATGGGGCTGCACATACCCCGACCAAGTCCACGCTCGTTGCACGCGAAAAGCCCGGCCATGCGGCGATCGCCAGCGCGAACTTCCACGCCACCGAAGCCGGCCTGGAAGTGCTGGCCAAAGGTGGCAACGCATTCGATGCGGCGGTTGCGGTAGCTTCGTCGTTGTCGGTGGTGGAGCCGGAAAGCTCGGGCACCGGCGGCGGTTTCATGGGCATCTTGCACCGCGCTTCCGACGGCCGTGACATCTTTATCGATGCGCGCGAAACCGCACCGGCAGCGGTCGACGTGAAGGACTACCTCAACGCCGACGGCACGCCCAATCGCGACAACTCGCTCAATGGTCCGCTGTCCGCCGGCATTCCGGGGCAGCCCGCCGGCCTGGTGTGGCTGGCCCAGCATTACGGCAAGCTGCCGCTGAAAGTGTCGTTGGCACCGGCGATCAAGCTGGCGCGGGATGGCTTCAAGCTCGACAGCCGTCTTGCTGGCGCGATCCAGTCGCGGCAGAAAGACATCAAGCGCTGGCCCGCCTCGGCGGCCAAGTTCCTGCCCGACGGCAAGGCGCCGGCCGAGGGTGAACTGTGGCGCGATCCCAACCAGGCCAAGACGCTCGAGGGTATCGCCGAGCACGGTCTGGATGGTTTCTATCGCGGCGAAACGGCCAAGGCGATGGTCGATGCGGTCAAGGCTGCCGGCGGCCGCTGGACGCTGAAGGACCTGGAAAGCTATCGCGTAAAAGAGCGCGAGCCGATCGTGCTCGACTATCGCGGCTACAAGATCGTCACCGCGCCGCCGCCGTCTTCCGGTGGTGTGGCGATCGCGGAGATCCTCAATATCCTTTCCGGCTTCGACCTGACCAAACTCGACGATGCACACCGCACGCATCTGGTGATCGAAGCCATGCGCCGCGCGTTCCGCGATCACAACGATTACCTGGGCGACCCGGATTTCGTGAAGATCCCGATGGACATGCTGTTGTCGCCGTACTACGCCGATGGCCTGCGCCAGACCATCCTGCCCGACAAGGCGACGCCGTCGTCGATGCTGCCATCCAGCGGCGGCACCGATCCAGGCATGCACACCACGCATTTCTCGATCATCGATGCCGACGGCAACATGGTGTCGATCACATCGACGGTGAACTACACGCTCGGTTCGACCTTTGTTGCAGGCGATACCGGCGTGCTGCTCAACGATGAAATGGATGACTTCGCATTAGTGCCCAACAAGCCGAACGTCTACGGCCTGCTCGGCAGCAAGGCGAATGCGCCGGAGCCAGGCAAGCGCATGCTGTCCTCGATGGCGCCGAGCATCGTGATCGGTCCGGACCGCGTTGGCGTGATCGGCTCGCCGGGCGGCTCGACCATCATCACCCAGGTGCTCGAAGGCATCCTGGCGTTTGTCGACGGCAAGAGCGCGACCGACATCGCCGCGCAGAAGCGTTTCCATCACCAGTTCATGCCCGACCGCGTCGATGTGGAAGAAGGCGCGTTCGACAAGCAGACCTCCGATGCGCTCACCGCGATGGGTTACGACCTGAAGACGCGCGAGTCGTGGGGCTTTATGAATGTGGTTACCTGGGATCTGAAGACGCACAAGCTCGATGCGGCGAGCGACCCGCGCCGGCCTTCGGGCTTGGGCAAGGTGCAGTAATAAAGGTGATTCCCCGCTCGTCGCCCCGGCGAACGCCGGGGCCCAGTGCCTTGGTTCGGTGCGGAGACGCCAGGCCCCGGCCTTCGCCGGGGCGACGGGCAGGTGGGCAAGACGTGGAGCGCATGTATGGAACTATGGTCACTCATCGGTAACTCGCAGCGTCTCGATGGCGGCGCGATGTTCGGCAATGCGCCGAAGGCGCTGTGGTCGCGCTGGATCGCTACCGACGAACAAAATCGCATTCCGTTGGCCTGCCGCTGCCTGTTGGTAAAAGACCTCGACGGTCGCAATGTACTTTTCGAAACCGGTATCGGCGCTTTCTTCGAGCCCGCCTTGCGCGAACGCTATGGCGTTGTCGAAGAAAAACACGTGTTGCTCGATTCGCTGGCCGAGGCGGGCCTCACCCACGAAGACATCGATGTCGTGGTGCTGTCGCATCTGCATTTCGATCATGCCGGCGGCTTGCTTGCGCCCTGGCAGGAAGGGCAGGCACCGAGCCTGTTGTTTCCCAAGGCGACCTTTGTCGTCGGCGCCGAGCATTGGCAGCGCGCGCGGCATCCGCATCCGCGCGATCGTGCATCGTTCATTCCCGAGCTGTGCGATCTGCTCGAAAGCAGCGGCCGGCTTGAACTGGTCGAAGGCGACTATTCCAAGGTTCTGGGCGAAGCCGTACGCCTGAGCTATTCGGATGGACATACGCCCGGCCTGATGCTGGCCGAGGTTGGCAAGGTGGTGTTCTGTGCCGACCTTATCCCTGGTCGCTTCTGGGTGCACCTGCCCATTACCATGGGCTACGATCGGTGGCCTGAGAAATTGATCGACGAGAAGCGGGGGTTTCTCGACGACAAGCTCGAGCGCGGGGTGCAGCTTTTCTTCACGCACGATCACGACTGCGCCATGGCGCGCGTGACCCGGGACGAGCGTGGCCGCTACGGCACCGCCGACGAACAACGTGAACTCAAAGGGGTAGTTATCGCATGAGGTTCGGCCGGGGCGAGGATCTGAACGTATCGATCTGGATTCAGCGCGTGCTTGCCGCGTTGCTTCTGCTCGCCGGCATCGGTCTGGCCGCGACGACAGAAAAGAGTCTGGCCGTCCACATGGCGGCGTCGGAACGCCATGGTGGCCAGATTCTGGATCTCGGCAGCGAAGAGCGCGTGCAGCCTGGCCAGTACGGCCACATGGTGCGCGTTGCCGGCGAGCCGCAGGTGATCGAGTCGCCGTATGACCCGGATTTCAACCAGCATGCGAAAACGCCGGTGCTGGTGCGTCATGTAGAGATGTACCAATGGCGCGAAGTGCGCATTGGCGACCAGGTGCACTACGAAGTGGACTGGGTCGATCGCCCGCTCGATTCAAGCCGGTTCGCGCAGCCCAGGGGGCACGAGAATCCCGGTGCCTTCCCGATCGAAGGCAAGCAGTTCGATGCGGGGCTGGTGCGCATGAATGGCCTGGCGCTGGGGCCCGCTCTGGTGCATGCCTTGCCCGGCGGTGAGCCGGTCACTCCGGATATAAAGAACCTGCCGTCCAATATGGCGGCGACGTTTACGTTGAACGACAACCATCTGGTTACGAGCGCAAGGCCCGGCGATCCGCGACTCGGCGATATCCGGGTCAGTTGGGAGGCCATACCGGTACAGACGGTGACGGTTTTCGCTCGTGTCAGTGGCGATCGGCTGGTGCCGGCGGCGGATGCGCCCGACGGCAAGGGCTTCGATGTGCAGATCGGCGACCGCCGACTCGACGATGTCCTGCCTGATGTACCCCCGGCGCCCTCGTTATTGTGGGTGCGGCGGATTGTTTCGGTGCTGCTCGGTGTGTTTGCTGCGTTCCTGCTATTGCAGGCACCACGGCGTGAGCCACTGTTGGCGTTGGGTATTGGCGTGGCGGTAGTCGCGGCCGTGGCCGGTATCTGCTGGATCGGCGACGAGATGATGTTGGCGGCCGGGTGGTTGCTGGCGGCGTTGGTTGGGCTGGGCCTTATTGCGTGGCGGTTGCGGGTTCGACGTACGGTGTAAGGCTGCACTTATTGCGGTTGCCCCCCACTTGATCGTCATTCCGGCGCAGGCCGGAACCCAGTGGACCCAGGATTCGATTTTTGCCACAACCTACAAAAAGCTTTTCACATATCGCGAAAAGCTGAGCGTTTCGTCACTGGGTTCCGGCCTGCGCCGGAATGACGAGTTTAGAGAGACTGAGTCTCAAGTCGGCAATAAAAAAGCGGAGCCAAGCTCCGCTTTTTTATTGCATCCAATTCAATCAACTCAATTCGGCCGCTGTTCCGCAAACGAATACACATGGTCCGCCCACCGCGTCGCTTCCAGATAGATGCCGGCCATGCGGCGGATCTGCTGCGGCTGCGTACCGTTGTTGCGCATGTCGCCGGCTTCCCACTGCACCACCTGGTCGAGCAACGGAGCGAACGGGCCACGACGGCCGACCAGCGCGTTGCGGATATCCGGTGCCAGCGGCAGATGCTCTAGCAGGAAATCCAGCGGCGCGCACATCAGCGTATCCAGCAGCGAGAACAGGCCGGCGGTAAAGGCCATTTCGCGTTCGGCGCGCGGCATGCCCTGCGCCAACTGTTCGCACATGTGTGCACGAATCAATGCGGCGCGCAGCAGTTCCGGCGGGCGATCGTTCATGCCGCTCAGCGCCATCGTGCTGATCCAGTTGCGCATGCGGTTGAGGCCGAAAAAGATCGCCGCTTGCTCCACCGACTTCAGCTGCTTGGGCAGCGCGAAGTACGCCGAGTTGACGCAGCCGAGCAGCTTGTAGCTGAGGATCGCATCGTTGCGAATGACCTGGCCCAGTTCGACCGGGCCTGCCGATTCTTCTTCCAGCGCGCGCAACAGGCGCAGCACGCTCAGGCGATTGGCGGTGAGTACCGGCACATCCACCTTTTCCGGCAGCAGCAAGTAACCGCCCTGGATCGCCGCGAATGGCAGCTCCATGCATCGCTGGCAGGTTTCATGATCTTCGACATGGCCGGCGATGACCTGCAGGCCGCGTGCATGCAGTTGTTCGCAATGATCGCGCAGCGTGGCCGGGTCGAGCTGTTTGGCATCCAGGCGCACGAAGCGCACGAAGCTGAGCAGGATATTGGCCGAGCGGTCGCCGCCGACCTGAGGGATCGGATCCGCGCCCAGGTCCAGCATCAGCGCGCAGCCGCGCTGCGACAGCATCTGCAGGCGTCCCATCATCGCTTCATCCTCGGCCCAGGCCGAGTCGATCACCAGGCCGATGCGCGGGTAGCGCAACACCAGCTCGGACTGCTCCATCACCAGCTCGTGCGACAGCCGCACGAAGACGCGGTTATCGCGCGCCAGGCGTGTGACCGAGCCGTCGATGATGGTCGATAGAACGCGACGCATCAGGTTCGATTCGTCATCGCCGTCGCCCTGGATCAACAACTCGTAGGCGACCAGCTGATGTTCGCGGTCCAGCATCGGCACGCGGACGACCGGGAGCGGGACTTCGTTAAAGGTGGCGGCTAGATAGGCTTCAGGCACGGTGCTGGCAACGGTGGTATCACTCATGAAGACTCATCAATGTCTGCACAGGCGCTCTGGCGAACGGTCCCCTGCGAATCATTCCACCGTCGCCGCTATGGAAAGCGACGGTCCCCTGGATGTGCTCGTTTTGAACCGCGATCAGGCCTGTGCAAGCGGTAGCGATCGAAAGCCGCCGCGCACCTTGCCTGCCGGGTTGTATACGTTGACTTCGTCTTTGCCGCCGGTAAGTACGGACAAGGCGCGCCTGACGTGTTGAAGCCGTTGTTCGACGATATCGCCGTTGCGCTGGTTGGCCTGCTGGCATGCCGCCAGCGTCTTGAGAATGCCCGACCAGATCTGCTGATGGTTTTCGTTGTGCGAATCGATGTTCTGGGTCAGCTGCAGGCGTTCGCCATCGAGCTGTTCCAGCTGGTGCATCAGGCTCTGCTTGCGTTCGCCGGCGCGATTGAGCGCTTCGGCGTCGGCCCGGTCCAGTGCGGCGCGCTCGTCGCTCAGCACCTGGTCCAGATCGGCGACGGCGCCCTGCATATCGGCCAGCACGGCCGATAGCGCGTCGTTCATTTCCGCGAGCAGCCGTGAGCCCATGCGCTTACTTGCCGCCGAGCTGGGTATTGAGCGAAATCAGCTTGTCGGCAATGTTGGCCGGATTGGGCTTGTAGCTACCGTCGGCGATCGACTGGCGGATTTTGTCGACCTTCTGCTGGTCGACTTCGCTACCGCCTTGCGCCGCCTGGGTCAGCGCGCGCGCCGAGTCGGTCAGCTTGACGCTGTCGTTGGCTGGGCCGGTCACCGGCTTGGCGCTGGCCGCCGTGGCGTCCTGAGTGCTGCCGCCGCTCTGACCACTTTGGGCCTGCGGCAGAACCGGCAGTCCGTTGGAGGTGATGGTGGTGTTCATGGCTGGTCTCGTAGTCCCTGACTCGATGGGTTTCGGGTCTTGCCTATGGAAGCTATCGGCTGGCTGACGGGGAACTTTAGGCTCCTCGTGCCGCCGGTCGGGCAGGTTAATGCATACTGGGTCACGGAAGCGCCTCCACCAGCCCAGCCCCACGCACGATAGCGTCGATCGGCTTCCCGGAGCTGTCGTTGCGCACGCGCAGGCGTGCGCCGGTGTCGCCGCTGCCGAGGGCTACGCCGGTGGCGCGCACCTCGATGCCGCTGATACGGGCAATCATCTGGACATGGTCGCCGGCCTTTACGGTCTGGCGGCTGCCCATGGCGCTGGGCGTGAGCACACTGCCGGCCATAAGCGGCCGGGCCAGCGAGCGTCCGGCCACCTGGTCGAGCGAATCGATATAGCCATAGCCCAGCCGTGTGATATCGCGTTCCTCGCCATGCACGTCGGTCGCAGTGATGCCGTCGCCGCGTTGCAGGGGGCGCGTGGTCACCAGTACCTGGCGATAAAGCTGCAGGCGCACCGGCACGCGGATCTTCCAGCCGCCCGCCGTAGGGCAGCTGACTTCCACGGCCATGCGCGCGGAAGGGCGGGCCTCATTGGATATGGTTGTTTTCAGTGGTGCGGCGCACTCGGCCAACTGCAGGCGCGAGTCGAGCTTGTCCGCTTGCACCTCCGCGCGGCTGCCCGATGCGGCGTAGTGCTGACGCAACGCATCCTCGGCGGCCTGGCGCAGACGATCCGGCGAGGAGGGCGCGGCCTGCGCCGGCATGGCGCACGCCCAGGCCGCGCCCAGCAGCGCGAACGCTGTGGCGTAGCTCAATGGGCTGCGCGGAATAAACCTCATGCAACCGCATCCGCGAGCAGCACGCCCAGTTGCTGATGAATGGTTTCGCGTTCGGCTTCGACCCGGTTGGGGTAGTCGGCCGCGCGTTGCAGATCGCCCTGGCTGATCAGGCTGACGAAGGCGCCGGCATGCGTGCTCAAGCGCTGGCCCGCGGCCATTAACTGCTCGGCGGCCGGATGGGCGGCGTGCTTTTCGGCGAGGCGTGCAAGTACATGATCGAGTACGGCAGTGTCGAACCAGCGGCGGTCGAGTGCGGCCGGTTCGTGCAAGGCCAGCTCCATCGCCTGTCGCAAGCCCTGGATCGACTCGCGCAAGCTCAAACTGAGGCCGGCCAGGGAATGCTCCGCATCCTGGTCGAGCCAACCCAGGCACAAGCGGTGCGACAACACGCAGGCGCGGTCCAGCGCCTCGGCCTGGCGACGCGCTTCGACCGTACGTTTCTGCAAGACACCGAGTGCGGCCTGCGAACCGGCGATGCGTGCGCTTTGCGAATCCGAGCTTTGTTGTACGTTTTGCAGGCGCGTCATCGCGCCATGCAAGGTCTCCGCGCCCTCACGCAATGCGCTGGCGGTGTGGGTGATGCGTTCCTGTGCGTTCTCCAGGCGGCGCATGCCTTGCTGCACGTCGCCGTCGAGCTGTTGAGAGAAATCGCCGATGGAACCGGTGACCGCTTCGATCTCGCCGGTGGCCTGGCTGGTTTTTTCGGCCAGCTGCTTCACCTCGTCGGCAACCACGGCAAAGCCCTTGCCGGCTTCGCCCGCGCGCGCGGCTTCGATCGCCGCATTCAGGGCGACCAGGTTGGTCTGATGGGCAATCTCCTGCACGCTCGCGGTGAGCTTGCGGATCTGCGCGACCTGTTCGGCCAGTTTGGCCTGGTTGCGATTCATGGCCGACAGCGCGCTGCGCAGCAGGCGCAATTGCCCATCGACTTCGTTCACCGTTGCCGCACCATGGCGGGTAGTTTCCCGGGCCTGCTCGATGCCATTGACGGTTTGCTGCAACCCCGACGAAATCCCGGCGCCCCCATCCGTCAAACGTCCGACACCGGCCCGGCTCTCGCCGGTGGCTTCTTCCAGTGCCTGGTGTTCGCGCAATAGCGCCTGCGCCGCGTTGAGCATCAGACTCTGTTGCTCTACCGCCTGCAGAGCCACCGCTGCCGGTTCGCTTGGCCTGGCCAGCGCAAGCAATGGAGCCAATGCGTCCGCCATCGCCGGATACTCGCGCGACAGACGCTCGACCTGCGCGGTATGGCCTTTGGCGGCTGCCTGAGCCAGTGCGGCGAGTTGCTTGCTGCGGATAAAACTCATGGACGAAAGCATTCCTGATGAGGGTTGTCTCCCCATAGATCGGCTGGAGACGGCGGAGCTTGAGGATGCAAGGCGTGTGCCAGGGGGCGGAGTGAGTGGAAAGGAGTGAGGAGTGAGAAGAGCCGCTATCTCCACGCCATGTCTCATGCCCTCTTAGTTGTCATTCCGGCGCAGGCCGGAATCCATTCCTCAGCACTTCCGCTTGAGAAACTCCACCTGATACGCGAGAGGCTGAGGAGTGGATTCCGGCCTGCGCCGGAATGACGAGGTAGGAGGGTATTGTTGGAAATCTGGAGACGCTAAAGCTCCCCCCCAATCCTGCCGATAACCTACCTGTCCTCTTGCGCGTCAGATTTCCGTCTCCTCAACCCTTGAGTAGACGAGAAGGCCTTCTCTGATCCAGTGCAAACCCAGCTGCCAAGCCACTTTCCAGGCCATGGCACACAACTTGCCACAGACACCTCGCGGCGACCGCCGTGGGGAGTTTGCGATGAGTCAAATCAACGACAACTTGTTCGGATTGCACACGCAAGCGCTAGGCCTTTGGCAGAAGCGTGCCGAGGTGCTGTCCGGCAACCTGGCCAATGCCGACACGCCGGACTATCTCGCGCGCGATGTGGATTTCCGCAAGGCGTTGACCCAGGCGAGTGGTAATCAGCTGCCCCTGAACGCGCCGACCGCGGGGCAGATCGATCCGAATGCCAATGCGGGTGAACAGCTCGCCTACCGTGTACCCACACAGCCGTCGATGGATGGCAACACGGTCGATACGCAGGTCGAACAGGCGCAGTTCGCCGGTAACACGGTGCACTACCAGGCCAGCCTCAGTTTCATCACGGCGCAGATTCACATGCTGCGTACCGCCATTACCGAGGGCCAGAGCTGATGTCCTCTCTCTTCAAGATTTTCGATACCGCCGGTTCGGGCATGGCGGCACAGTCGACGCGGCTCAATACCGTGGCGAGCAATCTGGCCAATGCCGACACGGTCAGCTCGACGCCCGAAGGCGCCTACCGCGCGAAGGAGCCGTTGTTTGCAACCTTGCACGACAACGCGCTCAAGGCCGGTGCGGCTGCACAGGGCGACGGCACCAGCGGCGTGCAGACCCTGGGCGTGAGCGAGAGCCAGGCCGATATTCAGTCGCGTTACGAGCCGGGCAATCCGATGGCCGACGCCAATGGTTATGTCTACGGCAGCAACGTCAATCCGATCGACGAACTGGTCAACATGATCTCGGCGTCGCGTTCGTATCAGAACAACGTCGAAGTCATGAACACGGCCAAGCAGCTGATGCTCAAGACGCTGGACGTGGGCAAGTAACGGGGAACATGAGATGACTGCCGTCAATACCAACAACACCACGAATACCACCAATAACTCGAGCAGCAGTTCGGGCGCGGGTAGTGCTGCTTCGGCCTCGATCAGCCAGGCCGATTTCCTGAAGCTGCTGACCGCGCAGCTGCAGGCGCAGGACCCGACCAATCCTATGGACAACTCGCAGTTCGTCGCGCAGCTGGCCCAGTTCAGCCAGCTGCAGGCAACACAGGATCTGGACACGAACCTGCAGTCGCTCAGCTCCAACATCAATACCTCGATGCAGACCTCGCAGGTGATCAACTCCTCGTCGCTGCTCGATCGCAACGTCCTGGTGCCGTCGACGAACATGACGCTCACCAGCGGCACGCCCGCTGGCGGTGCCGTCAATTTCACGGCAGCAGGTACGGCGACGGTGACCATCAGCGACGCAGCCGGCAACCCGATCCGGCATATCACCGTCAGCAACACCAGCGCGGGGTTGACGCAGTTTTCCTGGGACGGGAAGGACGACAACGGCAATGCGGTCTCGCCGGGTTCGTACGCGATTTCTGCCAGCACCGGCAGCGGCAGCAGCAGTTCGTTGGATACGTATGTGTCCGGCAAGGTCTCGGGCGTCGGCTTCGGTGGCGACAGCGTGGGTACCTATCTCCAAGTGACTGGCGTGGGCGGCGTGCCGCTGAGCCAGGTCGCGCAAATTCTCTGACCGAAGACGTCCGAGCGCTTCACCTTCTTGAGGAACTAACGCATGGCTCTGAATCAGGCACTCAGTGGCATCAACGCGGCGCAGGCCGATCTGAATGTCATCGCCAACAACATCTCCAACGCCAACACGGTGGGCTTCAAGGGCTCGCGTGCTGAGTTTGCCGACGTGTACGCGGTGACCGGTTTGAATCTCAATGCCACGGCAGTGGGCGGCGGTACGCGCCTGTCCGATGTGGCGCAGCAGTTTGCCCAGGGCGACACCCAGACCACCGGCAACAGCCTGGACATGGAAATCAACGGCAACGGCTTCTTCACGCTCAATACCGGCGCCGGCCTTGCATACACCCGCGCAGGCGATTTCAAGAAACTGGACGACGGCACCGTGGTGAGCAACGACGGCTACAAGTTGCAGATCTATCCGCCGACCGCCAACGGCTCGTTCGATACGAGCACGCTGACCAACCTGCAGCTGGTCAGCTCGCAGAGCACAGCCACCGCGACCACCAAGGCGAGCATCGTGGCCAACTTGCCTGCCAGTGCCGCGCCGCCGACGGTAACGCCGTT
Organism: Dyella sp. NPDC103356; assembly: GCF_055584465.1. Classification (NCBI taxonomy): domain Bacteria; kingdom Pseudomonadati; phylum Pseudomonadota; class Gammaproteobacteria; order Lysobacterales; family Rhodanobacteraceae; genus Dyella; species Dyella sp. NPDC103356. The sequence continues at coordinate 18,175 of NZ_JBVJLZ010000012.1, forward strand.
CAGCCCGACCGACGCGAATAGCTACACCAATGCCACCACGTTCGCGGTGTTCGACTCGCAGGGTGGTACGCACCAGGCCACGGTGTATTACGTCAAGACCGCGACCAATACCTGGGACACGCATCTGTATGTGGACGGCCAATCCGCCGATACCACGCCGCCGCAGCAGCTGACGTTCAACGCTGCTGGTCAGATCGCCACGCCCACCACCGGTACGCTGGCCTATAACCCGATCAACCTCGGCAATGGTTCCAACCCGCTGACGTTGACCTTGAACTTCTCCAACACCACGCAGTTCGGCACCGACTACACGCCGGGCACGATCAACAAGGATGGCGCGGAAGCGGGCACGCTGACCAGCATCGACATCAACAGTTCGGGTGTGGTCACCGCAAACTATTCCAACACCACCAGCACGGTGCTGGGTCAGGTCGCGATCGCCAACTTCGCCAACACGCAGGGTCTGCGCCAGCTCGGCAACACCAACTGGGCGGCGAGCAGCGATTCGGGTACGGCGGTAATGGGTACGGCCAACACCGGGCAGTTCGGCAGCATCACGTCGGGCCAGCTCGAATCGTCCAACACTGCCGATACCACCGCGCAGTTGGTGGACATGATCCAGGCACAGCGCGCCTACCAGGCGAATGCGCAGGTGTTGTCGACCGACAATACGCTCGCTTCATCGCTGTTCAACGCGGTCTCGCGTTAACTAGGGGCCCGCCATGGACCGTTCCGTCTACGTAGCGATGACCGGGGCGACGCAGATCATGCGCGCCCAGGACGCCGTCAGCCACAACCTGGCGAATGCGTCGACGGTCGGTTTCAAGTCGGAGTTGAATGCGTTCCAAAGCGTGCCCGTGCTCGGCCAGGGGCTGGGCACGCGCATCAACGCGGTGGCGCAAGGCATCGGCCAGGACGTTGCGCAGGGAACGACCAGCACCACCGGTCGTTCGCTCGATGTTTCCGTGCAGGGCGGCGGCTGGATCGCCGTGCAGACGCCCGACGGCAATGAAGGCTACACCCGCGCGGGCGACCTGCAGTTGACCGCTGATGGTGGTTTGACCGATTCGCGTGGCAACCAGGTGCTGGGCAATTCCGGTCCGATCAACCTGCCCGACGCCGCGCAGATCTCGATCGGCAACGACGGCACGGTATCGACGGTGCCGCTGGGGCAGGGGCCCGACTCGGTGGCGACGGTCGATCGCATTCGCCTGGTCAATCCCGATCCGACGCAGATGCAAATGGGCAGCGATGGCCTGATGCATATGAACGACGGTACGCAGGCACCGACCGATGCCAACGTGCGGTTGTCGTCGGGCACGCTCGAAGGCAGCAACGTCAACCCGTCCGCCGAGCTGGTGAAGATGATTTCGCTGTCGCGTCAGTACGACATGCAGGTGAAGTCGATCCGCACCTCGGAAGACAACGCCGACTCCGCCAAGCAGTTGTTGCAGGCGAGCTGAGCGTAACTAATTCTTTTCTGGAGCCAAGCACATGCTTTCATCCTTGTGGATTGCCAAGACCGGTCTCGATGCGCAGCAGACGCGCATGGACGTAATCTCCAACAACCTGGCCAACGCCAACACCACGGGATTCAAGAGCTCGCGTGCTTCGTTCCAGGATCTGATCTACCAGAACAAGGGCCAGCCCGGCGGCCAGACCACCGAGCAGACGCAGTCGCCCACGGGCATGATGCTTGGCACCGGCGTGAAGATCGTTGGCACGCAGAAAATCTTTACCCAGGGCAATCCGACCCAGACCGGCAACGCTTTCGATCTGCAAATCGGTGGCGACGGCTTCCTGCAGGTCAGCATGCCCGACGGCACTATCGCCTACACGCGCGACGGTTCGTTGCATCCCGACCAGAACGGTCAGCTGGTCACCGCCGATGGCTATCCGCTGGAGCCGGCGATCACCCTGCCGCCGAATTACGCCAGTGTCACCATCGGTACCGATGGCACCGTCTCGGCAACGTCGAACGGCACCGCGACGCCGACCACGCTCGGCACTATCCAGCTTGCGAATTTCGTCAATCCGGCAGGTCTGCAACCGCTGGGGCAGAACCTCTATGTCGAAACCGCATCGAGCGGTACCGCGCAAACCGGTCAGCCGGGTCTGAACGGCATGGGCACGCTTACGCAGGGCTCGCTGGAATCTTCCAACGTCAACGTGGTGGAAGAAATGGTCAACATGATCGAAACCCAGCGCACCTACGAAATGAATTCCAAATCCATCAGCAGCACCGACCAGATGCTGCAGGATCTCACGGACAAGCTATGAGCACGTTCATTCTCCCTCGTTTGGCCCTGGCCGCGCTGGCCTTGGCCGTGCTCGCCGGTTGCGCGATGGAATCGCCGCACAAGGACGATGCCGAATGGGCTGCGACCGCTCCAGTGGCGCCCTCTGCGGCGCCGGCGGCGGACGGTTCGATTTTTCACGACGAGCAGAATATGGAGCTGTTCTCCGACCCGCGTGCGCATCGCGTCGGCGACATTCTCACCATCACGCTGATCGAAAGTACGCAGGCCAGCAAGAAATCCGAAACCAGCACAAGCAAGACCGACAAGACCGGTATCGACGCGCCAACCATCCTGGGTCAGTCGCTGAAGTTTGGCGGCAAGGCGGCGGACATCACCACCAATGCCGCGCGCAGCTTCGATGGCAACGGCAGCAGCAGCCAGAGCAACCAGCTCACCGGCCAGATCACCGTGACCGTCGCGCAGCGCCTTACTAACGGCAACCTGCTGGTACGCGGCGAGAAATGGCTGACGATCAACCAGGGCCAGGAACTGGTGCGCATCTCGGGCATCGTGCGTGCGCAGGACATTGGACAGGACAACAGCGTGCCGTCCACGCGCGTGGCCGATGCCCGCATTACCTATACCGGTCGCGGCACTCTGGCCGAAGCCAACACCAAGGGCTGGCTGTCACGCTTCTTCAGCTCCAAGTGGATGCCGTACTGATGAATACGCCGATGGCCATGAGAGGAGCTGCCGCCTTTGCCTTCGCCATCCTGGCGTTGCTGGCGACCACGCATGCGCGTGCCGACAAGGTGCGCGACCTGGCGCAGGTTGCCGGCGTGCGCAGCAATCAGTTGATCGGCTACGGCCTGGTCGTCGGCCTCGACGGCAGCGGCGACCAGACCACGCAGGCGCCGTTCACCACGCAAAGCCTGGAGAACATGCTGCAGCAGTTTGGCGTGACCATTCCCGCCAGTGCGCGCCCGCAGTTGAAGAATGCCGCGGCGGTCACGATTACCGCCGAACTGCCACCATTCGCCAAGCCCGGTCAGACCATCGACATCACGGTAGCGTCGATCGGCAATGCCAAGAGCATTCGCGGCGGCGAGCTGTTGATGGCGCCGCTGCGTGGTGCAGATGGCAACACGTATGCGATTGCGCAGGGTAGTGTCGTGGTCGGCGGCGTCAGCGCGCAGGGCAAGAGCGGCTCCAGCGTGCAGGTGAATATTTCCGCCAGCGGCCGCATTCCCAATGGCGCGACGGTCGAGCGCAGTGTGGCCTCGTCGTTCAGTCAGGGCGGCGACCTGATGCTCAATCTCAATACACCCGATTTCATTACCTCATCGCGTATCGCCGATGCGATCAATCGTGCCTACGGTGCCGGTACGGCGCGTGCGCAGGATGGCGGTTCGGTGGTGGTACGCGGCCCGGTCGATGCATCGCAAAAGGTAGCTTGGCTGGGCGCCATCCAGGCGCTCGAAGTAACCCCGGGCGATGCGCCTGCACGCGTTGTGGTCAACTCGCGTACCGGCACCGTGGTCATTGGCTCGGACGTGCGCGTCAGCGCCGCGGCCGTAGCGCACGGTGCGATCCAGGTCACGATCAGCGAACAGCCGGCGGTGAGCCAGCCCAATGCCTTCGGGCAGGGTCAGACGGTGGTGGTGCCCAACAGCAGCGTGTCGGTCAGCGAAGACGGCGGTCACATGTTCAAGTTCGGCCCCGGCGCGAGCCTGGACTCGATCGTGCGCGCGGTCAATCAGGTGGGCGCCGCGCCCAGCGATCTCATTTCCATCCTGCAGGCGCTCAAGCAAGCCGGTGCCCTGCATGCCGAACTTGTCGTGATCTGATATGGCGGTCAACGACGCCACCATGCAAAGCGTCAACACCTGGACGGATCTGTCCGGGTTCAACGGTATGCGAGCGGCCGCGCAGAGCGACGCCAAGTCGGCGCTTCCGGCAGTCGCCAAACAGTTCGAGTCGATCTTCACCCAGATGATGCTGAAGTCGATGCGCGATGCAGGTGTCGGCGACGGGTTGACCGACAGCCAGGCCAGCGACTCGTGGCGCGACATGTTCGACCAGCAGCTGTCGATCAATCTTTCCCAAAACGGCAACGGGCTGGGCATCGCACAGATGCTGATCAAGCAGCTTGGTGGGGCTGCAGGTAGTGCCGGCGTTTCCGCCGATAGCGTGCAGCAGAAGCTGAACTCGGCCGCCAGTTCGGTAGCCTCCGCCGCGCAGAAGGCCGAGCCATTCCTGCCGCAGAACGCGGCCGACTTTGTCGCCAAGCTGTTGCCGAGTGCACAGGAGGCTGCGAAGAAGCTGGGTGTCTCGGTAAAGGCTGTGCTCGCGCAGGCCGCGCTGGAAACCCAATGGGGCCAGCACATGCCACACGGCAAAGGGCAAAGCAGCAACAACCTGTTCGGGATCAAGGCCGGCTCCAGCTGGGACGGCAAGAAGGTCAGCGTGCCGACGCTGGAATACGAAGACGGTGTGGCAGTGCGCAAACAGGCGCAGTTCCGCGCGTACAACTCGGCCGGCGAATCCTTCGACGACTACGCCAAGATGATCAGCGAGAACCCGCGCTACGCCGGTGCCAAGGGGCACGGCGACGATGTGATGGGTTTTGCCAAGGGCCTGGTCGCCGGCGGCTACGCCACCGACCCGAGCTATGCGCACAAGCTTGCGGCGATCGCCAATGGACCGGTCATGCGCCAGGCGCTGGCCGCCGTGCAGCAAGCCATGCAGAACACCGCCTCGGCTGCGGGCAAGGTGGCCACGACGGTCGCCGATACCGTGAATCAGGATATCGGTCAGGCGATCGATATGCTCAAGAATGCCGTCAATTTGCCGACACCCCCTTTGTGAAGCTCTAGGACCGTTCCATGGCGAATATGCTCAACATCGGTGTTTCCGGCCTCAACGCGGCGCAAGTCGGGTTGAATACGGTCGGCAATAACCTCGCCAATCTCAATACGGATGGCTATAGCCGCCAGACGGTGGTGCAGTCCGAGGTTATCGGCCAGGCCGACGGGCGATTCACGATCGGCGGCGGCGTCAACGTGGATTCGGTGCAGCGTGAGTACAGCAGCTATCTGACCACCGCGGTCTGGCAGCAGAACTCAGGCTTGCAGCGCGCCACGACGTACAACGACCTCAATACGACGCTCAACAGTATTCTTACCGGCAGCGGCAATCTGCAAGGCGCGCTCGATAATTTCTACGGCGCATTCAGCACGGTAGCCAACTCGGCGGGCAGTTCCTCCAGTCGCACCGCGCTGCTGGGCAGTGCAGGCTCGGTCACGGCCGTCTTCAACACGCTGGGCCAGCAGCTGAGCTCGCAGCAGTCGCAGGTCAACAGCCAGATCAGCAATACCGTCAACAGCGTCAACGACACGGCCAGCAAGATCGCCGCACTCAATGCGCAGATCCGCCAGAGCCCCGCGGACCAGGTGCCCAATGCCTTGCTCGATCAGCGCGACGGACTGGTAAAAACGCTGTCCGGTCAGCTTGGCGTGTCGACCGTGGCCGAAAACGACGGCACGATCAGCATTTACACGTCGAGCGGGCAGAGCCTGGTATCGGGCAACAAATCATTCGCGTTGTCGACCGGAAACAACGTCTACGATCCGGGCCAGACGGATCTCTTCGATAGTGCCGGCAACGACATCACGACCAAGTTGAGCGGTGGCAGCCTTGGCGCCTTGCTCGACTATCGCAACAACGTGCTCAACCCGGCGCAGAACCAGTTGGGGCAGGCGGCGATTGCGCTGTCGTCCAGCATCAATGCGCAGCAGGCCAAAGGCCTGGACGCGAACGGCAACCTGGGCCAGCCGATCTTCAGCACGCCCACGCCGAATGTGTTGCCCTCGACGAAGAACACCGGCACCGCGGCGATTTCGGCAAGCATCACCGACGTCTCCAAGTTGACGACGTCCGATTACAACCTCAGCTACGACGGTACGGCCTGGAACCTGCACACCAGCACCGGACAGAGCGTGCCGTTGACGACGAATCCGGATGGCAGTTTCAGTGCCGATGGGCTGACCTTCAGCGTGGCTTCGGGCACCGCCCAAGCCGGCGACAGCTACGTCATCCAACCGACGCGCAATGCCGCCACCTCGCTCAGCGTGATACAGACCGACCCGACCAAGATAGCCGCAGCGGCTGCGCTGACCACCACAGCGGGCACCACCAACAACGGCAACGCCACGGCCAGCTCGATCAAGGTCACCGATCCCACCAATGCGGCGCTGCTCAGCAATGCCAAGGTTACGTTTACGTCGGCAACGGCGTATCAGGTCACCGATGGCAGCGGCAATGTGCTTTCGAGCGGCACGTATACGCCGGGGCAACCGATCACTGCAAACGGCTGGAGCCTCACGCTGACTGGTACGCCGAGCGCCAACGATAGCTTCAGCGTTGCAGCCAACAGCAATGGTCTGAACGACAACTCCAATGCGCTGGCCATGGCGGCGCTGGCCGATGGTGGCGTGCTCGATGGCGGCAAGACATCCGTACTCGCCTCCTATGGCAACCTGACCACCTTCGTGGGTACGGCCGGCAGTCAGGCGGCGAGCAACCTCAGCACCCAGACCAGCCTGTACAACCAGGCGGCCGGCGCGCAACAGAGCGTATCGGGCGTAAACATGGATGAAGAAGCCGCCAATATGGTCAAGTACCAGCAGGCTTATCAGGCATCCGCGCAGATCATCACCACCGCGCAGACCATCTTCGCCAGCCTGCTTCAGGCCGTACAGGGATAAGCCACGATGCGCATTTCCACCAGCTGGCAGTTTCAGCAGTCGCTCAGCACCATGCTCAACCAGCAGAGCGCGCTGGCCAATACGCAGAACCAGGTCACTACCGGCAAGCGCATCAATGTCGCCTCCGACGATCCTACCGGCGCTGCGCAGGCACTCAGCCTCAATCACATCCTGGCGAGCAACGCGCAGTACACCTCGAACATCAATGCCGCCAATACACGCCTTACCACCGAGGGTGGTGCGCTGGACTCGGTGACATCGCTGCTTGACCGCGCACGTACGTTGGCGTTGAACGGCATCAATGGTTCTTTGTCGCCGAGCGATCGCCAGAACATGGCGACCGAGCTGACCCAGATTCGCGACCAGCTGGTGCAATTGGCCAATACCACCGACACCAACGGCGCCGCCCTGTTTGCCGGCACCAGTACCACGACTGCGCCGTTTACCAAGAACTCGGACGGCACGGTGACTTACAACGGCAACGACGGTCAGTTGAATACCGCCGTCGGCTCAAGCCTGCAGGTGCCGATCGGCGATGCAGGCAGTACTGTCTTCATGAACCTGCCGGCCGGTAATGGTTCGTTCGTCGCCAGTGCAGGCAGTGCCAACACCGGCACGCTCATTGTCGGCGACAACAGCGTGACCGATACCAGCGCATGGAATGCGGCCAAGGTGTCGACTGGCGGCGCGATCAATATTACGTTCGCCGCCGGTGGCGCATGGACGGCGACCGACGCCACCGGGAATGCCATTGTCGATAGCAGTGGCAACCCGGTGGGCGGTACGTATACCGACGGTGGCAGCATCAGTTTCGACGGCATGTCGATTGCCTTGAGCGGCACGCCGGCAGCTGGCGACACGATCGGCGTCAAGACGGATCAGAGCCAGGATGTCTTCAGCACCCTCAACAATATGATTACGGCACTGGGTAGTGGCGCGAGCGACACGCAATTGGCCAATTCGATGAATCGTCAGATCGAGTCGATTGACCAGGCCGAGAGCAGTGTCACCAATACCCAGGTATTGATCGGCAATCGCCTCAATACGCTCGATCAGCAGAGTTCGGCGTATTCGGATCTCAATGTGACGTACACCTCGGCGTTGTCGGATGTGCAGGATGTCGATCCTTATACGGCCATCAGCAACCTGTCGTTGCAGTCGTCGGCGTTGCAGGCGTCGCAGCAGGTGTTTGCGCAGATGAAGTCGATGACGTTGTTTAATTATTTGAAGTGATGGGTGGGGCGCATTTGGTGCATCAGTCCCCCTGCATCGTCATCCCCGCGTAGGCGGGGATCCAGTGGCTCCGGTGGTTGGTTGTCGCGAGAGCTTCTATCGCTTTGGCTTGGCGCGCTCGTGTTGAAGTCGCCTGCGGCGTGTTTCGCCCGTCTGCCGGCGCGCGAGTTACTTTCTTTGCTTGTCCACGCACGCAGTGCGAACGGCGTTAGCCGGCCCGAAGGGCGGAGGGCCGTAAGGCCCGGAGTAAAGAAAGATAACCAAAGAAATGACACCCCTAGTTCGCCGTCCTTCGGACCGTGAGGTTTGGCCGGGCTTTAGGACGGGACATCCGTGTCCCGTCCTAAAGGCATCGACGTCCTGTCGATGCCCCCTTCGGGGCCTGATCGTCCAAACCTCACTCGGCTCCCGAGGGGGCCCGAAGAGCTGACCGCTCGCTGCGCATCGCTTGCCAAGAGCGAAGATCGACCTCCAATCTCGCTCTAATCTCTCCTATTCGTCATTCCGGCGCAGGCCGGAATCCATTCCTCAGGCCCTCGCTTGTCAGACAACGTGTCGCAAGCGGAAACGCTGAGGCATGGATGACCAGCTTCGCTGTTGAAAAGCGCCTCCGGCCTTCGCCGGAATGACGAGAGGGGTAGGCGAGGGTGAGGGAGCGCCTTAAGTCCTCAGCATCACGACGCCTCGCGCACAGATTCGGCGTACCTCAGAAGCGCCAGAAGTGTCCCCTGACGATTCGAGTAGACGGCACGAACGGTTGTATCTCTCAATGCTGCTCAGAGCTCTGGCTCCAAAGGCCATTCTCTCTTTGGTTACTTTCTCTTTACTCCGGACCTAAAGGTCCTCCGCCCTCCGGGCCGGGTTCGCCGTTCGCATGCGCTACGCGCAAGCGTGGGCCAGCAAAGAGAAAGTGACTCGCTCGCCGGCAGGCGAGTGAAACGCCCGCTGCGTAAGCGGCCAGGTCGCCCGAACACACAGGCAAGAACGAGGCGCTCACGTCAGAGGCTTCCGGCCAACGCCGAAATGACAAAGCAGGGGAAGCATGAACATGACTAGGAAACCGTCGAAGACCCAAAAAAAGCGTCCCCACAAAATCACCCAGGCGTCCAAGCCTCCCTCCACTTCACCAAATTCCCCCCCTCCAACATCCACCCATCACGCACCGCATCCCGCAACCGATCACCGGCAGCCACCGTCGCATCCCGATCCAGCAGATGCATACGAATAGCCCCCATCCAATCCTTGTACCGATTCTTCACCCGTGTCACCGGCAAATCATCGCGATAGCAGGCGATATCGCTGCACACCACCGGAAACCCGCAAATCCCATATTCAAGCAAGCGCAAATTACTCTTGCATTCGTTGAAGGGGTTTTCTTCCAGCGGCGCCAGCGCGAGATCGAGATTCAAGGCGGCGAGCTTGGCGGGGTATTCATGAATGCGCACCCCAGGATGGAACTCCTTCACATAGGGTTTGAGCTTGTCTGGACACATGCCCATGAAGATCCAATCCACTTCATCAGCCAGATCGCGTACTACATCGGCAATCAGCTCGAGATCGCCGCGATGGCTGAGGCCACCGGCCCAGCCAACGCGCGGCTTTTCGTTGTGCTGGCGTTCGACTCGAAGATAGCCCCACCAGTTCAACGGCAGACGATTCCGTACGACCCTGATATCGGCATGCAGCGAGCTGAACTTGTCCGCCAGCTCTGGCGTGGATACGACAAAACGATCCACCAGGCTCATCGCCTTGCGCAGCGATTTGAGGATGTCCTTGGGCATTTCGTTGCGGTGCGCGCTCTTCAGCGGCAGGTTGGTCAACAGGTCGTCCAACTCGTAGATGCGGAATGCGCGTGACAGGTCGGCGACATGCTGGATGGACTCCAGTTGTATGTCGGTGAGCTGACGCTGATAAATAATGACTTGCGGATCGAAGCGTTCGATCGTGGTGGGCAGGTGCAGGCGATCGGTGATGCAACCCTCGATCAGGCCGGCATCCTGCATGGCGGCGAACGGCTGGCGGACGCGGTAGTGTCCGCAGCCATTGCTGTCGGCCGGGTGGGCCAATATGCGTGGCGCCAGTGGCTGCGAAAACGGCTGCCATGCCATCGATCGCTGCGGCGACAGCAGAAAACCTTCGTCGTGCAGGCTGAGGTTGACGTTATAGGCGGGATCTCGCGCCAACAAGGGCAGCCATTTGCGATACATCGCGTTCTGCTCGCCACGGAAGCGCAGCGCCTTCGCTTCCTGGCTCGCGGTATCGACTTTCTTCTGGCTGACGCTGCCCTCGTGCATGAGGCGTGCGTAGGGTGTCCACACGGTAAGGTAACCGGCCTCGCGTACCTTCAGACAGAGGTCGACATCGTTATAGGAAACCTTGAAATCGACTTCGTTGAGGCCGCCGACCTCTTCGTAGACCGAGCGGCGAATCATTAGGCAGGCCGCGGTGACGGCCGTGTAGTTCTGGTCGACCTGAAGACGCTGCATGTAGCCGGGCGCATCCGGTTCCGCATGGATAAACGGGTGATCGGCGGGGCCACGCAGACCGAGCACGACACCGCCATGCTGGATACGCCCGTCCGGGTAGTGCAGCTTGGCGCCGACGATGCCTACTTCCGGGCGCTGCGCATGATGGAGCAGGGCATCGATCCAGTCTTCGTGCAGAACGGCGGTGTCGTTGTTGAGCAGGATCAGGTATTCGCCACGCGCCTGTGCGACCGCGAAGTTGTTGATCGCCGAATAGTTGAACGCGTGCGGGTAACGCAGCACGCGGATTTTCTCACTGCCCAGCTTGGCGATGCCGTCCAGGTACGCGCAGGCGGCCGGCTCGCGGCTATCGTTGTCGACGATCAGCAGTTCGTAACGCGCGTACCTGGTGCGTTCGATCAGGCTGTCGATCAAGCCGTTGAGCATCGGCAGCTGGTCGCGCGTCGGCACGATGATCGACACCAGCGGTTTGTGTTGATGCAGGTAGCGTACGCGGTTGACCCCGGGAAGGCCGCCCGAATGCAGCTCGTGCGCGATACCGAGGCGTTCCAGGTGGGCCTGCACGACCTGCGACGACTGTTCCGCTACCGCGGGTTGAGCCAGCCAGGAAGCGTGAGGCGTGCCAGCGTGGTACAGCACCTCCGGGAGATGGCCGACCGCAGGCAGGCCGAGTTGTTCGATCACGCGAAACAGGAAGTCCGCATGGCTGAGCGCGCCGAACCGGGTGTCCCAACCGCCAAGCTCCATCAGCGCATCCCGGCGCACGGCCAAGGTGCGGCCGATATAGGGATAGCTGCGTAGAAGGTCGAGATTGACGTCGGGTTTGAGCAACGGCTGTTCGTAGCCATCGTTGCCCAACGCGTCTTCGTCGACATAGCAACACGACAGTTCCGGCTGTGCCTGGGCATGGTCGGCCAGGATCAACAAGGCGTGTTCGGCCAGTTCGTCACCCGCCCAGATCGGCAGGAGCCAGTCGGCATGGCCGAGTTTCGCCAGGCTGTTGAATTGCTCGATCCCGTCGCCGCGCAGCGGCTGGACGTCAATGCCGTCGGGCAGGGCGGGCGCGTGGTTGGAAAGCACATGGATGGCTACACGCTTGTGCGTCTGCGCCAACAGGCTGTCGAAACTACGGCGCAGGGCCGCAGTGTCGCCGGTCGTATCGATCAGTACGACATCGATAGCCAGCTGCGTGGTGCGCTCCTGCGCCTGCGCTATCTGCGGCGGACGGAGCTTGAGCTGCGCCAGCCATTCGCGATAGGCCTCATCGGGGCTGAGCACCCGGCGGGTAAATTTGATGGCGCCTTCGTCCGCGATCACTTCGCGACGGAAATAGTCGCCATGGTGGATGGCCACGATGCGATGGTTGTGTACATGGCGTACGCCCATTTCCAACAGGCGTTCCCACAGGTCCCAGTCGCCGGGATAGAAATATTTCCAGCAGCCGGGGTTGTAGCGAAAGGTCTTCAGGCCCGCATGGTAAAGGCTGCCGATACGGGCGATGGCGCCATGCATGGGCGTTTGCGAACCGACCACGGTCTGTTCGACGCCGTTGTCGTCGTAGAACTGCACCTTGCCGTGGGCCCATTCGCTACGGGCGGTCTGGGCCGCTTGCAGCAACGATGCGAGATGATCGGGCAGGAACTCGTCGTCGTCGTCGAGATGGGCAATCCAGGCGCCGCGTGCGCAACGAAGGCCGAAGTTGACCGGCTTGGTGCCGGCCACGTACCACAATGGTCCCTTGTTCGCGGGATATTTCCCGCGTTGCTTCAGATTATGAAAATGCAGGCGCGGGTCGTCTGCGGTCGCCTCACGCAGCAGGTCCGCCTGGTCCTGGTCCATGCGGTCGCCGACGATGATGAGTTCCCAATGTGGATAGGTCTGCCGCAGCACGCTGGGCAGCGTGCGCTCGATGATGATCCGGGCCCGGTTGTAGGTCGGCACGATGATCGAAATCAGCGGGTCGGGGCGATAGGCGTCGATGTATCCGGGCAGTTCTCGCAAGGCGCGCAGACGCTGCTTGTCCTGTCCGCGCACGCGAGCTTTTTCGCGCAGGCCATGCTCGCTGAAGAACTGCTGCATCAGCTCGATGCGTTGGTGTGCTTGGCTCAGCTGCGATTGCAGGATGGACGGTTCGGGTCCGCTCATGGGCGTTTGTTCTCGGTCGGGATGACGGCCAGCTCAGGCGGCGCGTACAAAAGGATGGCTCGCGGCGAGCGCCGCCTCTTGCGCGAGGATGGTTTCGCTCGGGCGTTCGCGTATGCGCCGAGCCGGTGCTCCAACGTAGACTCCCCAGGGGGCGATCGGACGATTGACCAGGCTGGCCGCTCCAACGGCGCTACCGTCACCTATTTCTGCGCCGGGAAGCAGCACGGAGTTCGTACCCACGAGTGCGTGGCGTCCGACCAGTACATGCGAACGCAGGACGCTTCGATAAGCATCCGGAATGGTCGGATTGGTGAGGCCGCCGCCGAGGAAATCGTCCGAGCCGGTAACGACGCGCACGCCGGAGGACAGGCCGCTGAAATCGCCCAGCACGAACTCGCCGCCGCCGGTGATCGAACAGAACGACGCGATATGCACGTGGCTGCCGATGGCGCTGGGCGCACGGGCATAGATCATGACGAAGTCATCGATGATGATGTTGTCGCCCAGTGTCATGTATTCAGCGCCGATGATCTTGGCGCCGGCATAGATGCGTACGTTGCGGCCGACTTTTCGAAAGCCCATCTGGGCGGGATCGAGCAGGCTCATGCGTAGGCTCCCTGGTTAGATGTGACTTGCGTAAGCTCGGCCAGCGCCTGCGCGACGCGTTGCATCTGTTCCTCATCGATGTCGACGAAGAACGGCAGGCCGATCAGGCGTTCGGCCAGCTCGTGCGCCACCGGCAGAGGGCCGACGGCAAAACTGGCGAAAGCCGGGTGGCGGTCCAGCGTGGGGCAATACCATTGACGTGTTTCGATACCGCGCGCGAGTAGCGCGGGTTGAAGTTCGCGTGCCCGATGGCCGGGCGGAAGCAGGCCGACGAGAATCGGATAGATGCCGTTCTCGGCGCGGCGCTGCATTCGCAACTCAGGACAATGTTGCTGCAGGATATGCTGATAGCGGGCCTGTACGGCACGACGCCGTTCTACCACGACCGGCCATTGGTCGAGAGCGGCGTGTGCGACTGCCGCGTGGTACTCGCTGAGCTTGCCGTTTTCGCCGGCGACGAATACCTGGCTGCCGCGCTCGAGGTCGATCCCAAAATTGCTCAGGCGGCGCACAAGTGAGGTCAGCTGCTGGTCGTAGCTGACCACCATCCCGCCTTCGCCGGCAGCCAGGGCTTTCGTGGCATGCAGGCTGAAAACAACGTGGCAACGGCGTCCGACGCGTTGATTGCCGAATGCGCCGGCCGCATCGATGATCACCGGAATGCCGGTGTCTTCGACGAATTTGTCCCAGGCCTCCACATCTTGCGGATTGCCGAACGTGGCCACCGGCATCACGGCGTCCACGCGGTGCCGTGCGGCATAAGCGCGTGCGGTTTCCGGCGTAAGCAGCCAGGTGTCCGCGTCCACGTCGCCGATCAAGGGGCGATAGCCGGCACGTATCACCGATGTCGCCGTGGCGACGAAGGTCAACGCCGGCAGCAACACGCGCGCGCCTTGCATGAGTTCAAGCGCACACAGCGCCAGCTCCAGGCCGGCCGTTCCGTTCGAGGCGGTTATCGCGGTGGGCGCCAGCGACGTTGGTGCAAAGCTGGCGGCGAAACGCTGCTCGAGCTGCAGCACCAGCGGACCAAAGTTGGTGTACCAGCGATTGCTGTCGATCTGCCTTAGATAAGGAATCAGTGCGTCGGTGTCGGGCAATTGCGCGACCAGCAAGGGAATGCGCGGCGCGCTCATACGCTTGCGCTCGCGAGGACGCTGACGTTTGTCGCTGCTTGGGTCGATGGCATCGCTGGTACCCCCTTAAAGCCAAATAAGCGTCGCAAGGCGCATAGGCGTGGTGTCGGGTTTCCGACACGCCACGCGCTGCTCAAGGGGTAGGGAGCAAGCTTGATGCCAACGCAAGAAGTTTCAGATGCGAAAAGACGCTTCAGGCCAGTCGTTTGGGCGAGTGCTCGGCAGCAGGCGGCGCAACTTTAATCGTTGCTGCCGTTCTTGCGAGGGCGGTCACGAAGCGAGTCGATGACAAAAAGGGACGTCGATATCTCTCAAGTATTGTCGGCAAGGACCGATAAATTCCCCGAGGCGGATGGCAACCCATCAGGAATCCCCGCCGGATTCAAAACACATCTTGACCGGCTACCGGTTCCGTAGGAGACACACCATGTCACTCGTTATCAATACCAACGTTTCGTCGCTGACCGCGCAGAACAACCTGTCCAAGTCGCAGAGCGCGCTGGCAACCGCTACCCAGCGTCTGTCGTCGGGCCTGAAGATCAACAGCGCCAAGGACAACGCCGCGGGCTTCGCGATCTCCACCCGCTTTACCACCCAGATCGGCGGTATCGGCCAGGCCAGCTCCAACGCCTCGGACGCTATCTCCCTGGCTCAGACCACCGAGTCGGCCCTGGACGAAGTCACCTCCAACCTGCAGGCGATCCGCGATTTGGCCGTGCAGTCGGCCAACGGCAACTACACCGCCGACGACCGTAAGGCGATTGATACCGAAGTGCAGCAGCGTCTGTCGGAAATCACCCGCATCGCCAACCAGACCGACTTCAACGGCACCAAGGTGTTGGACGGTTCGGCCGGTACGCTGTCGTTCCAGATCGGTGCCAACGTCGGCCAGACCATTTCGATCTCCCTGGGCGGCGGCGCCAAGACCAGCCAGCTGGGTCAGGTGGCCGAAGTGTCGACCGGCGACATCAGCGGTGCATTCAAGGATGCCAGCGGCAACGCCACCTCGTTGGACCTGTCCAAGATCAGCCTGACCGGCTCCGACGGCAAGACCGTGACCCTGAGTGGCAAGGCCAACAGCCTGCAGGATCTGTCCGACGCGATCAATGCGGCCAACGTCCCGGGTACCACCGCTGCCGTCAGTGGCGACGGTAAGGGCATCAACGTCTACTCGACCGGCAGCATCACGGTGAGCGACGCCGGTGCCGCTTCGGGTACGGCCACGGCGACCGGTTCGATCTTCGGCAGCGCCACCTCGGTGAACGGTTCGTCCACGCTGACCACCTCGGGCACGGCTGTCACCGCCGCTGCCAGCGGTAGCCTGCAGGGCGGCGACGTGCTGTCGGTCGACGACTCCAACGCTCTGATCTCGCGCATCGACGTGGCATTGAGCTCGGTGTCGACGCTGACCTCGAACCTGGGTGCGATCCAGAACCGCTTCCAGTCGACCATCTCCACGCTGAGCGCCGAGCAGGACAACCTGACCGCTTCGCAGTCGACCATTCAGGACGCGGACTTCGCTACGGAAACGGCGAACCTGAGCAAGGCGCAGATCCTGCAGCAGGCCGGTATCTCGGTGCTGTCGCAGGCCAACTCGCAGCCGCAGCAGGTGCTGAAGCTGCTGCAGTAACCGACTCGTCAAGATCGGTGGCGCGCAGTAAGGCGTCACCGATAACAGAGCCGGAGTATGACGATAGCGGCGGTGAGCAATGCCGCCGCTATCGGTAAGACCGGGTTACGGGAAAAGCAACCAGACGATGTTGGATGCTTTTCCGGTGGTCTGGCTGGGGCCTTGTGAACAGGGCCATGTGTGGGATCCAACGGATCGTGACCGCTTCGGTCAACGCCAAAAAAGTGGCGGCGCAATATCCGATCGACGATTCAAGACCGGAATCAGTGCAACTTTAGCCCTGGCATCACTCTTGCAGATGCTGCCGGAAAGCGAACTGGTGTCAAAAAAATGCGACGGGTGTCTCTCAAGTATCGCCTGCGGGGGCCGAAAAACTCTCCGAGGCGGATGGCAAACCCCAAGGAATCCCGCCGGATTCGACATCGCATATGGACTGACTATCGGTTTCGCAGGGAGCACACCATGTCACTTGTAATCAACACCAACATTTCATCGCTGAACGCACAGAACAACCTGTCCAAGTCGCAGAGCGCATTGATGACCGCTACTCAGCGTCTGTCGTCGGGCTTGAGAATCAACAGCGCCAAGGACAACGCCGCAGGCTTCGCAATCTCCACCCGTTTCAGCACGCAGATCGGCGGTATCGGCCAGGCCAGCTCCAACGCGTCAGACGCCATCTCCCTGGCTCAGACCACCGAGTCGGCCCTGGACGAAGTTACCTCCAACCTGCAGGCGATTCGCGACCTGGCCGTGCAGTCGGCCAACGGCAACTACACCGCCGACGACCGTAAGGCGATCGATACCGAAGTGCAGCAGCGCCTGTCGGAAATCACCCGTATCGCCAACCAGACCGACTTCAACGGTACCAAGGTGCTGGACGGTTCGGCCGGTACGCTGTCGTTCCAGATCGGCTCCAATGTCGGCCAGACGATTTCGATCTCCCTGGGCAGCGGCGCCAAGACCAGCCAGCTCGGCCAGGTGGCTCATGTGTCGACCGTCGACATCAGCGACGCATTCAAGGACGCCAATGGCAATGCCTTGACGCTCGATCTGTCCAAGATCAGCCTCACCGGTACCGATGGTAAGGCCGTCGCCTTGACCGGCACGGCGAGCAGCCTGCAGGACGTTTCCGATGCGATCAACGCCGCCAACGTGGCAGGCACCAGTGCCGCGGTCAGCGCCGACGGCAAGAGCATCAACATCTACTCGACCGGCACGGTTTCTCTGGATGACACCGGTGCAGTCGATGCGACTGCCAAATTTACCGGCAGTATCTTCGCCGGCGCCACCTCGGTAAATGGTGCCTCCACGCTGACTACCGCGGGTACGGCCGTCACAGCCGTGGCCAGCGGTAGCCTGCAGGGCGGCGGCGTGCTGACGGTCGACGACTCCAACGCCTTGATCTCGCGCATCGACGTGGCATTGGGCACCGTGTCGACGTTGACCAGCAATCTGGGTGCGATCCAGAACCGCTTCCAGTCGACCATCTCCACGCTAAGCGCCGAGAAGGACAACCTGATCACCTCGCAGTCGACTATTCAGGATGTCGACTTCGCCATGGAAACGGCGAACCTGAGCAGGGCGCAGATTCTGCAACAGGCCGGTATCTCGGTGCTGTCGCAGGCCAATACGCAGCCGCAGCAGGTGCTGAAGCTGCTGCAGTAATCGACTCTTGAAAGTCGGCGGCGCGCAGTAAGGCGCCGTCGACTGCAGGGCCGGAGTGTGACGGTAGCGGCGACTGGCAACGTCGTCCTACTGGCAAGACGGGTTACGGGAAAAGCATGCAGATCCGTTGTTTGCTTTTCCGGTGATCGGGCCGGCATCCCGGTGAACGGGGCCATCTATCGGAACGTGAGGATTGTCATGACTACCACCAGCAGCACAGGCTCGGCGACCAGCAGCATTACGTCCTTGCTGAATGCACTTGGCGCGGGCTCTTCTTCCGGCTCGAGCGGCACGAGTGGCACCAGCGGCACGGGCAGTACCACCGGGACGGGCAGCTCCAGCGGCGGCACGCTGAGCGCAGCGGGCATCGGCTCCGGCCTGGACGTGAACGCGATCGTGACCGCCCTGGTCAACGCCAAGAAAGCGGCGTCGCAGAATCAGATCGACAACAAGACCAATCAGATCAAAGGCCAACTGACGGCGCTGAGCTCGCTCAGTTCCGCGCTCACCACGTTGCAGTCGGCGCTGGCCAAGCTCACCACGACCAGCACGTTTGCCAGCTTCAATGCCACCGCCACCGACAACACCATCGCCACGGCGACCACGTTGAGCAACGCGGTCCCGGGCAGTTACGACCTCAACGTTAGCCAGCTTGCGACCGCGCAGAAGCGCGCCAGCAGCACGCTGTCCAGTACGGCCGCAGTCGGCGAAGGTACGCTGACCATTGGCGTGGGTACCAATAGTTTCAATGTGGCGGTATCTTCCACGGCGACCCTGGCCGATATCGCCTCGTCGATCAACAAGGCCTCGAATAACCCCGGTGTCGTCGCCACCGTGATCAACGGTGTCAACGGCACCCAATTGCAGCTCAGCTCCAGCAAGACCGGTGTCGCCAACGCCTTCACCATCAGTGCCAACGCGACCAGCAGCGACGGGCTCACCGCGCTGGCGACCCAGTTGAGCACCCCGGGCAATTTCGAAGCCCAGGACGCCAAGCTCAGTCTCGACGGCATCGCTATCACCAGCGCCAGCAACAGCGTGACCGGGGCGCTCAATGGCGTGACCATTGCACTGACCAAGACTGGCGACACGAAGCTTAATGTCACTCAGGACAACACGGCTGCGCAGACCGCCGTGCAGGGGGTTGTCGACGCTTACAACGCCTATAACACGGCGGTGCAGCAGCTCGACTACGACCCCAGTACCAAGGCGATCGGCGCATTGTTCGGCGACACCACCATGACTTCGGTGGAGCGCAGCGTATCGAGCGTGCTGAGCGGGGCGGTGTCGGGTAACAGCATCGGCACCCTGGCCAATCTGGGCATTACGCGCGGTGACGACGGCACCATGACCCTCGATTCGGACAAGCTGACCGCGGCGCTGACCGCCGATCCGAATGCGGTGCAGAACCTGTTTGCCGGCACCAACGGTTACGCGACCAAGCTCAATGCCGCATTGGACACCTATACGTCCTCGACCGGCATCATCGGCACGCGTACCACCAGCCTCAATAACAACCTGACCCAGCTGGGTACCCAGCAGACCGCGCTGGATAACCGCATGGCGCAGTATCAGGACCAGTTGCAGAAGCAATACACCAACCTGGACACGTTGATGTCCTCACTCAACAACACCAGCAGTTATCTCACCACCGCCTTGGCCCAGCTGGAAAATTCCGGCAATTCCAAGTGAGTGAAAGGGGGAACGGGAAATGACGTACGGACTCATGCGCAAGGCCAGCTCGATGTACCAGCAGACCGGTGCGCGCGGTGGAGTGGAAGACGCCGATCCGCATCAGCTGACCTCGATGCTGCTCGACGGCGTGCTCGATCGGATCAACCAGGCACGCGGTCATATCCATCATAAGGACGTGGCGGCCAAGGGCGTAGCTTTCTCCAAGGCGCTGGCCATTCTGGCCGAGCTTCGCAGCAGCCTGAACCATGAGGCGGGTGGCGAATTGGCAGGGCGTCTGGGCGCTCTCTATGAATATGTCACTCGCCGCCTGCTGCATGCGCAGCTCAATAACGATCTTCGGGCGCTGGACGAAGCCGCTCGCCTGCTGATACCTATCCGCGACAGTTGGCACGCGATCCGCGAAAGCTATCTGGCTCAGCAACGCAAGGCGGCCGAAGGTGCCGGCGCATGATCGAGCAGACCCATATCCCGCTTGAGCTCGCTTACGAACTCAGTATCAAGGCACTCGAAGCCGCACGCGCGGGTGAATGGGATCGTGTGCAGGAATTGACTCCGCAGCGCGACGCGCAGCTCAGGATGGGGCATCCGCGCGATGAGCGCAGTGCCGATATCGTTCGTATCCTGATCGAGCAGAACGCGCAGCTGATGGATCTGGCCGAGCAGGCCAGGGAACTGGTCAATCAGCAGGTGCAACAACATAAATATTCCCATCGCGCGCTCAGCGCTTACATCGCGTCGTCCGAAGAGCCGTGAGTCATTCCTCTTGTTTGCGCGTGGCAGCGTGCGTAGCGACGATATCGCCGCTAGGCTTCACCCGGGCCTGATTGCCGCGCGTCATCGATAGGGGATTTCCATGCAAGACAACGACTGGCAGGTGTTTTCCGAGCGCGTTTCCTATGAAGACCGCTTGCATCTGGCATGTGTAACGCTCGACGGTGTCTGGGACGAAAAACGCCAGGCCGAAGTTCGCGAGCGCAATCTGCACGTGCTCGCGACGCTCGATTCGCTCGAGGAGCGCCGTGGCGACATCGATGAAGAAAGTCCGTTGGTGCAGGAGCTTGCGCGCATCGACAACAAGCTCAATGTATTGATGGATATCGTCACCCGCTTGTTGGTGCCCGAAAGCATATTGCCGGCACGCCAGCGCATTCGCCTGAACGCCACGGGCGCGCTCGTTTCCAGCGATCTTGTGCCGCAAGCGAACGGTCCTCTACTGCTTCGCCTGCATATCGATGCCTGCCGCGCTTTGCCGCTGGAATTGCCGGTCCGTCAACATCCTGGCGCCGATCAGGGCTCGACGTTTCTGCTGTTCGAATCGCTGGGTGAGGCAGTGAATGACGGGCTCGAGCGTTTCGTGTTTCGTCACCATCGTCGCAAAGTGGCCGAAGCGCGTCAGTCACTGACCTGACAAGAACTTCGTCACGCGCTGAATGTGATTCACTCCCGGCAACCTCATGTGATGCTCATCACACTATGAGCAGTCGGTCGAAACCAATTACGTGGCCTGCGACAAGTTCCTGACAGCCAATTTGGCTGTCCAAGTGGCCGAGTAGGCAAAAATTTTCTTAGTAAAATCATACAAATACTTGGCCTTGTAAACGTTTCCAGTGATGCGGCCGTCACGATCTAACGGCAAATCCCTATGAACTCAGGCTGGACCACGCAGTAATTTTGGCGCAGGTCTTGCCACTGCCTCCCAGTGTCGGCGACGGATAGTCGACACGGGCAAGGGGGATCGACGCGCGACAACGGATGTGGCGTGAACGATGAGTACAACAGTTGGGAACTGCAGCGATTATGGATACCGCCGACTTTCTGGTGATTGAATCCGATCAGGGGCGAGCTGACGCAGTCATGTCGGCGCTTCATTTCTTGGGCTACCGCCCGCAGCTGGACTCGGAACTGTCCGAGCAGAGGGCAGCTGAGCAGGAATGGCGGGCGGTCTACGTCGGTCACGTGGTCGACGACAACAAGCTGCAGCGGCGCCTCGGTGCGCTCGGCGGACAGGCTGGTGCGATTCCGCTATTGCTCGCATCCGATTCGCCGCAAACCATCCGCCTCGCCGGCAACGACTCGCCGTTCGCCGGTCGGGTCGAGCGGCTCGAATTTCCGCTGCGCTACGAGCAGGTCGCCGAGGCGATGCGTAGCCTGCATGCACGACAGATCAGCGCAGCCCAGGGGCGTGCCCGCTTTGTCGGCCGCTCATCGCCGATGGGGCGGGTCAATGCGTTGATCCGCCAGGTGGCTCCGTTCGATTCCAGCGTGCTGGTATTGGGCGAGTCCGGCACCGGCAAGGAAATGGTGGCGCGTACCATTCACGATTGCTCGCCGCGTCGCGATCGTCCTTTTGTGGCGATCAACTGCGGCGCGATTCCCGCCGAACTGCTCGAAAGCGAATTGTTCGGCCACGAAAAGGGTGCCTTCACCGGTGCCATCAGCACCCGCAAGGGCCGCTTCGAAATGGCCGAGGGCGGCACGCTGTTCCTCGACGAAATCGGCGACATGAGCCTGCCGATGCAGGTGAAATTGCTGCGCGTGCTGCAGGAGCGCATGTTCGAGCGTGTCGGCGGCAACAAGACCCAGCGTTGCGACGTGCGCATTATCGCCGCCACGCACCGCAACCTGGAGCAGGCGATCGCCGACGGTCGCTTCCGTGAAGATCTTTTCTACCGCCTTAGCGTGTTCCCGCTGGAGATGCCCGCCTTGCGCGAGCACCTGGACGATCTGCCGGAGCTGATCGAGGAATTCAATCAGCGCCTGTTGCGACGCGGCTTGGATGGCGTGCGCTTCAGCAATGGTGCGATGCATGCGCTGCGCAGCCATAGCTGGCCGGGCAATGTGCGCGAGCTGTCCAACCTGGTCGAACGCCTGGCCATTCTCTACCCGCATGGCGAAGTGCGCGCAGCCGACCTGCCGGAGAAGTATCGCGGCACGGTCAGCAGCGATGAAGTCGGCGGCGTGGCACTGATGTCGCTGATGGACGACCGTCATGTGATCGGCACCCCCATGGGCGCCACGCAGACCATCGACTCAGCGGTGCAGCTGCCAGAAGGCGGCCTGGATTTGAAGGATCACCTGGCGGATATCGAGATCGGGCTGATCCGTCAGGCGCTTGACGCCACCGACGGTGTGGTGGCGCACGCGGCAAAGCTGCTGCGTATGCAACGCACGACACTGGTGGAAAAACTGCGCAAGTACGGCTTGCAGCCGATGCTGTCGGTGCACGGGTAATCGCACGAGAGTGCATGTTTCTAGGGGATTTTGCGGTGTAACGGGTAAGTCGTGTGACGCATCTTCGACACGCGACGTAACACTGGCACGGCTTGTGCTTTTAACACCTGTGAACACCCATAGCGTTGGAATTTCGACATGAGCCAGATCGACGTCAATAGCCTGCTATCGCAAATGCGCCAGATGTCCACGCAGGTGCGCATGCCCGAGACGAGCTTCAGCAGCACCACGCCGGCCGCCAGCCAGGGCATGGATTTCGGCGCATTGCTCAAGCAATCGATTTCGGCCGTGGGCAATACGCAGATGCAGGCCGGCCAGATGGCGGCGAGCTTCGAACGCGGCGATCCGGGTTCGGACCTGGCGTCCACCATGGTGCAGATGCAGAAAGCCGACCTTTCCTTGCGCGCGG
Organism: Dyella sp. NPDC103356; assembly: GCF_055584465.1. NCBI lineage: Bacteria > Pseudomonadati > Pseudomonadota > Gammaproteobacteria > Lysobacterales > Rhodanobacteraceae > Dyella > Dyella sp. NPDC103356. The sequence continues at coordinate 41,414 of NZ_JBVJLZ010000012.1, forward strand.
TCACCGCGGTGCGCAGCAAGCTGCTCGATGCCTACAAAGACATCATGAACATGTCCATGTAATCGATCCATGCAATCGCCGAACAAGAGCCGCACATCCTTCGTCAACCCAAGCTAACGATTGAGCCCAATTCATGGCCGACTCCGCCATCGCGCAACCCGCCAATAACGGCGCGCGCCTTGACCCACTCAAGCAGATCGCCCGCAGTCCGGCGACGCGCCAGCTTATGTTGCTGGTGGGCGTGGCGCTGGCGGTGGCGATCGGCGTCGGAGTCGTGCTGTGGTCGCGCGGTCCCAACTATGCGCTGCTGTATGCGGGGTTGGATTCGAAGGATGCCGCGGCAGTGACGCAGGCATTGCAGGCGGCCAACACACCTTACACATTGAGCCCGGATGGCAGTTCGATCTCCGTGCCGGCTGCGGACCTGGCTGCGGTGCGCCTGAAACTCGCCTCGCAGGGCCTGCCGCAGGGCAGTGCGGGTACCGTCATGCCGGGCGCCGATTCGCCGTTCGGTATGAGCGATCTGGCCGAACGGACGCGCTATCAGCAAATGCTCGAAACGGATCTGGGCAATACGATCGGCGGCTTGCAGTCGGTGCGTTCGGCTCGCGTGCATCTGGCCTTGCCGAAGCCGTCGGCATTCGTTCGCGACAATCGCCAAGCCAGTGCATCAGTCTTGCTTACCTTGTATCCCGGCCGCCAGCTCGACCAGAGTCAGGTCGCGGCGATCGTGCACCTGGTGGCCTCCAGCGTGCCGGAACTCGACGCGAAGCAGGTGTCGATCATCGATCAACAGGGGCAGCTGCTGACGATCAGCGATCCCGACAGCGCCAGCGCGATCGGCGATAGCCGTCTGCGCCTGGCCACGCGCCTGGAAAATACCTATGCGCAGCGCGTCGAGGATCTGCTGACACCACTGGTTGGCCCGGGCCGCGTTCGTGCCCAGGTGTCGGCGGAGATGGATTTCAGCCAGACCGAGAAAGCGACCGAAACCTACGACCACGAACATCCCGCGTTGCGCAGCGAGCAGACCAATAGCGAGCAGCGTCACGATGTCGCGCAGAACAATGGCGTGCCGGGTGCATTGAGCAACCAGCCGCCGAACACAGTGGCGCAACCGACAGCGGCGCGTCCGAATGCCGGCAAGCCCGGCGCGACCAACGCTGCAACGGCGCAAGCGAGCGCACCGAGCGAAGCTTCCAGCAGCGCAACACGCAACTACGAACTCGATCGCACGGTCAGCCATGTCAGTGATCCGGCGGGCCGTCTCGCTCGCTTGAGCATCGCGGTGCTGGTCGACAACAAGCCGGTCGGTGCGGATCCGGCCAAGAGCGTGCCGTTCACCGCGCAGGAATTGCAGCATCTGACCGATCTGACCAAGAACGCGATCGGCTTCGACGAGAAGCGCGGCGATTCGGTCAGTGTGATCAACCAGCCGTTCCATCAGAACCCGGCTGACGAGAAGCTCCCGCAGGAACCGTTCTGGCAGCGTCCGGGCATGATGGATCTGATCAAGCAGGGCGTCGGCGTGCTGATCGCTCTTATCGTCGGCTTTGTCTTCCTGCGTCCGATGCTGAAGGGCCTGCTCAAGGGGCCATCGCCGGTGATGCAGCCGGCGCTTGCCGGGCCGATTCCCACGGTGTCGGTGCGGTTGACCGATGACGACGACGACGGCGACCAGCCAGCACCGGAATCCGGGCGTAGCCGCCTGGGTTCGCCACAGGCGATGGCCTATGAACAACGCATCGGTTTGGCGCGACGGATGGTCGCCGAGAACCCCAAACAGGTGGCGCAGGTAGTGAAGAATTGGGTGGGCGAGGATGGCGGCTAATCAGACGGTGATCTCCGGCGCGCAGCGCGCGGCCATTCTCCTGCTCACCCTCGGCGAGCAGGATGCGGCCGAGGTGCTCAAGCACCTGTCCGCGCGCGACGTGCAGGCCGTCGGCACCGCCATGGCGGGCTTGACCAGCGTGTCACGCGAGCAGGTCGAGCATGTGCTGACGCTGCTGCATGACGAACTCGGCAAGCAGACCGCGTTGGGCGTCGGAACCGAGGAATATATCCGCAAGATCCTGGTCAATGCGCTGGGCGAGAGCAAGGCGGGCGGCCTGATCGACCGCATCCTGCTCGGCCGCAGCAGCAAGGGCCTGGAATCGCTCAAATGGATGGAAAGCCGCGCGATCGCCGAAATGATCGGGCTGGAGCATCCGCAGATTATCGCGCTGGTACTGGCGCATCTCGAACCGGACCAGGCTGCCGAAGTCATCGGCTACCTGCCGGCGCGTACACGTTCGGATGCAGTGATGCGCATCGCCACGCTCGACGGCGTACAGCCGCATGCGTTGAACGAGCTCGACGAAATCATGGAGCGTCAATTCTCCGGCAACACCAACAAGCTCAAGTCGGCCAATGTCGGCGGCCTCAAGGCTGCAGCCGATATTCTCAATGCGATGGAAGCCAGCCGCGAAGCGGAATTGATGGCGGCCATCCGCACCCATGATGCCGGCCTCGGCGGCCGGATCGAAGAACTGATGTTCGTCTTCGACGACCTTGCCGATCTGGACGATCGCAGCATGCAGACCCTGTTGCGCGAAGTGCCTTCCGCGCGCCTGGTCGTGGCGCTGAAGGGTGCCGAACCCGGCGTGCGCGAAAAGATCTTCGCCAATATGTCGCAGCGCGCTGCCGACATGCTGCGCGACGATCTGGAAGTGAAGGGCCCGGTGCGCCTGAGCGAGGTCGATGCGGCACAGAAGGAAGTGATGGGTATCGCGCGACGGCTCGCCGATTCCGGGCAGATCAGTCTGTCCGCCAGCGGTGACGAGTTCGTTTGATGAAACCGATCCTCGCGCGCGAGCTGCTGCAGGACTTCACGCGCTGGGCGCCACCGCATATGGGCGAACAACCGCCCGCTCCCGCGGAGGAAGAAGAAGCCGCGCCGCGCCCGACCGTGTTCGAGCTCGAAGAGCTCGAGCGGCAGGCGCGCGAAGAGGGGTTTGTCACTGGGCTAGCCGAAGGCCGCGCCAAGGCCGCCGAAGAATTGCGTGAGCATCGGGCTCGCCTTGAAGCCTTGTTCGAATCGGTCGCGCGTCCGCTACAAATGCTCGATGACGCTACCGAACAAGAGCTGGCACGCCTGGCCATGGTGGCTGCGCGCCGTGTGCTGGCTCATGAATTGCGTGTCTCGCCTGACCTGGTGGTGCAGGCGGTGCGCGAGGCGGCCCTGGCCCTGCCATCGGCCGAACGCGATCTGCGCGTGCGCCTGCATCCGGACGACGTGACGTTGATGCGCGAGCTGGACGCAGTCGAAACGCATTGGCAATTGCTGCCTGATCCCGCGCTGGACCGCGGCGATTGCCTGTTGGAAAGTGGCCGTTCACGTCTCGATGCTCGCGTCGAGACGCGCCTGGCTGCGGTTATCGACGCCGTGCTGGGTATCGATAGCGACCAGGACGACGATGTCGACGAGGTGACGGCCTGATGAGCGTCGAGGCGCGCCAGGCGTCGTGGCAGGACAAGCTGGCGCGTCGGCGTCAGCGTGCGGAAGCCGCGCAGACACTGATTGTCGAAGGCCGCCTGCGTCGCGTGGTGGGTCTGACGCTGGAAGCCGAAGGTTGCGAAGCGCCATTGGGAGCGCGCTGCCTGGTGGCTACCGCCGATGGCACCGAGTTGGATACCGAAGTCGTCGGTTTTGCCGACGAGCGCCTGTTGTTGATGCCGGTCGCCGAAATGCATGGCGTATTGCCGAATGCGCGTGTACGACCGTGTTCGCATGCAGGCGGCTTGCCGGTGGGCGAGGCTCTTTTGGGCCGTGTCGTTGGCGCCGACGGTGCGCCGCTCGACGGTGGCGGGCCGCTGGATATCGATGAGCACGCCGCGCTCAAGCGCGATCCGATCAACCCGATGGCACGCAAGCCTATCGATACGCCGCTTGACGTGGGCGTGCGCGCGATCAACGCCTTGCTGACGGTGGGGCGAGGACAGCGTCTTGGCCTGTTCGCCGGTTCGGGCGTCGGCAAGTCGACACTGCTGGGCATGATGACTCGTTACACGAATGCCGACGTCGTGGTGGTCGGCCTGATCGGCGAGCGTGGCCGCGAAGTCAAGGAATTTGTCGAGCATACGCTGGGCGAGGAAGGTCGTGCCCGTGCGGTGATCGTTGCCGCGCCGGCCGACGCGCCGCCGCTCAAGCGTTTGCGCGGCGCACAGTACGCCACGGCTATCGCCGAGTGGTTCCGTGATCGTGGCCAGCGCGTGCTATTGCTGATGGATTCACTGACGCGTTACGCGCAGGCACAGCGTGAAATCGCCCTGGCCATCGGCGAGCCGCCGGCGACCAAGGGTTACCCGCCGTCGGTCTTTGCGATGATGCCGGCACTGGTGGAGCGCGCCGGCAACGATGCCGAAGGCCGCGGTTCGATTACCGCTTTCTACACCGTGCTGACCGAAGGCGACGACTACCGTCATGATCCGATCGCCGACGCGGCGCGCGCGATTCTCGACGGCCATATCGTGCTGTCGCGCGACCTGGCCGAAGCCGGGCACTACCCGGCCATCGATATCGAAGCGTCCATCAGCCGTGTCATGCCGGCGGTGGTCGAGCGCGAACAGATGCGCGCGGCGCAGAAATTCCGGCAGGTCTATTCGGCCTATCGCCAGCAGCGTGATTTGATCGCGGTGGGTGCGTACCAGAAGGGTTCCGATCCGCAGACCGATCGCGCTATCGCGATGTGGCCGCGGCTGCGTGACTTCCTGCAACAAGAAGTGGACGAGCCGATGCCGCTCAATTCCGCCATCGAGGCGCTGCAAGTGATCGCTCAGGAGGCCATGGCATGAAGTCCCGCGCCACCCATTTGCAACCGGCCGCCGACCAGGCGAAAGAGCGCCAGGAAAAAGCCCTGCTGCGCCTTGCCGAACAGCAGCAGAAGCTGGCCAAGGCCGAGCAGCAGCTGGGCGAACTCAAGCGTTATCGCGACGAGTACGCACTCGACAGCGGCGACCTCAACGTCACGGCCTTGCTCAACCGCCAGCGCTTTGTCGAGCGCATCGACCAGGCCATCGTGCAGCAGACCGGCGAAGTCGAACGGCAGCGCCGCCTGCTCGATCAGGCCGGCGGGCAGTGGCGTGAAGCGCATGCGCGTGAACGCGCGCTCGGCAGCGTGATCGATCACCACCGTGAGCTGGAGCGCAAGAGCGAAGAGCGCCGCGAACAATCGGAGATCGACGAGCGTATGCAGTACCGGCGCCCGCGTTAGCTCTGGCCCAATCCTTGCTGCCTGGCAGCTATGTCCCATATTCGCCAAAACGATGACGCCATGACTGCCAGCGTAGCTTCGCCCGTCGCTTCCACACCACCGCTTCCCGTGGCTTCGCCATCGCCGTCTCCGCAGCAGAGCCAGGGTGACGATCGTTTCGACAGCCAGTTGGATGCAGCCCGACGCCAGCAACAGCCGAGGCCGCACGACGATCGCCAGCCGTCCGATGACAACAGCGCACCGGTCACGCAGGGCAAGACGGCATCGACCGATGGCGACAAAAAGACCACCCGTGCGACCGACGATAAAAGCCAGGACGACGGCGACGACACCAGCCTTGCCAGTACCATGCTGCAGTTGTTGGGGCAGTCTGCGCCTCCGGCGGATTCATCGGCGGCACCTGCACAGGGCACAGCCACCGATCCGACGGCTACCAATACACCGCCCGTGGGCATGTCCGCGCTAGCTCTAGCGATGCCACAAGCGATGCCGATGACCGATGCTCAGGCCACCAAGGATCCCTCCGCCACTAGTGCGCAAGCCAAATTGGCTGGTATCCCCACCAACGTGCTACCTACGATGCCCAAGCTTGCCGATCTCGGCAAAGCGGGTGCCACCGACAGCAAGGCTGACGACAAGGCGGGCGACGACGATTGGCATCACGTTATCGCCAATGCAACGAACAAGGCGAGCACGGCCGCTGCCACCACGGCAACGAAGACTGTGCAGACCGCCGAAGCCACGCCGACCGACTTACCGCAAACCGCCACCCACAAAGACAACGACATCACCGCGATGCTCGGCCTGACGGCCGGCCCCAGCGGCATCACGCATACCGCGCAGCCGCAAGTCGTACAGATGCAGTCATCCGTCGACAGCAGCGGTTTTGCGCAGGAGCTTGGCCAGCAGGTGGCCTGGATGGGCGGGCAGGACATCAAGGAAGCCCGCATCAGGCTCAATCCGGAGTCTCTGGGCGAGCTGGAAGTGAAGGTGAGCATCGATCACAACAACCGCGTCGATGTGGCGTTCGCCGCGCAGCACCCGGCGGCGGTGACGGCTGTGCAGCAGACTCTGGGTCAGCTCGACACCATGCTGGCCGGTCACGGGCTGTCGTTGGGGCATGCCTTCGTGGGGCAGCAGCATCAAGGGTCTGATGGGTCTTCTTCGTCTTCTGGCAAGGGTTCGTTTGCTGGTAGCGACGGTGCTGATGGGGACGTCGAGGTTTCGCCGATCAGGCAGGTAGCTGTGGGATTGGTGGATATGTTTGCCTAATTTGGCCTGTCGCGACTGAAGATAGCCTCCCATAGCCTCAGTTTTTATTGTCGTCATCCCGGCGTAGGCCGGGACCCAGTGGCATCGGTTTTCAGTTTTCGCTAGAGAGATGACTTTTATAGGCTCTGGCGACAACCTATCGCAAAGCCACTGGGTTCCGGCCTGCGCCGGAATGACGAGTAGGAAGAGTTTTCGGGGTTCCCTAAAATCACATCTACAAACTCAGCAGGCACTGCCAGCTTGTAGGAGCGACTTCAGCTGCGACCAAGGCCCCGGCCCCAAACCCCAGGTCCAATTCCCGACGCCGCCGAAAAACCGTCACCACCCTTCGCGTCATCGCCACGCCACGCGTCAATAAATCTCCCCGGTCACTGCAAAACCGCACCAGATAAGCCATTCCCACACATGGCATGGCGCTTGCTAAACCCCAGGTAACAGCATCATTCCTTACTTGAGGTTATTCATGGCCAAGGCCGAAGCCCCCGTCGTCGAAGCACCCAAACCGCCGAGCAATCGCGGTTTGATCATCACCCTGGTGCTGGCGCTAGTGTTGATTTCCTGCGTCTGCGGCTACGCGCTATTCACCCTTCGCGGGCAGAGCGCCCAAGCCGAAGGCGTGGCAACGACATCGAGCAAGAAGACCCCCGAGATATACCTACCGCTGGAGCCATCGTTTGTCGTCAACTTCAAGGGCGACGAGCAGCAGACCTATCTGCAAGTAGGTGTGACCCTGATGTCGCACGACCCCGCGGCGATCGAAGCGGCAAAGAATGCCGATCCGGTGATTCGTAACGCGCTCGTGCTGCTTTTCAGCAGCCAGACCGGCGCCGATCTCAACGACGTGCAGGGCAAGCAGAAGCTGCAGGCAAAGGCGCTGGACGCCGTGCGCAAGATTCTTAACGATCGCCTCGGCCGCCCCGGCGTCGACGCGCTGTATTTCACCAGCTTTGTGATGCAGTGACGGAGAACGTCCGATGAGCGACCTGCTTTCCCAGGAAGAGATCGACGCGCTGCTCAATGGCGTGGACGGCGGCACGGTAGAGACGGGCGGCGACGAGCCTCCGCCACCCGGAACCGCGATCGATTACGACTTTACTCAGCAGGATCGTATCGTCCGCGGCCGCCTGCCGACGCTGGAAATGGTCAACGACCGCTTCGCGCGCTTTTTCCGCACCGGTGTGTTCAACGTGCTGCGCAAGGCCTGCGAGGTCTCGGTCAATGGCGTACGCATGCTCAAGTTCAACGAATACGTGCACGGCCTGGCCGTGCCGAGCAATCTGAACCTGGTACGCATCAAGCCGCTGCGCGGTACCGGCCTGATCGTGATCGAGCCGCGCCTGGTGTTTTCCACCATCGATAATTTTTTCGGTGGCGACGGTCGCTATCACGCACGCATCGAAGGTCGCGATTTTACGCCGACCGAGAATCGCGTGATCCAGATCATGTTGAACGAAGTGTTCACTGCAATGAGCGAAGCGTGGGCGCCGGTGCTTGGATTGCAGTTCGAATTCATCAATTCGGAGATCAATCCGCAGTTCGCCAACATCGTCAGCCCGACCGAAACCGTGGTGGTGTCGCGTTTCCATGTGGAGCTCGATGGCGGTGGCGGCGAGATCCATCTGACCATGCCTTATTCGATGGTCGAACCGATCCGCACCTTGCTCGATGCCGGCGTGCAGAGCGATCGCGTCGAACGTGACGATCGCTGGGCCGAAGCGCTGCACGAAGAGATCATGGATGCGGAAGTGGAGCTGAGCTCCCTGTTGTTCGAATCACAGATCAGCATCGGCGATTTTCTCAAGCTGCGTCCGGGTGACGTGATTCCGGTGCAGATGCCTGACATGTCCACGGTGTTTGCCGAGGACGTGCCGATTTTTCGCGGTCGCTACGGCCAATCCAACGGGCGCAACTCGGTGCGCTATCAGGGGCCCGCGGCCCGGCGCAGCGTGCGCCTGGTAACCGATACTTTTACGGAGACGACACCGGTATGACTCACAGCGACGCAACTCCCGCCGAACTCGGCGGCACCAATGATTTCGAAGCGATCAACCGCGTCGTGGGCGAGTCGGACGTCAACCTGGACATGATCCTGGACGTGCCGGTCACGCTGGCGATGGAGGTCGGCCGCACCCGCATCAGCATCCGCAACCTGCTGCAGCTCAATCAGGGCTCGGTGGTGGAGCTGGACCGCGCCGCGGGCGAGCCGCTGGATGTGTTCGTCAACGGCACGCTGGTCGCGCATGGCGAAGTAGTGGTGATCAACGAGAAGTTCGGCATTCGCCTGACCGACGTGATCAGCCCGTCCGAGCGCGTGCGCAAGCTGCGCTGAGTGGTGACTCCGAGCATGTTTATCGCACTTGCAGCCGCAGCCCCGATTGCCGCGGCCCCCGATGTCAACGTAGGCGCCGAGCTGCTGCGCGTCGTGCTCAGCCTCTGCGCCATTATCGCGGTCATCCTGGTCGCCGGCTGGTTTACGCGTCGCATGCAGGGCCGCACGCAGCCGGGCGGTCGCCGTATCCGCTGCCTGGAAGTCTTCTCGGTGGGTGCGCGCGATCGCCTGATGCTTATCGAGGCCGATGGCAAGCGCTTGCTGGTAGGTACCGGTCAGGGCGGCATGCGCACCTTGCACGTGTACGAAGGCGAGGTTGCGCCCGCGACGCTGCCGGCTGCGCCGCAGGTGCCGAATTTCGGCGAGCTGCTCAACCGCTGGAAGCGCAAGGCATGAAGACCTTGAAGTTTCTTTTCGCGCTGGCGCTGATGTTGCTGCCGTTTGCCGTATCCGCCCAGCAGGCCACCGGTATTCCGGTGCTGACCGTGCAGAACGCGGGTGGCGCGCAGAACTGGACGCTCTCCTTGCAGGTGCTGGCACTGTTGACCGTGCTCACCATGCTCCCCGGCGTGCTGCTGATGATGACCTCGTTCACGCGCATCGTGATCGTGCTTGGCTTCTTGCGCCAGGCGCTGGGCACGCAGGCGACGCCGCCGAACCAGATCATTCTCGGCTTGTCGTTGTTCCTGACCCTGTTCGTGATGTCGCCGGTGCTCAATCACGCTTACGTCGAGGGCGTCAAACCGTATATGGACGGCACCATGCCCGCCGAGCAGGCGTTGCAGGCGACCACGTCGCCGTTCAAGCACTTCATGCTCGATCAGACGCGCGACTCGGATCTGCAGTTGTTTACCAAGCTTGCCGGCGAGAAGCCCTATGCCAGCAAGGACGACGTGCCGTTGCGCGTGGCGATGCCCGCATTCATGACCAGCGAACTCAAGACCGCCTTCCAGATGGGCTTCCTGTTGTTCATTCCCTTCCTGATCATCGACCTGGTAGTAGCCAGCGTGCTGATGTCGATGGGCATGATGATGGTCTCTCCGGTAACCATCTCGTTGCCGTTCAAGATCATGTTGTTCGTTCTGGTGGATGGATGGTCCCTGCTGATGGGAACACTGGCGGGGAGTTTCTACACGTGACGCCCGAATCAGTCATCGAATTCGGCCAGCACGCCCTCTACGTCGCCATGCTGGTCGCTGCCCCTCTGTTGTTGACGGCACTGGCGGTCGGCTTGCTGATCGGCGTGATCCAGGCCGCGACGCAGATCAACGAAATGACCCTGAGCTTCATTCCGAAGCTGATCGCGATGGCGTGCGTGGGCCTGATCACCGGCCCGTGGATGTTGCGCACGCTGGTCCAGTTCACGCGCCACGTGATCGAAGGTCTGCCCGGGGCGATGAAGTGACCACTGTGCAACTGGTCCAGCTGCAGGCGTGGCTGGGCGGTTTGCTATGGGCGTTCGGGCGGGTCAGCGGCATGTGCCTGGTCGCACCGATTTTCAGTTCGACGATGGTCCCCATGCAGGTGCGCCTGGTTATCGCGCTGGTACTGACCGTGGTATTGGCGCCGATGGCGCCGATGAATATCGATCTGCTCACCGGCGAAGGCCTGGCCAGCATGGTTTCACAGTTGCTGATCGGCGTGGCGATCGGCTTCGTGCTGCAACTGGCGTTCCAGGCGGTGTCGTTTGGCGCGCAATTCATTTCGCTGAGCATGAATCTTGGCTTTGCCGAGTCGTTCGATCCGTTGGCTGGCGGCAGCTCTGCGGTGTTAGGGCAGATCTATGGTTTGCTGGTGACGCTGCTGTTCTTGGCGATGGACGGGCATCTGCATTTGATCGCCTTGCTCGCCGACAGTTTTCACACCTTGCCACCGGGCACGGCGACGATCGGACCGGATGGCCTGCATGCGGTCGCGCAATTCGGTACACAGTTCTTTGCTGGTGCGGTACGCGTAGCGCTGCCGGCGATGACGTCGCTGCTGGTGGTCAATATCGGCTTTGCCGCGATCAGTCGCGCCGCGCCGTCGATGAACCTGTTCGCGGTGGGTTTTCCGATCACCGTGTCGCTGGGCTTTATTGCTTTGTGGTTGTCGTTGCGCAGCCTGCCTGGTGCGTTTGAAGCGATCCAGGAATCGGCCTGGTCGCTGATGCACGAGTTGGCCGGGGGCTAGCTCGATGGCTGATCAGGAACAGGAAGACCGCACCGAACAACCTTCCGAAAAACGTATTCGCGAAGCGCGCGAAAAGGGCGATCTCCCACGCTCGCGCGACCTGTCCGGCTCAATGGTGGTGCTGGCGGCGGTAGCGACGTTGATATCGACCGGCCACGATGCGATGGAGCACGCACGTACGATTTATCGGCTCGGCTTGAGCTATTCGCGCGAAGCCTTGTTTGCCGGGCAGTTGCCTGTGCATGCCTGGTATGGCGCATTGCATGAGGCAGTCGCTATCGTCGCGCCGATTGCCGTGGCGACGCTGCTGGCCGCGCTTGGCGCGCCGACCCTGCTCGGCGGCCTCAATTTCAGTGCCGAAGCCTTGCAGCCGAAGTTCGAACGACTCGATCCGATCGCCGGCCTGGGCAAGATCTTCGCGATGCGCGGCCTGGTCGAGCTGGGCAAGTCGTTGCTCAAGTTGCTGCTGATCGGTGGTGCCTTGCTGATCCTGATTCGCAGCTGGCAGCCGGAGATCATGGAGACCGGCCGTGGCGTGGTGGGTGCCGGTATTGCCCAGTCACTGGGGTTGCTCGGTCGCGCTGGATTGATCTTCGGCGTGATGCTGGGCCTGATCGGCGGTGTCGATGCGATCTGGCAGCGTTTCGATTACACCCGCCGCCAGCGCATGACCAAGCAGGAACTGCGCGATGAACACAAGGAGTCCGACGGCAGCCCGGAGTTGAAAGGGCGTATCCGCCAGGTGCAGCAGCAGATGTCCCGTCGCCGCATGATGCAGGAGTTGCCCAAGGCCGACGTGGTCATCGTCAACCCGACGCACTTTGCCGTCGCCCTGCAATACGACGACGGTCGCATGCGCGCACCCAAGGTCATTGCCAAGGGTGTCGACGTTCTGGCGCAGCAGATCCGCCTTGTCGCGGCCAGTCATCGCATCCCATTGGTCGAGGCGCCGCCGTTGGCACGCGCCTTGTATGCGACTACCGATATCGGACGGGAAGTGCCTGCTTCCCTGTACGTAGCCGTCGCCCAGGTGCTGGCCTACGTATATCAGGTGAAACAGGCAGTTACACACGGCATGACGCCGCCCGAGCCGCCAAGACCCGAGGTCGATCCGGACCTGATGGGCCCTTATCGCGACAATTGATTGACGGATGACAGATGGCCGCCGTTGGTGCACTCGATACACTGAAGCAAGCAACACGCAGGGGCGCCGGCGCGCCGATCATCATGCTGGCGATGCTGGCGATGATGATGTTGCCGCTGCCGCCCTTCATCCTGGACATGCTCTTCAGCTTCAACATCGCACTGTCGCTGGTGATCCTGCTGGCGGTGATCTACGTGATGCGACCGCTGGAATTCGCCGCGTTTCCCACCGTGGTGCTGATGGCGACCCTGCTGCGCCTGGCGCTGAATATCGCCTCTACCCGCGTGGTGTTGCTGCACGGCCATGACGGCCCCGGCGCCGCCGGCAAGGTGATCGAGGCGTTCGGCGAGTTCGTTATCGGCGGCAATTTCGCCGTCGGTCTGGTGGTGTTCGCGATCCTGACCATCATCAACTTCGTGGTCATCACCAAGGGCGCCACGCGCGTGTCCGAAGTCACCGCGCGCTTTACCCTCGATTCGATGCCCGGCAAGCAGATGGCGATCGACGCCGACCTCAATGCCGGCTTGTTGACGCAGGAGCAGGCGCGCGAACGCCGCCAGGAAGTGCGCGAGGAAGCGGACTTCTACGGCTCGATGGACGGTGCCTCAAAATTCGTTCGCGGCGACGCTACCGCCGGTATCCTGATTCTGTTGATCAATATCGTCGGCGGCTTTTTCGTCGGCGTGATGCAGCATGGCCTTTCGGCCGGCGAAGCGGCACGTACCTATACCTTGCTGACCATCGGTGACGGCCTGGTGGCGCAGGTGCCCTCGCTGATGTTGTCGATCGCCACCGCGATCATCGTGACGCGCGTGTCGCGTTCCGAAGACATGGGTAAGCAACTGGTCGGCCAGGTCTTCGGCCAACCGCGTGCCCTGGCTGTCGCCGGCGCGGTGCTCTGCGTCATGGGCTTGATTCCCGGCATGCCCAACGTCGCTTTTCTGTTGCTCGGCGGCAGCTGCGGCGGCGCGGCGTGGTTGATGATCAAGCGCAAGCACGAAGCCGAAGAGCGTCTTGCCGCGACGCCGGTCGATGCCTTGCCGGCACCGGTGCCTGGCGAAAAGCTGGAGCTGGGCTGGGACGATGTCGCCAGTGTCGATCCGGTCGGCCTGGAGGTTGGTTACCGGCTGATCCCGCTGGTCGACAAGGCGCAGGGCGGCGAGCTGATGGGGCGGATCAAGTCGGTACGCCGCAAGCTGTCGCAGGAGCTGGGTTTCCTGGTGCCGGCGGTGCATATCCGCGACAACCTCGACCTCGGTCCCAACGCGTATCGCGTCACGCTGATGGGCGTGCCGATGGGCGAGGCGGAGGTTTACAACGAGCGCCTGCTGGCGATCAATCCGGGCCGCGTGCACGGCACCCTGCAAGGCATCGCCACGCAGGACCCGGCGTTCGGCCTGGAAGCGGTGTGGATCGAAACCGGACAGCGCGATCACGCGCAAAGCCTGGGCTATACCGTGGTCGATCCGGCCACCGTGATCGCCACGCATCTCTCGCACATCCTGCAGGGCCATGCGCACGAGCTGCTCAGCCACCAGGACGTGCAGCAGCTGCTGGACCGCCTGGCGGCCAACGCGCCCAAGCTGGTCGAGGACCTGGTGCCCAAGCGCCTGTCGCTCGGCGTAGTGGTCAAGGTGCTGCAGAACCTGCTCGCCGAGCGGGTGCCGATCCGCAATATGCGCAGCATCGTCGAATCCTTGGCGGAGCACGCCAGCCAGAGTCAGGATCCCGGCACGCTGACCGCCGCGGTGCGTGTCGCGCTGGGTCGCCAGATCGTCCAGGAGATCGCCGGCCTGGGTACCGAAATTCCCGTCATCACGCTGGCGCCGGAACTGGAGCAGATTCTGCTCGGATCGCTCGGCAACGCCGGTGCGGCGGGCGCCGCGGTCGAACCGGGCCTGGCCGACCGCCTCCAGCAGAGCGTCGCCGAGGCCGCGCGACGCCAGGATCAGAGCGGTGAGCCAGCGGTTCTGCTGGTGCCGCCGCAGCTGCGTCCATGGCTCGCGCGCTTCACTCGCCACGTGGCACAGAACCTGCACGTACTGGCTTACAACGAGGTGCCTGACAACCGACGGGTTCGGTTGGTGCAGGCGCTGGGTCGCTGAGACGAGAAACGAGAGATGGGCAACGAGAGCGCAACGATGAAAGCGTGGCATCACTCCGCAGAGACGGCATGTGCGTCTGGCGTCGTGGCAGCGCGCAAGTCGCTGGGTCCCGGCGTGCGCCGGGACGACGGCAAGGTTGCAGAGTTTCCTCATCGTTCGTCGTCCCCGCGAAAGCGGGGACCCAGCGTCTTGGCCGCACAACACATACCGAGCTTCGGCTTTCGCCGTTGCATGGCATCGATTGAGAACACCCTCCCGTCCCGGAGCGTACACGCATGAAGATCAAACGTTTCGTCGCCTCCGACATGCGCCAGGCGATGCGCGAAGTCCGCGAAGAGCAGGGGCCGGATGCGGTGATCCTGTCGACGCGTCGACTCGATGACGGCATCGAGATCATCGCGGCGGTCGATTACGACGAAGCCCTGGTACGCGAAGCCGCCCGGCACGGTGCGCCGCTGCCGGGTGCCAGGCCGGAGGCGCCGGTGGTTGCGCCTACGCCGCCGAAGCCCGAGCGCACGCCGTTGCTGACGCGCGCCAAGCAGGCGATCGCGGCCGCTCATGCGCCGGCTGCGCCGGTGACTCCGCAGGCAGCGATGGCACCCGCACACGCCGAAGTCGACGATGCCCCTCGCGCCCAACCACCGTTGCGCGATATCAGCGTGGCGCAGGAACGTGTCGCGCGTCCCGAGCCGCAGCAGCCCTACGAATCTGCCGCACCAGCGCAGCCCGCGCCGCGCGTCGAGCCGGCACCGATTCAATCCATGCTCGAACGCGCCGCGCAGGACAGCGCCCGGATGCGTGCGGAACTCGGCGACTTGCGTTCGATGCTCGAAACGCAGCTGTCGAGTCTGGCCTGGAACGATATGGAGCGCCGCCATCCGCTGCGCGCGCGCATCCTGCGCGATCTGACCCGGCTCGGTATCGAAGCCGATGTCGCGCGCAAGTTGATCGATGAACTCCCCGATCAGATCAGTGCCGAACAGGCGCGTTACCTGCCGCTGGGTGTGCTGAGCCGCAGCCTTGCGGTGAGTGGCCGCGATCTGGCGGCGACCGGTGGCGTGATCGCACTGGTCGGCCCGACCGGCGTCGGCAAGACCACCACCATCGCCAAGCTGGCCGCGCGCGCCGTCCTGCGTCATGGCGCAGGGCAGGTCGCACTGATCAGTACCGACAACTATCGCATCGGTGCCGCCGCGCAACTCGAACACTACGGTCGCCTGCTCGGCGTGCGCGTATTCCCCGCGCATGACGCGGTCAGCCTGCGCCAGGTACTGACTTCATTGCGCGGTCGCCAGGCCGTGCTGGTCGACACCGCCGGTGTGGCGGGTAACGATCCGCGTCTGCAGCAGCAGATGGAGTTGCTGCACGACGTCGGCGACGTCCGCGTGTGCGTGGCGATGGCCGCCAACACGCAGGCACAGGCGCTGGACGCCACCATTCGCGCCTACCTGCCGCTGAAGCCGCAGGCATGCATTCTGACCAAGCTGGACGAGACACCGAATCTTGGCGGTGCCTTGTCCACGCTGATCCGCCATCACCTGCCGCTCGACTACGTGACCGACGGCCAGCGCGTGCCCGAAGACATTGCCGCTGCCGATGCGCGTGCGCTGGTCTGCCGCGCTGCACAGGCGCTGAAATCCAGCGGCACTACCGAAGACACCACCATGGCCGATCGTTTCGGCCTCAGCCTGGCGAGCGCTTGAACCCCATGGGAACCTTGGCGATGAATCAGGCGTGGGGATTGCGGCAGATGTTTCCTGCCCTTGCGGCACTGCGTGCGCGCGACGCGCACGCCAGCGAACATCTGCGTGGAGATCAGGCGATGGGTTTGAGTTCGACAGTGCCGCGGCCGCGCACTCGCGCGATCACGATTGCCGGCGGCAAGGGCGGCGTGGGCAAATCCACCGTCGCGGTGAATCTGGGTATGGCGCTGTCGATGGCCGGGCACGAGACCATGCTGCTCGATGCGGATATGGGGCTGGCCAATGTCGACGTGCTGCTCGGCCTGACGCCGTCGCGGCATATCGGTCACCTGCTCGACGGCAGCTGCACGCTGGACGAGCTGGCGGTGACCGCGCCGCATGGCCTGAAGATCATCCCGGCCGGTTCGGGCGCGCGGCGCCTGGCCCAGCTGAGCAATGGCGAGCATGCGGCGGTGATCCGCGCCTTCGACGAACTGGTGCGCCCGCCCCAATACCTGCTGGTCGATACCGCCGCGGGCGTCTCCGACAGCGTGGCCATGTTCGCGGCCGCGGCCGACGACGTCATTCTGGTGGTCTGTGACGAGCCGGCCTCGCTGACCGATGCCTACGCCCTGATCAAGGTGCTCAGCCGCGACTTCGGGGTACGCCGCTACCGCGTGGTGGCCAATATGGTGCGCCATGCCGGCGAGGCTAAGCACTTGTATGAAAAGCTTTCTCGGGTCAGCGACCGGTTCCTCGACGTCGCGCTCGACTTCATGGGGATGATCCCGCACGACGAGTACCTGCGCCGGGCGATCCGGCGCCAGTGCGCGGTGGTCGATGCCGCCCCGGGCAGCCGGTCGGCACAGGGATTCAAGCAATTGGCAGGTGCGGTCGATACATGGGGTGAACCCGAGTACCCCAACCACGACCGGATTGCCTTCTTTGGTGGTCAGGCGGCGTTGGAGCCAAGCCTGGCAGGGGATGGGTGGGCGAGATGAGCGTGGCTTCCGAATATCTGCAACTGCAACGCGAGAGCACCGAAGACATGGTGCGCCAGCACGCGCCTCTGGTGCGGCGTATCGCCTATCACCTGATGGGGCGGTTGCCGTCGAGCGTGGACGTGGACGATCTGGTGCAGGCGGGCATGATCGGCCTGCTCGAGGCCGCACGTAACTACGCCACCGATCGCTCGGCCAGCTTCGAGACCTATGCCGGCATCCGCATCCGCGGCGCCATGCTCGACGAGTTGCGCAAGACCGACTGGACGCCGCGCTCGGTGCATCGCAAGTTGCGCGAAGTCACCGAAGTGGTGCGTCAGATCGAAAACGAAACCGGCGCTGATGCCATCGATGCCGAGGTGATCCGGCGCATGGGCATCACCGCGCAGGAGTACCACCAGATTCTCGCCGACGCGACCAGCGCGCGTCTGCTCAGCCTCACCGCGCCGGACGACGACGAAGGCGGCGCCGCGCTGGACGTAGTCGATCAGGATGGCCTGGAGCCGCAGGATCGCGTCGAACAGGAAGGCATGCGCGAGGCCCTGATCGACTCGATCTCCGGTCTGCCCGAACGCGAACAACTAGTGATGTCGCTGTACTACGAACAAGAATTGAACCTGAAAGAAATCGGCGCCGTGCTCGGCGTTACCGAATCGCGCGTGTGTCAGATCCACGGCCAGGCGCTGGTGCGGTTGCGGGCGCGGATGTCCGGTTGGCGCGATGGCGCCGGAAATGGGGAACGGGGAACGGGGAGGGTGGAGCGCCGCCGCTGACCTCGAACTATCCGCAACCTTCTTCTCCGTTCCCTGTTCCTTATTCCCCGTTCCCAACCTACAAGCCGGAGCCCTCCCGTTGGACAAGAACATGAAAATCCTGGTGGTCGACGACTTTTCCACCATGCGGCGCATCGTGCGTAACCTGCTGGTCGAGCTGGGTTTCTCCAACCCGCTGATCCAGGAAGCCGAAGACGGCAATAACGCCATGACGATGCTGCGCGAGATGCCGTTCGACCTGGTCGTGACCGACTGGAACATGCCCAACATGACCGGCATCGACCTGTTGCGCGCGATCCGCGCCGAGCCTTCGTTGAAGGGCATGCCGGTGCTGATGGTGACGGCGGAAAACAACCGCGACCAGATCATCGCCGCCGCGCAGGCCGGCGTGAACGGCTACATCGTCAAGCCGTTCACCGCGGCCACGCTGAAAGAAAAACTCGACAAAATCTTCGAGCGGCTCGCCGCGCAAGGAGCCACCGCATGAGCACTTCTTCGTTGCTACTTTCCGAGACCGCCTTGCCGACCGAGCTGCAGCAGCTGCTCAACAGTGCCGACCGCGCGGATTTCGAACTGGCGCTCGATGCGCTGGCACGCCAGCGCGAACAGCATCTGTTCCGCGCCTTGGGCCTGCTGGCGCGCGACCTGCACGAAGCGGTACGTCGCCTCGGCAGCGACCTGGCATTGGAGGGCGTACCCGATAGCGTCGCCGATGCGCGCAAGAACCTGCTCGATGTACTGGAAATGAGTTCGCAGGCCGCGCATCGCAGCCTCGATTTCGCCGAACGCATGCGTCCGCAGGCCGAAGCGCTGGAAGCCAACGCGATTGAAATCCTCGCGTGGAGCGACGAGAACGAAGCCGGTGCCGTACTCGCGCGTCAGGCACGTGAGTTTGCCGCCGCTAGCCGTGACGGTCTCAACGACATGGTGCTGGCGCAGTCCTGGCAGGATCTTTCCGGCCAGCGCATCAAGAAGGTCGCGCATTTTATCGGTAGCGTGGAATCGTCCCTGCTGGAACTGGTTCGCCTCACCGGCGCACTGGCCGGCGGCGAAGCGCCTGCAGCAGCGGCCAAGGTCAACAGCCAGGACGAGGCCGATCGTCTGCTTAGCGAATTCGGTTTCTAAAGGAACTCAAGCGGATGTCTTCACCCTTGGACGATGAGCTGCGCGATGACTTCCTGGTTGAAGCCAGGGAGTTGCTGCAACGCTTGAGCGAACAGCTGGTTGAGCTGGAAGCGTCGCCGCGCGATGCCGAACTGCTCAATGCAGTCTTTCGCGCGTTTCACACCGTCAAGGGCGGCGCCGGCTTCCTGGCCATCGACCCGATGGTGCAGTTGTGCCATCAGGCCGAGGACCTGCTCAACGAGGCGCGCAACGGCGTAGTGGTGCTCGACTCGGCGCAGATGGATGCCTTGCTCGAAGCGCTCGATCTGCTCAACGTGCAGATGGATGCGATGAGTTCTGGCGACACTTTGCCGGCGCCCGCTGCCAGCCTGTTGCGTCGCCTGCAAAGCGGCGTAGCGCATGCGCCCGCACCCGCACCCGCACCGGTTGCTGCACCGATGCCCGTGCCGACGGAAGAAGGCGGCGCGATCGACGACAGCGAATTCGAGGCATTGTTGGATAGTTTGTACGGTCGCAATGGTGCGCCGGGCGCACCGGCACCTGCGCCCGCCGCATCGACCGCAATCAGCGACGATGAATTCGAGGCGCTGCTCGACAGCCTGCATGGCAAGGGCGCGGCACCCACGGCAGTGGCGCCGCCTCCGGTGGTTGTTGCAGCACCGCCAGTCGCCGAGCCCGCACCGAAATCGCCTGCGCGTGCTCCGGCACAGGCCGAGCAAACCGTGCGTGTCGATACCGGTCGTCTCGACGATCTGGTCAATCGCGCCGGTGAACTGGTGCTGGTACGTAACCGCCTGCTGAGTCTTGCCTCGCGCAGCGGCGACGAAACTCTGGAAGTGGCGGCGGGCGATCTCGATCGTGTCGCCGATGATTTGCAGGGCGCGGTACTGGGTATGCGCATGCAGCCGGTAGGGCGTCTGTTTCAGCGCTTCCCGCGCATCGTGCGCGATCTCGCGCGTCAGCTCGGCAAGGATATCGAGCTGGTGACCGAGGGCGAAGACACCGATCTCGATCGTGGCCTGGTCGAAGCACTCGCCGATCCGCTCGTGCATTTGTTGCGTAATGCGGTCGATCACGGCCTGGAAATGCCCGAGGATCGCGAACGCGCCGGCAAGCCGCGCAAGGGGCGTGTGCGGCTTTCGGCCAGCCAGCGTGGCGAGCGGATCGTCATCATCGTTTCCGACGACGGCCGCGGCATGAACCCGCAGGTGTTGCGGACCAAGGCGGTAGAGAAGGGCGTTATCGACGAAGACCAGGCCGCGCGCCTGAGCGAAGTCGAATCACTGGAATTGATCTTCCGCCCCGGCTTCAGCACGGCAGCGACGGTGTCGGACATCTCCGGCCGCGGCGTCGGCATGGACGTGGTGAAGACACGCATCATCGAGCTCGGAGGCACGTTGCAGGTGCGCTCCAAGCTCGGCCAGGGCAGTGAGCTGGAGCTGGCCGTACCGCTGACGCTGGCGATCCAGCGCGTGCTGATGGTCGGCGTGGGCGATCGCCTGTTTGCGCTGCCGTTGAGCAACGTCAGCGAAGTATTCGAACTATCCGCCGGCCAGGATCAATGGCTGGACGGGCGTCGTGTCGCCGCACATCGTGGCCGCGCGTTGCCGTTGGGCGATCTGTCCGCATGGGCACGTGCGCACGGCGCTGCGCCGCCCCGCCAGGTCGTGGTGGTGCACATCGGTCATCAACGCATTGGTTGCCTGGTGCACGCGGTGATCGGTCGCGAAGACGTCATGGTCAAACCGCTCGGTCCCTTGTTCGCCGACACGCCCGGTATTGCCGGCGCGACCGTGACCGGCGACGGACGGCTGGCGCTGGTGCTCGATCTGGCCGGTCTGGCCGACGAGGGTGGCGCGCTGCTTTCAACCGCTTTGAAGGAAACGGCTTAAGTTATGGATCTGGTCAGCATCATCGGAACCATCCTCGCCTTCGCGGTGATCGCGATCGGTACGATCCTCAAGGGATCGACGCTCGAGGCATTGTGGAATCCGGCTGCTTTCGTGATCGTATTCCTCGGCACCATAGCCGCCCTGCTGGTGCAGACGCCGGGCAAGGTGCTCAAGCGCGCCGGTGGCATGCTGCCCATGGTCTACAAGCCGCCGCGTCATCAACCGGCCGATCTGATCAGTCGCATCGTCGGCTGGAGCGAGCTGTCGCGTCGCCAGGGGCTGCTGGGTCTTGAGCCGCAGATCAACGCCGAGCAGGACAGCTTTGTGCGCAAGGGCCTGCAGTTGCTGGTCGATGGCAGCGAGCCCGAAGCGATACGCGGCGTGCTCGAAGTCGAGCTGGGCACACGCGAACAGATCGACCTGGATGCCAGCAAGGTGTTCGAAAACGCGGGGACGTATTCGCCGACGCTCGGCATCATCGGCGCGGTGATGGGCCTGATGGCGGTGATGCAGAACCTGGCCGACCCGAGCAAGCTCGGCCATGGCATTGCCGCCGCGTTCGTCGCGACCATCTACGGCATCGGCCTGGCCAACCTGCTGATGCTGCCGATGGCGGCGCGTCTGAAAGGGCTGGTGCACAAGCAAAGCGAGATGCGCGAGATCGTGATCGAAGGCCTGGTGTCGATCGCGCAGGGTGATAACCCACGCCAGATCGAAAGCAAGTTGCAGGGTTATCTGCAATGAGACGCCGTCGTCACGAAGAGCACGTCAATCACGAACGCTGGGCGATTCCGTATGGCGACCTGATTACCTTGCTGCTCGCGTTCTTCGTGGTCATGTATGCCATGTCCGCGGTGAACGAGGGCAAGTACCGCGTGCTGTCGCAGTCGATCATCGAAGCCTTCAACGGCAACAGCAAGCGACTGGAAGCGACCCCGAGTCGCACGCCTTCCGTGCTGGCGCCCGTGCCCGATGCCGGTGCATCGTCGACGGCCACCTCGTCGGCACGCCGTATCGAACTGCCGCTGCGTCGTCAGCCCACACCCGGAAAGGGCGAACAGCCGACCGTGCAGCGCACCGGTGGCGCGCAACAGCACAACCTCGAACAGATTCAGGGCGAGGTGCAGCACGCGCTGCAGCCGTTGATCGACAAGAGCCTGATCACCATGCGCCGCACGGAGAGCTATCTCGAGATCGAGATACGCACCGATATCCTGTTTCCCAGCGGCGTGGCCAAGCTTTCGAGTTCCGCCGATGATGTATTGAGCCGGATCGGCGCCATTCTTTCGCCGTTCCCCAATCCGCTGCGCGTCGAGGGCTATACCGACGACAAGCCGATCAACACGGCCTTGTATCCGTCCAACTGGGAACTGTCCGCGGCACGTGCGGCCAGTGTCGCGCGTTTGTTCGCCGACAAGGGTGTCGATCCGGGTCGCTTGGGTATCATCGGCTGGGGCCAGTTTCGTCCAGCCGCCGATAACGCCAGCGAAGAAGGCCGTAATCGCAACCGTCGTGTGCTGGTCGTCGTATTGAGCGACGGCAACGCACCGAGTCGGTTCTACAGCGATGCGGACCATCCGATCGCCGATGCACCGTCTTCGCCGAAGCCGGCTAATACCGCGACACCGGTCGCCGCACCCGCCACGTTGCCTGCGTTACCGAGCCTGATCACGGTGAACCCCGGCCAAGACGCAGTACCTGCCCCGGCCGCCGCGACGATCAGTGCGCTGCAAACGCCGGAGCCGGAGAACAAAGGATAAGCATGAACGCCGTAGCCCAAGTTGCACAGACTCCATCCCAGTGGCTGGTGTTCTTCCTCGCTGGTCAGTCCTATGCCGCGCCGTCGGCTCAGGTCAGCGAAATCGTGCGCGACGGCGCCGTTACGCCCGTGCCTGGGTCGGCCTCGGATCTGCTCGGCATCCGGCAGTTGCGTGGCCAGATCGTCCCAGTCCTGGACGGTCGCCTGCGCCTGGGGCTGGATACCTCGACCACCACGCTTGCGCAGGCGCGCATCGTGGTGCTGACGCATGAATCCCACCAAGTCGGCGTGCGTGTCGACGCCGTCGACGAGCTACTGTCCTTGAACGAGGCGGACATGGCTGCCCCGCCATCGGGCCGCGCCCAACGCACCGACGACCCCGTCCGTGGTGTCGTTCCCTGGAAGCAGGGTTTCGTTGCGCTGCTGGATGTGCGCAAACTATGCCGTTTGCCGCAGGGGGCGGCGCACGGGGATTGAGCATGGGTATTGAGATTGGCCTGATCGCGCTGATCTTGTTGGTGACGGCACAGGGGATGTTGCTTTATTGGGTGTGGCGGCAGCAGTTGCGTCTACGTATCCAATTGGCGCAGTGTCTTTCCGCGTCGGGTACGGACGTTCCGACTTCGATGCTGGTGATGATGCTCGGTCGTCTGGAGCGCCGCCTTGAATCCGTCGAGCGACATCTTGAGCGTCATGGTGCGCATATGCCCGTGCCCGCCGCCTCGCCGCAGACGTATGCCTTGGCGCAGCAGTTGGCGCGTGAGGGTGTGGGTGTGGATGAGTTGGTTTTGCGGTGTGGGTTGTCGCGGGATGAGGCGGAGTTGGTTCGGCGGATGCATGGTGTGGCGTGAAGGTGCTTTGATCCGGCACGTTTTGCCCGGTCCCCCACCTGTTCGTCATCCCCGCGTAGGCGGGGACCCAGTGGCTTCGGTGGTTGGTTGTCGCGAGAGCGCGCATCGCTCTGGTTCTGCGTTTAGGCTAGAAAGTCGCCTTTGGCGTGTTTCGCCGACCTGCCGGTCGCCGAGTTACTTTCTTTGCTTGTCCAAAGAAAGATAACCAAAGAAAGGACACCCCGCGTCCGCCGTCCTTCGGACCGTGAGGCTTGGCCGGGCTTTAGGACGGGACATCCGTGTCCCGTCCTAAAGGCATCGACGTCCTGTCGATGCCCCCTTCGGGGCCTGATCGTCCAAACCTCACTCGGCTCCCGAGGGGGCCCGAAGAGCTGACGGCTCGCTGCGCATCGCTTGCTAAGAGCGAAGAGCAAAATCCCAGCCTTGCGCCCACCCTCCTATTCGTCATTCCGGCGCAGGCCGGAATCCATGCCTCAGTCTTTCGCTCGTCAGACAACGTGTCGCAAGCGGAAACGCTGAGGCATGGATTCCGGCCTACGCCGGAATGACGAGAGGGGTAGGCGAGGGTCAGGGAACACCTTAAGTCCTCACTATCACGACGCCTCGCGCACAGATTCGGCGCACCTCAGAAGCGCCAGAAGTGTCCCCAATCGGTTCGAGTAGACGGTCCGAACGGTTTTATCTCTCAATGCTGCTCAGAGCTCTGGCTCTAAAGGCCATTTCTCTTGGGTTACTTTCTCTTTACTGCGGACCTAAATGTCCTCCGCCCTCCGGGCCGGCTTCGCCGTTCGCATGCGCTACGCGCAAGCGTGGGCCAGCAAAGAGAAAGTGACTCGCTCGCCGGCAGGCGAGTGAAACGCCCGCTGCGTAAGCGGCCAGGTCGCGAAAGCATTCAGGTAAGAACCAAGCACTGACGCTACTGGGTTCCGGCCTACGCCGGAATGACGAAATAGGAGAGGCTGCGTAAGCGGTCAAATTGTGCGAACACACAGGCGAGGACCAACCACAGCCGAAACCGGCTTTAAGTCACAGCGCAGGAGAAGCGAAAACCCAACTCACTCCCCAGCCGCATCATAAACACACCCAAGCACCGCAGCCGCAGCGGCATAAAGCGTCGCCGGCACATCATCCCGCAACCGCAGCGCAGCCAGCACAGCCGCCACCTGCGGATCATGATGCAATGGCACCCCCGCATCCCGTGCCCGCGCAAGCAAACGCTCCAGCGATTCAGGCGGCATCGTCGGTGCCGGCCCTTCGCTGTGGCTGATACGCAAGCTGACCTTGCGACGCGGAGGAGGGAGTGCCTGGGTCATGCCATGGTCTTCAGTAGTACGGCGCTACGGGACTGCCCGGTTTGCGGCATGCCATGCTGGCAGCTCAATTGATCGAGAATAAGCCCACTGGCGGCAAGACGATCGCGCAGCATGTCGAAGCGGCGATCGAGCTTTTCGACGGTCGATCCCATATGCGCCCAAAGCCGAACACTCAGGCGTTGCCCGCGCAATTGAACCTCGCCCTGCACCGGGCCAAGGCTCGGCAGTTCCAGCGCAAAGCCCAACGTCCACGTGGAAGGATCGCTGCTGGTCGCGCCCTGTTCCAACTGCAGTTGCACGACGTCGCGCCCGTCCTTGCCTTGCACCGGTATCTCGACCATCCATACCGAGGTGGCCGCTGTTTCCAGTTGGGCCACTTCGAGGCGGGCCAGCGCGGCATGCACGTCGGTGTTGAGTCGCTCGAGCAATGGGCGGAGATCTTGCGCATCGTCGCCGAGCAACGGATCGCCTTCTTCAGGCGCGGCCGCGCGAGGCTGCGCCAGCAGACCGCGGTGCTGCAACGGCGGTGCGGTATCGGGGGCATTGCCCGGTCCATTGGCGGAGGGCTTGCCGACGTAGCCGCCGGTCTGCAGGGCGGTAGCCAGGCGCAACAGCGCACCTTTCCAGTCTTCTTCGCCCAGCGCCTCGCCCATGGCCATCGGATCGGCGAGCTGCGCTTCAAGAAACAGGCCGCTGCGCGCGACTGCTTCACGCAAACCAGGGCCGTCGCTGATTTCCTCCGGCGTGCGCATGGCGTTTTCGAGCAAGGCCAATGCGGTACGGATGGAAGAGGGCAACTGGCGTACCTGCGGACGCTGCGCAAGGGTATCCAGCGTCGCCAGCAGCGGGGCATAGCCGTTCTGCTGCGGCAGGCGCTCACGCATGGCCTGCTGCACGAAGGTTTCCGGCCCGGAGGGGATCATCACCTCCAGCAAAGGCTCGGCGCCCATGCTCAGGACGCGCACCTGGAACTGCGGTGGCAATTGCGTGCTTGGCGACTGGGTTTCGACCGCCAACGCGCCGATCTGCAAGATCATCATCCCCTGCGGGCTCACGCCCAGCGGCCGCGCGGACAGCACGGTACCGATCCGCCAGCTATCAGCCGTGCTGCCGGCGGCGGCGCCGGCCCAGGTAAGGGCGGCAAGGCTGGTGGGTTGGATGATCAAACAGGCTCCTGTGACGCTCGGGCTAATCGCAGACCAATGAAGGGTTGCGGCCACTGCATCGGCGGGGGACGCAATAACTTGAGCCCGGCAATTCGCTAAAGCCCAGGCCAAGACCGCCGATAAGCACACCAACGACAGCCTAACAGCAGCGAGCTAGCAGTCATGGCGGGCAAGAGCACAAAAGCGTCACGCGACACGACGGATCAAAAGGTGCAGCTTCCGGAAGATTGCCGGATGGCGGCCTTGCCGGCGCTGCGCGACGAGTTGATGGCGGCGCTGGAGCACCCCTCCTGCACGCTTGATGCCTCGGCCATGACGCGTGTCGATACGGCAGCGGTGCAGTTGCTGGCGGCCTTTCGCCGTGCGGCCTATGCCTCCGGGCGACAGGTGAACTGGCAGGGCGTGGGCGAGCCGCTGCGTGATGCAGTCGCGCTGCTGGGGCTGGAACAGACATTGGAACTGCCGGCATAAAGCCGGCTCGACGAGGTAGACGATGGCAAAGATTCTCGCGGTGGACGATTCGGCGTCGATGCGTGGCATGGTGGCTTTTACCCTGCGCGGCGCCGGTCATGAGGTGAGCGAGGCCGAGAATGGCCAGCTGGCACTGGATGCGGCTCGTGGTTCGCGCTTCGACCTGGTGCTGGCCGACGTCAACATGCCGGTAATGGACGGGATCAGCATGGTGCGCGAGTTGCGCACGCTGACCGAATACAAGGGCGTGCCGATCCTGATGCTGACGACCGAGTCGCACACCGACAAGAAAATGGAAGGCAAGGCCGCCGGCGCGACCGGCTGGCTGGTGAAGCCGTTCGATCCGGAGCAATTGCTGGCCACGGTCAAACGCGTGCTCGGTTAATCCCATGGCCAATGTCAGCCTTGCGCAATTTCATCAGACCTTCTTCGACGAAAGCCTCGAAGGACTCGCCAGCATGGAATCGGCGCTGCTGTCGTTGGACGACGGTGGCGACACGGAGCTGGTGCACGGCATCTTCCGCGCCGCGCACTCGATCAAGGGCGGTGCGGCGACCTTCGGTTTTCCGGAGATGGCGGCCTTCACTCACGAGGCCGAATCGCTGCTGGATGAACTGCGTGACGGTCGGCGTGCGGTCGACTCGGTCATCGTCGAGCTGTTGTTGCGCACCGTCGATTGCCTGCGTGGCATGTTCGATCGTGCCCAGGCCGGCGAACCGCTGGCGGACACGGTCAGCGAAAGCGTGCGGCAGGAGCTGGCAGCCGCGATGGGACACGGCGTAGCCGTTGCGGCCAAGGCCGAGGTCAGCGACCAGGCCGATGCCTGGGTGATCGATTTCCGCCCGCACCCGACCATGCTGGCCGGTGGTAACGAACCCATTCGCATGATTCGCGAGCTGGCCGAGCTGGGGCGTCTGGAAGTGGTCGCCCATTGCGATGCGCTGCCGGAACTGGCCAAGCTCGATCCGTCGCAATGTCATCTGTCCTGGCGCATCACCTTGCATGCGCCGGTGAAGCGCTCGGCCATCACAGGTGTCTTCGACTGGGTGGAAGACGAGTGCGACCTGAAAGTCGAACCGTTGCTCGCCGTTGCGCCGGCTACCGCCGCCGTACCCACAGCGGCGCGCGCAGCAAACGAAACACCAGCGGCGCCGCGCGCAGTCCGCGAGGCGACTACAAATAGCGAAACCAGCTCGGTACGTGTCGGTATCGACAAGATCGACAGCCTGATCGATCTTGTCGGCGAGCTGGTGATCACACAGTCCATGCTCGATCCGTTCCGCGACGACTTCGATATGTCGCGCCTGGAACATCTGCGTCAGGGCCTGGCGCAACTCGCCCGTCACACGCGCGCTTTGCAGGAAAGTGTGATGGGCATCCGCATGTTGCCCATCGGCTCGGTCTTCAGCCGTTTCCCGCGTCTGGTGCGCGACCTGAGCAACAAGCTCGGCAAGCAGGTCAAGCTGGATCTGGTCGGCGAGCAGACCGAGCTGGACAAGACGGTCCTCGAAAAAATCGGCGATCCGCTGGTGCACCTGGTGCGCAACGCGATCGACCATGGTCTGGAGTCACCCGACCGTCGGCGTACTGCGGGTAAGGGCGATACCGGCACGCTGCGGCTGGAAGCCTTTCATCGCGGTGGCTCGATCGTGGTGGAAGTCAGCGACGATGGTGCGGGTCTCAATCGCCAGGCCATCATCAACAAGGCCATCCAGCGCGGCCTGATCGCCTCGGGCGACAACCTGGGTGACGACGCCGTTGCCGAGCTGATCTTCCAGCCGGGCTTTTCCACTGCCGCGGCGACCACCGATCTATCGGGTCGCGGTGTAGGCATGGATGTGGTCCGTCGCAACGTGGTGGATTTGGGCGGCACCGTCGCCATCCGCAGTACCGAGGGCAAGGGTACGGTCTTCACCATCACCCTGCCGTTGACGCTGGCGATCATCGACGGTTTGACTGCGGCAGTCGGTGATGAGCGTTACATCGTGCCGCTGGTATCGATCGTCGAGTCGATACAGCTGCGCGGCGATGCCATCCGCAGCGTGGCCGGTGGCGGCGAGCTGTTCCGTTTCCGCGACGGCTATCTGCCGGTCATTCGCCTGCACGAAGTGTTCGGTATTGCCGGTGCGCGCACGACGATCGACGAAGGTTTGGTTGTTGTCGTCGAAGGCGAAGGTTCGCGCGTCGGCCTGTTTATCGACGAACTGATCGGCCAGCAGCAGGCCGTCGTCAAGTCGCTCGAAGCCAATTTCCGCCGCGTCAACGGCATTTCCGGCGCAACGATTCTGTCGGATGGTTCGGTGGCGTTGATCGTGGATGTGCTTGGCCTGGTACGTATGCAGGGGCGTAAGAAGGCAGCTTGAGTTCAGACAAGGCTTCGCAAGCGGAGGCGCTGAGGCATGGATGACCAGCTTCGCTGTTGAAAAGCGCCTCCGGCCTGCGCCGGAATGACGAGAGGGGTAGGCAAGGGTGAGAGGATGAACGCTTTAAGTCCTCACCGCCACGACGCCTCGCGCACAGCTCCGGCGCACCTCAGAAGCGCCAGAAGTGTCCCCTATCGATTCGAGTAGGCGGCACGAACGGTTGTATCTCTCAATGCTGCTCAGAGCCTTGGCTCTAAAGGCCATTCTCTCTTTGGTTACTTTCTCTTTACTCCGGACCTAAAGGTCCTCCGCCCTCCGGGCCGGCTTCGCCGTTCGCATGCGCTACGCGCAAGCGTGGGCCAGCAAAGAGAAAGTGACTCGGACGCCGGCAGGCGTTCGAAACGCCCGCTGCGTAAGCGGCCAGATCGCCCGAACACCCAGGCAAGAACCGAGCACTGGCGCCACTGGGTTCCGGCCTACGCCGGAATGACGAAGGTGAGGTGGCGCGAGAGAGTGGGAGTCGGCACCCCCGGCCAAAAAAGCGCAAAAAAACTCCCCGCACGCGTTCAAGCTCCCCGCCCCCCTGCCGATACCCCATACATAGAGGGGTCCCGTCCTGGAATGCATATGAGCCAAACAGCCAGCCTGTCTCAAGTCCAAGCCGTTGAATCGGCCGTCACGCAATACCTCACCGTAAACCTCGCCCAGGAGGAATACGCGATCGACATTCTGGCCGTACGCGAAATCCGCGGTTGGACCCCGGTGACGCGCATTCCGCAAGCGCCTTCCTATGTGCTGGGCGTGCTCAACCTGCGTGGCGCGATCGTGCCGGTGCTCGATCTGCGCCTGCGCTTCGGGCTGGCACGCGAGGAATACAACGCCACGACCGTCACCGTGATCATCACGGTCGCCGGACGTCATTTCGGCGTCGTGGTCGACGGCGTCTCGGACGTGCTGGATGTCGAAGCCCATTCGATCAAACCCGTGCCCGATATGGGTACGGCCGTGGACACCGAATATCTGAAGGGACTGACCTCGGCCGGAGAGCGCATGGTCTTGCTGCTGGACGTGGACAAGCTGTTGCAGCCGCAGGATGCGCAGATGCTCGAGGCCGCCTTGCCCGCGGTCGCCGACGTAAAAGCCGTGGCTTAACGCAGTTCCTCGTTCCGGTCATCAATTGGATCAGCAATGAAGAAGTTCACTTTCAAACTCCCTTCCTTATCGGTTCGCATGCGCTTGTACGGCGTCATGGGCTTGCTCGCGGTGATGCTGATCGGCGGCGCCGTGATCGGCCTGGGTTCGATGAGCCTGCAGAACGACGGCATGAAGCAGATTTACGAACAGGAAGTGGTGCCGGCACAGTTGCTCAGCCGCATCGGACAGCAGGCGCTGATGTCGTTCATCGTGCTCGGCGAAGCGGCCAACCAGGTCAGCAAGCCCGACGCGCTGAAACAGAAGCTGGCCGAGTACGACAAGCTGCAGGAAGGTTTTGCAGATCTGCGCAAGCGCTTCGACGAGATTCCGATGAGCGATGTCATCGCCAAGGAATACAAGAAGATGCATGAGACGGATGCCGACTATAACCAGGCCAAGCAGGACACGCTCGATGCACTCAAGCAGGGCGATGCTAGCGCAGCCGATATCCTGGAAATGCAGCTCCGCCCGATGCTGATGGACCGCCAGGCACGCATGGCCAAGCTCAACGAGTTGCAGCGCGCCGAAGCGATGAGCATCTACGAGCAGCAGGTGTCGCGCTATAAGCTGATTCGTGCGGTGAGCCTGACGTCCCTGATCGCTGGCCTGTTTATCGCCTTGCTTGTCGCCGCCCTGGTGATCCGCTCGATCATCAACACGCTTAACCGCACGGTGGGCATTGCGCACGCCATTGCTGACGGCAAGCTGGGCCACAAGATCACCGTCGATCGCACCGATGAGCTGGGCAAGCTGCTCGAAGCCTTCCGTACGATGGATGAGCGCTTGAGCACGATCGTCAATGAAGTACGCCACGGCTCGGGTTCGGTCAGCACGGCGGCGCAGCAGATTTCGCGCGGTAACGACGATCTCAGCCAGCGCACGCAGGAGCAGGCGTCTAGCCTGGAAGAAACCGCTTCGTCGATGGAAGAAATGACCTCGACGGTGAAACAGAACGCCGAGAACGCCAGCCATGCGAATCAGTTGGCCCGCGGTGCTCGCGAACAGGCCGAGCGCGGCGGCGAAGTGGTCGCCCAGGCGGTCGGCGCGATGCGCGAGATCAATACCTCCAGCCGCAAGATCGCCGACATCGTGAGTCTGATCGACGAAATCGCGTTCCAGACCAATCTGTTGGCGCTGAATGCCGCGGTCGAGGCGGCACGTGCGGGCGAACAGGGCCGCGGTTTTGCGGTGGTGGCGACCGAAGTGCGCAACCTCGCGCAGCGCAGCGCGGGTGCAGCCAAGGAGATCAAGGGTCTTATCAACGACAGTGCCGCCAAGGTGCGCACCGGCTCCGAGCTGGTCGATCAGTCAGGCAAGGCGCTGGCCGAGATCGTCGACAGCGTGAAGAAGGTGACCGACATCGTCGCCGAAATCGCCGCGGCCAGCCAGGAACAGTCGGCCGGTATCGATCAGGTCAACCACGCCGTGCTGCAGATGGACGAGATGACCCAGCAGAACGCCGCATTGGTGGAAGAGGCTGCTGCCGCCGCACGCGCGATGCAGGAGCAGGCCACCGAGCTGACACGTCAGGTGGGCTTCTTCCAGCTTGGTGACGATGCCGACTACGCACCGGCACCCACGCAGAAGGCGCGCACGACGGCTGTTGCCGCCGAGACCGAAGCCGTATTTGCCGCTGTGCGCAGCGGTGCGCCGGCCAGGCCCGTTGCGCGTGCGGCCGCTGCTGAAGCCGCCGACAGC
Organism: Dyella sp. NPDC103356; assembly: GCF_055584465.1. Taxonomy (NCBI): domain Bacteria; kingdom Pseudomonadati; phylum Pseudomonadota; class Gammaproteobacteria; order Lysobacterales; family Rhodanobacteraceae; genus Dyella; species Dyella sp. NPDC103356. Next base: position 72,976 of record NZ_JBVJLZ010000012.1, read on the forward strand.
GGTGTGTGGAAGGAGTTCTAAGCCATGTCCGTGCCGGCCACCGATGAAAGCGTTGCCAATGCGGGCATCGGTGGACCGAGCCTGGGTGATGCGGAGTTTCGTTTCCTGCGCGAGTTCGTGCTGGAGCATTGCGGCATCTCGCTTGGCGAACATAAGCGTCAGCTGGTCCAGGGGCGTCTGTTGCGCCGTCTGCGTGCGCTGCGCCTGAAAGAATTCGCCAGCTATTGCGAGATCCTGCGGCGCGATCCGGAAAGCGAGTTGGGCGAGCTGGCCAGTGCGATCAGCACGAACGTCACCTCGTTCTTTCGCGAGATGCACCATTACGACTTTCTGATCGAAACGCAGCTACCGCTGTGGTTGCAGCAGAAAAAGCGTCATGACGATCGCCTGCGGATCTGGTCGGCCGGTTGTTCCACCGGCGAAGAGCCGTATGCGCTGGCGATGGTGCTGGCCGAGGCGCTCGAGCAGCACGGCAGCCATATCGACGCGAAAATTCTCGCTACCGATCTGTCGCCGCAGGCCTTGGAAGCAGCACGCAAGGGCGTGTATTCGGTGGACAAGCTCGGTGGCGTCAGCCCTGAGCGTCGCCGGCGCTGGTTCCTGCGCGGCGAAGGCGCCTACGAAGGCCTGGCCTGTGTCCATCCGCGCTTGCGCGAACTGGTGACCATTCAACCGCTGAATCTGTTGCACGACTGGCCGATGCAAGGGCCGTTCGATGCGATTTTCTGCCGCAACGTAGTGATCTATTTCGACAAGCCGACCAAGCAGCGCCTGTTCGCCCGCTATGCGAGCCTGTTGCCCCCGGGCGGTTATCTGTTCCTCGGGCATTCGGAGTCGATGTATGGTCTGAGCGACGACTTCGATCTGGTCGGCCGCACGATCTACCGGAAGCGCGACACATGAGCGAAGTCATGGCCAGTCGCCGACCTGCCGCGGCACAGAACGTATTGCCCGGCTTCGAACATGTACGTCGGTATTGGGATCCGACGCAGTCATGCATGACCGCGAAAATCCTCCCGGGGGAGTACTACGTCAGCGATCAGGACGAAATGATCTCGACCGTGCTGGGCTCCTGCGTATCGGCCTGCATTCGCGACCGCCAGCGTCAGATCGGCGGCATGAACCATTTCATGTTGCCCGAGCCGGTCGGCGACCGCGATAGCTGGTCGTCCACGGTCAGTCGCGCCGCGCGCTACGGTAACGACGCGATGGAGCAACTGATCAACCGCATCCTGAAGGCCGGCGGGCATCGCAACGATCTTGAAGTGAAGATCTTTGGCGGTGGCCGCGTGTTGGCGCAGATGACCGATATCGGTAGACGCAATATCGCCTTCGTTCGCCGCTATATCGAGACGGAAAAGCTCAATCTGGTGGCCGAGGATGTCGGCGACGTGCATCCGCGCCAGGTCCAGTATTTCCCGCAGACCGGGCGCGTGCGCGTGCGCTTGATGCATGGGCTGCAGGAAAGTCGCCTGGTCGACACCGAGAAGCATTACCTCAAGCGTTTGGCAAACGATCCGATAAAGGGAGAAGTGGAGCTGTTCTAGGAAAGGGCGGCGAGGCGAGGAGGAAAGGCTCGCATTCGCCATGCAAGACCCGGTTCTTCGAGACGTTTTCACCTCTTAAGGCAAAGGCGAGTAAGCATTAATGGCTAGAGTGCGTGTACTAATCGTCGACGATTCCGCCCTGGTGCGGAAACTGTTGTCGACCATGCTCGCCTGCGATCCGGGGATCGAGGTGGTGGGTGTGGCCGCCGACCCGTTGATCGCGCGCGAAAAGATCAAGCAGCTCGAGCCCGACGTGCTGACGCTGGACGTCGAGATGCCGCGCATGGACGGCCTGACCTTCCTCGAAAACCTGATGCGCCTGCGCCCGATGCCGGTGGTGATGGTGTCTTCGCTGACCCAGCAAGGCGCCGAAGTGACGCTCAAGGCATTGGAGCTGGGTGCGGTCGACTTCTTCACCAAGCCCAGCAATGACCTGGCTAGTACGTTTGCCGAGGGTGCGCAGGAAATCTGCGCCAAGGTGAAGCTGGCCGCCCTGGCACGGCCAAAGATGCGCAGTGCCGTACGCAAGCTGGACGTGCCGCCGCGTTTGAGCGCGGATGCCGTGCTGCCGCGCGCCCAGACTGCCGATTCGAGGGGCGGTACACGCATTATCGCGATCGGTGCGTCGACCGGCGGCACCGAAGCCATCCGCGTCGTACTCGAATCGATGCCGCCGGATGCGCCGCCGATCCTGATTACGCAACACATTCCGGCCGCTTTCAGTGGCCCGTTCGCCCAGCGCATGGACAACTGCTCGGCAATGCGCGTGTGCGAAGCGCGCGATAGCCAGCCCATCCAGCACGGCCATGCTTACATCGCACCGGGCAGCCAGCATCTGCTGGTGATGTGGGACGGCGCACGCTACGTCTGCCGTCTGCACAACGGGCCGCCGGTAAATCGTCATAAACCCAGTGTCGACGTGCTGTTCCGTTCGGTAGCCGCCAGTGTCGGCGCGCCGGCCATCGCCGCCTTGCTGACCGGCATGGGCGACGACGGCGCACGTGGCCTGGCCGAGCTGCGCGAATGCGGCGCTCCCACGCTGGTGCAGGACGAGGCCAGTTCGGTCGTATGGGGCATGCCCGGCGCCGCCTGGAAGATGGGCGCCGCCAGCGAAATGCTGCCCCTGGAAAATATCGCTGCGCGCCTCCTTGAGATGGCGCGTCAACCCGTCGCCCGCGCTGCCCGCGCGGTCACTTGAGTTCGGACAAGCCCATGTCAGTCATTCCTTCATCGATCGCCTCGCGGCCACTGTACGGCTTTGTCGCCAGTGCGGCCGCGTTGCTGCTCTGCCTGTTCTGGCATCCCGCCTGGTTGGCGCCGGTGCTGGTCATCGCGCTCACGGCAGTGTGGATCGTCGAGACGCGGCGCAACGCTCCGGTGGTGACCGAAGCCCCGATCATCGATTCCGCACCTGTACGCGAGGCACTCGAAGACGTGCGTGGCGCGCTCGTGGACGAAATGGGCCACGCCTCGCGCGAACTGCATCAGGCGATGGACCTGCTGCGCGACGCGGTCTCGGAACTTGGCGGTGGCTTTGACGGCCTGTCGCAGAAGACCGGCATGCAGCAGTCGCTGCTCAAGCAGATCATCGATGTGCAGAACGGCGGCGTGTCGGTGCAGGACTTTGCCGCACGCACCGGCGACCTGCTGGAGCACTTCGTCGGCCTGATCGTGCAGCTGTCGCGCGAGAGCCTGCGCATCGTCTACCGCATCGACGGCATGGCCAAGGAAATGGACGCGGTGTTCGGCCTGTTGAAGAACGTCAACACGATTGCCGAAGAAACCAACCTGCTGGCCTTGAATGCCGCCATCGAAGCGGCGCGGGCAGGCGAATCCGGCCGTGGTTTCGCGGTGGTTGCGGGCGAAATCCGCAACCTCGCCAGCAACTCCAACCAGTTCAACGAACAGATCGGCAGCCACGTCGAGCGCGCCCGCGCCGCGATGGACCACCTGCGCGAGCTGGTCGGCACGATGGCGTCCCAGGACTTGAACGTGGCGCTGTCGGCCAAGGGCGGTATCGACGCGATGATGGCCCACGTGACCGAAAGCGACGCGCGCACCAGCGTGGTTGCCGACCAGGTTGTCGAGATCAACCGTGGCCTGGGTAACGACGTGTCGACCACGATCCGCTCGCTGCAGTTCGAAGACATTCTCAGCCAGCTGCTCAACCAGACGCGTACCCGACTGGTCGAGCTGCAGGAAGTGACGGCCGAGTGCACGCGCGATATCGAGGCGCTGGCCTGCGACCCGATCGACGCCCATGTGCTGGCCGAACGTGCCCAGCAAGTGCGCTCACGGCTTGCCGTGCAGCGCGAAAAAGCCAAGCTGCGCTCGCGTGGCCCTGCCTTGCAGAGCACGATGGACGCCGGCGAGATCGAATTGTTCTAAACCGATTTGTTTTGAGAGGCATTACAGCCATGAGCCTGACCATTCATCACGATACCGAGCTGGACTGCCTGACCTTGCAGATGGGCGAGAACTTCGATTTCTCCGTGCATCGGGATTTCCACGACGCCTGCCTGGGCGTCAAGGCGCCGGCACGCAGCTATGTGATCGACCTGGGCGAGGTGAACAGCATGGATAGTTCCGCGCTGGGCATGCTTCTGCTGCTGCGCGAGCATGCCGGCGGGGAGCGTGCGGAGATTCGTATCGTCAATGCCGGCACCGAATTGCGGGGCACCCTGCGAGTGGCCGGTTTCGACAAGTTATTCGTACTGCATTAATCGTATTGCACATTTTGTGCGTTGAGGCCGGGGTATCGTCGACAGGGACGTGCCCCGGCCTTTTTTTATTTTGTCGACTCGTCTATTTCTTTTATTGCCGCCTTTATCTACTATCCCGCCATTAGGGTAATCGACTGCTCGCTGACAAAGGCGAGCCGATGCAAGGCCGGCGCATTCGGTCGGTTGGGGATTTCGGTAGTTATCATTATTTGTTCTGGCCGGCGTCATTGCCGGAGGATCACTTTTGGCCGATCCGGGGCTTGGCTGTTTTCCGGATAACCCGGTGTGCCGCGTAATGGCGGCATGAGGAGTAATTCAATGCTTCAAGGAGGTGGATTATGCAACTCGCTAAAGGCGGTGCTCTGGGCATTATCGCTGCGCTAACGTTGCTAGTGGGCAGCGCAAATGCAGGCACGTTTCCCGATTATGGTTATCAAGCCCCATCGACTTATAAGGGGCCGACTTTCACCCTGAGTCAGAACTACCCCAAGGCATTGCCCAGCAAGGTGCCGCCAGCCTTTTTCAAGCTATTGCCCAGTCCATTGACCAACGATTTTGAAAAATGGCGCCCTTATGCCGAAGCCGTCAAGGCTTACTGCCTGGAAGGCAATGTCGAGAACGATTGGTACGTCGAAAAGAACAAGGTGCGCGCCTGGTATCACGCACCCTGGCAGCATTACGGTCCCCTGGGTCGTGAAGGCATCCACGGCCTGACCAAGGAAGCGCAGATCCAGGTCAAGCAGCTGGCCCCGACCCAGACCACCACCGGCCAGACGTACGCCGTGGGTATCTACAACGATATCGGTGGCTTTACCTTCGGCGAGGTGTGGAAAGACCCGCAGAACCCGGACCCCACCTACACCACTCAGCCCAACAGCTTCCACGACGGTACGGTGGTGTGTAAGCCGCTGTTCGCCGACGTCGACCTCAAGCAGGTGCCGTTCCTGGTCAATCCGGTGCTGTGGCAGGCCTACATCACCAACACCTTCAACTCGTCCGATCGCTCGGTCAAGGAGGTAGCCCTGATCCAGATGGACTTTGCGGTGCGTGACTCGCGCATTCCGGGGACCGGCTGGATTTTCGGCACGTTCCAGTACAACGGTGCCAAGACCGGCAAGCCGGGCTGGGACAACCTGGTTCCGGTGGGCGTGATGTGGGGTAACGATCCGGAAAACAACCAGGACACCTATACCAACAAGCAGCCGACGGTGACCAAGATCAATCCGGATCTGAAGCAGACCGCCATCAATGCCAAGCCGGAGCTGCCGCCGACCCATCTAGGCTGGAACGGCCGCCTCGATGGCCCGGTGGACAACCCGGTCAGCGCCTGCATGAGCTGCCACATGACCGCCGAGAGTCCGCAGCTGGCGCCATTGAATCCGAGCTTCCAGTCCAACCCGCCGCCGGTCGGTTCGAAGGAATGGATGCGCTGGTTCCAGAACGAAATGGCTGGCCATCCGTTCGATGCCGGTGCGCTCAGCACCGACTACAGCCTGCAGTTGGCCGATGGCATTGCCAATTTCTACAATTGGAAGTGCAACCAGGGTGGTGTCTTCGCCAATGGCGTCAATGTCTGCAAGCAGGCCGGCGTCAAGCGTCTGAAACTGCTCAAGACCGATACACCGCAGAAGGTCTACAAGATCGAGCGTGACCAGTCGGTCGAAGAAGTACAGTAATCTGACCAATGCCTCGCCACCTCCCGGTGGCGAGGCATTGCCGGTTGGCGATTGTGGTGGTTTCCATTTACCGTACCGGCCACCCAGGCTGGCTCGGTACCATGCAAGAAGCATCGCCCAAGATCGTCTGCATGTTGGTCTACGCAGGCGCACAGTCGCTGGATATCAGCGGCCCGCTCGAAGTGTTTGCACTGGCCAGCCGCCAGGCGCAGGACGACCATCCCGGTCGATGGCCCTTGTATCGCCTGCACATCGTAGCTATGCGCGACGAGCCGATTACGATGGCCGCCGGCATGCGGTTGTTGCCGGATATGCCCTGCGCGTCGCTTCCGGATAGCACCGACACCTTGCTGGTCTGCGGCGGCATGGGTGACGCGCTGGACTGCGCACGCGCCGATGCGGCCCTGGTCGAGTGGCTGAGGCTCAGTGCCGCGCGAGTCCGTCGGGTGGCATCCGTATGCAGCGGTGCGCTGTTGCTCGCCGAAGCCGGCGTGCTGGACGGGCGCCAAGCCACCACGCACTGGAGCGACTTGCACGAGCTGCGCACGCGCTATCCGAAGGTGCGCGTCGAGTCCGATGCGATCTATACCCGCGATGGTGAGGTCTGGACGTCGGCCGGCATCACCGCCGGCATGGATCTGGCGCTGGCGATGGTGGCTGCCGATCATGGCCATGCGCTGGCGCTGAAGGTGGCCAAGCGCATGGTCATGGCCAGCAAGCGTTCGGGCGGACAAAGCCAGTTCAGCAGCCAGTTGCAGGCCCAGGATCTGCCCGATCAGTTCGAGCAGCTGGCGGCTTGGATCGCGGCGAATCTGCAGGCGCGTCTGGATATCGACTTGTTGGCGGCGCGTCTGCATATCAGCCCGCGTCAGTTCACGCGTCGGTTCCACGCCACGTTCGGCACAACCCCGCAGAAATATGTCGAGCAGCAGCGCATCGAAGCGGCCAAGCCTTTGCTCGAAAGCACGGCCAAGGAGATCAAGCGCATCGCTGCCGAATGCGGGTTCGCTTCCGATGAGGCCATGCGTCGCGCCTTCGCACGCCAGCTGGGTGTGTCGCCACGCGATTACCGCGAGCGTTTCGGCACCGTTTGATTTGTCCGGATAGGCGTGCTGCGCGTCCGCATTTGCGTATGGTTTTTTCGTATCGTGCCGGCGTTTCTTGCCAAGGGGTCAGGTATGCGCAGGCTTTCGTTCCGTCTTTTCGTGTTGCTGTTTGCGGCGTTTTTCGCGTTGCCCGTGCTGGCCGAGCACGAGGCGCATACGCAACCGCAGGTCCGGGTTGGTATCGTGTTGTTCGACGGCGTGGAGATCATCGATTTCGCCGGTCCCTATGAAGTCTTCGGTACAGCCGGTTTTGGCGTGGTGACGCTGTCGCCCGACGGCAAACCGGTGAAGACGGCGATGGGGCTTACCGTGACGCCCGACGCGAGTTTTGCCAACGCGCCACAGTTTGACGTGCTGCTGGTGCCGGGCGGCGATACAGGCGATGCGCAGAAAGACCCGCGCATTCTCGACTTCATTCGCCAGCACACAGACAGCTCGCACTATGTTCTTTCGGTGTGCACGGGGGCGTTCATTCTAGGCAGCTCGGGCGTTCTCGATGGCCTGAAGGCGACCACGTTCAACCCGAGCATCGCCAGCCTGGCCAAGCGTTACCCCAAGGTGGATGTGATCAAGGATGTGCGTTGGGCCGATAACGGCAAGGTGATCACCTCGGCAGGGCTGTCCTCGGGTATCGACGCGGCTCTGCATGTGGTGGCCCGGTTGCACGGCCTCGACGAGGCCAAGACCGTCGCCATGCATCTGGAATACGACTGGAAAAGCGACGGCGGTTTCGTGCGCTCGCGCATGGCCGATCGCTACATTCCCGCCGAACTGCACGATGCAGTGCAATGGCCGAAGGATATGAAGATCGATCAGCTCAGCGCCTTTGGCGACGAGACTCAATGGCAGGCGCGTTATCACATAAGCTCGGCCACCGATGCCAAGGGTTTGCTCGATCGCATGGGCAAGGGCGTCAATGGCATCACTGGCTGGACGCGCGAAGGCAATACCTATCGGTGGACCCGATTACAGGAAGGCCGCCACGTGACCATGCAATTCCAGACCACGCCCGGCTCCTCGGCGAAGGAATACGATCTGGAAGTGACGATCCAGACCGCGTCGAGCTGAGCGCCGGGCAAAAAAAGGCCCCGGAATCCGGGGCCTGAATATTCTCGCGGAACAGCCATACAGCAACAACACTTACCAGGTGCGCACGTCCGTGACGCCGACGGTGTAGTTCTGCATGTCGGTCTGATAACGGAACAAACGGCCCAGGTCGAATTCGACCGACTGGCCCGGTGCAATGTTCGTGGTGCCGGCCGGCCAGCCCTGCTTGGCTTGCAGAACCTTGCCGTCGGAGTCCTTGGCTTCGATCTTCACCTGCGCGGCAGCGGCCTCGGCACAGTGATTGACAAGCTGGCCGCTCAAGCTCAGACGAACGCCCTGGCCGGAGCCGGTGGCCTTCATCTTGAAATCCTGGATGGCGAAATCGGTAGGGGCGCAGGCAGCATGGGCAGCCAGTGGTGCCAGAATCAGGGCGGCGGAAACGATGAAGCGCTTCATGGGCAGACTTCCTCCAAAGTCAAAAGTTAGCCGCGTAGGCGGGGTCTCTCATGAGATCGGCAGGAAGTGTCAGGACTTTAGCGAAGAGTTGCCGGAAGTGAGAAGCAGGTTTGCGCCAGTCGCATGATTGGCGCGCCGCTTTCACTCCCGACTATCAAGATGGTGATCCCAACTCACTGATTGTGATCGATAAACCACAGTCCGGCAAACAGCTTGGGGTCGATCGAGTAGCCTTCGCGTGCCCGCGCGAACAGCCACGCTCCGGCCTCGGTGCGAGGGACCTCGTGCACCACGATATTCTCGCTTTCATCGCCACCACCGGGTCCGACCCGGGTCAGCCCATGGGCGCGGGCGAAGGTGATCATCTCAGTGCTCATGCCGGACGATGACGGGCCCTCGTGCACGAATTCCACGCGCTCACAGCGATAGCCGGTTTCTTCTTCCAGTTCTCGACTGGCGGCGAGCATGGCGCCTTCGTCCAATTGATCGGCTAGATCACCGACCAGGCCAGCCGGCATTTCGATGGTGTGTTTCTGAATCGCCACGCGATATTGCTCGACGAACAGCACCTTGTCCTCCGGTGTCACCGCCAGAATGATGACCGCGCCGCCGGGATTGTTGCGTTCGGCATATTCCCAGCGTCCACGTTTGCGCAGACTCAACCAACGGCCTTGGAAAAGTATTTCGACCGGCGCATTGGCGTCGGCGGGAATAGCTTGCGTCGATGTGTTCATGCAAAGTCCTTGAGCGTTATTCGGCATTCGCCATGATGACTGTCTTGCACCGATCGCTCAATCGTTGTCAGGTGCGTAGCCTGTCACGTTATAGCGATGAGCTATCGGACTTATGCGAAGAATCAATTAGACTGGTTTCCGGCCAATGACGGCTAATACGGTGCGCTCCGGCGTATCCCCAACGATAAGGATGGTTCATGAAAACCACAAAAAAAAACTTTGCTCGCACTAGTGTTCTGCTGGCGCTTCCATTGAGCATAGCTTTTGCGGTCAGTGCGCAGGATGCCCACCTGACCAGCGACGCAGGCATTCCCGTCGGCGATAACCAGAACTCGCAAACCGCTGGCCCCAATGGCCCGACACTATTGCAGGACTCGCGTCTGATCGAAAAGCTGCAGCGTTTTGATCGCGAGCGTATTCCAGAACGTGTCGTGCATGCACGTGGCACCGGCGCATTTGGCGTGTTCGAACCCAGCGCCGATATTTCGTCGCTGAGCAAGGCCAAGGTCTTCGTGCCCGGTACCAGCACGCCGGTGTTCGCACGTTTCTCCACCGTGATGAACTTTCGTGGCTCCCCGGAGCAGGCGCGCGACCCGCGTGGTTTCGCGATCAAGTTCTATACGCAGCAAGGTAATTGGGATCTGGTAGGCAACAATATGCCGATCTTTTTTATCCGCGACGCGATCAAGTTCCCGGATTTCGTGCATGCGAACAAGCCGAGCGCGGTAACTGGCGTGCAGGATGCCAACCTGGCTTTCGATTTCTTCGCGCATACGCCCGAGGCAACGGCGATGCTGACACGACTCTACTCCAGCGAAGGCATGCCGGACAATTATCGCCATATGGATGGCTTCGGCGTGCATGCGTTCAAGCTGGTCAATGCACAGGGCCAGGTGCATTACGTGAAATTCCACTGGAAGAGCCGGCAGGGTCTGCATAGTCTGCGGCCGCAGGAAGTGTCGGCCTCTCTTGCCGCCGACTGGAATCACTACACCAATGATCTCTACAAGAGCATCAAGGCAGGCGATCACCCGAAGTGGGACCTGTATATCCAGGTGCTGGAGCCTAAGGATCTAGCCAAGTTCGACTTCAATGCGCTCGATGACACCAAGATATGGCCGGGCGTGCCGGAGCAGAAGATCGGTACGATGACGCTCAATCGCGTGCCGGACAACTTCTTCGAAAGTACCGAGGAATCGGCGTTCGCGCCGTCGCGCATGGTACCCGGTATCGAAGCATCGGAAGATCGCATGTTGCAGGGCCGGCTGTTCGCGTATGCCGACACGCAGATCTATCGCCTGGGCGCCAACTACCTCAGCATCCCGGTGAACAAGCCGGCTGTTGCGGTGAACAATGGGGACCAGGACGGCGCGATGAGCATCAGCGGTCGCAAGGGCGAAATCAACTACGAGCCGTCCAGTATCAACGAGGTCTCCGAAGACCCGTCGGCCAAACTGGTGCGCACGGAATTGTCCGGCACCACGCAGCAGCAGGCAATCAGCAAGCCGCGCAACTTCGTGCAAGCAGGCGAGTACTACAAGGCGCTGCCGGCACAGGAAAAGAACGACCTGATCGTGGCACTCAGCAACGACCTCAACCAGGTCACTAACGATGCCAATAAGTACGCAATGCTGTCGTACTTTTACAAGGCCGATGCGGACTATGGCACGCGACTAGTCAAGGCGACGCACGCCGACCTGTCGCGCGTGAAAGCTGCCGCCGAAAAGCTCGCGGATTGATGAGAGCCCTGTAAGGCCTCAGTTTCCATCGTCATCCCGGCGTAGGCCGGGATCCATTCCTCAGTCCCTGCTTGTCAGGTGGCATTTGGCAAGCGTTTGCGCTGAGGAATGGATTCCGGCCTCCGCCGGAATGACGCGTAGGGGACGTTTCGAGGCCTTTGGGGCGCCGTTATCGTTTCGCCCGCTATTAACGAAGGCTTCAAGGAGTATTGGCCATGTTTAGACATCGCCGAACCTGGTTCGTGATTACCCCTATCGTCGTTGCACTAGTCGCGGTAGGCGTGTGGTCCTGCTTTCCCTCATTGCGCCTGATGGCGCGTGCCGAGCACATACAGAACATCCCCAAGCCGCAGGCGCAGTGGGTCGATGCTCATCGCTACGATTCGGAATGGTTCGATGCCGCGCGTGTCGGCCGCACCGATATCCTGCAAGCGCTCTACGAGGCGCATTATCCGATCGATAATCAAACGTCGAGCGGTTATAGCGCCATCGTCCTTGCTGCCTACAACGATCAGCCCGATGCTCTGCGCTACCTATTGAGCATAGGCGCCAATGCTTGCCTCGGTGATCGCAATGGCAATACGGCCTTGATGGGGGCGTTGTACAAAGGTCACGCGGAAGTCGCCCATGTGCTACTCGATGCGCATTGTCCGGTCGATCAAGCCAACAACGCTGGTGAAACGGCGCTGTCTTTTGCAACGCTGTTCGGGCGTCTCGATCTGCTGCCAGCCCTTATCGCCAAGGGCGCGGATATCGATCATGTCGATGTGCACGGCAATACGGCGCTCGCCGTGGCGCTAAAACAAGGCAACGATCAATCGGCAAACGCGTTGCGCAGGCTCGGCGCAAGAGATTGAGCGACTAACCAGTGGTCAGCGCGCGCAGTCGCGAACGCGTCAATGGGCCAAAGCGAAGTCGTTCACTGATGACCTCCAGTTTTGCCCATTCGCTATCCTGGCGAAGCAAGGCGTCGGCATGTGATGCAACGGGCACATCAAGCGCGATACGTGTAAGACGGCGATACAGGCGTGCCATCTCGGCATGCTCCTTGAGCTTCGCCGCGCAAGACGCAGCGCCACGAATGCGCAGAAAAGCCACTTCGTCGACGCGGTCGAGCAGGGCGTCGAGGCTGCCGAAATGCATGAGCAAGGCCGCTGCCGTCTTGGCGCCGACGCCCGGTACGCCGGGGATGTTGTCGACGGCGTCCCCGCACAAGGCCAGATAGTCGGCGACCTGGTGCGGATGCACGCCGAGTTTTTCCAGCACGCCGGCCGGACCCCAGCGCAGATTGCGCGCGTAGTCCCACTGTTCGTCGTGTTCGCCCAGCAGCTGACCGAAATCTTTATCGGCCGAAACGATGACGCCGCGGAATCCATGCGCGCGCAGTCCCCACAGCGCGCTGCCGATAAGATCGTCGGCTTCGTAGCTATGGTCGATCAGGACGGGCAGGCCAAGCGCCTCGGCGATCTCTCGGCACACGACGAACTGCCGTTCGAGATCGGGTGGCGGCAGCTCGCGGTTGGCCTTGTATTTCGGATAGATCGCGTTGCGGAACGAGGTGGTCAGCGATGCATCGAAGGCCACCGCGATATGTTCCGGTTTGGTCTTTTCCAGCAGTTCGCACAAGAACCGCGTAAACCCGTGCACCGCGTTGATCGGGTGTCCGTCGACGTCGGTGAACTCGTCGGGCATGGAGTGCCAGGCACGGAAGACATACAGGCTTCCGTCAACGAGATGAACGATGGGGCTTGCCTCGCTCATGGTGCCCAGGTCGAGATCAGATCGTCGAGCACGGGGCGATCGCGATCGGGGATATCGATATCCGGCGTGCCGATATGCACGAAGCCAACGACTTGTTCGTTGTCCTTGAGGTCAAGTAGCGCGGCCGCTTCGCGATCGTACGCCGCCCAGCCGGTCAGCCACTGCGCGCCGTAGCCAAGGGCATAGGTGCCGAGCAGCAGGTTGTGTGCGACGCAGGCGGCGGCGAACTGTTGCTCGATGACAGGCACCGTGCTTTCAGGGTGCACGTGCGAAATCACTATCACCACGAGCGGCGCAAAGGTGTAGCGCAAGCGCTCTTTTTCGCGCTTGGACTCAGGCAGGTCCGGATTGCGGCGAATGGCGATCTCGGCCAGGCGTTCGCCAAAATGCAGCTTGGCGTCGCCGCGTAGCAGCACCAGCCGGAACGGCTCGAGCTTGCTGTGGTCGGGCACCCGGATGGCCGCTTCCAGCAACGTGCGCAAGGTCGTATCGTCGGGCGCGGGCTCGCCAAGCTGGCGCGAGGGTGCCGAATGGCGCTGTTGTAGCAACTCGAGAGCAGAAAGCATGGCGTGACTCGATCTCAAAGCGGTCATGCTAGCAGTTCATCGGCTCACGTCCGATGACTCCGGGTCTCATCGGGCTCAGGGCAATTGAAACGAGCCTGGGAGCAGCTTGCCGACTGTGGTCAACTGCACGTCGCCCTGCAAATTGGCCAATATGACGGGCATCTCCTGGTTACAGAGTTCGGCCATCACCTGGCGACAGGCGCCGCAAGGCGCGATGGGCGCAGGTGTGTCGCCGATCACTGCCAGGGCGGCGAAATCGCCGGGCTTGCAGCCTGCGGCGATCGCCGCAAACAGCGCCGTGCGCTCGGCACAATTGCATAAGCCATAGGACGCGTTTTCCACGTTGCAGCCATCGAAATGGCGGCCGTCGTGGGTGAGCAAGGTGGCGCCCACCAGAAAGTTGGAATAGGGCGCATAAGCCCGTTCGCGTACTGCACGTGCCCTGGCCAGCAGCGGATCGGGAGAGAGCGAATCGAATTTCACCTGCACGGACATCAATGGATCTCCAGCTCGTCTTGCCCGCCGGGTATCGATGCCGTAAGCGGCTGGTCAGTCTACTCCCGAGGTGCCCCCCGGGTACAAGCGCGGTCCATTAAGGCCTTATGATGGCCCGAATCATCCGCAGGGAGTCCCCGATGCCGATCACCGTGGCCGCATTGCGTGAAACCGCCGCTGGCGAGCGGCGTGTCGCGATTACGCCGGAAACTGCAAAGAAATTGCGTGCCAAGGGGGTTCGGGTCTTGCTCGAACATGGCGCTGGCGCTTCGGCCGGGTTTCCCGATGCCAGCTACGTCGATGGTGAATTCGGCGATGCCGCGGAAGTTCTGGCGCAGGCGGATGTGCTGGCCTGCGTGCTGCCGCCGGACGATACAACGGTAGCGCGCCTGCGCGCTGGCAGTGTGTTGATCGGGCAGTTGCGGCCCTATGGTGCCGCGGGACGTATCGCTGCCATGAGCGAGCGGGGTATCACCGCCTTTGCGCTGGAGCTGTTGCCACGCACGACGCGCGCGCAGGCGATGGATGTGCTCAGTTCGCAGGCGGCGGTTGCCGGTTATCGCGCGATGCTGATCGCCGCAGAAGCCGCGCCCAAATTTTTCCCGATGCTGACGACCGCCGCCGGTACCATCCGCCCCTCGCGCGTGCTGGTGATCGGCGCGGGTGTTGCCGGCCTGCAGGCAATCGCCACGGCGCGCCGGTTGGGCGCGCAGATCGAAGGTTATGACGTGCGGCCGGAGACGCGCGAACAGGTGGAGTCGCTGGGTGCGAAGTTTGTCCAGTTGGGCGTCAGCGCTGCCGGTAGTGGCGGCTATGCACGCGAGCTTTCCGCCGAGGAACGCGCTGCGCAACAGCAGGCGCTGGCCGAGCATGTGAAGTCGGTCGATGTGATCGTGACCACGGCTGCGGTGCCGGGGCGTCCGTCACCGAAAATTCTTACCGCTGCGATGGTCGAAGGCATGAAACCTGGCGCCTTGATTGTCGATCTGGCGGCCGAGGGTGGCGGCAATTGTGAGCTGACGCGGCCTGGTGAGCGGGTCGAGCTTCATGGGGTGACGATTCTTGGGCCGTTGAATTTGCCGGCGGGGGCGCCGTTGCATGCGTCGGAGATGTATGCGCGCAATGTGTTCAATTTTGCCGAGTTGTTGGTGCGTGATGGGGTGTTGAGTCCTGATTTTGATGATGAGTTGGTGAGTAAGAGTTGTGTGGTGAGAGATGGGAAGGTTTGCTTCGAAGGCTGATGGCTTTCTCCTCATTTCGCCAGTCGACGGGAAACTCGCGCAGCTCCCCCTGCATCGTCATTTCGCCAGTGACGAAAAATTTGCGCAACTCCCGCTACATCGTCATCCCGGCGTAGGCCGGGATCCAGTGGCTTCGGTGGTTGGTTGTCGCGAGAGCGTCTATCGCTTTGGTTTAGCGCGCTCGTGTTGAAGTCGCCTGCGGCGTGTTTCGCCGACCTGCCGGTCGCCGAGTTACTTTCTTTGCTTGTCCACGCACGCAGTGCGAACGGCGTTAGCCGGCCCGAAGGGCGGAGGGCCGTAAGGCCCGGAGTAAAGAAAGATAACCAAAGAAAGGACACCCCGCGTCCGCCGTCCTTCGGACCGTGAGGCTTGGCCGGGCTTTTCGACAGAGCCTGTCCCGGACTTGATCCGGGAACGTCCCTGTCCTGTGGAAAAGGACTCGGCGCCCTGCCGAGTCCCCCTTCGGGGCCTGATCGTCCAAGCCTCACTCGACTCCCGAGGGGCCCCGAGTGCTGACTGCTCGCTTCGCATCGCTTGCCAGATAGTTGGAACGACAAGCCCATATAAATAAAGCCGCGAATATCGCGGCTTTTTTATCTTATTCCTCAATGCCTGGGCGGCCCGCCGCCAGGATGTCCCATGCTCCCTGGCGGATGCCCTCCAGGACGCTGTTGCTGGAACTGCTTGATCAACTGCTCCCGTCGGTCGGGTGGTAGTTCCTGGAAGCGCTTGAACGCGTTGTGCAGTTGCTGGCGTTGTTCGGGCGGCAGTTGCTGGAAACGGCGCATGTTTTCGCGCGCCTGATCTCGCTGCTCAGGGGTCATCTGTTGCCATTGCGCGATGCGGTCGCGCACTTCCTGCCGCTGGTCAGGCGGAAGCCGGTTCCAGCCTTGAGCGCGTTCCAGCAGGCGCTGCTGGCGTTCCGGCTTGAGCGAGTCCCACTGTGAGCCCATCGGTGACAGCATGTCGCGTTCGGCAGGCGACAGGCTGTTCCAGGGGCGTGGTGCCGCCTGGCCCTGGCCGGGAGGTGGCCCGGCTTGTGCCCACAGTGGCGCCGCTGTGCCTGCGAGCAGCGTTACCAGGCACAGCGACAAGGCGAAACGACGCAATGGCATGCTTACCGATTCGCCTGAGAGGATGAGTTGTTAGTGTTATTGGATGCCAGCCAATCGTAGAAGTCGAGGTTCTGAACCATGCCAGGGTCGGCTTTATCCGGATCCGGTGGCAGGTCGCTGTCGGCATCGATAGCCCTGGCGACATTCATCTGCGCCTGCAAGGCATCGTTGCCGCGATTTTGCAGCGGCGACCAGGCCATCAGCACGGCCAGTGCGACCGCAGCGAGTGCGCCGGTCGGCAGCAGCATGCGTACCCCGCGTGGTTGCGCAGGCTTTTGGGCGGCTTCGAGCGCGGTGCGGCGCGCTGCGCGCAGTCGACCGGCGGTGGCCGGGTCGATGGTGTGCGAGGCCTCGCGATAGAGCGCGCGGGCGCGCTGCTCGAGAGACCGATGGTCGATGGAATGTTTTGGCGCGTTCATCGCCATTCCTCCAATTGATCGCGCAAATGTTGCATCGCGCGCGACAGATGGGTTTTCACGCTGCCTTCGGAACAGCCCATAGCCTGTGCCGTCTCGGCGACGTCCAGGCCTTCCAGCACGCGCAGCATGAAAGCCTCGCGCTGGCGCTGTGGCAGTTTTTTCACGGCTGCCGCCATGTCCGCATACGACTGTGCATCCTGCAGTCGGTCCATCGGACCCGGGCCGTTATCGGCCGGGTCCCAACTCGGTAGTTCATCGCCGTCATCATCGCGGCCGCCACCCAGCCAGCCGACCATGATGGAGCGGACCTTGCGGCGGCGCTGCAGGTCCACGATACGGCGGCGCAGGATGCCCCAGAACAGCGGCGTCCATTCCTGCGCGGGTTTGTCGCGGTAGTGCTTGACCAGACGCAACATCGCGTCCTGTACGGCGTCCAGGGCGTCCTCGCGGTTGCCCAGGTTCAACTCGGCCAGCCGGAACGCACGCCGTTCCACCTGGCTCAGGAAAGCGTCCAGCGTCGCCGGCGCCGCTCGGGCGTCGTCGGTCATCAGGTCCGTGTCGAGAGCGGAGACTGCGCTGTTCATGGCGTCGTCGTCCGCGTCGTCGTCGGATCGCGCATCCTGAGACTCCATTGATTCGTCCCCCGACATCAACGCGGCAGGCTCGCGCGCGTTGACCTGCGACCGTATGATGGCTGAACCACGGGGGTTCGGCACGGAGGGGTCATGATCGACGGGTTCCTGGCGCTATATATCTTCATGCTCGCCGCATTCACCGGTTACGAGATCATCGCGCGAGTACCGGTGATTCTGCACACACCTTTGATGTCCGGGTCGAATTTCATCCACGGCATTGTGCTGGTCGGGGCCATGATTGCGCTAGGGCATGCCGAAACTTCGTTCGAAATCGCGATAGGTTTCGCCGGCGTGCTGCTGGGGGCGGGGAATGCCGCCGGCGGCTACGTGGTGACCGAGCGGATGCTGGAGATGTTCAAGACCAGCAAGCCCAAGCCGGGCAGCGAGGGGGCCAAGTGATGGCTTGGCTGCCGGACCTGATCAAAGCCTGCTATTTCCTCGCCGCATTGCTGTTCATCCTGGGTCTGAAGCGCATGAGCTCGCCGCGCACGGCGCGGGGCGGCATCGTGTGGGCGGGCGTAGGGATGCTGCTGGCCGTCGTAGCAACTTTCGCTTTGCCGGATCTGCATAACCGCGGACTGATGCTGGCGGCCGTACTGATCGGCGTCGCCGCGGCCTGGTGGTCGGGGCGGCGAGTGGCCATGACGGCCATGCCGCAGATGGTGGCGCTCTATAACGGTATGGGCGGTGGCGCGGCGGCCGCGATCGGCGCGGCCGAGCTGATCGGCTATGCCGGTCGCTCGGTGGTTCTGATCGATGGCGGCCAGTTCACTGCCAATGGCGGCTCGGCGCCCTCCACGCCGCAACTGGCATTGGCCGTCCTGGGCGCTCTGATCGGCGCGGTGAGCTTTTCCGGTTCATTGATCGCCTTTGCCAAGCTGCAGGGCTGGCTGGACCGGCGTTTCGTGTTCCCAGGCCAGCGCGTCGTCAACATGCTGGTGCTGGCCGGTGCCGTGGTGATCGGCGCATTGCTGGCGGCGGGCCACCTGACCCTGCCGTTGATCGGGGCGTTTTTTGCGCTGGCCTTGCTGTTCGGCCTGATGATGACCCTGCCGATCGGCGGCGCCGATATGCCGGTGGTGATCTCGCTCTATAACGCTTTTACCGGTCTGGCGGTGGCGTTCGAGGGCTTCGTGCTGCAGAACGAGGCGATGATCATTGCTGGAACGGTGGTCGGTGCGGCAGGCACCTTGCTGACCCAGCTGATGGCCAAGGCCATGAATCGCTCGATCGGCAATGTCTTGTTCGGCAATTTCGGCGCCGGCGGCGGCGTGGCCCAGGCGATCGAGGGGGCACAGAAGCCAATCGAAGCGTCCGATGCAGCCGTGATGATGGCCTACGCCGAGCGTGTGGTCATCGTGCCCGGTTACGGCATGGCCGTGGCCCAGGCGCAGCACAAGGTGTGGGAGTTCGCGCAGTTGCTGATCGCGCGCGGGGTGAAGGTGAAATTCGCCATTCACCCGGTGGCTGGGCGCATGCCGGGGCACATGAACGTCCTGCTGGCCGAGGCCGGCGTGCCTTACGACCTGATCGCCGATATGGACGACATCAACCCGGAGTTTCCCGCTACGGACGTGGCTTTGGTCATAGGCGCCAACGATGTGGTCAACCCGTTGGCGAAAACAGACCCGGCGTCGCCGATCTACGGCATGCCGATTCTGGATGTCGCCGACGCCCGTCAGGTCATCGTGGTCAAGCGGGGCAAGGGCACCGGTTTTGCCGGGATCGAGAATGCGCTGTTCTACGCCGATAACGCGCGCATGCTCTATGGCGATGGGCAGGCCGCTGCCGGTGCGTTGGTCGCGGCCTTGAAGACGCTCGACACCTAGTTGCTCGGCGGCACTGCCGTTCGGCCTCGGTGGAGGGCGCCCATGACGGCCAGAACCGTGCCGGCCGCGTACCAGACCATATCGCCGCCGGTAAGCGTCATCCGGGCAATATCGGTCAGTAAGGCGATGCCCGCCACGCGCAGCGTGTCGAAGAAGCCCAGGCCTAGTGAGCCGGCGATACGTGCTCCGGCGACCAGTACCACCAGATAGGCCGAGGCTACGATCATCGCGAGGGCTGCAAGCACGGCAGCGCCGGTGCGTCCTCCCGGATTGACCCAGCCGCGTACGATGCGACCCAGGAGCCAGCCGATCGGAACGGCCAGCCAGGGCATCAGCTTGCTCATCACGACGGTCGGCACCAGCCAGATCGCACCCGCGGCCAGGCCGATCATGACTGTGCAGATCAAGGCAAAAACGAAGCCCAGTAAGCGACGTGCGCTCATTGCGACGGCCCGGCCAAGGCGAGGCGAATAGGGGTTTCTGACATCCGGCTGTCCCTGGAGCAAAACCGGCATCATAACGTGCATGACAGGTAATCGGCCCGGCGAGGCGTCCTGTGCACCTTGAGAAAGCATGACGCTGGCCCGATTTGCATTAGGAAGCCCCTGTCGCCGGGCGCATAATAGGCGGCTTGGCGTGGCAACCGGCTACGTCTACATCAAGGTATCGAACAGGGTTGGCATGAGCGGTTTCAGTCTAAGCAGCGAGCCTTTCACATTGGAGCGCGACTGCGCAGCCATCATGGTGCCGCAAGGCGAGCCGGTGGTGCTGCCGGCCGGCCAGATCGGCTATATCACGCAGGCCCTGGGCGGTAGCTTTACCGTATACGTGGAAGGCAACCTGTTCCGCATTGCCGGCAATGACGCCGATGCATTGGGCAAGGAGCCGTTGCCACCACTGGAACTGGCCGATAACGCGTCGGACGCTGATGTTGAAAAACTCGTGTGGCAGCAACTGCGCACGGTGTTCGATCCGGAAATTCCGATCAATGTCGTCGAGCTGGGCCTCGTCTACGATGTGAGTGTGGAGGCGGCCGCCGAACAGCAGCGCAAGGTGTACGTAAAGATGACGCTGACCGCACCCGGTTGTGGCATGGGCGACATCCTCATCGACGATGCACGTACCAAACTCGAATTGATTCCCACTGTGTCCGAAGCGGATGTCGATCTGGTATTCGACCCGCCGTGGAATCATTCGATGATGTCCGATGCGGCGAAGCTCGAGACCGGTATGTTGTAAAGGCCTGCCAGGCATTCGGAAAGCGTGCTGTTTATCTTTTTTATCGCACGCTGTTATCGAGTCCCATCTGACTCGCGGGTATGGCGCTTCCCGGGTACTGCGCCAGCTCCATTCACTCTAGCCTGATTCAGCGTTTTATTGCCGGCCTATTGGGGGCCGGCTGGACGCCAACGATGAATCGGGAGAATGGCACCATGGAAGGACATTCACAGAAGCAGTTGTTTCTTGCTGTTGCGATGTTGCTGGCAAGTTCGTCGGTAGCGGCGGCGACAAAGTTGCAGGTCGAGCAATTCGCATCACGGTCTCTGGCGCCGACACAGGTTGCCACCTTGGCAGATAGCCTCGGTCTGGATGCGGATAGTCAGCTGATAGTCAAGCAAGAAGCGCTGACAGTGCATGGAACGCGCACAGTGCGATTGCAGCAACAGTGGCATGGCGTACCGGTTTTTGGAGCTGACGTCACGCTTGAGGCGAGTGCGACGGATGCGGTCATCGCCAAGCGCGGAGATGTGTTTATCGGCTTGGCGGCTGACATTGCTACTGCGCAACCCCGCCTGAGCGAAGCCGCTATTCGCAGTCTGTGGCGGAAAGAGACCGGTGCAACGGTAGACAATTCGGAAGATCGTGACGCCGTGCTCTATGTCTATGCCGAAGGCGATGGCAAGGCACACCTCGTGTATCTACTTTCCCATGTGATGGGTGGCTCACGCCCCACAGCCATCATCGATGCGAATACGGGAGAAGTACTGCAGCGGTGGGAAGGACTGACAACGGCCGAAGCTACCGGCCCTGGTGGAAACCGAAAAGTCGGTGGTTACTATTACGGAACCGACCGACCTGCGTTGCAAGTCAAACAGGATGGCAGCTTCTGCACGACGGATACACCCGATGTCGTCACGTATCATGCGCACAATACGGGCAGCACCATCTTGAATATTGCGCCGCGGCCTTCGGACTGGCGCTTTCCTTGTGGGAGTAGCGAAGGTGATGCTGTCAACGGTGCCTACGGTCCGATCAATGACGCGCACCACGCCGGTGGCGTTATATTTCGGATGTACAACGACTATCTAGGCGTCAAGCCGCTGACGAAGCGGTTGGAATTGATAGTGCACGTAGGCAAGAACGAGGAAAACGCCGCATGGAATGGTAGACAAATGCTGTTTGGAGACGGTGCCAACTCGTTTTATCCGCTTGTGAGCCTGGACGTGACAGCTCATGAGGTAAGCCACGGATTTACCGAGCAGAACTCAGGCCTGATATATCGCGCTCAATCAGGTGGCATGAATGAGGCGTTCTCGGACATGGCGGGTGAAGCGGCCAAGTGGTTCGATCAGGGCAAGACCGACTATCTGGTTGGGGCCTCTATCTACAAGAAGCTCGATGGCGCGTTGCGATACATGTGCGAGCCCACGCGCGATGGTCGCTCGATCGACCATCTCAGCAAATATCGCAATGGCATCGACGTCCACCACTCCAGTGGCATATACAACAAGGCCTTTTGCGCGCTTTCCAAGAGCAATGGCTGGAACCCTGAAAAGGCCTTCAAGGCATTTGCGCGCGCCAACATGCTGTATTGGAAGGCGAGCGAGACCTTTGAGGGCGGTGCCTGCGGGGTACAAAGTGCTGCCAAAGACCTTGGGATGAGCGTGCAGGATGTGACTAACGCTTTCTCAGTGGTTGGGGTGACCTGCAAGCGCTGAGTACGCAGTTATATTCAGGCGAGCCGGAGTACATCCGGCTCGCTTTGTTCCAAGGCAACGTAAATGTTTGTAAGGTCGAATCGTTCTTCGCTATGACGCGCTTGAACTCAGACTTCTTCGAACCGGTTTGCTTCCCGATTCTTGCGAACTTTCAACGGATCCCACACTCGTCCGTTCATGGTGATATACACCCCATCAGGCAGGGTCTGCACGGCCGCGACGGCACAGCCGATATTGAACACGGCGTCCGAGCCCTGGAAGCGGGCGGGATTGAGCGCGCCGGTCAGGACGATGACCTTGCCCTTGATCTGCGCCAGCTCGCGTGCCGTCTCGACCATGGTGTCGGTGCCATGCGTCACCAGCACATGCCGATGCGGCTGCGCCTCGATGGTGGAGCGGACCAGGGCGCGGTCCTCGTCGGCCATGTGCAGGCTGTCCTTGCGTAGGATCGGAATCACGTCGAACTGAAATGCAACGCCCAATTGAGTGAGGATCTCACCGATCTGCGGTGCACCGATCTTGTAGTCCGACTTGTCGTCGAAATAGATCTTGTCGATGGTGCCGCCGGTGGTGACGATGGTGAGATGCTGCATGGTCGCTTATCCGAACAGGGAAACGGCGCCATTTTAGCCCCCCCGGCCTTCATTTGCTTGCCACGCGAGCGCAATCGTGGAAACTCGGCCCATCTGCCGTGCCTTCGAGACTGAAGCGATGAATTTCCATCAATACGCCGAAACCCACGAAGTGACCAATCAGGTGCCCCCGCTGGAGGGTACGAATCTCTACAGTCACGACCGGCCACTGCAGGACTGGCTGACTCGCTATGGTGCCGCTGAGGCCGAGCTGCAACTGCAGCACTACGGGGCGCTGGCGGGCGGGCCCTTGATGGCAGCGGGTTTTCTGGCCAACGAGAACAAGCCGATATTCAAGAGCCATGATCGCTACGGTCATCGTATCGATCTGGTGGAGTTTCACCCGGCCTATCACGAGCTGATGCGCACCGCGATCGAGCATGGCCTGGTCTCCACGCCGTGGGCCGATACCCGGCAGGCGGCGCAGGTGACTCGCGCCGGCCTTTATTACCTGC
Organism: Dyella sp. NPDC103356; assembly: GCF_055584465.1. Classification (NCBI taxonomy): domain Bacteria; kingdom Pseudomonadati; phylum Pseudomonadota; class Gammaproteobacteria; order Lysobacterales; family Rhodanobacteraceae; genus Dyella; species Dyella sp. NPDC103356. The sequence goes on from NZ_JBVJLZ010000012.1 coordinate 96,091, forward strand.
ATGCCCAGGCCGAGATTGGCAGCGGTTGTCCGCTCACCATGACCTTTGCCAGTGTGCCCGCGTTGCGCCTGCAGCCGGAACTGGCCGATCTCTGGCTGCCGAAGATCCTGGCTCGCCAATACGATCCGCGCAATGTGCCGATGAGCGAGAAGGCGGGCGTCACCATCGGCATGGCGATGACCGAGAAGCAAGGCGGCACCGATGTTCGCGCCAACACGACCCGTGCCTATCCGGTGAGCACGCCCGGCCGCGGTCAGGCGTATGAGCTGGTCGGGCACAAATGGTTTTGTTCCGCACCGATGTGCGACGCCTTCCTGACCCTCGCGCAGACCGACAAAGGCCTGACCTGCTTTTTGTTACCGCGTCATCGCCCCGATGGCGAACGCAACCAGTTCTATATCCAGCGGCTCAAGAACAAGCTGGGCAACTGGTCGAATGCGTCCAGCGAAGTTGAATTCCGCGGTGCGTTGGCGTGGATGGTTGGAGAGGAAGGGCGTGGTGTTCCGACCATTATCGAGATGGTCGCGATGACGCGCTTTGATTGCATGCTCGGCTCCAGCGCGCTGATGCGCCAGGCACTCACCCAGGCCATACATCATTGCTCGTATCGCAAGGTAGGCGGCCAGCTGCTTAGCGACCAGCCGTTGATGCAGAACGTGTTGGCCGACCTTGCCCTGGAAAGTGAAGCCGCGCTGGCGTTGACAATGCGCATGGGCCATGCGCTGGATCACGCACACGACGAGCACGAACACAAGTTCGCTCGACTGGTGACGGCCGTCGGCAAATATTGGATCTGCAAGCGCGCGCCGGCGATGATCAATGAAGCGGCCGAATGCATGGGTGGAGCCGGCTATATCGAAGACACCATCCTGCCGCGCCTGTATCGCGAAGCGCCGGTCAATTCGATCTGGGAAGGCTCGGGCAACGTGCAATGTCTGGATGTCTTGCGCGCGCTGGCCAAGGAGCCTGGCGTGATCGACGTATTCTTCGACGAGCTCGATGGAGGCCATGGCGATACGCGGCTTGCCGCATTGGTCGACCGACTCAGGCGGAACCTCGACGATCACGACGCGCTAGCTTATCGCGCACGCCAGATCGCACAGGACATGGCGCTGGCGCTGCAGGCCAGGCTGTTGCTGGCATCGGGCAATACGCTGGTGGCCGAGGCATTTATCGCCAGCCGGCTCGGCGAGGGCGGCCGCGTTTACGGTACGCTGCCGCGAGGTATCGACGCGCCTGCGTTGATCGCGAGAGCCTGGGTGTAGGCGAGTCTGAGAACAGGATTTGATCATGCGATTTAGTGAAGTCATGGCCACCGTTGTGCGCAATGGCGAGCATTGGACGGCTGAGTTCGGCGAGGACTGGCTACAGGGCCGCAGCGCATTCGGCGGTCTGCAGGCAGCGCTGGTCATACGCGCCATGCGCGAGCTTGTGCCGGCCACGATGCCCTTGCGTACCGTGCAGGTCACGTTTCTTGCGCCGGTGCCCGCCGGTCGCGTGGAGATACAGGCGAAGCTGTTGCGTGAGGGTAAGAACACTTTGCAGCTGGAAGGACGTATTGTCGATGGCGATCAGACGCTATGTCTGGTGATCGCCATCTTCGGCGTGGCGCGCGAGTCGGTCGTGCACATCTTGCCGCAGCGTCCGCCGGTCGATGCCGGTGCCGGTGCCGGTGCGACCGTGCTCCCGTTTGTTCCGGGCCTGACGCCGGCATTTACCCAGCACTTCACCGCACGCTGGTTGCGCGGCGACCTGCCGTATAGCGGCGGCCGCAAGACGACTAGTTCGGTCGAGCTGACCTTGAAGGACGAAGGTCCGGCGGATGAAGTGCAGATCATCGCGTTTGCGGATTTTATTCCACCGCTCGCCTTGTCGTTGCTTTCCAAGCCGGCGCCCGGGAGTTCGTTGACATGGATGCTCGAATTGCTTACGGACAAGCGCGATATGCCGTGCGAGGGCTGGCGTGTGGATGCGCAACTGGATGCTGCGATAGATGGCTATACCAGTCAGGGCATCGTGCTGTGGGGGCCTGGCGGTGAGCCGGTGGCCTTGGGGCGACAGAGCATGGTTGTCTTCAGCTAGGCGGTTTTGCGGTTGCGTTATGGTTAGCGGTGGCTGAAGGGAGCCTCAACTAACCTCGGCTTTCCTATCGTCATCCCGGCGCAGGCCGGGACCTAGTGGCATCAGTTTTCAGTTTTCGCGATAAAGCTGACTTTTGCAGGTTCTGGCGACAACCAATCACAAAGCCACTGGGTTCCGGCCTGCGCCGGAATGACGATTAGGAAGGGTTCTCTTAAGTCGCCACCATTCGAAGCGCGGCAGTGGGATCAGGCAGCGCGCTTGTGCCTCACGCCAGCTCCTAGCGTACCGATCAACAACACCGTGAGAAAAATCTCGATCAGCGCCAGCCAACGTTCGCCGCTGGAGCTCCATGCCTCGGCGATGCCGTGACAGAAATAGAACAGGCTGAGGATGCCGGTCCACAGCAGGGCACGGCGTATGTCACGGATGGCCAGTAAGGGCAGCAAGAGTGGCACCATCGTGAGCAGGACAACCAGCCACAGCGGCATCGTCTGCGGCGGGAACAACCATAGATACCAGGCCAGTTGCAGGACAAAAAGCGCGGCCCAGGCAGCGAGACCGATGCGGTAAGTCGTTGCCAGCTGACTCACGCCGATGCCGCCAGTTTGCGCGCGGTGTCGGCCAGGCGCCGGCCCAAGGCGCGCGCCAGCTCACGTTCGTGCTCGCTGATGCCGCGATCGCCCTGTGCGCCCGATACATGGCTGGCGCCATACGGCGTCCCGCCGGTCTGTGTGGCATTCAGGGCGACTTCGGTGAAGGGCAGGCCGAGCAACAGCATGCCGTGATGCAACAGGGGCAGGGCCATCGACAGCAGGGTCGATTCCTGGCCGCCATGCATGGTGCTGGTGGCGGTAAAGACGGCCGCTGGCTTGCCGACCAGGGCGCCGCTTGCCCATTCGGCGCCGGTGGAGTCAAGGAAGTACTTGAGCGGCGCTGCCATATTGCCGAAGCGGGTCGGGCTACCCAGCGCCAGTCCGGCGCAATCGTGCAGGTCCTGGCGCGTGGCGTAGGGGGCGCCTTCTTCGGGTTCGGGAGGTTGAGCCACTTCGGTCACCGGCGCCACCGGTGGTACCTGGCGCAGGCGTGCGCGCATGCCGGGAATTTCTTCGACGCCGCGTGCGATCAGCCTTGCCAGCTGGGCGGTATGGCCGCTGCGGCTGTAGTAGAGCACCAGGATGTCGTGGCTCATGGGCATTGGGGCATTCAGTGGCAATGCGCTAGTGTACCGGGCGATGCCACCCTGTCGCCGCCTTCGGCGATAGCCGATGCCCTGCCACCGCCTCGGTGGCAGCCGATGAAGGACCCGTCAATGGCTTTTCGTTTCGACCGCGCGCGCTTGCTGAGTTTTGGTCGCTTTCTCTGGCACCGTTTCGTCGACGACAAGTGTTTCGAAACTGCCGGTGCCTTGTCTTATACGACACTGGTTTCGCTGGTGCCGCTTACCGTGGCGGTGCTGACCGTGTTTGCCGCCTTTCCGATGTTCGCCGATGCGCGCGTCACCCTGATCAATTTCGTATTCCAGAACTTCGTGCCGACCGCCGCCACCGAAGTTCAGGATGCCTTGCAGAAGTTTGCGGACAACGCACGCGGGCTGACTGGCATCAGCATCCTGGTCATGCTGTTCAGCGCCGTGTCGATGATGATCAGTATCGAAGAGCGCCTCAATCGCGTATGGCGCGTGCAGCGCCCGCGCCGCTGGACCTCGCGCATTCTCTTGTATTGGGCTGCATTGACGCTGGGACCGATTTTCATGGCCGGCAGTATTGCCGTGACCTCGTACGTCACGGCTTTGCCGTTGTTGAACGATGCCGTGGGCCAGTTTCGCCAGACCATCGGCAGCCGCCTGATCGGCACCTTGCCGTTCGTGCTGACCTTGCTGATTCTGTGGCTGATGTACACGTTCATTCCGAATCGTCGCGTGCCATGGCGTAAGGCCGGCATCGGTGCGGTTATCGGCGCGGTGCTGTTCGAAATCGTGCGCTGGGGTTTTACCCTGTTCGTGCGCAATGCGCATACCTACGACCAGATCTATGGTGCCTTGGCGGCGCTGCCGATCCTGTTGCTCTGGATTTATCTCTCCTGGGTGATCGTGATCCTGGGCGCCTCGATTTCCGCTTCGATTTCCGCCTTCGATTATCAGCCGCCCAGCGAAGCGTTGCCGCAGGGCGATGAGTTTCTCGGATTGCTGGTGGTGTTGAAATTTTTTGTCGACGGCCAGCGCAGCGGATGCGAAGTGGAGCCGGAGACGATACGCGCACGCGCCCCGTATCTTCATACGTCGGCGATCGCGGATTATTTCGAGGACCTGCAGCGCGCGGACCTGATCCGTCGCGGCGAATCCGGCGGTTGGTTGCTCAGTCGCAGTCTCGACAGCGCTGATCTGCTCAGGGTGTATGGTCACAGCAGTTATCGCCTGCCATTGCAGCCGGTTGAGAAAGTGGCGGCGTTGGGTCTGGCGTTGCCGGAAGAACTGGTCAGTGTGCTCGAGCGTGTCGCCAGGACGCTATCGGGTGAACTGGGTACCCGGCTTGAAAAGGCCTATCCATCGTCCCCATCGTCAACGCTCTGCGCATCCGAATCCGAGTCTGAGGAATACCCCTGATGAAGCTGTTTGCTCCTATTGCCCTCGCGGCCGCCTTGCTGCTGGCCGCGCCGGCTCACGCCGAGATGCCGGCACAACCCAAGCTCAAGGTCACCACGCTCGATGGCAAGACCTTCGACCTTGCTGCCGAGCGTGGCAAATGGGTGATCGTCAATTACTGGGCGACCTGGTGCGTGCCATGCATCAAGGAGATGCCCGATATTTCCAAGTTCGTCGCCGATCACAAGGACAAGGTCGCCGCTATCGGCCTGGCTTATGACGACAGTGAAAAAGCCGATATTCAGGCCTTCCTGGTCAAGCACCCGGTGGTTTATCCGGTGGCGCAGGTGCCCTTGGACAAGCCACTGCCTGATTTCGATGAGCCTCGTGGCTTGCCGACAACCTGGTTGATCGCGCCGGATGGCAAGGTTGCCAAGCGCTTTGTGGGCACGGTGAACGAAAAGTCGCTCGGTGAGGCGATAGGGTTGGGCAAGAAATAACGTGCGTGGAGCGCTGTTTGCCGGCAGCGGCTTTTTCTGGAGCGGCTGAGGGAACCTCTAAATGCCCTCCCTACTCGTCATCCCGGCGCAGGCCGGGATCCAGTGACTTCGGTTTCCGGTTTTCGCGATATGAGGAGATGCTTGTTGGCTCTCGCGATAACCGATTGCAAAGTCACTGGATCCCGGCCTGCGCAGGGATGACGATAGGGGGAGATGAGATTTCTAGACTGATCTAGAGCCGGCCGAACGCATCAGGCACCCATAGCGCCTTGTCGGTGACATGTTCCTGGCGAGGCTTGTGCTTGAGCTTGTCGAGCTTCATCTCGGGAATCTTTGCGTCATGTCGCGGCACCTGTTCGAGCAAGTGTCGGATCAGATTGACGCGCCCGCGCTTCTGATCGTTGAAGTCCACCACGAACCAGGGCGCCGCTGCGGCGTGCGTGCGCTCGATCATGACGTCGCGCAGTTCGCCGATCTCCTTGTATTTCTTGCGCGCGGCGATATCGACCGGCGAAAGCTTCCAGCGCTTGAGCGGGTCTTCCGCGCGATCCTTGAAGCGCTTTTCCTGTTCCTCCTGATCCACTGCGAGCCAGTACTTGATCAGGATGATGCCGTCGTCGGTCAGCAGCTTTTCGAAGGTCGGTACCTGGCCGAGAAACGCCTCGTATTGTTCCTTGCTGCAAAAGCCCATCGCCGGTTCGACCACGGCGCGGTTGTACCAGCTGCGGTCGAACAGCACGAATTCGCCGGCCGACGGCAGGTGCGGTACGTAGCGCTGGAAATACCACTGGGTGGCTTCTTCCTCGCTTGGTTTGGACAGGGCCACGATGCGGTAGTTGTGCGTGTCCATGCTTTCGGTGATGCGCTTGATCGTGCCGCCTTTGCCGGCGGCATCGCGACCTTCGAAAATCACCGCAAGCCGCTGACCGCTGCGACGCAGGTAGCGATTCAGCCCAGCCAGCTCGAATTGCAGTTCTTCCATGGCCTTTTCATAGGCCTTGTCTCGTTTGCTCACAGCAACCCTCCCAGATCGATATCCGCCGGCGGCCTGCCGATGCGGTGACGTGCGCTCATGCCCTGGATCGCGCGACGGAAATCGGCGGCGAAGGCGTCGATGTCGAACAGCGGATGCTTTGCCCGGCTCTTTAGCAGATGCTGGCGCACCACCTTCAAAGCGTCCGGATCGTTACCGAGCTCGGTCGCGATGCCGACAAAACTGTCTTCGTCTTCGGCGATCAGCTCCGGCAGGCCGGCATGAAACAGCAGGCTCGCACCGACACGTCCGGCCAGGCTGGCGCCGGGGAGCGTCAGCACCGGGGAGCCTGCGCGCAAGGCATCGATGGCTGTAGCCTGTGCGTTGTACGGGGCCGTGTCCAGAAACAGGTCGACATGTGCATATCGCGCAAGATAGTCGTCGTGCCGTAGTTTAGGCATGAAGATCACGCGCTCGGGCGCGATATCGAGCGCCTGCGCGGCCGCGCGCAGACGACGGTCGGTGCCATCGGGGCCGGTCTGCAGCCACAGCACGCTATCGGGCACATGCTGCAGGATCAGCATGAAGCGCGCGAATGTGGCCGGGTCGAGTTTGTAGCTGCTGTTGAAACTGGCGAACACGGTGCCTTGTTCGGGCAGGCCGCAGGCGGAGCGCGAAGGTGCGTCGGCAACATCGGCAGCGGGATCGCAGGGAATGAAGCAGCGCGGCAAACGAATCAGCTTTTCGCTGAAATGCTTGCGCATGGGGGTGGGCAGCACCACCGTATCGGCGATCAGGTAATCCATCCATGGTGCACCGGACGTGGCGGGAAAGCCCAGCCAATTGACCTGGATCGGCGCCGGCTGCAATTCGAACAAGTCGATGTTCGAACCGCTGCCGAAGGTGCGCAGATCGAACAGGATTTCGATATCCGCCGTATGGATGCGTTCGGCGGTTTCGGCCACGCCCAGGCGGGTGATGTCGTGCACCTTGGCCGCGGCTTCCAATCGCTGACGAATCGGGCTGTCGTCGCTGGGCGTGGTGGCAAACAGGTGGATATCCAAATCGTCGCCGCGCAAGGTTTCGATCAGCGTCACGATCTGCCGACCGATCGGATGTTCGCCGAATCCGTTCGAGACGAAGCCGACGCGCCAGGCCGAGGTGGCTTTCAGGCTCGGATAGCTGAAGGCCAGCTGGCGTCGCAGCGGGTCGATCTGTGTTTCCGTGTGTTTGGCAAACGTGGTTGCGCAACGCAGCTGTTCCGCTGGCGTCGCCGTTTCGGCCAGAAAGGGGAAAGGTGTGATGCCCTGGCGTTGCTCGGCGACGGCGCGATGAAGCCGGGTGCTCAGTTCCTCCAGGTCGATCCAATCGCATAGCCGGCGCTTGGTAAACACCAACTGGCTCAGCGCGAGACCTGACGATGCATCCAGGCGCAACGCGCGCGCATAGGCCTGACCGGCTGCCTCCAATTGGCCAGAGTCATCCAGCGCGATACCGGCTTGCAGCGGATAACGCGGGTTCTCGGGAGACAATTGCTCGGCATGCAGAAAAGCCTGCGCCGCTTCGGCTCGCCGTCCCTGCGCGCGATACACCATGCCGAGCAGTTCATAGGCGACGTCGAAGGTCGAGTCCAGATGCAGGGCTTCTTCGATGTGCTTGATGGCCTGGTCGGTGTTGCCCAGCTCCAGTTCGGCCGCGGCAAGATTCAGTCGCAGTCCGGGGTGCTCCGGTGCGCCGTGCGTGGCCATCGCATACGACTCGCGTGCTTGCGCGTAACGCGCCGCGGCCATCAATGCATTGCCGAGCGTAAGCAGGATGCCCGGATGCCCGGGCGATTTCTTCAAGGTGTTGCGCAGCAGCTCGATCGCCGCATTGGCTTGACCGCTTTCGACCATCACCGTGGCAAGATTGCAGAACGCGTCGACATGTTCAGGTGCCAGCTCGGTCGCGCGTTTTAGCGCAGCCAGTGCTTCTTCCTTACGTCCCAGCTGAAACAGGGCCAGCCCGTGCATGCGCGCATACTCGGCATCGCCGGGAAATTGCGCACGCAACTCGGCAGCGGCCATTTCGGCTTCGGCGATGGCGCCACGCTCAATGAGGTCGGCGACTCGTTGCCTGGAATCGGGAGGTGATGCGGTACGGTTCATGCGCGCACGCTAGCGCAGGTCGGGTTCCGGGCCAAGCTTTTTGGGGCGTCAGGAGCAAGAGGGCAGGAATGAGGCACAAGGGCAGCGAACTGCTGCACTCTTTACCCCTAACCCGTCAGCGTTTTCAGCTCGTCCGCCTGATGCTCGCGGGTTAGCGTATCGATCATTTCGTCCATATCGCCCTGGAGCACTTCGGGCAGGCGATACAGGGTCAGGTTGATGCGGTGATCGGTGATACGGCCCTGCGGGAAGTTATAGGTGCGGATGCGCTGGCTGCGGTCGCCCGAGCCCACTTGCAGGCGACGCGATTCGGCCTGGGCGGCGGCCTGCTTGCTGCGCTCATCGTCGAGCAGGCGTGCCTTGAGCAGGCTCATCGCGCGGGCGCGGTTTTTGTGCTGGCTGCGTTCGTCCTGGCATTCCACCACGATGCCGCTGGGCAGATGGGTAATGCGAATGGCCGAGTCGGTCTTGTTGACGTGCTGGCCGCCCGCGCCCGATGCACGGAAGGTGTCGACTTTCAGGTCGGCATCGCGCAGTTCGATATCGGCGATATCGTCCAGCTCGGGCAGGATCGCTACTGTCGCCGCCGAGGTATGGATACGCCCCTGCGATTCGGTTTCCGGTACGCGCTGCACGCGATGCGTGCCCGATTCGAACTTCAGCTTGGAATACGCGCCTGCGCCTTCGACGCGCGCGACGATTTCCTTGTAACCGCCGTGCTCGCCGGGGTGTTCGCTCAGGATTTCCACGTGCCAGCGGCGGCGTTCGGCGTAACGCGCGTACATGCGAAACAAATCGCCGGCGAAGATCGCCGCCTCGTCGCCGCCGGTGCCTGCACGCACTTCGAGGAACAGATTTGCTTCGTCGCGCGGATCTTTCGGCAACAAGAGGATCTGCAGTTCGCTATCGAGTTCGACCAGGCGCTGTTCGAGGCGATCGATATCCTCAACCGCCATTTCGCGCATATCGGGATCGTCCAGCATGGAACGCGCATCGGAAAGTTCGCGCTCGGCCTGGTCGTGTTCGCGCAGCGACGCGGTCACCGGCTCCAACTGTGCGTACTCGCGCGAGAGCTCGCGAAAGCGTGTGTTGTCGCCCAGCACATCCGGCTGGCTTAGTAACAGCCCGACTTCTTCGTGGCGTTCGGCAAGGGCTTCGAGTTTGCGGCGAATGGATGGCGTCATGGGGCAGCAGCGAGAGGGAGGGGGTAAGAGGCGAGAAAGTGGATCGGCAGTTCTTTCTCGTTTCTCACTCCTCGGTACTCGCTTCTGGTGTGTCGTTCAGGCCGTACAGCCGCCCCGCGGCATGCAGCAGGTCCATGTCGCCATTCAATGCGGCTTCGCGCAGGCGCGCACTGGGATGATGCAGCAATTTGTTGGTCAGCGTATTGGCGAGGAAAGTGAGCGCTTCCTCCGGCGGACGTCCGCGTGCCAGCATCGCCTGCGCCTTGGCCAGCACTTCGTCACGATAGGTTTCCGCATGCTGGCGCATGTCCATGGCCGGGTTGCGCACGTTCAATGCGCGGCGCCAGGCCATATAGCGTTCGACCTGCAGGTCGATGATCGCATCGGCCTCGCGCGCGGCGGCTTCACGCGAGCGACGGTTGTCGTCGATCACCTGTTTCAGGTCGTCGATACCATAGAGATAGACGTCGTCGAGTTTGCCGACGCCTTCCTCTATGTCGCGCGGTACGGCGATGTCGACCATGAAAACGGGCTTGTGCCGGCGAGCCTTGATGGCTTTTTCGACCATGGCACGCGTTACCACCGGAACACGCGAGGCGGTGGAGGAAATGACGATGTCGGCCTCGGCCAGGTGCTGCGGCAGATCCTGCAGTGCAATGGCATAACCGCCGTGGCGGCCGGCCAGCTCCTGCGCGTTTTCCAGCGTGCGATTGGCGACGATCAGCCGACGCACCTGCTTGTCGACCAGGTGACGGGCCGCCAGCTCTACCGTGTCGCCGGCACCGATCAACAGCACGCAGGCCTGTCGCAGGTCGGTAAATACCTGCTCGGCCAGGCGAACGGCGGTAAAGGCGACCGACACCGTATGTGCGCCGATGCGCGTGTCGGTGCGCACGCGCTTGGCTACGGCAAAGGTGTGCTGCAGCAGGCGATCCATCGGCGCGCCCAGCGACTGGGCGTCGCGCGCCATTTGATACGCGTCCTTCACCTGCCCAAGAATTTGCGGTTCGCCCAGCACCATCGAGTCCAGTCCGGTGGCGACGCGGAACATATGGCGGACCGCGTCGTCCTCGTCATGCCGGTAAAGGAACTCGTCGAGCTTGCCCGGGGTCAGCTGATGATGCTGACTCAACCACACCTGCGGTGCGCTCTCCGCCCCGGCCTTGACGCTGACGTAAAGTTCGGTGCGATTGCAGGTGGAGAGGATCATCGCCTCTTCCACGCCCGGCTGCTGACGCAGGTCATGCAACGCCTTGCCCGCGGCGTCCGAATCGAACGCCACCTGCTCGCGCAGGCTGACCGGCGCGGTGAGGTGGTTGAGCCCTAGGGCGATCAGCGTCATGGCATGAAATAAGTGGCTGCGACGGGTACCGGGCGGCGTAAACTAGGCTTGATGTCCCGGTCCGGACGTCGAACTGACCGGAATAGAAGGTCCAACGGAGAATAGTGTGCTGAGCAGGTCGGCCAAGTTCAAGCAACTGCGGCATTTTGGGGCGAGCGTCATAGTGTTGGCCCTGGTGGGTTGTACTGCAATGCCCAATCGCACGGGCCCAAGCCGGACGGCGTCCAGTCAGCCCCTGGACCATCTGGTCGTGGCGACGCCCGATGCCGATCATGATCTGCTCGCGCAGCTCATGGTGGGTGAGATGGCACTGACGCGTACCGATCTCAAGGACGCATCGGCGGCCTACGACCGGGCCATGCTGCTCTCGGACGACCCTCATGTCGCCGAGCAGGCGGCCGGGATGGCCATCGCCATCCGTGACGATGCCGCCGCCCAGCGTGCGATCGCTCGCTGGCAGGCCTTGGGCGCCAAGCCGGCCGAGCTGGCCCAGGCGCGGGCCCAACTGGCGTTGGGGCAGGGCGATACCGCCGAGGCGCGGCGTCAGCTCGAGATTCTCACCAGCTCGGGCGACATCGATGCCTGGCGCCAGTTCGGCCGTGTGCTGGTCGGCGGGCGCGATCCGGCGCAATCGTCGAATCTGCTGGAGACCCTGGCAACCCCGCAGCGCCTGCCCGCTGGCGATGCGCAGGCGTGGCTGGCCATGAGCGAGCTGGGTGACCGCCTGGGCCGTACGGCATACGCACAGCAGATTGCCGATGCGGCGGTAAAACGCTTCGAAAACGCCGACGCCTATGCATGGGCCGCACAGCTCAAGTACAAGGCCGGCGATCGCAAGGGCGCCCAGGCGATGTTCCAGAAGGCGATCGCCAAGGCGCCCAAGAACATCCGCCTGCGCCTGGCCTATGCGAGTCTGCTGGGGCAGAACGGCGATTACGCCAGCGCCGGCAAGCTGCTCGACAACGGTCCGCAGAACGCCGATACGTTTCAGCTGCGTGCCGCTCTGGCGGCGCATGCCAACGACACCCGCACGCTCAGTCGTCTTTACAATCAGCTACAGCATTCGCCCGACGACGTTCGCAACGACAGCGCCTATCTGCTTGGCCAGCTGGCCGAAATGCAGGGGCAGAAGGACGACGCGCTGAAGTGGTATGGCCAGGTCCCGGATGACGACGAACACGCCTTCGACGCCGACTTGCGCAGCGCCGTGCTGCTGCTTGAGTTGGGACGCTCGGCCGAAGCCCACGCGCAGTTGGAGGAAATGCAGACCGATTACCTCGACCAGCCGGCGCAGCTGCGTCGTGCCTACGAGGTCGATGCCGAGCTGTACATGCGCGAGCAGCAATATGCCAAGGCGGAGGCGGCCTACAGCCGTGCCCTGCAGATTGCGCCGGACGATCCGGGGCTGCTCTACGGCAGGGGTCTTGCGTATGCCTCGGGCGGCCAGACCGATCAGGCGATCGACGATCTGCGCCGCCTGCTGCAGATCAAGCCCGGCGACGCCGATGCGAGCAATGCGCTGGGTTTCACGCTGGCGGATGCCAATCGCGATCTGCCCGAGGCCGAGCAACTGATCCAGACCGCGCGCACGGCCAAGCCCAACGATCCGGCGGTCACCGATTCCTGGGGCTGGGTGCAGTACCGTCTGGGCCATCTCGATCAGGCCGAAAAAGCCTTGAACAGCGCCTGGCAAAGCCATAAGGACGCCGACGTCGGCGTGCATCTTGGCGAGGTGTTGTGGCGCCAGGGCAAGCAGGAGGACGCGCGGCGAGTGTTTGACGAGGTGCGCAAGATCGACCCGCAGAACACCAGCCTGCACGACACCTTGAAGCGTCTGAATCCATGAGGTCGATCCAACGTCTGGGCGCAGCCGCGCTGTTGTCGCTGCTGCTGGCTGCCTGCGTGCCCAAGGCCGTCGTACGCACGCCCGGCGACGCCGGCATGCTCAACGAGCAGCAGACACGCGAGCAGGCGCTGGCCGGTACGGATCATTGGACGCTGGAAGGCCGCATCGCCGTCTCCGATAGCAAGACCAGCGGCAGTGGCGACATCACCTGGGTGCAGGATGGCCAGCACTACGTGTTCACCATCCGTGGCCCCTTCGGCAAGAGCTTTCGTTTGACGGGTAGCCCGGACGCGGCCTTGCTCGAAGGCATGGATGGCGGTCCGATCAACGGCCCGGATGCCGAAGCGTTGCTGCGCCGGGCGCTGGGCTGGGAAGTGCCGTTGCGCGAGCTGCGGGCCTGGGTGCTTGGCCTGCGTGCCGATGGCGGGCCGGCCGAACTGAGCTTCGGCCAGGACCGCCTGCCGTCGCTGTTGCAGCAGGACGGCTGGAATGTCGACTACCGCGAATGGGACACGACCCGTCAGCCGGCGTTGCCGAAGAAGGTGTTCGCGGACAAGGCGCCGTTCAAGGTGAAGCTTTCCATCGAGAGCTGGCAGCTGGGGCAGTGACGGGAGCTTGAAGCGCCCAATCTTTAGGGAGCCTCGAATAACCTCACTTTTCATCGTCGCCCCGGCGAACGCCGGGGCCCAGCGTCTTCGGTATGTTGCGGCGTAAGGCGCTGGGTCCCGGCGTTCGCCGGGACGACGGGTAGGAGATGCCTTTTGGATTTCCTTCAGCGTCGACAGGTCGTTACGTAACCGTGGGTCGCGGCTGAAGCCGTGCCTGCAAGAAAGCTCTGGCTTTTCGAAGTTTCCGATAAAGCTGGCCTATCCGGCACTTCCTGTTTACTGTTCACCGTTCCCAAGGCCGCGCAGTGGCCGATCCCACAAGAAAAAATGTTCCGCATCGAGCGCGCTCAACCTTCCCAAGTCGGCACCCTCTGCGCCATCGAGCGCAGTGCCGTCGAAATGTTCCGCGGACACGCCGCGTGGCCGGCGTACTCGGCGATCGAACTGCCGCCGGACATCCTGGGTGACGCCATTGCGCGTGGCCTGGTCTGGGTAGCCATCAGCGACGCCGAGGAGTTGGTCGGTTTCGTCTGCCTGGACGTGGAAGAGGGTGGCGACAGTATCGGCATTGCCGAGATCGACGTGCTGCCGACCTGGGGTCGCCGCGGCATTGGCGCGGCCCTGCTGGAGCACGCTTGCGATTGGGCGCGTGCCGCCGGTTACCGAAAGATCGACCTGGGCACCCTGCGCGACGTGCCCTGGAATGCGCCGTTCTACGGTCGCCATGGCTTTGTCGAAGTCGACAAATACGCACCTGAATTCGCTTTTGCCCTGGATCGCGACCGTGAGAACGGCTTTCCCGAGAGCCTGCGCGTCTTCATGAGCCGCACGTTCGACCGGCCCGCCGCGGATGAATGGACCGTCTGGCCGGCACCGGCCAAGGTCAACCTGTTCCTGCGCATCCTGGGGCGGCGCGAGGATGGCTATCACGAGCTGCAGACCGTTTTCCGCCTGCTCGACTGGGGTGACGAGCTGCGCCTGCGCGTCCGCCCCGATGGGCAGGTGCTGCGGCTGACCGATATTCCCGAGGTACCTGCCCAAAGCGACCTGATCGTGCGAGCGGCCTTGGCATTGCAGGCCCACACGGGCGCCACGGCCGGCGTCGATATCGAAGTGGAAAAGCGCATTCCGATGGGTGGCGGGCTGGGTGGGGGTAGTTCCGACGCGGCCACCGTGCTGGTCGCGCTCAACCACCTCTGGGGTTGCGGGCTGAAGCCGGCGGAGCTGGCCGAGTTGGGGCGCACGCTCGGAGCCGACGTGCCGGTCTTCGTGCGCGGTCGCTCGGCCTGGGCCGAAGGGATCGGCGAAAAGCTGGAGCCGATAAAGCTCCCCAACCGTTGGTACGTGGTGCTCGACCCCCATGAACAGGTGCCCACCGCGGCACTTTTTCAAGCTTCTGAATTGACACGAAATGCCGCTCGGGCGACAATTTCATCCTTTGCTTCGGGCGAAACGACCGAAAACGCTTTCGAGCCGGTAGTCATCGCGCGCCATCCCAAGGTGGCCGCGGCGATGAAATGGCTCAAGAGCTACGGTCGGCCCAGGCTTTCCGGTAGTGGCGCCTGCGTTTTTGTCGAAACGCGCTCGCGCGACGCAGCGGAAGTCATCGCCGAAGCATGTCCGGCGACATTTACTGCGCGGGTAGCCGCGGGGGTGGATGTTTCGCCGTTACACGAGGCTCTGGTCCGCCATGGCGGCCAGGCCTGAAAAACCAGGTAGACAAGCGTGGGTGATCGTTACGGCGGTTACCGGCGCAGGTTGTGGATAGAGAAACACTGGGGCGTCGCCAAGCTGGTTAAGGCACGGGATTTTGATTCCCGCATGCGCAGGTTCGAATCCTGCCGCCCCAGCCATCCAACCGAATGGCTGTAAGTTTTTTTAAGGAAGTGACCGTGGATACGTCCTCCCCGATGCTCTTCACCGGCAATGCGCACCGCAAGCTGGCCGAAGATGTCGCACAACGCCTGGGCGTTCCGCTCGGCAAGGCCTTGATCGGTCGTTTCAGCGATGGCGAAACGCAGATCGAGATCGAGGAAAATGTTCGCCGGCAGGAAGTGTTCGTGCTGCAGCCGACCGGCGCGCCGAGCGCGGAGAACCTGTTCGAGCTGTTGACCCTGGTCGATGCGCTCAAGCGGGCGTCGGCCGCCAGTGTCACGGCGGTGATGCCGTATTTCGGCTATGCCCGCCAGGATCGTCGCCCGCGTTCGGCGCGCGTGCCGATCACCGCCAAGATGGTCGCCAAGATGATCGGCACCGTGGGCGTGGATCGTGTGCTCACCGTCGATCTGCATGCGGACCAGATCCAGGGCTTTTTCGATATCCCGGTGGATAACGTCTATGCCTCGCCGCTGTTGTTGGCGGACATCTGGCGTAACCACAGTATGGACAACCTGATCGTGGTCAGTCCGGACGTCGGCGGCGTGGTGCGCGCACGCGCGCTGGCCAAGCGTCTGGACGATGCCGATCTGGCGATCATCGACAAGCGTCGCCCGAAGGCGAACGTGGCCACGGTGATGAACATCATCGGCGACGTGGACGGCAAGACCTGCGTCCTGGTCGACGACATCGTCGATACCGCCGGCACGCTGTGCGCTGCGGCTGCCGCTCTGAAAGAGCGCGGCGCGCGCAAGGTGGTTGCCTACTGCGTGCACCCGGTGTTGTCGGGTGCGGCCATCAGCAACATCGAGGGTTCGCAACTCGACCAGCTGATCGTCACCAACACCTTGCCGCTGCGCGCTGATGCCGCGGCATGCAGCAAGATTCGTCAGCTCTCGGTCGCCGAGCTGCTGGCGGAAACGATCCGCCGCATCGCCTTTGGCGAGTCGGTGAGTTCGCTTTACATCGATTAAGGCGCGAAGGGCAGCCTTCACGCCAACCTGACTCCTCTGGTCGCGGGGGAGTCACCCAAACCGCCGCGAGGCGGATCACTACTGAAGTAGGTAATGCCACCATGGCTACAATTCATGAAATCAAGGCCGAAAGCCGCAAGGACGAGGGGAAAGGTGCGAGCCGCCGCCTGCGTCGTGCGAGCTACGTGCCTGCCGTCGTTTACGGTGCGGGTCAGCCCGCCGAAAGCATCCAGATCGAGCACAACACCATCCTGCTCGCCGCCAAGCACGAGTGGTTCTTCTCCTCGGTGCTCGACCTGAACGTCGACGGCAAGGTGCAGAAGGTGCTGGTGCGCGACTGGCAGAAGCATCCGTTCAAGCTGCAGATGCTGCACATGGATTTCCTGCGCATCAACGAGAACGAGGCCATCCGCGTCAACGTTCCGCTGCACTTCCTGAACCAGGAAAAGTCGGAAGCCGGCAAGACCGCCGGTGTGGTGATCTCGCACAACCTGACGGAAGTCGAAGTCTCCTGCCTGCCCAAGAACCTGCCGGAGTTCATCGAACTCGACCTGAGCTCCCTGAAGGAAGGCGACATCATCCATCTGTCGCAGCTCAAGCTGCCTGCCAATGTCGAAATCCCGGCTCTCGCGCTGGGCGCCGACCACGACATCGCTGTCGTCACCGCTTACTCGGTGCAGGAAGAAGTCGATGCCGCTCCGGCTGAAGGCGCTGCCGACGCTCCGGCTGCGGACGCCAACAAGGACGCCAAGAAGTAAGACACGCTGGCCCGACCTCGCTCTGAGGTCGGGCTGGTTGCGTGTCTGCTTCGCTCGCCATGGCGGGTCTCCGTCTTATCGTCGGGCTGGGCAATCCCGGTACCGAATATCTCAGAACCCGGCACAATGCCGGGTTCTGGTTTGTTGATGCCCTGGCATCGGGGCAGGGCGAGCGCTTCGGCTTCGACGGCAAGCTGCATGGCGAGACCTGCAAGGTCCGCATCGGCGGCGAAGCCATCTGGCTGCTCAAGCCCGCCACCTTCATGAATAAAAGCGGCATCGCCGTGGCATCGGCGTTGCGCTATTACAAGATCGAACCCGAAGAGTGCCTGGTGGCACACGACGAGCTCGACCTCGATCCCGGCACCGTGCGCTTGAAGTTCGATGGCGGCCATGGCGGCCAGAACGGCCTGCGCGACATCGTCACCCATCTCGGCCACGCCAAGTTCCATCGTCTGCGCGTTGGTATCGGTCATCCGGGTCACAAGGACAAGGTCACGTCCTGGGTGCTGGGGCGGCCTTCGGCGAGCGACGAGGACGCGATGCTGGATGGCATCGGCCGGGCCATCGATGTGTTGCCGCTGGCGGCGATCGGCCAATTCGACAAGGCCATGCAGCAGTTGCATACGCCTAAGCAGTAAAGCCGCTCGCTATGCTTGCTGTAAGGCCGCGCCTGCGGCGCTGAAAAGAGTGAAGAGGAAAGTCCAAAGCGAAAGCTCGCCTAGTTGGCTTTTCCTCTTTACTCTTTACCCTTTACAGGCGGCATAGCCGCCGACTTCACGGAATCAAACATGGGCATCAAATGCGGCATCGTCGGCCTGCCTAACGTCGGCAAGTCCACTCTGTTCAATGCACTGACCAAGGCCGGTATTGCCGCGGCGAACTTCCCGTTTTGCACCATCGAACCGAATGTCGGCGTGGTGCCGGTGCCCGATCCGCGCCTGAATGCGCTGGCCGAGATCGTCAAGCCGCAGAAGTTGATCCCCACCGCGGTCGAATTCGTCGACATCGCCGGCCTGGTTGCCGGGGCGTCCAAGGGTGAGGGGCTAGGCAACAAGTTCCTGGCGCATATCCGCGAAGTCGATGCGATCGCGCATGTGGTGCGCTGCTTCGAACACACCGACATCGTGCACGTTGCCGGCAAGGTCGACCCGATCGCCGATATCGAAACCATCGATACCGAGCTTGCGCTGGCGGACCTGGATTCGGTCGAGAAAGCACTCAATCGCGCCGAGCGCGCGGCCAAGGCAAACGACAAGGATGCGGTGGCAAAGAAGCCGGTGCTGCAGAAGCTCGCCACGGGCCTCAATGAAGGCAAGTCCGCCCGCAGCCTGGGTCTGGACGATGAAGAAAAAGCGCTGGTGCGCGATCTCTTCCTGCTGACGCTCAAGCCGCTGATGTACATCGCCAACGTGCGCGAGGACGGCTTCGAAAACAACCCGCATCTCGATGCCGTGCGCGCGCGTGCTGCAGCCGAAGGTGCTGAGGTGGTGCCGGTATGCGCTGCGATCGAAGAGGAGCTTTCGCAACTCGACGACGCGGACCGTGACGAGATGCTGGCCAGCTATGGCCTGGAAGAGCCGGGTCTGAATCGAGTGATTCGTGCGGGCTACAAGCTGCTTGGGCTGCAGACCTATTTCACCGCGGGCGTGAAGGAAGTGCGCGCCTGGACGGTCAAGGCCGGATCCACCGCACCGCAGGCCGCAGGCGTCATCCATACCGATTTCGAGAAGGGCTTTATTCGCGCCGAAACCATCGGCTACGACGACTTCATCCAGTACAAGGGTGAGTCGGGTGCAGCAGCAGCCGGCAGGCTGCGTAAGGAAGGCAAGGAATACATCGTCAAGGAAGGCGATGTACTGCACTTCCTGTTCAACGTTTGAGTCAATAAATACAGAAAGTGCGATATATCACCCTCAGTGATATATCGCACTTTGTATCAAGCGTTTATTCGAGTCGCGAACGGTCTTGCAGTTCGGCCGAAATTATTCGATCACCATGCCGTACTCGCCAATGATGGCTTCCAGAATGCCGGCATTGGTCGGCTCCATCGCGCCGGGGCAGGTCATCAGGTACGTCTGGCGCGCCAGTGCCGTGGCCGGAAAGTCGATGCCTTCCTCGTCGTAAATGATGATGCTGAAAAAGGCCTGGGTGTAGCCGGCACAGCCTGGGCCGCCGGTCGCGCCAAATCCTGCCATGCCGGCCATGCACATATAGCTGTCACATGGGACCATCTGGGCGATGGCGGGAGTGGTCGTCAGGCTGGCGACCAGGCCAATGGCCAGAGTGCTGAGTAGAGTACGCAGTTTCAAAGGAATGCCTCCGACGTGTCGGGTGATGAGGTGCCCAGCAGTAGGGAACCTTGGTCCATATGCCTCAGGGAGGGGTTATTGAACCTTGCCAGGTGCGTCGCTTTGACTGACATCCCTGAGCGGGTCCCGAAACCCTTTATCCACAAAGGTTTTTCACGATATCCAAACGACTTCGCTTAAAGTCACGCAAGAGTGATCGGCACAGAATTCCCTCCTGATTGCCCGTGGCGCTTGAACGCCTCGATTCCTGTAATTAACCGACTTGAATCCCCTAAACCCACGTAGCCCTCTAGACGGGGCGTGGTTAGCCAACTTACGAACAGTCAGCTCAATAACGGCGGCAGAATAGTACCGGCTGTGGAATCAAGTAAAGGGGTAAGTGACGTCTTTGTGATGCAAATAACGGATATGGCAAGGACATCATTTTGTTGTTTTAAACGTATGTCGTTATGTAGGTCGATTCCTACAAGTTGGGGCGCTTTTCCCCTCTAGGACGAGTCCTTCATGCGCCGTAAAATTCAGGCGTTTTAGGCGTTCGAGTTTGACGATAGAGATACCCGCGCCATCCGCATGTCGCGCCGATGACCGGTTGACTCCGTCATATCGGTGCGCTAGCCAAGCCGTGTAAATCCGTGCTTAACTATTAAGCGAAAGGCTAGGTTACGGGGGAGGGGACGGGGTCCTACCCGATCCAGTCATGCGTGAAACGAGCGCGACCAGGGGCTTACATCGTTGGACTCAAACATGCTTGGCGCAGCTATGACTGAACGCGAGACGCCGATGGCGCGCGCTCAATAGCTATGCAGGCGTGACCGATGCCCTGGGCCAGGTCGAACCACCACGTTTTGTAATGCGCCAGTCAGACACTAAGCGACCGCAACAAGAACTTCGGCATTAGGAGAACACCATGGGTATTTCTTCATCCTACTTGGAACGGGTTGCTGCCATCTCGAGCAAAGCCGGGCTGGTGCGTGCTTTCTGTTTCGTTTGCCTGCTGTTTGTCGGAAGCGTCCACGCGCAGGTGATCGTTAGCGATCCGCTTGTTGAAGGCAACAGCTCAACGGCAAATGCGACGCAAAACCTGCAGTGGTTAAAGCAGGTCGATCAGTACATTCAGCAGGTTCAGCAATACACCTCCACGCTGATGACGGTAGAGGGGCTCGGCAGCAGCATCACGATGACGCCGACCCAGCTCACGAAGATCACTGATGCCAATTCGCTGATCCAGCAGAATTGCCCGGGTGCGCCCGGACTCACCGGAATGATCAGCTCACTTACGGGTATCAATTTGGGCGACAAGATTCTTGCCGGGCAGGCCAGTATTTGCGCCAATATCACCTTGGTCGAGATTGATGAATACAATCGAACCGTGGACGTGGTGAATCAGATGCAGGGTTACGCTGCAACGGCGCAGAAGCTCAACCAGCTGGCTGCCATGTACCAGCAAC
Organism: Dyella sp. NPDC103356; assembly: GCF_055584465.1. Taxonomy (NCBI): domain Bacteria; kingdom Pseudomonadati; phylum Pseudomonadota; class Gammaproteobacteria; order Lysobacterales; family Rhodanobacteraceae; genus Dyella; species Dyella sp. NPDC103356. The sequence goes on from NZ_JBVJLZ010000012.1 coordinate 116,721, forward strand.
CTGGCGACATCTCCGCTGCCATGGAGCAATCGACGACCTTCAACGGCACGATCTTGAAGACCATGCAGGACTGGCAGACCGCGATAAAGGCTGATGACGAGCTTATCAAGGCGCTCGAACAGCAGCAGCAGGTCCTGTCCCATGTGGCGCTGAGGGGTAGCAACACCGTCCTGGGCAATCTGGTGCAGGCTGCGGCGTTGAAGGCTGCATTCACGGTCAACTAGTGTCGAATCTTTAGATAGCCAAGTGGCGAAGTAGCGACGGATCGCGCGGGTTAGCTTAGGGCGCACCGTTCCACAACTAGAATTGGGGCAGTTGTAATGAGTAACCTGGGCGATTACGTTTACTTCGTATTGGTATACAACTATCTGCAAGATCAGATTGCACAGTTTCAAGCGAAAACTGTTGCAAACATGATGGTCTGGGTAAGCGGCATTGCGCTCGCCTTGGTGACCCTGTGGATCATGATCCAGGGTTTTCGCATGGTGACCGGGCAGTCTCAGCGACCGATGATGGGTATGGTCGTAGACATGGCACGCATTGTTTTGATTGTTACCGCGGCGACCACCATGGGCGTCGCAGGCGCCGATCTGCAGACGTACCTTTCGGCGAACGGTGCACTGGGTTCGGAGATCAGCACCCTGGTGGGCGGTGGTACCTCACCGGTAAGCCAGATCGACCGCAATATGGCGGCGACTCAGCTGACCCTGGCTGCCATCGATGTGGTGCAAATAGCACCCGGAGATACCGAGACCGCCACGCAAAAAGCCCACGCGGAGATGCTGGCGGGCTTTGGTGCGGCCGGGCCGGCCATGGCTGCGGGCGCTATGCTGCTGCTTTATCAGTTCACCATGGCCATCTTTGTTGGCCTGGGGCCGCTGTTTATTCTGTGTCTGATTTTCGAGCAAACCAAGGATCTATTCCGAAAATGGTTGATGTTCGGCATCGGAACCTTGTTCTCGATCGCGATGCTCTGCGTGGTCACTGGGATCGTGCTGAAGCTCACCGAAAACGTGGCTGCTGCACTATGGGCGTCCAGTGCCATCAATGCCTTGACCGGGCAAGGTGCTGAGGGTTTCAGCAGTCAGGCGCTGCAGCAAGGCGGCATTGGGCTTTTGCTTACGGTACTGGTCATCTCCGTGCCGCCGATGGCCGCGCGATTCTTTGGCGACACCGTCGGCAACTTCATGGCCTATTCGCAGTTCGGTGGCGGCTCCAATCGATTGGGTCCGCAGGGTCAAGCGCCTGGACAGTACGGCGGCGGTGGAAGGGGGGCTGGGCTTCCGGCTCAGGCTTCGAGCCCCGCGAGCGACACGAGTACGGGTGGGAGCCAGGCGGGACGCGTGGCTGGGAATACCTATACTCCTCAGGCCGATGCGATCAAAACAGTGGCGCCGCCAGTCAGTCGCTGAGCCAGTACAGTTCAACTTAAGAGATCCAACCATGAAGTCACTGGGTATCCTGTTATTGCTTCTGGGCTTGTCCTTGTTTTTTAACAGGGCAGTGCATGCCGAAGGTAACTGCCCGGAAGGCTACTACCCGATCGGAGGCGACCCCAGCACGGGCGCCCCCCAGGGATGCGCGCCCATACCTGGATATGGCCAGGGACAACAGCAAGGCCGGCCCTCCGTGCCTGAGGTCCAGTGGGTCGACCGCTGGGGCGCCATTGCGTCGGACGCGAAGCAAGGAAGCATTGGCGTCGCCAACGATCTGGCGACAAAAGACAATGCGGAGGGTGCTGCTCTCGCGGACTGCCGTTCGAGAGGTGGTGCGAACTGCAAGGTCGACACGCGATTCCGAAATGCGTGTGGTGTGGTGATTGCCGGGGACGCGAGTTTCAATGTGTGGAGTGCTCCCACCACGGGTGAAGCCGTTAAGGTGGCCATGAAAACGTGCACTGACTCCGGAACAACCAATTGTCATGTCTACTACTCGGCTTGCAGTTCTGCTCAGCGGGTTCGATAACCGACGTCAAAGAGTTCGCAAAGCTGCGGTTCTGGTTCATCCCTTGATGCCGATGCTGTGATGACAACGCGCCTCAGGTAAGGCGAGCCGGTATGACATGCCGGTTTTCTTGGTTATTAATGGCCTTGTCGTCGCCGTCTGGCGATGTGGCTGAGGCCATGGCTCATGGTGGATCGGTAACCGGGTTCACGGTTATGGACTCGATAAGCCGCGAAAATGAACCATAACGCTGCCTTGGGGGTGCAGTCGCGATTGGCGTACTGGTGCGAGGAGGTCGCGGTGCATTGGATGATTCAGAAAACCAATTGGCTGGGTTTGGCGCTGCGCGTCAAGAATGAAGCCGCGTACGCTTTTCTCTTGTTGCTGTTGGCTGCGCCGGTCACCGTGCTGGGTTCCAGACTCGGTAGCAACGGATTGCTGCAGTTGTCCAAATGGATAACTGCTGCGGTAGCCCTGCTGGAACTGGCTGTCGCCATAACGGGCTCGTCTTTCACCTATAAAGTCAGGCGTTATTGGGTCAGGCGCTGGAAAGGCGTGTCGGATGCCTATGCGCAATCGCTGCACCACTCGTTGCGTAGAGCAACATCGCTTGCACTATCGACTTGGCTGCTTGCGATCTCGACGCTGTGCCTTCCCTTGGTGATGGATTTGATGATTCGGGTGCCGGAGTTGGGCCTGCTGTTCGTGCCTTACATCCTGTTGTTGGGCATGCAATGGTTCAATATCCGTACCTATAGCGAACTGGCCATGACTATGGCGACGAGCGGGCACGCGCCAGCGGCGGTTGTCCAAAGTGTCTAGCGGTACGTGAGCGGAGCGCTGGGTTGGTCCTGTTCGCCAACTATTGCACTTGATGTGTATCATCGAACGATGAATGCCATACGCCCCGCAACATCGGCGGATTTCGCCACGCTGGTGCCTATCTGGGAAAGTTCGGTGCGCGCAACGCATGACTTTCTGACCGAAGCGGACATTGATTTCTATCGACCGCTGGTGCTCACCTACTTGCCGACCTTGTCGGTGCATTGTTTCGTGATGAAAGCAGGTCAGATTGCCGGCTTTATCGCGGTTGGCGGCGATCAGATCGAGATGTTGTTTGTCGCTGCCGAGGCGCGTGGGCAGGGCGTAGGCAAGGCCTTGCTTGTTCATGCGATCGACAACCTTGGCGCCACGCGTGTGGATGTCAACGAACAGAATACGCAGGCCGTCGATTTCTACCGGCACGCGGGGTTTGGCGTTGTCGGAAGTTCACCGTTGGATGGCACGGGCAAGGCATTTCCTTTGTTGCACATGAGTCTTGCACGGGTGATTTCCTAGAAGCGCAGCGGAGCATTCTGTTGCCCGGTTTCATCGAAATTTTCAGACGCCAGCCACGTCTCGTAAACGGCCTTCAGTCGGGGCCAGTCGCGGTCGAGCATGGAAAACCACGCGGTATCGCGGTTGCGCCCTTTGACCACGACGTGCTGACGGAAGATACCTTCGAATTCGAAGCCGAACCGTTGCGCGGCTCGGCGCGAAGGTTCGTTGGCGTTGTCGCATTTCCATTCGAAGCGGCGATAGCCGAGCGTCTCGAAGACGTAGCGAGCGTGCAGGTAAAGCGCCTCGGTGGTGATGCGGCTGCGTGCAATGGCCGGGCCCCACAGTACGTGTCCGACTTCGATCACGCCATGCGTCGGGTCGATGCGCATCAGTGCCTGGCGACCTTCCGCTTTGCCCGTCTGCTGATCGATCACGGCGAAAAATAGCGGGTCGACCGATGTGCTGCTCTTTTCCAGCCACGGCATGAACGCCGTCATGTCGGCGGGCGGGGTATCGAAAAGATAATGGAAGCGCTGGTCCGCGCCCGGTGCCTGTGCCGACGCCAGCAGGTCCTGTCCATGTCGGGCTATGTCCAACGGTTCGAGACGCGCGTAACGACCTTCCAGCGTGATGCGTTCCGGGCGTGGCACGCCCTTCCAAGCGGAGAGATTCATGGAGCTCCTGGCGGGCAGTGATGAACTTTGCACGCCAGCATCTTCTTGGCTCAACAGGACTGCCGTAAACTACCACTTTGCTATTTTTGGTCAGTCCAGTTGATCGATATCACGACGCCATCGGCCGCCTGGCCGCCGCTGGACAAAGCTTCGGGTGATCTCGAAGGCCAGATCTATCGGTTGGTTCGCGAGCGGGTCTTGCAGGGCCAGTTGTCGCCGGGTCAGCGGCTGCCATCGACGCGCAGCCTGGCTGGAGCGCTCAGCGTTGCCCGTTCCACGGTGGTCAATGCGTACGAGCGGCTGAAGAATGAGGGCTACCTGCGAGCCTCGGCGGGATCGGCCTGTCGCGTCTCCGCGATGGCTCAGGCGCCTTTTCAAGAGCGAGGCCAGAAGCGCGCCGTGGAATTGCCGCTGGCGGCGGAGCCGGCGGTCGCAGGCAAATGGTTTGCACCGGCCATTCCTGATCTCTCTCGTTTTCCGCATGCCGCCTGGGCTCGCTGCCTTGGCGCAAGAGCGCGGTCGCTGCGCATTCACGACCTCGGCTACGGTGAAGCCTCCGGTCTGGGTGCGTTGCGTACGGCGATTCTCGATCACATCGGCGCGACACGTGGCGTCGTGGCACGGCCGGAGCAGTTGCTGATCGTGCCGTCGACACGCGCGGCGATCGATCTGTTGAGCTCGCTCGTGTTGAGCAAGGGCGATGCGGTCAGCAAGGTTGCCTGGGTGGAAGACCCTGGTTACCCCACCGCCAAAGCGTTGTTGAGTGCGGCTGGCGCAACGCTGGTGCCTGCGCGATGCGATAGCGAAGGCATCGATCTGGGCGCGATCGAAGGACCGCCGCCGCGCCTCATCTATGTCACGCCATCGCACCAATACCCCACGGGCATGACCATGAGCCTTTCGCGGCGCATGGCACTTCTGGCGACGGCGAAAACGCATGGCGCGGTGGTGATAGAGGACGACTACGACAGCGAATTTCAGTACGGATCGCGTCCCATCGCCTCGCTGCAGGGCATCGATCGCCATGGGGTTGTCGCCTACCTGGGCACGTTCTCCAAGACGCTTGCTCCAGGGCTGCGTGTGGCATATGCCGTCGTGCCACCATCGTTGTTGTCGGCGGCCACGGAGCTTCAGCTTTTGCGCAGCGCGGTCGTTCCCATCCACGTGCAGGCGGCATTGGCGGACTTCATCGGCGAAGGGCGTTTCCGTGCGCACCTGCGGCAGATGAATGCCCTTTACGCGTCGCGCATGGCGGCGACGGTGGACGCGTTGCAGCATCATCTCGGGGAGATATTGCGGATCGGTGTCGGTACCGGCGGCTTGCAACTGGCGACATGGTTTCACGATGAGTGCGTCGATGATCGTGCCATCGCACTAGCGCTCAACGCGCAAGGCTTCGCGATGCGGCCGATGTCGTCGTTCTATCTCGGGCGATCCAAGCCCGGCTTGTTGTTCGGGATTGCCCAGGTGGTGACCGAGGACGTCGAGCGCCTGGCCGGCCGTATCAGGAACATCGTCGTGCCCTTGCTTGACGGCGCATCGCCGCAGGCGTAATTTCCACTCGCCGACGGTATCCATCTCTCTATTAAGATAAAGAGATGGATTTAAAAGGGAAGCCGGTACGGCCTTGGAGGGTTTTCTTCCCGGGCCAATTCCGGCGCTGCCCCGCAGCGGTGTGTGGAAACGACCTTCGCCATGAGCACTGGCCCTTCGGGGGCCGGGAAGCGGCGAACACTAGGCGAGGCATCCCCGTGCCTCATGTCCACGAGCCCGAAGACCTGCCTCGGCCAGGGAATCCATCCCCTGCCTGACCTGGAACCTCCGCGGGGAGGTTGGCCGGAGCCTGGTCGTCGCGGCGCATGGCTGCGGCGCTTGGCTCCCGTACGTCCTCGCGTGGGTTTCGGTTCGCCCGAGGGGGCGAAGGTCGCTCGTGTGCCTGCGTCGTGGCCCCAAGGCTGCGGTGTCGTTGCGCGATTCCTTCGTTCCTCATTCAACACGAATCGAGGACACATCGCTTATGGCTACTCTTTCCAACCTGGGTTTTCCCCGTATCGGCGCAAAGCGCGAGCTCAAACACGCGCTGGAAGCGTTCTGGCGGGGCGACTCGACATCACGGCAACTGCTGGATTCGGCGGCCCAACTCCGTCGCAGGCATTGGCAACTGCAGCGCGACGCTGGTGCCGACGTCGTGCCGTGCAACGATTTTTCGCTGTACGACCAGGTGCTCGATACCGCCTTTTTGTTCGATGCCATTCCCGAGCGCTATCGCGCGCTGGCCGACGCCGACCCGCTGGCCGGCTATTTCGCGCTGGCGCGCGGTACCCAGAGCGGCGGCCACGATCTGCATGCGCTGGAAATGACCAAGTGGTTCGATACCAACTACCACTACCTGGTGCCCGAACTGAAAAAGGGCCAGACCTTTCGCTTGCGCGGCGACAAGCCGGTCGCCGAATTCCTCGAGGCCAAGGCATTGGGTTTCAATGCGCGGCCGGTGCTGTTGGGGCCGGTCAGTTTTCTATTGCTGTCGAAAACGGTCGACGGTAGCGATCGTCTCGCCTTGCTCGGGCAGTTGTTGCCGGCCTACATCCGCCTGTTACGACAACTGGATGCCGCGGGTGCCGAATGGGTGCAGATCGACGAGCCTTGCCTGGTGCTCGATCAGGATGCGGACGATCATGCGGCCTATTTGAAGGCCTATACGGCGCTGGCTGACGTCGATGGTCCCAAGCTGATGTTGACCACGTATTTCGGCGAGCTGGGCGCCAATCTTGCCCTGGTGAACAAACTGCCGGTCGCCGGCGTGCATGTCGATCTGGTACGCGCACCCGGGCAGCTCGATGCGGTGCTCGATTCGCTGCCCGTTTCGCGTGTGCTTTCGCTCGGCTTGGTGGATGGACGCAATGTGTGGCGCGCGGATCTCGATCACGCGCTGGCGTTGGCGCGCCGTGCGAAAGAGCGTATTGGCGATGCGCGTCTGCATATCGCGCCGTCTTGTTCGCTGCTGCATGTGCCGTTCGATGCATCGGTGGAGACGGCGTTGCCCGGCGATCTGCACGGGTGGTTGGCATTTGCCCGGGAAAAGATCGGCGAATTGCGCACCTTGGCCGATGCCCTTGCCGACCGGCCATCCGCGCACACTGCGCTGAAGCAGGCGCGCGAAAGCCTTGCCAGCCGCCGTCGATCGGACAAGGTGCATCGGCCCGAGGTGGGGGCACGTATCGCGTTACTGGATGCTGGCGCCTCCCGCCGCTCGTCTTCCTACGACGAGCGGCGTCGGCTGCAGCAAGCGAAGCTGGGATTGCCGCTGTATCCCACGACCACCATCGGTTCGTTTCCACAAACCCACGAAGTGCGCGACGCGCGTGCTCGAAACAAGTCGGGCAAGTTTTCGGATGCCGACTACGATGCGTTCATTGCCGCTGAAACCGAAAAATGCGTGCGTTTCCAGGAAGAGATTGGCATCGACGTACTCGTGCATGGTGAGTTCGAACGCAATGACATGGTGGAGTACTTCGGCGAGCAACTGGATGGCTTCGCTTTCACCAAGTTGGGCTGGGTGCAGAGCTACGGCTCGCGTTGCGTCAAGCCGCCGATTATTTTCGGCGATGTGCATCGCCCGCGCGCGATGACGGTGAAGTGGTCCAGTTATGCGCAATCGCTGACGTCCAGGCCAATGAAGGGCATGTTGACCGGTCCGGTGACCGTGCTGCAGTGGTCGTTCGTGCGTGACGATCAGCCGCGCGCGGCGACGTGTCGCCAGATCGCACTGGCCTTGCGCGACGAGGTGCTCGATCTGGAAAGCGCGGGAATCGGCGTGATCCAGATTGATGAGCCCGCCTTGCGCGAGGGGTTGCCGTTGCGTCGGGCCGATTGGCAGGGTTATCTGGACTGGGCGGTCGAATGCTTCCGTATCACGGCCTCGAGCGTGGCCGACCGGACGCAGATTCACACGCATATGTGTTACTCGGAATTCAACGACATTATCGATGCGGTGGCCGCCATGGATGCCGATGTGATCTCGATCGAAACCTCGCGTTCGCGAATGGAGTTGCTCGATGCGTTCGTCAAATTCCGCTATCCGAACGAGATCGGCCCGGGTGTCTACGATATCCACTCGCCGCGTATACCCGATGCGGAGGAAATGATTTCGCTGCTGGAAAAGGCGGGCGCGGTGCTGAAGTCGGAACAGCTCTGGGTCAATCCCGACTGCGGCCTGAAGACGCGCGGCTGGCCGGAAACCCGGTCGGCCCTGGTGGCGATGGTGAAAGCGGCGCGTGCGATGCGTCAGGCGGTTGCCGCATAAGCCGGTGATGTCATGCGCGCCCGCCCGGATGGGCGCGCATGCTTGCCGGCGCGGTCGATAGCCGTCGAGAAATAACTTGCGGCAGGCGAGGGCGGGGCGGATCATGCGCCGCGTTCGATTCATGCCCAGCCGGAGCCCTCATGCCAGGTCAGCAACACGAAGTGAATTTCCGCTTTCTCGCCCAGCCCACCGACGTCAATTTCGGCGGCAAGGTGCACGGCGGCATGGTGATGAAGTGGATCGACCAGGCCGGCTACGCCTGTGCGGTGGCCTGGAGCGGGGCCTATTGCGTCACCGCGTCCATCAGTGGCATCCAGTTCGTGGCGCCGATCCTGATCGGCGACCTGGTGACCGTGAAGGCCCGCCTGATCTATACCGGCCGCTCCAGCATGCATATGGCGGTCGATGTGCTGGCGCAGGACCTGCGCAAGGGCGAACAGCGACTGGCGACCAGCTGCGTGATGGTATTCGTCGCGCTGGACAGCCCGGACGGCAAGCCTACTCCCGTACCTGCCTGGGAACCGCACAACGAGGCGGAATTGAGGCTGCAGGAGCAGGCGCGGCGCCTGCTGGAACTGTCCAAGGAGATGGAGCAATTGGTCGATGCGCGTGCCGATACGCTGACCTGATGTCAACCACGGTACACTGCAAGAAATTCGCCAGAAGTCGCGTTTTTCTCGCGTGAAGGTGTTGACAGTTTCGGCCGTCATCCACACAATAGCCGTTCTTTGTTGGAGGGATACCCAAGCGGCCAACGGGGGCAGACTGTAAATCTGCTGGCTTACGCCTTCGGTGGTTCGAATCCACCTCCCTCCACCAGACGAGTTCCGCGTTTGCTGATCTAGATCAGGCGGGAGTAGTTCAATGGTAGAACCTCAGCCTTCCAAGCTGATGGTGCGGGTTCGATTCCCGTCTCCCGCTCCATTGATCTCGTCTCGAGTGTGTTTTGTGCTCATGTAGCTCAGTCGGTAGAGCACTTCCTTGGTAAGGAAGAGGTCACAGGTTCGATTCCTGTTATGAGCACCACCTCCTCGGTCGACAGCGGGTATCGACTTTTTTGTTTCTCAAATTTTTGACTCCATCGGGGTTTGGCACGTATGGCAAAGGGTAAATTCGAGCGCAGCAAGCCGCACGTCAACGTAGGCACGATTGGCCACGTCGACCACGGCAAGACGACGCTGACTGCGGCGCTGACGAAGGTCGGTGCGGAGCGTTTTGGTGGTGAATTCAAGGCATATGACGCGATTGACGCGGCGCCGGAAGAGAAGGCGCGCGGCATCAC
>NZ_JBVJLZ010000013.1:0-74469 GCF_055584465.1 Dyella sp. NPDC103356
GTCCGGAGGATCGATCTGACCGCCAACGACCCGATGGATTAACCTGTTACCCATGTCCCCGAACACCTGTCACCTATGTCCCCGGTCCATACACTTCGCCGGGGGAGAGGGTTGGGGTGAGGGGGGCTTTTAGGCCCTCGACCTCCCACGCTCCAAGCATCACGCCAGCAGCAGCGACAAGTACTGCTCTACCGGCAAAGCCGATCGATCCTGAGTAGCCAGCCCGATATAGCCATCAGGGCGCACGACAAACAGCGCGCTTCCATCCACACCATAAGCGGCGCTCGCATGGCCTTCGGTGTCCGCAAGCCCGTCGCCGATGGCCACGATGTTCAACGCATCGCCATGGCGTACGCGCAATGCTTCGAGCATCGCATCCCATCCCTCGCCAAAAGCCAGCACGGTAATGTGAGGGCCACGGAAAAAATCAAACAGACGATGCTCTCCCTGCGCATCGCGCAAACCCGGCGCATCCGGCGCGCGGTCGCCGGCGCGCAGCGAGCCCGGTTCCACGCGCAGCTCGCGGCTTAGCGCCCCATGGCGGTAATGGATCCCTAGCTGCAAGGTTTCTTCATCGCGCCTGCCGGCAATGCGCTGATCGTTGAAGGTCTGCAGATGCAGCTTGCTCGACAGCCCCAGCAGCCATTGGGCCACCGGCAGTCGCTCTTCTTCGTAGCTATCGAGCAGTGCCGGATCGGCGCCACGAAGCACGGCAGCCAGTTTCCAGCCCAGGTTGTACGCATCCTGGATACCGGTATTCATCCCCTGGCCGCCCGCCGGGGAATGTACATGCGCCGCATCACCGGCAAGGAACAGTCGACCGACACGGTAGCGGTCGACCATGCGCACGTTGGCGCGCCATAGCGACATCCAGGTGGGATCGGACAGCACGATATCCGTACGACCGCTGCGCTCCTGAACGATGCGCTGGAATGCCTGGAGCGACGGTTCCTCGTCAAAAGCCGGTCCGATGCTCGCCTGACATTGAAACTGCTGCGTGCCGGGCAGGGGACACAGTGCGACAAACCCGTCCTTGCCACGCCACGTATGCCAGTGATCGCGGTCCAGGCCGGTGGCGCTGACGTCGCCAACCAGCATGCGATGTGTCTCGATGGTCTCGCCATCGAAGGCAATGCCGGCCAGCTTGCGCGTTGTACTGCGCCCACCATCGCAACCGACCACATAAGCGCTGCGCACCTGCTCGGTGCGGCCATCGGCATGCGTGAGCGTAGCTGTCACACCATCGAGGTCCTGCTCGACCGCCGCGAGGGATACGCCGTATTCCACCTGCCCACCGAGTGCCAGCATGCGTTCGCGGATCGCCTTCTCCACGCGCCACTGGGGAATCAGCATCGACGATGCATAGGGGACATCGGGCCGCGGATGGCGGCCGGCATGCAGATCCGTGTCCTCGTGGCCGCCGTCGGTGCGATAGAAGCGAATCGGCAGGTGGAAGCGGCCGTCGCGCAACAGTTCTTCGGCAACGCCAAGGTCCTCCAATACCTCAAGGCTGCGTGGCTGGGTGCCCTTGCCGCGCGAGCCGCGGAACGGCTCTGCGGCGGCATCGATCAGGCGGAACGAAATGTGGCGGCGGGCCAGGTCGCAGGCCAGGGTGAGGCCGGTGGGGCCTGCACCAATAATCAGGACTTCCGGCGTGAAGGGATGCATTGTCGGCTCCAATCTAACGTTGTTAGTCTATACAATCTAACACGGTTAGAGGTTAACTAACAACGTTAGAGGCGCTATGAAAGTCGCACGCGAACCGGTAGTTCAGGCCGGATTGAAGCTCCTGAACGAGGTAGGCCTGGAAGGATTGACCCTGCGTGGCATTGCCGCCGAATTGGGCGTCAAGGCGCCCAGCCTCTATTGGCGCTTCAAGAGCAAGCAGGATCTGATCGACGAGATGGCGACTGAAGTGCTCGCAGGGCTGGTTCCCGCGCTGGTGAGTGACGGGCCGCCGAAGGGCTGGCGCGCCGGTTGCCTGAATTTCAGTCTGGCCTTGCGTGCTGCCTTGCTGCGCTATCGCGATGGCGCCCGCATGGTCGGCGGCTCGCATATGCGCGACGGCAGCCTGTATCAGCCGATGGAGCGAATTCTCGAAGCTTTCCAGGCAGAAGGCATTGCGCCTTCGGACGCGACCGCCTGCCTGGGCACCGTCTACAGCTATGTGATCGGCTTTACGCTGGAGCAGCAGGCGGTGCTGTCGCCCACTGGCGAGCGCGATCCGCGTTACGCACTGGATGCGCGCGAGCAGCGAGTAGATGCAGAGCGATTTCCGCTCACCCGCAGCATCGGCGCAGATCTGTTCGATGGCTACGACGTGCGGTTCGAGCGTGGCGTGCAGATGATCGTGGATGGGTTTGCCGCGTCGCTTGCGCGCCCGGATCAGCGGCCGAAGTAGATCGCCACGCCCAATCCGCCTTCCCAATCGTTGGCATGTCCGGCGATGCGCCGGCGCCACGAAACGTCGAACTGCAGGCGCGGATTGGGCAACCAGGTAAAGCCGTTGCCGATCTGCATGCCGTTCTGCCCGTCGCCATGCAGCCCCGCGATCTCGCCATACACACCCCAGGCCTTGGTGATCGCATAGTTGTAGTCGGCGGCGGCAATGAAGTTGCTTTGCCCGCCCATCTGCTGCGCCTGAGCGAAATAACTCCACTGTTGCTTGTCGTCTACCTGTTGCTGCACGGCCAGCCCCAGCGTGTACTGACGGCGGTCATTGCGGATGTCGCGGGCACCATCGGTGAATTCGACCGTGCCCAACAGAGCCCAACTCCAGTTCGGATCGGAAGAGGGCAGGCCGAGCTTCAACCCCACCGAGCTGTCGCCATGGCCGTAGCTCACCTGTGAGCTCCCCTGGCCGCTTTGACTCAGCCGGTTGAACGGCGAGCTTCCCAGCTGCAGCTCCAGGTTGGCGCCCAGGCCGATGCGCAGCAGGCTGTCGGTGGTGTACTGGCTGCTGCGTACGCCGTCATCGTGGCCCAGTGTCCAGGTCGGCAGGCCCTGCTCATAGGCAAAACCGCCGTGTCCCAGGGCGCTTGGCGCAAAGCCATAGCCGGGCCGGTCGTAGCTGGGCTCGTCATCGGCCCAGGCCGGCGTGGCCAGACATAGCGCCGCAATGATTATCAGCTGGCTACGGAGAACGCGGCCATATCCGTTAAAATCCACCATTCACCTTGCGCTCCCCATAGACATCCTGATGACCGTACGCACCCGCTTTGCCCCCAGTCCCACCGGCTTCCTGCACATCGGTGGTGCACGCACCGCCTTGTATTGCTGGCTGGAAGCGCGCCGCCGCGGCGGCCAGTTCGTGCTGCGTATCGAGGATACCGACCGCGAGCGGTCGACGGACGAAGCCGTCAAGGCGATTCTCGACGCGATGCACTGGCTGGAGCTGGATGCGGACGAGGCGCCGATCTATCAGACGCATCGCCTGGCCCGCTACAAGCAGGTCGCCGACGAACTGCTCGCTGCCGGTAAAGCTTATTACGCCTACGAAAGCAAAGACGAGATCGAGGCAATGCGCGAGGCGGCGATGGCGCGTGGCGAGAAGCCGCGCTACAACGGCTATTACCGCGAGCGCAACGAGCCTCTGCGCGACGATCCCAACCGGGTCATCCGTTTCAAGAACCCGCTCGAAGGCACGGTGGTGTTCGATGACAAGGTCAAGGGCCGCGTGGAGTGGGCCAATGCTGAGCTAGACGATCTGGTGATCTTTCGCTCGGACGGCTGGCCTACCTATAACTTCGCCGTGGTCGTCGACGATATCGACATGGGCATCACCGAGGTGATCCGCGGCGACGATCATGTCAACAACACGCCGCGCCAGATCAATATCTATCACGCACTCGGTGCCGCCGTGCCGGAGTTCGCGCACCTGCCGATGATCCTCGACCAGGAAGGCAAGAAGCTGTCCAAGCGCACCAATTCGGTCAGCGTGATGGAGTATCGCGACGCCGGCTTCCTGCCGCATGCGCTGCTCAATTACCTGGTGCGGCTGGGCTGGTCGCATGGCGACCAGGAAATCTTCTCGCGCGAGGAGATGGTCAAGCTGTTCGATATCGGCGACGTCAACAAGGCCGCTTCGCGCTTCGACGTCGAAAAGCTCGCGTGGCTCAACCAGCATTACCTCAAGACCGATACGCCCGAGTCGATCGTGCCGGAATTCACCTGGCATCTCGAGCGCGCAGGTATCGATTTCAGCAAGGGCCCGGCGCCCGCCGATGTGATCGTCGCCTTGCGCGATCGCGTGCAGACGCTGAAGGAAATGACCGAGCGCGCGAAGATCTGGTACGGCCCGATCGTCGAGTGGGACGACAAGGCCGTGGTCAAGCATCTGCAGAACGACAGCGCCATCGGTGTGCTGGAGGCGGCGCGTGCCGGCCTGGTCGCGTTGACCGAATGGACGCCTGCCGCGATCCATGGCGTGGTCGAGCAGGTCGCCGCGTCGCTGGCGCTGGGCATGGGCAAGATCGCCCAGCCGTTGCGCGTGGCGATGACCGGTACGCAGGTCTCGCCGTCGATCGATCACACGGTTTATCTGGCTGGCCGCGAGGAAGCGCTTGCGCGTATCGATGTGGCGATTGCCAAGGCCCGGGGCTGATCGCGATGCGTTCATGGCGCCTCGTACGACATGGATCGGGCGAGGCACCGCATGGATGAGCTGCTGAGTCGGGCCATGCAGGGCGTCGATCCGGACGACCCTGGCGCGTTCTGGAAAGTCTTTTTCAACCTGATATACCTGGTGCCATGGGCTTCGCTGTTCTGGTGGAGCGTGGCCTTTGTCGTCGTCGGGGCGATCCTGGGCTGGTGGCGCGGCCGGCTGTGGCAAGGCGTCTGGCTGGCGGCCTTGCTGGGCCCGATCGGCTGGGTTGTCGTGCTGCGCCCGGTCAAGAAGCGGGTCGAACCGCCCCCGCTGCGCCGAAAAGGCAGCTGAACGAGTCCTTATAACGGCCGGTGCTATGATCCGCGTCGAGGTGAATGCATTGACTCAAAGCGCAACCAGTAAAGACCACAGCCATGGGCATCATCATCACGATGACCCGGCCGGCTTCGTGCGCGCGGTCGAAGAGGCCAGCGAAGAGCGCGGGCTGCGCCTGACGCCGCTGCGCAAGGAAGTCCTCGAACTGATCGCGGCGGCAGGCAAGCCGATCAAGGCGTATGACCTGCTCGATCAACTGCGCGAGCGTCACGGCAATGCCGCGCCGCCGACGGTGTACCGCGCACTGGATTTCCTGCTCGAGCATCAGTTCATCCACAAGCTCGAGTCGATCAATGCCTTCGTGTCCTGCCATCATCCGGCCGAGGCGCACCAGGTGCCGTTCCTGATTTGCGACGTCTGCTCGAGCGCGCAGGAAGTCTGCGACGAGCGTGTCGCCGAACTGATCGATGCACAGGCCAGGGCCTTCGGTTTCCGCGCGCAGGGGCAGACGCTGGAAGTTCACGGCGTGTGCAAGGACTGCCGCAAGGGTTGAAGCGGGTCCAACGTTAAAAAGGTAAAGGGCGCGATGTAAGACATCGCGCCTTTTTTATGTGATCGGTCGTGGCTCGTTGAACGCGCGGGCTGCTCGACGGGAGTGCGATGGCGCGGTACCGTCAGGGGTATGGCTTTCTCGCTTGTTACAATATAACATATCGGTTATCCCCTACTGCTTCTGCTGCCCAATCCCCGATGGACTCCGAGCAAGAAAGCAAAACCCGGCTCTGGTCAATTGCCGATCGCCTTGGTGCGACGGCATCGTTCCTTTGCGCGATCCACTGTGCGGCCTTGCCGTTTGTGCTGGCCTTCCTGCCGTTGATCGGCCTCAGCTTCCTGGGCAGTCATGAATTCGAGCGGGGCTTTGTCCTGTTCGCCAGTGCCCTGGCCATGTTTGCGCTTGGCAACGGTTATCGCCGTCATCGCCGGCCGCTGCCGTTGCTGCTCGCCTTGCCGGGGCTGATCCTGCTGGTCATTGGCGTCACCTTTGCCGAGAACTACTCGATCATGCTGCACAGCGTGATGGTGACTTGCGGTGGTTTCCTGGTGGCAGCAGCGCATTTCGTCAATTTGCGCGCCGATCGCCGGCTGGGCCATGCGCATCACGGTCATGCCCATTGATGCGAGCGTCGAGTGCGTCGTGATTGTGTAACGACGCACTCGCTTCCTAGCATTCGCACCTATGAACTCCACACACGCGCATTCGCACGACCATGACGATCATGCGCACCACGACCATGATCACGGCGCCGTAGCCGGCGCAGGTCGTGAACGCAAGCTGCTGTTTGCCTTTGTCCTGACTGTACTGATGATGGTCGCCGAGGCCTTTGGCGGCTTTTGGTCCGGCTCGCTGGCGCTGCTGGCGGATGCCGGGCACATGCTGGTCGACTCGCTGGCGTTGCTGCTTGCCGTTGTCGGCGCATGGCTGGCCAAGCGTCCGGCCGATGCGCGGCGCACCTATGGCTATGGGCGGTTGGAGGTACTTGCCGGTTTCGTCAACGCGCTGACGCAGTTCGTGCTGGTCGCTTTTATCGCCTACGAGGCGATCATGCGCCTGTTCCATCCGGGCGAGATTCTTTCCGGCGTGATGCTGGTAGTTGCGTTGATTGGCCTGGCCGTCAACGTGGTGGTCTTGCGCACGCTCCACGGCCATGCCCACGACGACGTCAATCTGGCGGGCGCCACCTTGCATGTGCTGGGTGACTTGCTCGGTTCGGTGGCCGCCGTACTGGCAGCGCTGGCGGTGCGTTGGATGGGCTGGAACTGGGCCGATCCAGTGCTTTCGATGCTGGTTTCGCTGCTTATCCTGGGCAGCGCCTGGGGCCTGCTGCGGCGCTCGGCGCATATCCTGCTGGAGGGCGTGCCCGAGGGCATGGATACCGCCGAAATCACCGAAACCCTGCGCCATGCCGATGCATCGATCCGCGATGTTCACCACGTTCATGTCTGGCAGCTGGCCTCCGGTTCGCGCATGGCGACCTTGCATGCCGAAGTGCACGAAGACGGCCAAAGCGCGCAGGCGCTGAAAGTCATCAAGGACGTGCTGAACGATCGTTTCGGTATTCAGCATGCGACCGTGCAGATCGATCCGGGCCCGTGCCCGGACGAGCCCCTGGGCTGCGCCGGTCACGGTCATCATTGAACGCCTGAGCAAGGCCCCCGTTCAGGCTGACCCTTGCGCTTTGGGCCGGCACTGATACGATGTTTGGCCGTCACTTTCATATATATCAGGAGTTTCCCCATGGGTAAGGGCGATCGTAGAACCCGTCGCGGCAAGACCTATCGTGGCAGCTACGGCAACAGCCGCTTGCACAGCGCCCAGCCGGCCGTGGTCGGCACGAAGGACACCGTGACCAAGCCGGCTGCCGCCAAGAAGGCCGCGCCGAAGAAGAAGTCGGCCTGAGTCATCCGACTCGGCCCAAGAGCCCCCGTTAGCGGGGGCTTTTTTTTGCCTGCACGCTCAGGGGGCCTCGAATAGCCTCGGCTTTTCTTATCGTCATCCCGGCGTAGGCCGGGACCCAGTGGCTTCGGTTGTCGGCTTTCGCGAGCCTCGTCGCGACTGAAGTTGCTCCTACAAAAAATAGGCGGTTATCTTCAGTCGAATGCGATGGACCGTCCTGCGACGTACACGCTGCGCGCCAGCGATCCCCCAATCCAATAACACAGCTCGGCAGGCCGTCGAACGTTCCAGACCACCAGGTCGGCGCGTTGATTCACCTCCAGGGTGCCGCGATCTCGTAAACCCAGCGCACGTGCCGCATGCACCGTGACGCCACGCAAGGCTTCTTCGGGCGTAAGACGAAACAGCGTGCACGCCATGCCGGCGGCAAGGCGTAGCGACAGCAGCGGCGAGGTGCCCGGGTTGCAGTCGGTAGCGATGGCCATCGCTACGTGTCGATCGCGAAGCGCCGCTATCGGCGGCAGTTTGGTTTCGCGCAATGCATAGAAAGCGCCCGGCAACAGCACAGCCACCGTACCGGCCGCTGCCATGGCGGCGATACCGCTATCGCTCAGGTATTCCAGATGATCGGCAGACAGGCCGCGGTATTCGGCAACGAGCGCGGCACCGTCCTGATCGGAAAGTTGCTCCGCATGCAGTTTTACCGGCAGGCCCAGCGCCTTGGCGCGTTCGAATACGCGACGCGTCTCTTCGCGGGTAAAACCGATGTTCTCGCAGAACGCGTCGACGGCATCGACCAGGCCTTCGTCGGCAAGCGCCGGCAGCATCTGGTCGCAAACGGCGGTGACGTACGCCTCGCGTTGATCCTTATGGGATGCGGGCAAGGCGTGCAGGCCAAGAAACGTGGTGCGCACATCGATGCCCAGCTCGCTACCGATGCGTCGCGCGACCTGCATCATGCGACGCTCGGTCTCCAGTTCCAGCCCATAGCCGGATTTGATTTCCAGCGTGGTGACGCCATCGGCGAGCAGGGCGTGAGCACGTGGCAAGGACTGTGCGAGCAATTGCGCTTCGTCGGCTGCGCGTGTGGCGTTGACCGTCGACGCGATGCCGCCGCCGGCGCGCGCGATCTCTTCGTAGGTGGCGCCATTGAGGCGCAGATCGAATTCATGCGCACGATCGCCGCCGAAGACCAGATGCGTATGGCAATCGATAAGTCCGGGGGTGACCAGCGCGCCATCCAGGTCGATGGTGTTCTTCACCTCGGCGTTCGCGGGCAGGTCGGCATGCTTGCCGACCCAGGCGATCTTGCCGTCGCGCAGGGCGATGGCGCCGTCGGAGATCAGGCCATAGGGCGCATCGGTGGCGAACGTCGCCAGCTCGGCGTTGATCAGCAAGGTATCCCAGGTCATGGTGTCGGCTTCGTCGGCTCGGCTTGAGTGTCGTCTACGGCAGCATCGGCGGGTGTTGCCGCCGCTTCAACCGCCTTGCGCTGTTCGAAATCGTGGATCAGTTTGTCCGCCAATGCCTTGTACACCGGCTTGCGGCAAACCAGGGTCGACGTAGCGCGAGCGAGCAGGCACGTGGCCATGATCGGCAGGGCCATCTGTTGATTGGCGGTCAGCTCCATCGAGATGACCGTTGCCGTCAGCGGTGCTTGCGTGACGCCGGAAAGGTAGGCGGCCATCGCCAGCAGAATGATCGACGCCGGATCGATGCCAGGCATCAGCGCCGCGATGTTGCTGCCCAGGCCCGCGCCGACGGCCAGCGCCGGAGAGAAGATGCCGCCGGGAATGCCGGCCCAATACGAAGCAATGTTGCCGAGGAACTTCAGTGCGCCAAAACCGGTAACCGTATCCGCATGCCCTTCGAGCAGGGCCTTGGCCTGCGCGTAGCCGGTGCCATACAAGCCGTTGTGCGTCAGTTGGCTGAGCAGGACCAGGGCGAGGCCGCAGGCCGCCGCAAATACGACGGGCTGGCGCGCGCGCAAGCGCCCCACCGCGCCGCGGAAACCGGTGTCGCTGGGCAGGATCAGGCGCGCGAACAGGCCGCCGGCCAGGCCGCAGACAATGCCGGTGGCCAATACGGCCCACCACGCTTCACCCAGCGGCAGGGCGATGTTGAATTGGCCGAAATAGGCGTAATTGCCCAGGATGCCCAACGATACGACGCCGGAAATGATGACTGCCGTAAGCAGGATGCCGCTGATGCGATGTTCGAACGCGCCGCTCATTTCTTCGATCGCGAACACCACGCCGGCAAGCGGTGTATTGAATGCCGCCGCCAGGCCTGCGGCGGAACCGGCCAGGATGAAGCGTCCTACGGCGGCCGGCTCGGCAAACCCGAAACGGCGCCCGAGCGAGTACAGCAAGCCTGCGCCGACGTGCACCGTCGGGCCTTCGCGGCCAACCGATGCGCCACCGAGCAGTGCAGCCAGAGTCAACGCCATCTTGCCGATCGCCACCCGCAAGCTGAGCAGGTTGCTGCGAAAACCTTCGTCCTCGACCTTCAGGGCCGCAATGGCCTGCGGAATACCCGAGCCACGTGTCGGCTTGAGTGCTCCTGCCGTCAGCCAGGCCAGCACGGCGAAGGTGGCGGGCGTGATCAGAAACGCCCAGAGGCGATTGTGCGTGACGACTTTTTGAAACAGGCCGAAGACATAGTCCGCTGCCTGCGCGAAACCCACCGCCGCCAGGCCGACCAGCACTGCGCCGCTCCAGAACAGGATGCGGCGGCGCCATTGCACCGGCGAGAAGAGATCGTTGCTGGCGGCAAGCCGTTGCAGTCGTCCTTGAGGTGCGCGCACGGGTGGTTCGTCGTGCGGATCCTGCTCATTCATTTGCTGCTTTCCGGCTTGCGCGTCCAACGGGTTTCGTACAGATCGAAACGGCGATCCTTGAGATTCTGCACCGCGCCCGAGTTGCGTGCACGTGCGAGATTTTCCAGGCTGAGGTCGGCAAAGAGCACCGTCTCGATATTCGGTGTGGAGTCGGCTGCAATGCCGTCGCGCGCAAACGGGAAATCGCTCGGCGTGAGAATGCAGCTCTGGCCGTACTGAATATCGAAGTTATTGACGCCGGGCAGGTTGCCGACATTGCCCGACAGCACGACGTAGCACTGGTTCTCGATGGCGCGCGCTTGCGAGCAATAGCGCACGCGCAGATAGCCTTCACGCACGTCGGTGCAGAACGGTACGAACAGGATCAAGGCGCCCTGGTCGGTCAGGTGCCGCGCGACCTCGGGGAATTCGGAGTCATAGCAGATCATCACGCCGATCGGTCCGCAGTCGGTCTGGATCGTCGCCGCGGTGTCGCCGCCGGTGATATTCCACACGGTGCGTTCGCTGGGCGTCGGATGCAGCTTTTCGCGCTCGTGCAGCGAACCGTCGCGCAGGCAGACGTAGCAGACGTTATGGATATCGCCATTGGTCTGCTCGGTCGGATGCGAGCCGGCGATGATGTTGATGTTGTAGTGCACCGCCAGGCGCGTGAAAAGCTCCTTCACCTGTGGCGTGTAATGGCTCAGCTTGCGAATCGCTGCGACCGCCGACAGCTCTTCGTTCTCGATCGACAGCAATTGCAGCGTGATCAGTTCGGGAAAGGTGACGAAGTCGGCGTTGTAGTCGGCGGCGATATCGGTGAAGTATTCGACCTGCGTGGCGAATTCTTCAAACGACTTGATCCGCCGCTGCTGGTACTGCACCGAAGCGACGCGCACCGAGTCGGGCAGGCGTTGCGGTGTGGGAATCGACGGCGTATCCGGGTGATTGAGCAGACGCGGGTTGCGCCACACCAGATGCGCGGCGTAACCGAGCGAGTCGTAGTCGGACGGTACATAGCCGCGCAGCAGGCCAATGACCTGGAATTCGTTGTTGAGCTGAAAGCTCAAGGTCAGGTCGCGGCGCTTGCCTTCGAGCACGGCCTGAACATAGCCCTCGGCACTGCCATAGCGCTGGATGTTGCGCGCCAGTCCGGGAATGCGGCCGCCGAACACGATGCCGCGCAGCTTCAGGTCCGTGCACAGCCGCTTGCGTGCCTGATACAGACGCTGGCCGATGCGCATGCCGCGAAAATCCGGATGCACCACCACTTCCATGCCATACAGCCAGTTGCCATCGGCCTTGTGTCGCGACGCCATGCCGCCACCGGTGATCTGCATCCAGGTATGCGGCGCCAGCGCGGTCGCTTCGTCGATGCGGAAGGTGGCGCAATAGCCGACCAGACGCCCTTCGTATTCGACGACGAACTGGCCTTCCGGAAAATGCGTCTGCTGTGAGCGGAGCATTTCCTCCGAATGGCCCCATTCGGGCGTGTAGACGCGGGCGGTCAGATCGACCAGGGCGGGTACGTCGGCGGGAACGGCCTGACGCACCAGCAGCTTGGGAGTGTGCTCGGGGGTTTTCTTGGCCATGTGCTTAATTATGGATGAAATGGCGTGAACGCGAGAGCCGCGAAGTTATGCAGTTCATCTAAACTGCCTGCGATCCCCGCCGAGTCCTCGTTATGACCGATACCGACCGTCCCCGTAATTACCGCGCCGATCAACTCTGGCTGGCCGATGGATGGAGCAGCGACGGCGTGGTGGCGGTCGATGCGAGCGGACATCTGGGCCCTACCGACGGCCCCGCGGAGCGCCTTGGCGCCTGGGTGCTGCCGGGTATGCCGAACCTGCATTCGCATGCGTTCCAGCGCGCCATGGCCGGTCTGGCCGAGCGCAAGGGACGCAGCGACGACAGTTTCTGGACCTGGCGCGAAACCATGTATGCCTTCGCCGCCGCCATCGGGCCGGAACAGCTCAAGGCGATTGCCGCGCAGCTTTACGTGGAAATGCTCAAGGCGGGTTACACCCAGGTCTGCGAGTTCCAGTATCTGCACCATCGCCCCGACGGCACGCCGTACGCGCAGGCCGAGGCGATGTCGCTGGCCCTGATCGAAGCGGCGCGCGAAGCGGGCATCGCGCTTACCTTGTTGCCCGTGCTCTATATGAGCGGCGGCTTCGATGGCCGCGCGTTGACCGCACGCCAGCGGCGCTTCGGTCACGACGTGAATGCCTATCTGCGCCTGCTGGAGACCTTGCGCCGCCACGAGCGCGGCGATCTGCGCGTCGGTGTCGCCTTGCACTCCTTGCGTGCCGTACCGGAAGTCGCAATGCGCGAGGTGCTCGCTGCCGAGCTGACGCGCGACATGCCGATTCACATTCACATCGCCGAACAGATCGGCGAAGTGCAGGACTGTCTGGCCACGCGCGGCGCGCGGCCGGTGGAGTGGCTGTTCGATCATGCCGACGTCGATGCTCGCTGGTGCCTGGTACACGCCACGCATGTCGAAGACCGCGAAGTGCGGCAGATCGCACGCAGCGGAGCGGTCGTTGGTTTGTGTCCGACCACCGAGGCGAATCTTGGCGATGGCTTGTTTCCCTTGTCCGATTACCTGGATGCGCACGGCGTGCTCGGTATCGGCTCGGACTCGCATATTTCGGTATCACCGGTCGAAGAACTACGCTGGCTCGAATATGGCCAACGCCTGGCGACGCGGCATCGCAACATCGCCGCACGCAAGGAACGCGACAGCGTGGGCGAGACGCTATGGCGGGCCGCACTGCAAGGCGGTGCACGCGCTGCGGGCTTGCCGATCGGCGAATTGCGCGAAGGCGCGCGCGCCGACCTGATCGTATTGGACGATGAGGCTCCGCAACTTGCTGCGCGCTCGGCCAATGCCGTCATGGACAGCTTCTTGTTTGCCGGCAACGCGCCGCTGGTGCGCGACGTGCTGGTCGGTGGGCAGTGGGTGGTGCGCGATTTCCATCATCGTGATGAAGCGGGCATTGCCGCGCGGTATCGCAGCGTGGTGGAGCAGCTTGCCGCCACCTGAATGCGCGTAAGGCGACCGCAGGTACTTGGCATGAACGGAAGTTATCGACGCCAAGTCATGCGTGTCATCGTGAATTCGAACGATCGCGTTTCCCGTCGTGAGTCCACGAGAGGAGCGCACCTATGCGTCGTTTGATGATGATCTGCCTGAGCACCGCCGCCTTGCTCGCCAGCGCCGCTGCATTGACGGGATGCGTGGTGGTCGAGCCGCGTCATCCGCATTACGAGCGTGTCTGGGTGCCGGGCTACTGGGCACCGGGCCACGTGTGGGTCGAAGGCCGTTATCGCTAAAGCGTGTTGGCCAATCGTTCACGTAGAAAATCGATAAACACGCGCAGTTTCGGCGGCACCTGGAAACGGCTGGGGTAGTAGAGATAGAAACCGTCGAACGGCGGTAGCCACGGATTGAGCACCGTTTCCAGGTGGCCTGCGGCGATGGCCTTGCGCACCATCGGCTCCACCGCATGCATCAAGGCGAGCCCTTCCAGGGCGGCATGGATGCCAATCGCCGGTTCGTTGGTGGTGATGGGGCCATCGACATCCATATCGAACCATTGCCCGCGCGATGCGCCGCTGTGATGGGCAAATTCCCAACGATAGATCGCTCCGCTGCCGACGTAGCGGTAGCGCACGCATGCATGCTGTTCCAGGTCGCGCGGATGCTGCGGTCGACCGTATTTTGCGAAGTACGCCGGTGAACCGATAACCACCGCACGCACCTTGTCGCCCAGAGGCACGGCGACCACGTCGCGCGCCAGGCGCTCGCCCAGTCGAATGCCAACATCGAACCCTTCGGCCACCAGGTCGACCAGGCGGCTATCGCACAACACCTCGAGTTTCACATCCGGATAGGTGCGCAAGAATTCCACCAGTACCGGCCCGATCAACCAGTCGAGCAAGTTCTGCGGCATCGTCACGCGCAGGGTGCCGGCGGGACGTTCGCCATGTTGGCGCAGCGCTTCCATGGCAGCGTCGATTTCATTCAACGCCGGCGTGATGCGCGCCAGGAAATCGGTGCCGGCTTCGGTCAGGCCCACCTGACGTGTGGTCCGATGCAGCAGTCGCACGCCGACGCTGGCTTCCAGTTGCTTGAGCGTCTGGCTCAGCGCGGATGGCGTGACCTCCAGCTCGGCCGCGGCACGGGTAAAGCTGCCATACCGGGCGATCAGCCGGAAAGCGCGTAAAGCTGCAGCATGCTCGTCACGCATTAATTAGCTCATCTAAATAAAGCATCAAGAAGATGCCTATTTTTCAAGGGAATAGCAAGGCGCAGACTTTGCCTCGAGCCGGCGGCCAAGCCGCCCTTCATCCCCATCCCTTTAGCCCTCGAGGAGTTCGCCATGTCGCTCGATCATTACTACACCCTGGGCCAGTCCGGTTTGCGCGTCAGCCGCCTCTCGTTGGGCGCCATGACGTTCGGTGATCAATGGGGCTGGGGCGCGCCGGAAGAAACCGCTCGTGCCATGTTCGATCGCTACCTGGAGCGTGGCGGCAATTTCATCGATACCGCTGACATGTACACCGAGGGCCACAGCGAAACCTTGCTTGGCCAGTTCATTGCCGCTAGCGGCACGCGCGATCGCGTGGTGCTGGCGACCAAGTTCACCTACAACGCGCAACCGGGCAATCCGAACGCCGGTGGTAACGGCCGCAAGAACATCATGCGTGCCGTGG
Organism: Dyella sp. NPDC103356; assembly: GCF_055584465.1. NCBI lineage: Bacteria > Pseudomonadati > Pseudomonadota > Gammaproteobacteria > Lysobacterales > Rhodanobacteraceae > Dyella > Dyella sp. NPDC103356. The sequence continues at coordinate 14,920 of NZ_JBVJLZ010000013.1, forward strand.
AGGGTTCATTGCGCCGGTTGCAGACCGACTACATCGACCTGTACCTGCTGCATACCTGGGACCGCATCACGCCGGCCGAAGAGGTGATGCGCACGCTGGACGACCTGGTGCGCGCTGGCAAGATTCGCTACGCAGGCCTGTCGGATGTGCCGGCATGGTATGCGGCACGTGCGCAGACCTGGGCACAGGCGCACGCGCTGACGCCGCTGGTGAATCTGCAGTTGGAATACTCGTTGATCGAGCGTCATATCGAACACGAATACACCGCGCTCGCCACGCAGCTCGGCATGGGTATTACCGCCTGGAGCCCGCTCGGTATGGGTCTGTTGTCGGGCAAGTATCGTCCGGGCGAGGGCGGCGGTACCGGGGACGGCCGGCTGGCCAAGGTTTCCGGCGCGCCTGGTTTCGATCGCTTCACCGAGCGCAACTGGCGCATCGTTGCCGAGCTGGAACAGGTGGCCAAGGCTATCGACAAGCCGATGGCGCAGGTCGCCTTGAACTGGGTGGCGACGCAGCCGGGCGTCGGTTCGGTGATCGTCGGCGCGACCAAGCTGGCGCAACTGGACGACAACCTTGCCGCACTCGATTTCGAACTGCCGCAGGAACTGCGTCAGCGACTGGCCGTCGCCAGCGCCCCGGAAACGCCGTTCCCGTATTACATGTTCGGCGACACGCAGCAGACGCGCATCCATGGTGGCGTCGCCGTGGGTGACAAGCCGGCCGGATACGCGACGCCAGTATGGGTACCCGCGCAGCAAGCACCGGCGTTGTCTTCGCGCTGAGATGTCCTCGCGCTAAAAAAACAGGGCAAAAAAAAGCCGCCGGCGCGAGCCGGCGGCTTGTCACGTGCAGTGATTACTGCGCGGACTGGGTGGTACCTGCAGCTTGCTGCGCGTGCTGTTGCTTCCACTGCTGGATGCGCTGCTGGCGCTCGGCTTTTTGCGTGGCGAGCTGAGCCTTCTGCGAGCTGGTCAGGATGTTGTAGACCTGGGCGCGGGTGGTGGCGCCCTGGGTCACGCGAGCCTGGGTCAGGCTGGCTTCGGCCTGGGCGAGGCTGGCAGCAGCCTGCTGGTAGCCGACCGCATCCGGGGTCATCGCTTCGAAGGCGGCGCGCTGCTGACGCACGGCCTGCATCTGCGGCTTCAGCTGGGCAAAGCCCTGCTGGAAGATCTGCTTCACCTGGGCCTTCTGATCGTCGGTCAGGTTGAGCTTCTTCAGCGCCATGAACGCGCCGTGATGGCCACGATGACCGCCGTGCCAGCCACCCGGGCCGCCACCGGCCGGGCCACCGTCCTGCGGGGCGGCGAAGACGAGCGCCGAGCAGCCAAGGGCAGCGGTGAGGAGGAACGACAGGGGAAGAATCTTACGCATGGTGTTTGCTCCGTTGGGGGGACGACTCACTTGCGAACATATTGGACGACAACGGGGCGTTTAAGACCTTTGCGGGTACGTAAAGATGGGTAAAGACGGGGCAGGAAACAGGGAATAAACCGTAGGCTTGCGACGATCGCAAGATTCCACCATCAAACGCGCTCCCTGTTCCCCATTAACATCCCCCCATGTCCCGAATCCTTATCGTCGACGACGACCGCGAACTCTGTGCCTTGCTGGCCGAATATCTGCGCCGCGAGGGGTTGCAGGTCGATGTGGTGCATGACGGCGAGGCCGCGCTGGCCCAGCTGCGGGACCCGACCACGCGCCCGGACCTGATGATTCTCGATGTGATGATGCCAGGGCAGAACGGCCTCGATACCCTGCGCGAGCTGCGCCTGCAGTACCGCCTGCCGGTAATCATGTTGTCCGCGCGTGGCGAGCCGGTCGATCGGGTGGTCGGCCTGGAGCTCGGTGCGGACGACTATCTTTCCAAACCCTGCCTGCCGCGCGAGCTGCTTGCCCGCGTGCGTGCGCAGTTGCGCCGACACACGGTGGAAGGCGCCGCGGCATTGACGATCGGTCAATTGCGGCTGCTGCCCGGCGAGCGCCGCGCCTATGTCAACGAGCAGGAACTCAGCCTCACCGGTGCGGAGTTCCTGTTGCTGCTTACGTTGGCGCAGCGCACCGGAGAGGTAATCGACAAGGCAACGCTGACGCGTGCCGCGCTGGGACGCGAGATCGAACGCTTCGATCGTAGCGTCGATGTGCATGTCAGCCGCTTGCGCCACAAGTTGAGCGAGGCGGATGAAACGTCGCTGCGTATCGAATCCGTGCGCGGTGCCGGTTACGTACTGGTAGCCGGCGGAGCGCGTGCATGACAGGTTTCAAGAGTCCCTTGCGCAGTCCGCTGTTCTGGCGGCTGTTGCTTTCGTTCTGCGCCGTCACCTTGCTCGCGCTGTTTCTCGGCGGCGTGCTGACGCGGCGTTTTATCGAATACTCCTCGGCACAGGACATCGACTGGCCGTCGATCGCGCAATCGGCGACGCAGGCGCTGGAGGCGGGCGGCAAAGAGGGATTCGAGACCTGGGCACGGCAGGAGCGCCGCGATGGCGTGGATGTCACGCTTTACGAAAACGGGCAACCCTTGCGCGAGATGCGCCTGCCGTCCTCGATACGAGCCCAGGTGCCCGAATGGCTGGACGCCGAACGCGATATCCAGCTCGAGCCCTGGCCCGGCTACTACGTTGCCGTGCAGCAGGTCACGGGCAGCGATGGCACGGTGCGCGAGATGGTTGCGACGAGCAGTTCGCGTGCACGCGTGTCGCCGCGTATGCGACAACAGATTTTCCTTGGCGTGCAGTTGGGTTTGTCGCTGCTGTTTATCGCCATTGCCGGCTGGTGGGTGGCACGTAGCGTGGCGCGGCCGGTAGAGGCGCTGCGCGATGCGACGCGGCGCATGGCCGCCGGCGAATTTTCCGCGCGCGTGGGCACGCCGTGGAAAGGCAAGCATGATGAGCTCGGTCAACTGTCGCGCGATTTCAACGGCATGGCCGAACGCATCGAGACCTTGATCGCGCACGAACGCGGCGTGTTGCAGGACCTGTCGCACGAATTGCGTTCGCCGCTGGCCCGGCTGCATCTGATCATGGATCTGGCCCAGCATAGCGCCAGTGCCGACGAAGCCGCGCCGCATTTTGCGCATGCCGAGCGGGAGATCATGCGGCTGGATCGGATGACCGGCGAAATGCTGGCGCTGTCGCGGCTCGAAGCCGGTTTGCCCGGCATGGAGCGCGAGCAAGTAGCGCTTGTGCCGATGATTGCCGAGCGCGTAGATGCAGCAGCGCTGGATGCGCAGGCGCGACAGGTAACGTTGCGTCCATCCGGACATGCGGACATCGCCATTCAAGGCAGCCCGCTCCTGCTTGAGCGTGCGCTCGATAACCTGATTTCGAACGCGATCAAGTTCAGCCCGGAAGGTGGTGAGATCCTGGTGGATGCCGAGCTGGAGCAGGGCACGGCCGTACTGCGCATTCGCGATCACGGCCCCGGCGTACCCGAGGAAGAACTCGGCCTGATGTTCCGTCCCTTCTATCGCGGCAGCAATGCGTCGCGGGCAGAGGGTCATGGGCTTGGCCTGGCGATTGTGCAGCGCGTGGTACAGGCCCATGGCGGCGAGATCGAGGCGAAGAATGCCGAAGGTGGCGGCCTGGAAATCATCATGCGGCTACCGTTGGCTTGAGGGCGTTTGGACAAACCTACCTACTCGTCATCCCGGCCTACGCCGGGATGACGACGGGTGTTGGGTTTTCGAGATTGTCTTCAGTCGTCGATCTTCTCGACGCCGTCATCGATCGATAGCCGATCGCTATAAGTCCATCGTGTGATCGTTATCGATTGATGCAGTACATCAGCTTATCCTGTGCACTCATGGACCAGCCGATTTCAAAAGCCACGACGGTCGAGACAGACGACTGGATCCGTCACGGTACGCCTGCTTTTCGAGCCACTAATCTGGCCCTGTTTGCCGCGGGCCTGTCGACGTTCGGGCTGCTTTATTGCGTGCAGCCGCTGATGCCGGAATTCAGCCGTCACTACGGTATCGACGCGGCAACCAGCGCGCTGTCGCTATCGGTGACCACCGGCGTGCTGGCCATGGCGATGCTGTTTGTCGGCGGTCTGTCCGATAGCTGGGGACGCAAACCGGTGATGGTGGTGTCGCTGCTGGCGTCGGCCGTGCTGGTGCTCCTATCGGCGTGTACGACCGGCTGGCATCAGCTGTTGCTGTTGCGCACGTTGCTTGGTCTGAGCCTGAGCGGTCTGCCTGCGGTAGCGATGACGTATCTCAGCGAAGAGATGCATGCGGACTCGATCGGCCTTGGCATGGGCCTCTATATCAGCGGCAGTGCGGTCGGCGGCATGGGTGGGCGGCTGGTATCGGGCGTGCTGGCCGAATGGTTCGGCTGGCGGGTCGGTATTGCGGCGGTCGGTGTGATCGGTCTGGCCGCGGGGTTGGTCTTCGGGCGTGCGTTGCCGGCATCGCGGCATTTCGAAGCCAGGCCCTGGGCAGCGAAGGCGTTGTTCGGACGCTTTGCGGCGATGTTTCGCGATTCCGGGTTACCGTGGCTGTTCGCCGAAGGTTTCCTGCTGCTGGGGGCCTTTGTCACGGTCTACAACTATCTTGGCTACCGTCTTCTCGCGCCGCCATATCGCCTGAGCCAGGCGGTCGTTGGGCTGATTTTCAGCGTCTATCTGGTCGGCACTTTCAGCTCTGCCTGGATGGGGCATCTCGCCGGCAAGCTGGGGCGCCGCAAGGTGCTGTGGACAGCCTTCGCAATGATGCTGGTCGGCACCGCACTGACCTTGGCCGATGCGTTATGGCTGGTCATCCTCGGCATTGTGGCGGTGACGTTCGGTTTCTTCGGCGGCCATTCCATTGTCAGCAGTTGGGTAGGACGGCGAGCGGGCGCATCGAAAGCGCAGGCGTCTTCGATGTACCTGTTTTCCTATTACATGGGATCGAGCATTGCCGGTGCCAGCGGCGGCCTGTTTTATGCGGCGCATGGCTGGAACGGCGTCGCCGCCTTTGTCGGCGGGCTGGTGTTGGTCGGCTTGTTGATTGCCTGGCGACTCTATCGCCTTGCGCCGCTTGCAGGTGTCGTGACACCAGCGACGCCCATGAGCAAAGGCGCTATGCCCTGAAGATCGCGACCTCGATCGAAATCCGATCGAGGTCGCATCATTGCGATGGCTCAGGGTTTGAGCATGTCCTTGACGGCATCGTAGTCGCCGTCATTGGGAGCCGCCGGAACCTGCAGCAGATGGGTCATCAGCGGATAGACGTCCACGTTCGGGAATTCCTTGACGCGGATACCTTGCTTGAATGAAGGGCCATGCGCGATGAAGAGCGCACGCATCAGCGGATCGGCGTTGTCGTATCCGTGCTCGCCCAGGCTCACCTTGCCCTTGCGCTTGGCCAGCGCATCGGAGGTGGCAATACGCCAGCCGACATCGGCAAGGCAAAGCAGTTGCGGAACGCGTGCATTGCCGCCATAGGCAAGGCGCTTGGGCACGCGCGTCTTGTCCCAGCATTGCATGTGCTGCTGCGGCTGTTCGAGCTGTGTTTCGATCCGGGCAAATTCCTTTTGTCCGTGCGGCTTGGGATTGAAACCCGCCAGCACGCCCAGGCTTACCGTATCGACATCGTCAACGGCAAACAGCTTGTCCAGCAGAATGCTGTTTTCCTGCGGTACGGCGGCCATGCCGTGATCGGCCACGACGATGATATTGATGCGATCGAGCAGCTTGCGCTGCTTCAGCCCGTCCACGAGCTGCGCCAGGGCGGCATCGGTTTCGCGAATGGCCTGATCGACTTGCGGCGTGTCGGGGCCGTATTCATGCCCGGCGTGATCGACAGCGTCGAAGTACAGCGTGAGGAAGGTCGGGCGCTGGTCGGCGGGTAGATCGAGCCACGCCAGGACCTGCTCGACCCGTTGCGGCGGCGTGACCTTGCCGTCGTAAGGCTTCCAGTAATCCGGATGGTGCCCCTGGATGTCCGACTCCGAGCCCGGCCAGAACATCGTGGCGCTCTTCATGCCGTGCTCGCGCACGGTTTCCCATAGCGGCGTGCCCTCGTCCCACCAGCGACGATCGGCGACCGCTTCGCGATTGCCCAGCGAAAACTTGCCCAGCACCGGGTCGGTCATCGTGTTGTTGACGATGCCGTGATGATCCGGGCGCAGGCCGGTAACAATGGTGTAGTGGTTGGGGAAGGTCAGCGACGGGAAGGAAGGTTCCATCGCGTCGGCATGGACACCGCTCTGCGCCAGCATGGTGAGCGTCGGGCTGATGCCGCGGTCGAAGTAGTTGGCGCGATAACCGTCGATGGAGATCAGCAGCAGCGGGGCGGGTGCGGCGGGGGCCGTAGTGGACGTGTTCGCGGGCGGCAGGGCGGGCGAAACGGCACAACCGGTGCTGAATGCCACAGTGGCAAGCAACACCGCGCGAAACAGGAATTTCATAGGCGGGTCCGTAAGATTGGCGCAAACAATCCCTCCATGATCGCGTACTCATATGACTATTACACGTCTGGTTACCGCAGGTCCGATGCCGATCGTTTTTCGGCGCTATTTCTTGCGTGCACTTGCAGCTTGTCTGCTGTTGAGTGCGGGCCAGGTCTTCGCTCAGACACAACCTCCGAAAACCACGCCGCCTCCCCGGCCTGCTCCCGCTCCGCGGGTGATCGTGCCTTCGGCTTCGCAGTATCAATATCAGCAGGCACAGCGACAGCAGCAGCTCAATGACCAGTTGCAGAAGCAGCAACAACGTCAGCAACTGCAGCAAAATATTCAGAACACCGCGCGCCTGCCGAGTGCGAACAATTCGGCGTTGTTGAATCAGACCGACAATGCGGACAAGGCGAATCAGGATCGCTATCGCGCGCAGCAGCAGGATCTGTTGAATCGTTATCAGAATGCGGCGACGCCGCCCCCGGTCACTGCGCCGGCTCGGAGTAGTTCGCGATAGATTTCGCTGAGGACTTAAAATCCCCGCACCCCAACCCTCTCCCCTGGCTAAGCGGGGGAGAGGGTTGGGGTGCGGAGGCCGGGTGCTCGCGGCAGCCTCTCCTATTGAGCAGCACGCGCGCCAAACAAATCCCCACGCGCCACCTGATCCTCCATCGCGAGCAACCAGCGCTTGGTCGGCAGGCCGCCACCGAAACCGGTGAGGCTGCCGTTGGCGCCGATGACCCGGTGGCAAGGCAGAATGATGGGCAGCGGATTGCGCCCGTTGGCGGCACCTACCGCACGTACCGCCAGCGGTTGGCCGATGCGCTGGGCGAGCTGGCCGTAGCTGACGGTGCTGGCATAGGGGATGTTCGCCAGGGCACTCCATACCTCGCATTGAAACGGCGTACCCAGGGGGCGCAACGGCAGGTCGAACGCCTGGCGCATGCCGGCGAAATATTCCTCCAGTTGTTCCCGCGCAAAGGCCACCGCATCGCTGTTGCGGACCCAGTCGCTGCCCATGGCTTTCGGATGCCGTTCCCGTTCGAACCAGACCTGGCGCAGGCATTCCCCATCGGCCACCAGGCGCAGCCGGCCTACGGGGCTGGGCATATCGTCGTAGTAGATCGTTGTCGAGGTCATGCAGTCGCCTTCTTGGTTTGCATGGCGGCATCGGTTGCAGCACGCCACAGATGCATCACGGTATAGGCGCGCCAGGGGCGCCAGGCTTGCGCGCGTTCGGTCAGTGCCTTCGTGCTCAACGCATCGCCGCCATCGGCTGCCACGCGGCGCAGGATCAGGTCGGCGGCAGGGAACGCATCGGGGTGGCTCAACGCGCGCATCGCCATGTAGTGAGCCGTCCACTCGCCGATGCCAGGCAACGCAACCCAGCGTTCGACGAACTCGTCCAGCGATTGTTCGCTGCGAAAATCCACGCGGTTATCCAGCATCGCGCGCGCCATGCCACGGACGGTGTCGGCGCGTGCGCGAGTCAGCCCGATCACGGCCAGATCGGCATCGACCAGTCGTTCCGGGCCGGGGAACAATCGTTCCAGACCAAGTTGGCCGGGGACATCCAACGCCACGCCGTAGTGATGCACGATGCGGGAGGCCAGCGTTCTTGCGGCGGCTACCGACACCTGCTGGCCAAGGATCGCGCGCACGGCAATTTCGAAGCCATCCCAGCCGCCGGGCAGCCGCAGGCCCGGATATTTGCGCAGCATCGGTTTCAACAGGCGATCGCCGCGCAGGCTGTCGCTGATCGCCTGCGGATCGGCATCCAGATCGAACATGCGGCGCAACCGGCCGATCACATGCAGCATCTGTTGCGGCTGCGGGCAATGCAGTTCCAACTGCAAGGCCGGCTCGCCGCCAGGCCATGCACTCAGGCGCAACCAACCCGGTGCGTCGGCGTCACCGAACACACGCGAATAACTGTGCTCGTCGACCGCTTCCACGCCAGGCAGTGCACGCCCGCGCAGGAACGCCAGGATCGCGGCAAAGTCATACGGTGGCCGATAACCCATGCGCAGCACCAGCGCTTCGCCGGGCGCCGCGCGTGGGTGTCGCCGCAGTTCGCGCGGGGACATCCGGTTGGCTTGCAGGAACGCGGTATTGAACCTGCGCAAACTGCCGAAGCCCGATGCCATGGCCACTTCGGTGATCGGCATTGCGGTCTCGGTCAGCAACTGCTTGGCGAACAGCAGGCGCCGCGTCGTGTGCACATGAATCGGTGGCGCACCGAGCTTGTCGACGAACAGGCGGCGTAGCTGGCGCGAACCGACGCCGACGCGTTGTGCAAGGTCTTCCAGCGACAAGCTCTCCAGCTCGCCGTGTTCGATCAGCTTCAAGGCACGCGCGACCACGTGGTCGCCATGCCGCCAGCTGTCGTTGCCTGGCGAAAGCTCGGGTCGACAACGCAGGCAGGGGCGAAACCCGGCTGCCTCGGCGGCAGCGGCCGTGGCGTAGTAGCGAATGTTCTGCGGCTTGGGCGACGGTGCCGGGCATACCGGTCGGCAATAGATGCCGGTGCTGGTCACGGCCGTAAAAAACAGGCCGTCAAAGCGCATGTCCCGGCTCATCCTGGCCTGGTCGCAGATCTGCCGATCGAGCGGTATCGGACTGCTGGGGGTGGTCGGTCGAGTGTCCATGAAAGCAAGGCTAGCACTGGCGGCTCACCGGTACTGGCCGTTTTCGGACATCAATGTTGGGCAGGGCCGGAGCACCCTTTTGGCGCGGTGCAGATGGCAGCTTATGCCGGCGATGTTCATAATCGGAGGTCTGTTCCGCCGTTCCCAAGGCCAGTTCGCATGAATGCTCCCACGCGTATCGACACCACCCGCAGCATCCGCGCCCCACGCGGTACCGAGCTGTCCTGCAAGAGTTGGCTCAGCGAAGCACCGTTTCGCATGCTGCAGAACAACCTGGACCCGGAGGTGGCGGAAAACCCCGCCGAACTGGTCGTCTATGGCGGTATCGGTCGCGCGGCACGCAACTGGGAGTGCTTCGACGCGATCCTGCGCGCCTTGCGCGATCTCAACGACGACGAAACGCTGTTGGTGCAATCGGGTAAGCCCGTGGGCGTGTTTCCCTCGCATGTGGATGCGCCGCGCGTATTGATTGCCAATTCCAACCTGGTGCCGGCGTGGGCCAACTGGGAACACTTCAACGAGCTCGACCGCAAGGGCCTGATGATGTACGGCCAGATGACGGCCGGTTCGTGGATCTATATCGGCTCGCAGGGCATCGTGCAGGGCACCTACGAAACCTTTGTCGAGATGGGGCGCCAGCACTACGGCGGCAGCCTCAAGGGCAAGTGGATTCTCACTGCCGGCCTGGGCGGCATGGGCGGCGCGCAACCGCTGGCGGCCAGTCTGGCCGGTGCATCGTCGTTGACGATCGAATGCCAGCAGAGCCGCATCGATTTCCGTCTGAAGACGCGCTATGTCGATGAACAGGCGGCCGATCTCGACGACGCGCTGGCGCGCATAGCCAGGTATACCGCCGAAGGGCGTGCCGTATCGGTGGCGTTGCTCGGCAATGCCGCCGATGTTCTGCCGGAGCTGGTGCGTCGGGGCGTTCGTCCGGACGCGGTGACCGACCAGACCAGTGCGCACGATCCGGTCAACGGCTATCTGCCCACAGACTGGACGGTGGAGGCGTGGTTCGAGCGACGCAAGAGCGATCCGGTGGGTACCGCCAAGGCGGCCAAGCAAGCTATGCGCAAGCATGTCGAGGCGATGCTCGCTTTCCACAAGCAAGGCATTCCGACCTTCGATTATGGTAACAATATCCGTCAAATGGCCAAGGACGAAGGCTGTGCCGATGCATTTGCTTTCCCGGGTTTCGTGCCCGCCTTCGTGCGGCCGCTGTTCTGCCGCGGCGTAGGGCCGTTCCGTTGGGTGGCGCTCTCCGGCGATCCGGAGGACATCTACAAGACGGACCAGAAAGTAAAGGAGTTGATTCCGGACGATCCGCATCTGCACAACTGGCTGGACATGGCGCGCGAGCGCATCAGTTTCCAGGGTTTGCCGGCGCGCATCTGCTGGGTAGGTCTGGGGCAGCGGCACAAGCTGGGTCTGGCGTTCAACGAGATGGTTCGCAAGGGTGAGCTCAAGGCGCCGGTGGTTATTGGCCGCGATCACCTCGATTCCGGCTCGGTCGCCAGCCCCAATCGCGAAACCGAGGCGATGCGCGACGGCAGCGATGCTGTCAGCGACTGGCCGCTGCTCAACGCCATGCTCAATACCGCTGGAGGCGCGACCTGGGTCAGCCTGCATCACGGCGGTGGCGTGGGCATGGGTTACTCGCAGCATTCCGGCGTGGTGATCGTCTGTGACGGCAGCGAAGCGGCCGACCGGCGTATCGCCCGCGTCCTTTGGAACGATCCCGCGACCGGCGTGATGCGTCACGCCGATGCCGGCTATGACACGGCCGTCCAATGCGCCAAAGAACAGGGACTCAAACTGCCGATGCTTTGATCGGCGCTCGCGTGCGGAGCGCCGCCATCGGCGGTTCCCGCATGTATACGCAGACAAAGTACATTGATCTGCCTTCGTTGTCGGGTAAGGGTCACGTGAATTCCGGTGTCGTCCGCGGCGCCGGGGTACGATCGGTCATAGGACCTCCTATGACCGGAAACCCGGCAGGAGGTCACAGGGCCTCTTGCTACCGACTCTGAAGGAGATAGCAATATGAACGTTCGCTTCGAACGCACTGGCCCGTTGATGGAACTGTCGAGCTACCCGCAATGGGCGCAGGACATGGTGATGGAGTGTGAGGAGGCCAAGCAGGGGGTGGTCGACCACGAAATCTGGCCGGCCATGTGCGAGGGCAGGCTCGGCGCCACCGGCACCCGCCATTTCATGGTCGGCGTGTGGCCGGTGATCGAGCGGTTCCCGGGCTATATGGCCATGAACCTGCTCAAGACCCGCTTTGGCCGCAGCCCGGGCGACAATATGGCCCGCCGCTGGCTGGTCCGAAACATCCGTGTGGAGCAAAATCATGCCGAACATTGGCTCAGCTGGGCTGAGGGGGCCGGCGTGTCCAGGGAAGAGGTGTTGACCGGCCAGGCGCCGCACGGATCGGAAACGCTTGCACGCTGGTGTGAAGAAATCAGCAGTCACGGACCCCTGGCTGCCGGTATGGTAGCCACCAACTATGCCGTGGAGGGTGCCACGGGCGAATGGTCCCAACTGGTGTATGCAAGCGCCGCTTACGCGGAAAGCATGCCGGCACCGACCAGGACCAAAAGCCTTCGTTGGTTGCAGTTACATGCCGCCTATGACGACACTCATCCCTGGGAAGCGTTGGAGATTGTCTGTACGCTGGCCGGGGCATCGCCATCTTCGGCTGAAGCTGCCTATCTTGGGGAGTGCGTGCGTCGCAGTTATGTAAGTATGCGCATCACGCTGGATAGGTGTATGGATGTGCATCGCGATCCGTGGGCGGTTAGCGAGGCTGCTGCGTGACGAGTGTGTGAAGGGGCGATACGCATCGGCCGGTTTGCGGTGTAACGACAATGGAAACAGGACGCGATGCGTAACGTCCAAGACGCAGTACAAAAACCGTTGTCTCGACGCTTGATGCCGCTGGTCTATGCGCTGGCCGGCATCATGGCGTTAGTGCTTGCCTTGACCTGGGGGGCGCTGCAAGTTCAGGTCACTCTCGCCGGTTTCCTCAACGGCGAGAGTATTTGGTCGAAGGCGCAGAAGCAGGCCGTGATCGACCTGGACAACTACGCGGTCGATGGACATACCGAATCGCTGGAAAGTTTCCGGCGAAACTATGATGTGCTCAGATCCGATCGCGCGGCGCGCGATGCGATCGACAGCGGCAAATTCGACCACCAGCAGGTCACCAACGATTTTCTGCGCGGCAGCGTCATTCCCGAAGCCATCCCGGGCATGATCTTCATGCTCCAGTATGTGTCCAGCGCGCCCTATATGAACGAGGCGCTGAGCGCCTGGCGCTCGGTCGACAAACCGATCGAAGAATTGAGCAGCATCGCCGACGAGTTACAGCACGGCTACCAGAGCGGTGGCGTTTCCGAAGCGGAAGTGACCCGTCAGCGTGGTCGCATCAACGAGCTGAGTACGTTTATCGAGCCACGTGCAAACCGCTTTTCGCTGGAGATCGCGCACGGCGCGGCCTGGCTCGGACGGGTGCTGTTTATCGGTGTGCTGATCGCCGCATGCCTGGCGTCGATGTTGTGGCTGCGCATGGCGCGACGTGTGCTGGTCAATATTCGCGGTACCGAAGAACGTTACCGACTGTTGTTCGACAGCGCCGCCGACGCGATCGTGATGGTCGACGAGCACAGCGGGCGCATCCTCGACGTCAATCGCACCGCCGCCCAATGGACCGGACGGAGCATGAGCAGCCTGATCGGCAGCAGCTTCGCCGATCTGTTCGTGCCGGGCAGCGCACGTCTGGTCGGTGCATCGGTGATCAGCGCCTTGCATGGGCCTGACGGCCAGGATCGTCCGGTGGAGACGCAAAGCAGCCTGGCCACATGGGGCGAACGCTCGGTACGTCAGGCGATCATTCGCGATATCTCCGAGCGCATGGCGATGGAGCAGGAGCGCCGTGTCGCAGCCGAAGCGCTGGCGAGCGTGGTCGAAGGCATCATCATCGCCGATGCCAAGCGCCTGGTGATCACCGTCAATGCCGCGCATTCGCGCATTACCGGGTATTCCGCCCAGGCCATGCACAACCGGCCCTTCGATGCCACGCGCTGCCTGCCCAATGGCCAGCCGTTGCCGGAAAGCATCTGGAAGGACATCGAAGGCGGTGGCAGTTGGGTCGGCGAAGTACAAAGCCGTCGCCGCGACGGCAGCAGCTATCCCGAATGGCTCAGCATCAGTGCCATCCGCGACACCGATGGTGAAGTGCAGCACTACGTGGCGGTATTTACCGATATCACCGCGACCAAGGCCGATCGGCAGCGCCTGGAATACCTGGCGACGCACGATCCGCTGACCGGCTTGGCCAATCGCGACGAATTCCAGCGTCACTGTGCGCGGGCGATCGATATCGCTACGCGCCAGCACGGTGCGGCGGTGGTGCTGTTCGTCGACCTCGACGCGTTCAAGGTCGTCAACGACAGTTATAGCCATGCCATCGGCGATCACCTGCTGGTAAAGGTCGCCGAACGCATCCGCGGTGAGCTGGGCGAGGGCGATGTCGCCGGCCGTATCGGTGGCGACGAATTCACTGTGCTGTTGACCGGCCTGCGCACGCGCGAAGAGGCTGCGCCCTTTGCCAATCGGTTGTTGGCACGCCTGGCGGAGCCGTTGCAGGTGGTCGATTACGAAATCGTACTGAGCGCCAGTATCGGTATCGCAGGCTATCCGCTCGATGGCAGCAACCCGATCACCTTGATCACCCATGCCGACGCTGCGATGTACGCGGCAAAGACGGAAGAGCGCAACGCGTATCGCTTCTATACGCCGTTGATGCTCGCCGATGCGCGCAAGCGCCTGTTGCTGGGTGCCGATCTACGTTTGGCGCTGGCGCGTGGCGAGTTCTATCTGGTCTATCAGCCGAGCATCGACCTGCGCACCGGCCGCATCATCGGCGCCGAAGCCTTGTTGCGCTGGCGGCATCCGGATCGCGGCGAGCTGATGCCGGACGAATTCATTCCATTGGCCGAAAGCCTGGGACTGATCCGCCGCATCGATGCCTGGGTGATGCAGGCGGTGTGCAACCAGATCCGTGCGTGGGAGCAGCAACGTCTGCCGCCGATCCGCATTGCCTTCAACGTATCGGCCGGTTCTTTTGGCCATGCTTCGTTTGCCGAAGCGGCCCGACAGGCATTGCATGCCAGTGGCATCACGGCGGCGCGCCTGCTGATCGAGATTACCGAAAGCACCATTCTGCGACAGAGCGAAGAAACCGAGCACACCATGCGCACCTTGCGTTCGCTGGGTATCGGTATTGCGATCGACGATTTCGGTACGGGGTATTCGTCGTTGGCCTATCTGAAGCTGGCATCGATCGAATACCTGAAAATCGATCGCTCTTTCGTTACCGGGCTGCCGGGCGAGGGCAATGACGTGGCGATCGTCGAGGCGATTCTTGCGATCGCCAAGAGCCTGGGGATGGGGACGATCGCCGAGGGCATCGAGACGCAGGAGCAGCACGATTTCCTGTTGCGTGCAGGGTGTCTGGAGGCGCAGGGTTATCTGTATTCGCGGCCGGTGGTGCCTGCCGAGATCGAGCGGATGCTGTCGCCGCAAGCGCGGACGTCGCCGCGGTTGCATCTGGTGCCGCCGAAGAAGTGATGGTTTGGTGGTTAGCTGACTTCTCGTTCTCGTCATTCCTGCATAGGCCAGCATGGTTTCCCCCATTCCTCCAAACCTCGTCATCCCCGCGAAGGCGGGAGGCGCTTTACAACAGCGAAGCTGGTCATCCAGTGGCTTCGGTGGTAGGTTGTCGCGAGAGCGTCTGTCGCTCTGGTTCTGCGCTTAGGCTAGAAAGTCGCCTCCGGCGTGTTTCGCCGACCTGCCGGCCGCCGAGTTACTTTCTTTGCTTGTCCACGCACGCAGTGCGAACGGCGCTAGCCGGCCCGGAGTAAAGAAAGATAACCAAAGAAAGGACACCCCTAGTCCGCCGTCGCTGCGCGACCGTGAGGTTTGGCCGGGCTTTTCGACAGAGCCTGTCCCGGACTTGATCCGGGAACGTCCCTGTCCTGTCGAAAAGGACTCGGCGTTCCTGCCGAGTCCCCTTTCGGGGCCTGATCGTCCAAACCTCACTCGGCTCCCGAGGGAGCCCGAAGAGCTGACCGCTCGCTGCGCATCGCTTGCCAAGAGCGAAGCGCAACCCCCAACCGCGCTCCATCTCCCCTAGTCGTCATTCCGGCGAAGGCCGAAATCTATTCCTCAGTCTTTCGCTCGTCAGACAACATGTCGCAAGCGGAAACCCTGAGGTATGGATGACCAGCTTCGCTGTTGAAAAGCGCCTCCGGCCTGCGCCGGAATGACGAGAGGGGTAGGCGAGGGTGAGAGGGCAAACGCTTTAAGTCCTTAGCGCCGCGACGCTTCGCGCACCAATTCGGCGTACCTCAGAAGCGCCAGAAGTGTCCCCTGTCGATTCGAGTAGGCGGTCCGAACGGTTTTATCCCTCAATGCTACTCAGAGCTCTGGCTCCAAAGGGCCATTCTCTCTTTGGTTACTTTCTCTTTACTCCGGACTTAAAGGTCCTCCGCCCTCCGGGCCGGCTTCGCCGTTCGCATGCGCTACGCGCAAGCGTGGGCCAGCAAAGAGAAAGTGACTCGCTCGCCGGCAGGCGAGTGAAACGCCCGCTGCGCAAGCGGCCAGATCGCCCGAACACCCAGGCAAGAACCAAACACTGACGCCACTGGGCTCCGGCCTACGCCGGAATGACGAAGTAGGAGAAATA
Source organism: Dyella sp. NPDC103356 (assembly GCF_055584465.1). NCBI lineage: Bacteria > Pseudomonadati > Pseudomonadota > Gammaproteobacteria > Lysobacterales > Rhodanobacteraceae > Dyella > Dyella sp. NPDC103356. The sequence goes on from NZ_JBVJLZ010000013.1 coordinate 30,699, forward strand.
ACAGTCTCCCTTCGTCCGCGCAGATAAAATCCCCACATGAGCCCCACACGCAAAACAGCCATCACCCTGGGCATGATGTGGACATCACCCAACACGATGCTCGGCATCCTCATCGGCTGCGTTGGCTTCCTGTTCGGCGCGGACGTTCGATGGCGCCGCCAAGAACTCGCCCTGGTCTTCAGGCATTTACCCTGGGGCCCGGGAGGCGCACTCACACTGGGCAACGTGATTCTCTACACAGGCGACGAACTGGACAGCCCCTGTCACACCTACGCCCATCGCGCGGGAATGGGATTCGAGCCAGAGATCTCGCTGGCCGATCACGAACGCGCTCACGTATATCAATATCTCGCGCTCGGTCCACTGTTTCTACCGATTTACTTGCTATGCGGTGGCGTAAGCGTACGCAACCGATTCGAACGCGCCGCCGATCGCTACGCGCAGACAGGACAAGGCTGGTGGCCGTGGGGTAAATGACAAACGCCGCGATATTCGCGGCGTTTGTCATGAGACTTATTGACCGGCGGGTTTGGCTTCGGGCCGCGGACGGTTGCCGCCCTGTGGGGGACGATTTCCATTACCGCCGCCTGGCGGCCTGCCACCATTTTGCGGCGGACGATTGCCACCCCCTGGCGATGGCCTGTTTCCGCCACCACCGGGAGGTCGGTTGCCCCCGCCAGGCGGCGGTCGCTGACCATTACCGGGTGGCGGTCGATTGCCGCCATTGCCTGGCGGGGGCCGATGACCGTTGCCCGGTGGTGGCCGGTGACCATTGCCTGGCGGTCGATGACCATTCCCCGGCGGACGATGTCCGCCACCCCAGCCGGGATGCGGACGCGGCGGCGGGCGATGTATCGGCGGCCGCGGTGGCGGGCGATGCACGTACGGGCGGCGATACCAGTAATCGCGCTGACGATAGAAGGGGCGGTTGGCGTAGTAGTTGCCCCAATACGTACCGATCACGAAGCTCACGATCGGCAAGCCGATGCGTGGGCCATAGTCTTGTACGTAGACGGTCTGATTCTGATACAGGTATTGCAGGTAGCCCGCTGCGATCCAGCCGCGGTCCGGGCCCACGATGACATCGCACCATTCGTAACCCTGTATGCATCCCTGGATATCGACGCGAACGCCGGCCGGAACGATGTTGATGGACGGATAACCGATATCCGGGCCGGCACGCAGGTTGACGTTCGCGACGACGATACCTTCGGCGGCTTGCGCCCACGCGGGAAGCGCGAAAGCAATTAAGGCCGATACTAACCAAGCAAGGCGTTTCATCGAATGACTCCCGTGAATGAAAAGTGAAACGGGACCTTACTGCGTCGCTCACTTTGATCCTGTCACCGCTGGCATGCAAGCGAGCCGTCGTTAGGACAACACCTTTTCATGTCCGAGCGCGTGTTGCGCCAATTGCCCTTGCACATCGTTGATCGACGAACGGATGCGTGCGCTGAATATCGAATCTTCATGGTGTATCAACACCAGTCGCTCGGTAGCACGCGTCATGGCGACATACAGCAAACGCGCTTCCTCGGCTTCATCCTTGCCAGGCTTGGGCAGCGACCCCAGGCCGGGAATGATGACCATGGGAAACTCCAGGCCTTTGCTGGAATGCATGGTGACCAGCTTGACCGTATCGTCGACGACGAACAGCGCGCTCTTGCCGTTACGGTCGGCGAGCCGGCTGGGAATACCCACGCGGTCCAGGGCTTCGTGCAACTTCTCGCCTTCCCACAGATTGCGGAAGATCACCGCCATGTCCGAGTAGCGGCGGCCTTGTGCGTGCTCATCGCGCAGGCAGTCGATGATTGCGCCGAGCTGATCGGCGGCGTGTTCGACACGGATCAATTCGGGTATCGCACCGCGCCGTCCGGCGCTTTGCGGTTCGATCAGCGGTACGCCATCGTCGTCATCGTCATGCTCGTCGAGCAACTCGTTGGCGAAGCGGCGTGCTACCGACAGGATCTCCATCGTGTTGCGATAATTGATGCGCAGGATCGTCGTGCGGCCTTGTGCCTGCACGCCGACGCTTTTCCAGGTGAACTTCGGGCGATCCGTCTTGCCGTAGATGTTCTGCGCGTCGTCGTAGAGCACCAACAACGAGTTGGTATCCGGGTCGACCATCTGCACGATCAGGCGATACCAGTCCGGTTCGAAGTCGTGCCCTTCGTCGATCAGCACGGCACCGTACTGAAAGCGCGGGATCTGCCCGCGCTCGACACCGGCCATCACGCGCTCGACCATGCCTTCGAAATCGTCGTGCTTGGGCGGCAGTTCCACGTGGTAGGCCACCAGCATCTTTCGGCACCATTTGTGGAAGTTGTAGACCTGCACCTTGTCGCTCAGGCCGCGCTCGCCCATCAGCTGATCGAGCCGCGCGGCGAGCGTCTTGTTGTAGCAAAGCACGAGGATCGGTTTGGACAGGGATCGCGCCAGATGGATCGCGCGATAGCCCAGGATCATGGTCTTGCCCGAGCCGGCAACGCCGTGAATGATGCGATGCTCGTCGCCGATCGAACGCGCCAGTTGTTCCTGCTGTGCGTCCATCACCTTGATCAGGTCGGGAATCTCGACCGGCTTGCTGCTGTTGGAGGTGCCGTTGGCGAAGAGGCCGAACTGGCCTTCGCCCAGCTCCACGCGCAGCTCGGGGAAAAGGTGCCAGCGGATGCGATCGATCTGCGGCAAGGTCAGAGCACAAGGAAAGACCTGCGGGAACATCGCCCACAGCTGTTCCTGAAACGTCTCGATATCCGCCGTCTCGTAGATTTCGTCGCGGCAGAGCACCAGATGGGAAGGTAGAACCTCGCCCAGCTGGGCCTCGTCGAACTGCTTGCGACTGACATTGGCCAGCACTACGCCGTAGGCCCAGGGCATGATCAGCTTGCCCGCATGCCGGTGGCCGGGCGGATGGCGCAGGGCCGGGTCGCGCTCCAGGACCACGCCGATTTCCAGTGCGTACGCGCGCGCCTGCAGCAGCGGGTTGGTCTCCTTGACCATGCCGCGGTCGGTCACCAGGGTGAACTGGGTGGTGTCGGCGTGGCGGATGGTGTCGGGCTTCCAGTCCTTGATTTCCAGCACCAGCAGGCCACGGCGCGGGTGAAACACGACGAAGTCCGGTCGGCGCTGCTTGAGCCCGATCGGTACGTCGTACCAGAGCAGATAGTCGTCCTCGAGCTTTTGCTCCAGGCGCTCGGAGAGGCGCTTCTCGCCGGCGGTCATGCGCGAAAGGCAGCTATTACGGCTTGGAATCAGTTTTGCCATCCGTGTGTCCCGCGCTGCCTCGTAGCTGACTGTTGGCCGATCTTAGAGCCTGTGGCGGGTGCTGGAGTAGTCCAAAGCCCATCACAAATCAGCAAGCTGGCCGCTGTTTACGACCAAAGAGCCCTCAAGTTACTGCGCTTGCGGCCGATAGCATAGTAAGGGTCCGCTAGGTTATGGGGCTCGCTAGGTGAACCTACGGAGCCTATGGCCATCGACCTGGCGTCCATTGCAGTACTGGGCGCGCTACAAGCCGGTTTGCTGGCGATCGTGCTGCTGGTCGCCACGCGCAGTTATGCCGGGGTCGCCAAGGCGAGCCTGCGCATACGCGGCTGGGCGCTGCTGTTCGAGGCCGCTGGCTGGTGGTTGTTGGGCCTGCGTGGCGTCCTTGGCGACTGGTGGTCGATCGTGCTGGCCAACGGCCTGGTCTTGCTGTCGTATGCGCTCACGGTGCGTGCATTGCGCATGCTGCTCGGCGCGCCGTCGCGACAGAGCATCGTATTGCTTGTCAGCGCCGCATGCTGGCTGGTCATCGTCTGGTACGCGATGGTGGAGCCCAACTATCGTGTGCGCGTGCTGTGGGCGTCGTTGCCCATCGCGGTCGACGTGACCTTTCTGATCAAGCCGTTGCGTCATTGCCTGCGTAAACGAGGCTCCAACGCAGAGCGCGTCATGCTTGGCGTGCTGGCGATATCTGCCGGGTTGCTTGCCTGGCGTATCGTCGATCTGCTGTTTGGCCGGGCGCCGCCGGGTGGCCTGTTGGATCGCACGCTGGTCAACACGATCTACATGATGCTCACCGCGATGCAGCCGACGTTTACCAGCATCGGTTTTCTGTTGATGTACAACGAAGCGATGCAGGCGGACCTGAAACGCGTCGCGCGCATCGATCCGTTGACCGGCGTCAACAATCGCCTCGCATTGGCCGAGAAAGCCAGCAGTCTGCTCGATCGGTCACGACAGACCGGTCGGCCGTTTGCTGCACTGATGCTGGATGCGGATCACTTCAAGCGTATCAACGACCGATTCGGCCATGACGGTGGCGACAAGGTGCTGCTCACGCTGGTCGATAGTATTCGCGCGAGTCTGGGGCGACGCGATGTCATTGGTCGCGTCGGTGGCGAAGAGTTTGTGGTGCTCTCTCCTGATGCCAGTCTGGGTGAGGCGCTGGTACTGGGCGAACGGATTCGGCTTGCGGTCGAAAACGCGCAGCTATGGATCGAAGGCGAGGTTCAATCCTTGACGGTTTCGATCGGCGTGACTGTATCGCAACCGGAAGACAACGAAACCGAGGCGATTCTGCGGCGTGCGGATCTTGCGCTTTATGCGGCAAAACGTGCAGGGCGTAACCGTGTCATGTCCGCAGACATTCATCAAGAGCACATTAAAGATTCGATTATCTCATGAAGTAGAAGCACCTCTCGAGTTGTCGGATTTATCCCGATCAATTCATCAAGAATACACGCTGATATTCGGCTTCTACATTGATGTGACGAATATTGCGGATTGTTGCGGAAAGTTGTGACATCATGACCCTCGTTTTCCGGTAAGCAATGTATTGCGTGCCGTTAGGGATGAGTTTTTTCAGGATGAAACCGCATGAGTATTTGCGTGCGCTCCGCAGCGCTGATCAATTTTTTCCTGGCGTGCGTTATTTCAGCGCCTCTGCAGGCGCAGGCCATTTCTCCAGCGGCTGAATTGCGAGAGCAGGTTGGTCTTCGTCAGCGCATTCCTCTCCCGGATGCGGGCCAGTTCGGCGAGCAATTCAATCCCTTGACCGGCGAAATGACGCTGGAACAAACCGACGTTTCTCAGGAAACGAACGGATTGCCGCTTTCCCTGACGCGTAGTTTCATCCCCGGCTCCACGGCTTTCGATGTCTCGGGCGCGGGAGCGCTGGGCGATTGGCAATGGGAGCTGCCACGCATAACCACGCTGACCGTGCGCTACGACGACGGGCATGGCTGGCGTGTCGCGGGCGAACATCCGTATGCACGATGCAGCGCATTCGGCGCGCCGCCGTCATGGAGCCCGAAAGGTTCCCGGGCGCGGGGGCCTGACATGGGCATTTCACCCATTCACGGCCAGCCTCCCATAAGCGATCTCTCTGCCGATCTGTGGTGGCAAGGCTATCAATTGCGTGTCCCCGGATTTGCGCCGCAGGAAATCTTGCAGCGCGATCAAGCCAATACGCTGGCACCACGCATGAATGACGGCCGTGGTAACGCCTTGGCGTTCCCGTTGCTGACCGCACAGCATTGGCAGATTCACTGCGTCGGTCAATTGAACAACGGCGAACCTGGCGAAGGTTTCGCCGCCGTGTCGCCCGCGGGCGTCCACTATGTTTTCAACCATCTTGTGTACCAACCCGCGCCGGCCATAGCCCTGGACGGTCTGGGCACGGTACAGCGCTTTCGCGCATCGATGCTGGTAACGCACATCGAAGACCGCTTCGGCAATGCGCTCGACTTCAGTTACGAAGGCGACCGGCTGACCGCTACCGAAGTACGGATCAGGCGAGCATTCAGCTCTCCTACCGATCAGACGTCCCCCGGCTGGTCGATCGCGTGATACTCAGCCCAACGCCGGGCCATTCCCGCACCTGGTCCTACAGTTACGAGGGGCTCGGGAGCGGGCGGGAAACACTCGTCGGCGTCACCCGCCCGGACGGCACCGCATGGCGCTATCAACTGCGCGCCTTGAGTGATGCCGCACTCGATTACAGCGGAAAATCCACTTGCAACAGCGTTGCTCCTTTTGACGCGGCACGAACCTATATCGGTTCGATGACCAGTCCGGCCGGGCTCACTCAGCAGGTGACTTTCAAAGGGGTTCGGCACGCTCGCTCCGGCGTCGCCGACACGTGCGATAAATCGCTTGCGTTCCCCTGGGTACCGTCCCGCTATGACACATTGTCGCTGGTGCAGCGCAGCTATAGCGGTGCCAGTGTGGGAACGCCAGCGTGGTCGTATCGCTATTCGTCGGAAGCCGAGTCGCCAGCATGGGCTGAAGTGGTGAATCCCAACGGTCGCATCGACCGAACCACATTCAGCAACATCGCCGATCACACTGAAGGACAGATACGCAGCATCGACGTCGACCGCCGAGCCGATGGATCTACCGCACGGCGCACATTGTTCGAGTACGCAGCTGTTGGTGCCGGCCCCTATCCGGTGCGGCTGGGTGCTGCTCCGCGCACGCGTGGCAACGTTGCGCCGGAGGCGATCATGCAACCGCTGACGCGGCGGCAGCTGCTTCAGGATGGCGACACCTATACGACCGACTTCGAGACGTTCAACGTATTCGCCCAGCCGATGAGAATCCGCCGCGGCAACAGCATCGGTGGTCAGCCGGCCATGGTGCTTGGTGTGAGATATCTCAATGACACGCGGCATTGGCTGCTCGGTCTTACCGAGTCGATTGTCGAGATGGGTACCCAACAAGGCGTGTTGAGCAACGTCTACGATCCGGCGCAAGTGACGTTGTCGCAGCAACGCCGTTTTGGCACGCTGACGCGCTATACCTACAATGCGCAGGGTCAGCTTGCCGAGGTTATCGATGCGAATGGGTTGGCCACTCAGTACCAGGACTATCAGCTCGGTGTGCCGCGTAAAATCATCTATGCCGACGGTACGAACGAAGGCCAGGCGTTGGACGGCTTCGGCAACGTGGTCAGTCGTACTGACCGAGCGGGCACGACAACGACCTACGACTATGATGCGGTAGGCCGGATCACGCGCCTGGGTGCACCGCAAGGCGATAGCACCGCGTGGAATGACACCCGCATCACCTATGAGTTCGATCCTCAGTCGCGCTGGGGGCTGCAAGGCGGGCATTGGCGCACGCATGAGCAGCGAGGCAATACGGTCACGCTGACTTACTACGACGCGCTCCAGCGCCCTATACTCTCGTTCCTGCGAGATAGCAGTCAGGACGTGAGCGTCCGCAGGGCCTACGACGAGCAGGGGCGGGCCTTCTTCGAATCCTATCCGCAGGCGGGTTTGGCCAGCCTCGATCAACTCAGTCAAGGCATCCACACGGTCTACGACTCGCTGGGCCGGCCGACGCGTTCGGAACAGGATTCCGAGCTGGGGCGGTTGAGTACCTCCATGGCCTATCTTGCCGGCGCGCAGACGCAAACCACGGACCCCAAGGGCGCCGTGACCACGCGACACTGGCAGGTGCTCGACGATCCTGCTGATGCGGAACTGATCAAGCTGAGCGCTCCTGGCGGAGTAACGCAAACGATCGTTCGCGACGTCTTTGGATGGCCATTGAGCCTGACGCAGTCGGGGCTTTATGAAAACGCGCCGGTGTCGCTGACGCGCGAGTTTGTCTACGACTATTTCAGGCGCTTATGTCGCACCATCGAGCCGGAAACAGGCAGCACGGTCGTTGACTACGACGCGGGTGGTCGCATGATCTGGTCCGCACAGGGCGTGCAGGTCAACGGCGCCGGTTGCGGGCACGATCAAGTCGGCACAGCAGGCAGAACACAGCGTAGATATGACGCGATGAACCGGTTGCTCTCCGTGGTTTATCCGGCGGGAACGCGATCTGCGCGCTTCACCTATGACGCGCTCGGCCAGCTTGCCAGTGCGGATACGGGTGTGACCCGCTGGACCTACAACACCAACCGGCGCGGCTTGCCTACGGGCGAGACATTGACCGTCGACGGGATTCCCTATGCCGTCGGTTACACCTACGACGCCAACGGAGGCTTGGCCACTACGACTTATCCCGACGGGCGAGTAATCGACCATGCCCCCGACGGTTGGGGCAGGCCCACCAAGGCGGCCGGCTTTGCAAACTCCGCGCGCTATCTGCCCAATGGCGAACTCGAGTATTTCAAGTACGGCAACGGCATCGAGTATGTCGCCGAGCAGAACGCCCGACGTCTGCCTCGCAACATGAGCTATGTGCTGCCCGGCGGCGGCTTGCTGTTCAGTCAGGATTTCCAGTACGACGCCAAGGGCAATCTGACGCAGGCTGTCGACCTGTCGGATACGGCATCGAGCAAGCGCGAATTTGCCTACGATGCGCTGGACCGTCTGACGCGCGCCGTATTGCCGGGCGCGGTCAACTCGGAAACCTACAGCTACGATCCGCTCAACAATATTCGCCGTGTCGTCAATGACGCCGGCTTGCAGCGCGACTACCAGTACGATCCGCTGAACCGCCTCACCCGTGCACGTGGCGCGAACGGCCAGGAGCATCAATTCGCTTACGACGCGCGCGGCAACGTGATACAGCGCGACAGCACACCTTTCAGCTTCGATGTCTCCAACCGCCTGACCGAGGTCGCCGGGCGCGAATCGTACGAATACGATGCGTTTGGCCATCGCGTGCTCAAGACGCGGTTGGGCGTGGGCGGCAGCAAGACGACCTACGTCTATAGCCGGTCGGGTCAGCTGCTTTATCAGCGCGACAACGATGTCGCTTCGGGTGAAACGGACTACATCTATCTCGGCGGCATGCTCGTGGCGCAGACCACCACGCGCAAACTGGACCAGCCGGGCGCCATTGCCTTTACGCCGGGCAGCCCGACCGATGGCAACTACATCATCGCCTGGGGCAAGGCGGGTGCATCGGCAACTTACGAACTGGAGGAGCGCCTCGACGGTGGGGCCTGGCGGGCGATCTACCGCGGTACGAACACCAGCTTCACTTACTCGCAGCCGGATAATCAGCGCTCCGGCGGAACGTACACTTATCGTCTACGTGCATGCGCATCGACGTGCGGGCAGTGGGTGGTTTCCGGGCCCATGGGCGTGTCGCCGCGAAAAATCGCGCGGTTCCACTTCCCACAGGGCGTGCAAAAAACCGATTACGTCATCCGCTGGGATTCGGCCTATAGCGCTTCGACTTATGACGTCGAAGAAGGGGAGACAGACCGCTCGGGCAAGCTGGTCTGGACGCGCGTGGCAACGGGCTTGGCCCAGAACGCGCTGCAACGCCCGGGTAACCGTGTCGGCACTTACCAGTATCGCGTCGCCGCCAACAACGCTTACGGGACCCGAGGCTGGAAATTCAGCGACACAACGCAAAAGGTCATTGTCGATCCCGGCGAAACGGGCCCTCCCTCGCAGCCCAGAGTGACATCGCCCACGGGCGGCATGCTCAATGTCAGGTTTCCTTTTCTCCTGCGTGTCGCCTGGGATCCGGTCGCGCGAGCTACGCACTACAAGGTCACCACCAACTGGCCCTTCAGTTGCGAAACGGCAGCCACCGAGTGCACGTACTCCGTCATTCGCCAAGGCGACTTTGTCATCCAGGTGAGCGCGTGCAATGCCGATGGGTGTTCACCGGAGAGCCAGGTCATCCTGACCCTGGTACCCATCGGTGGCATTCCGACCCGATCGCAAACCGCGGCATCCGAGACATCGTCCGAGACATCGTCAGCCGCCTCCAGCGCGTCCGCCGCCGGGCTTTCAAACGAAAGCCCCTAAGAGAGCGATGACCTGAGTTCAAGGCAAGCAGTGCCGCCGCAGGGCGGCACAACAAGGGAATGTTCATGAAAGCGGAAAAATTAGGGGCTGGCCTGGCCCTGGCGGCCTTGTCGTTGTTATCCCGGCCGGCCATGGCGGCCAACAATCACCCAGTACAAGGGCACGTCGATGGCATCTACACAGCCAGCTCAGGCGAAGTCACCCTGAGGGGATGGGCCTGCAATACGGGGTGGTCGTGGACTTCGTCCCAGGTAGATGTCTACGCGGGCGCGCCTGCCGGTAGCGGTGGTACCAAGCTTGGCGTGTATCAGGCGAATCAGTACAGCGAGCCGGCGGTGTCGCAGGTCTGCGGAACCACCGGCCTATATCACCGCTTCGTCATCACGTTGACGATATCGATGCGTCAACAGTTCGCCGGCAAGCTGCTGTACGTCTATGGTTTCGCCTTGCCGGGCTCGGGTCAGAACGTGCTGCTCAACGGCTCGGGCCTGTACGCTGTACCTGCCGCGCCCGCGGTAGCCGACAGCACGTATTACATCCATGCCGACCGCCTGGGCAGCAATGTGGTCATGACCGATGCGAACGCGCGAGTGGTGGCGAAGACGGAATACACAGCGTACGGCGCGGCGGCGCAGAACACCCACAAGGACGAGACAGCGGGATACACGGGCCACTACGAGGATCCGCTGACGGGCCTGACGTATATGCAGGCGCGTTACTACGATGCGGATCTGGGGCGGTTTCTGTCGGTGGATCCGGTCCAGTCGACACCGGGCGATATCTTCAACTTCGCCCGTTATGCCTACGCCAACAACAATCCCATGATGTTCACCGATCCTACCGGCATGGTTGCGGCGTCGTGCAGGAGCGATGCGGTGATGAACTCGGATGGGTCCTGGAGTGTGACTGGGAGTGGTTGTGTTGGCGGCTCAGGAGGTTGGGGTGGCATCGCTGGTTGGTTTCCTGTGTGGGGAGGTGGTGCGTTGGGTGCACCGAGGGAGCCTGGCGTTGTTGGAGGAGGAGGTCGTCCGATAACCAATCTCGCTCCGGTGATAGTGGCGGCAGCTAACATCACGACTATCTTCCCAAAGATGGAGATGTCGAGTGTTGGCGACATTGCGTGCAGCAAGGGCATGGCGAGTGTTGCAGGATCTACTGCTGGTGGATTTGTTCTTGGCGGAATTACTGGCGCTGTGAACGGAAGGGGGCATCCCTACGCAATCGCTGGTACGGCAATAGTAAGCGGACTCAGTGCGGGCGCCGCACAGACATTTATGAATGTGACGCGCCCTTATGGAGGAGATTCATCTGCAATGACGATATCTGGCGTGCTAAGTACAGCGATAACTGATATGTCTCCAAATGCTATCGCGGCAAACGGCTTGACGGCATATTTTGTGTCAAAGCTTGTCGGCAAAAACCCAGGGTCTGGCGCGGCATTTACTGGAAAGATAGGGATGTATAGCGTCGCCGGAACTATCATGAATAGGGGCTTGGGTGCCGGAGCCTTAGTGGCCGGTCCCATGGCTGGAGCGGCTGGTGCAGCTACCGATATAGCAATAGAGGCTGGATGGAACAATTACTGTGGAAATTGAATTATGAAGTTCGTTGCTATTTTGATAAGAACGTTGCTTATCGTTTTAGGATTTCAGGCGGTAGTGTATTTGATATATAGGATATTCATGGGGTTTTTCCCGCCTGGCCTGGATGCAGTCATTATCCAGGGCCTAGCCTTAGGGATGGGTGTTAGGTATTTCTTGAAGAAGGAGTCTCATCGGTGGTCTTCAGGAAAATCGAAATGATTGTCAATAATGACGCTCGCCTCAAATCGCGTTCTTCTTATGAAATGCCAATGCGACCTGGAGTTTTCGCATTGTTACATTCGTTGGGTTTGTTATATACCGGCCGCTGACGGGCCTGACGTATATGCAGGCGCGTTATTACGATGCGGATCTGGGGCGGTTTCTGTCGGTGGATCCGGTCCAGTCGACACCGGGCGATATCTTCAACTTTGCCCGTTATGCCTACGCCAACAACAACCCAATGATGTTCACTGATCCTACCGGCATGGTTGCGGCGGCATGCAGGAGCGATGCGGTGATGAACTCAGATGGGTCCTGGAGTGTGATGGGGAGTGGTTGCGTTGGCGGTTCAGGAGGTTGGGGTGGTGTTGCGGGTTGGTTTCCTATGTGGGGAGGCGGTGCGTTGGGCGCACCGAGGGAGCCTGGCGTTGCTGGAGGTGGTGGTAGCTCGATAACTAACCTCGCTCCGGTGATAGTGGCGGCAGCTAACATCACGACTATTTTCCCGAAGATGGAGATGTCGAGTGTTGGCGACATTGCGTGCAGCAAGGGAATGGCGAGTGTTGCGGGTGCGATGGCAGGTGGTTTAGTGACAGGTGCGCTTACGGGCGCTGCAAATGGCAAGGGAAATCCATATGCCGTAGGCGCTACAGCGATATCGGGAGCTTTTCTAGCTGGCGCCGCTCAGACAATTGCAAATGTGTCAGGACCATACATGGGTAGCGATGCATCGGGCACGGTCGCGAGCATCATGAACACTTATCTTAGTGATCCCAGGCCTAACTCTGTGGCAATCAATGGTCTGACATTTTACTTTATATCAAAAGTAACAGGTAGTAATCCTGGTCGAGGCGCTGAAATTTCACGTAGGGCGGTTATGTATGCAGGTGTGGCAACAGTGACGAATAGAGGCTTAGGTGCGGGCGCAATAGTTGCAGGTCCTGTATTCGGTACCGCAGGTGCAATGACCGATTTTGCTATCGAGTCTGGATGGAATAATTTTTGTGGAAACTAAAAAGCAATTTTACCTGAGATGTGTAAAAGGTACTGGTTTTGGTTTGCTTGCATTTTGTATTGGATTTTTTCTATACAGAATCGTTTTTGGTTTTTTCCGCCTGGCTTTGACTTGGAGATAATGCGTGGGGGCGCGCTAGCGATTACGCTTATGTATATATTTCCTTCAAGGAAAAAGGATAAATGACTTACGGAAGATCAGGCTGTCAAGTCAGTCAAGCGATAGCTTGTCCGGGTGGTGGGTCTCTGGCGAGACTTGGCTTGGTTGGCGATTTATATGCTGGCAGGTCAAAAGTGAGTGCATCGACCAAATTTAAATGTAGGTGATGAAAGTGATATTTTATTTCAGTTTGCTTTTCTTTAATTTACTTGTGCTGTATATAACTAATTGGGTGATGATATTTAATTTACGAAACGATTATAAGAAAATATATGAATTGCTGGGGTCGCCTTCCATGTTTAGCCAGTATCCAACATACATATTTGGTCTAATAAGAAATCCAGAATTCTCTAAAATCAGGAAGGGTTGTAAAATAAATGCATATTTATTGCTTGTATTTATGTTTTCTTGGGTGGTGATGCTGGTGCTTTTTGTGCGGTCCTTGGAAGGGTAGTGGCGATCGCATGTGTGAATGTGTCGATTTTTACAATCTTGTGCATTTGCAATAATAGAGAGCGCTAGCGCCAAGCCTGGCCTGTACTCGGCAGACCAATCCAGAGGGCGCGTTGTCTTGCAGGCCCGCGAATATCCGGTTTGAATCATTGTTAAGTCATTCCGCTCACGATATCGATGCGCCGTCAGAACGTAGTCATGACAATAGGAAAGCCCAGATCGTGACGCGGACTTAGTACACAGCATGTGGAGCGGCGGTGCAGAACACCAGCAAGGATGAGACGGCGGGGTATACGGGTCACTACGAGGATCCGCTGACGGGCCTGACGTATATGCAGGCGCGTTATTACGATGCGGATCTGGGGCGGTTTCTGTCGGCGGATCCGATCCAGTCGACCCCGGGCGATATCTTCAACTTCGCCCGTTACGCCTACGCCAACAACAACCCCATGATGTTCACCGATCCTACCGGGATGGTTGCGGCGTCGTGCAGGAGCGATGCGGTGATGAACTCGGATGGGTCGTGGAGTGTGACGGGGAGTGGTTGTGTTGGCGGTTCAGGAGGTTGGGGTGGTGTTGCGGGTTGGTTTCAGGGATGGGGTAGCTCTACCGGGCAGCGCCGTGAGCTTGGAGACAGTGTCACAACAAACTATAGCGCTATGAACGTGACGGCGAATCGTCCCCCCGATCCTGAAGCTGTCACGTTGCTGTATGCGAAGGGGAGCCCGACGGTAACTATTGGGGGAAGTCTGGAAGCAGTCGCAGGAGTCGGGGCTACCATTTCTGGCGGGATTCTATTGAATCCTGGCATGGGGGACAGTTGCTTTGATATTGGCTTGTTTGGTGCAGGAGGTCTCCGCGTCGGATTTGGTGCGAGCGCCGGTGGCAATTTGGGAACGGTTGCAGGGCAGTCGACCAATATAAGCGGCCTAAGTCTGGACGTCGCCGGTTCATTTAAATTCATGAGCGTGGCAGCGGGTTGGGCGCTTCCACGCCCGGGTCCGGGGGCATCGCTTACTAAAATCCCACAATCTCTATCGATGGGAGTGAGTGGAGGTACCCCATTCTCTTTAACCGCAGGTCCAACAAAAAGTGTAACTCTAACGTTAAATGATGCGCTCAGGGCGCTTGGATATTCGAGGTGCAAGTGAGATGAATGCTACAAGTAGAAAAGTTATTTCCATATATATTCTTTGTGTCATTTCATTTTTATCGACGATATTGCTTTTGAGGGTTAGTGGGTATTTTTTATTAATTTTACCCGTTAGTGCGATGCTCTTGGCGATCTTTGGTGCTTCAATTCGTTGTCCAAATTGTGATGAATCTGTGCTTAAAGTTGGGAGGGTGGGAAGGATGGTTATATGGAGTCCATTTCTTGAAAAAAAATGTAGAAAATGTGGCATAGAATTCGATTCTTACGGCGTATGATTAAAAATCTCAAATATCGAAACAAAGGGCGATTCGTGTGACTGGGATGTTCAATTGTTCCATTGCTTTATTTCATGTATGGCTTGATCATCTCTGGCTATCACGGAGTTGTGAGTTTTACGTTCTTTGCTTTTTACGTATTTTTTATAATGTGGATAGTTTTCATACTAAGGTTTGCGGTGTGGGGTTCATATGACGAATCACCTTCGTTGGTGAATGGAAAGGTTACAAGAAATATTAATGTCACCATTGCTGCATATGCAAAATTATCATATCTGATTGCAGCATATCTTTTGTGGATAAGCGCTGGATTTTACATGTATACAGTGACATTTATTTTTGGATTTAACTATTGCATATATGTCATATCTTGCCTCGTAGCTGGAAGGGATAGGTTGAGCGAATTTAGATTTTTTCTGTATGTATGAAATAAATACGGAACAATTACATATCTCAGAGATCCGAGATCAATCGAGGTTCGGGGGCTGTGGCGGCGGTCGGAGTGCTGGTGTGGCTACGGATGCATCGGTTGTATATGGATAGAATAGATATTGTGGTGGCTAAAAGAGCGATTTTGAAAAGGGGACTTGATGCGCTTTGCCTCGGCTTTGTCTCTTTTGGAATAACATTTATCGCCTATGTGGTGGTAATGGGTTTTTCTCCATCAGGACTTGATGCGGAGACCATAAGAGGCGTGTGTTTGGCAGTTACTTTAGGCTATTTTTTTCGCCGAAGAGAAGCAATGATTTTGATAGGAGGTAGCATTGATCAGTGATGCCGGTTTGGCAATTGATACAAATGCGACGTTTTGCTTGTATCGCAGCGGATCAGTAGGAGGTGGAATGGGAGACGCATGGGGAACCATAGGCGTTGCTGGAGGGATCGGTACCGGCCCTCTAGCAAGTGGCACGCAAACGTCTTACGGTGCCTATTGGCAAGGCGGAAACGGTTTAACCGGGGAGGGAGAAATCTCACATTCTTCGGGAGGTGGAAGTAGCTTCGCTCGCGGACTTGGCGGAATAACTGCAAGCGCAACCGGCGCATCATTTAGCGCTGGTACATTTTTGAATAAAACAGCCTATAGTTGCTTCTGACGATGAAAGCATCGAGGATATTTGCATTTAAGGCGCTCTGCCTCGCCGGGGCGTCAATCGACTTCCTTTTAGTTTATTTTTTTCAGACACTCCAATATTGAGAGCGATTGGAATTGGATTTGTTTCCGTCGGCGCCATCTCCGTTTTTCTGACTATGTTTTTAAATTCAATGGGTTACATAGAAAATGATATTACTCCATGGTTAAGAAAAATATTCAAACATTGAAATAATGCACGGCTTACAGTTCGGTAATGCAGAACAGCCGCAAAGATGGGTTTGACGATTGTATCTCATGCAGGAACGCTTACGATCAACGGTATACTACAAAAATAAGGTGAGGCCGGTGTGACAACTAGAATTACTCCAAGAAGAAAGTTTTTCCTGGTGGCGGCTGCATTTTTAATATCTGAGCTTATTTTGTCTTTGGGATTATCAAGATATGTTCATCCGGCGATTACCGCGCTGATCATATTGCTGTGGTCGGGCTGGTACAGCTCCAGAATTAAATGCCCGGTATGCGGTAATCTGGTTGGACGGATTCCAAACTCATCTTGGGGAGCTGTCAATACTATATTTCCCGCAAAAAAATGCCCCGTTTGTGAAACTGATCTCGGGTAATGACTAATTTGGGTGCGCCTTGGGGCGTTGCGTAAAATGGTTATTGAATTTTCGGTGGGTCAAGGTATTTCTGCGTTGCCATACTCGGTTGGCGCATCGCATGTCGCGTCCCTAAGAATTAATCAGGCGCTGAGATATTTTGGTTATAATCGGTGTGGTGGGTTATATGAGTGCAAAAAAAAGATTTATCTTATCTTTGACGTTGGCCTTGGTGTCGATCGTGGCGGTTCCTGTTGTGCTTGAAGATGTCGTCCCTGTTCATGTAACAATCTTCATTATTTTCATGATTTTTTCTATGATCATAACTAGCATTAAATGTGATAAATTCGGTGAATCAATAATTGTGAGCAAGAATAGAAGGTGGGGGTTGCTTTGGCTGGCCTGGCCTAGTAGGAAGTGTAAGGTTTGTGGGGGTGATTTATAAGTCATTTGTCTATTAAAAATATCTGGATGTGGGAACTGTGGAAAATAAAATTAGTCCGAGAAAGAAATTTTTCCTAGTTATCGCGGCATTTGTAATTGGTGAGATCGCGCTGCCTTTTGCGCTAAGTCGATACATCTATCCGGCTATGACTTTCTTCGCTATTCTGTTGTGGTCCATATGGTATAGCTCAAAAATAAAGTGCCCTAGTTGCGGAAATCCATTGGGTCGAATTCCAAATTCATCGTGGGGTGTAGTTAGTACTATATTTCCTGCAAAAAAATGCCCTGTTTGTGAAACTGATCTTAGGTAATGATTAATTTGGGTGCATCTTGGAGTATTGCGGAAACTGCTATTGAATTGTCGATCGGTTCAGGTGTTTGTGCGTTATTGGAAATTAAGATATGTATTTGATGTTATTGTTGATTTCTTTTGTGTCTTTATATGGGTCTAAGTCCATCCTTATATGGATTCTAAGAGATAACTATAACGATATATACGTGTCTTTAGGATCTCCATCAATGTTGAGTCAATATCCATTCTTCGTTTTTGGACTAATTTCAAGAAAAGATTTTAAAAGGATGAAAAAATCGCATCAGAAGTACGCATATTTCATGATTTTATCGATGGTGGCTTGGTCGGTGTTTTTTGTTCTGGCTGCGAGATCGCTGGGGAGTGAGAGGTAATTTCCTCAGTGAGTTCCTATGTTTTCATGATGAGAGATCGTGGTTGGCATTGTTCTGGGTATGACTTTCCCCTTCTAAGTAGGCAGGTCTCCTACACGTGAGCGTGGATCAAGGCGCTCCGCTCAACGGCTCAGGCCTGTACGCCGTACCTGCCGCGCCCGCGGTAGCCGACAGCACGTAACTACTATCCACGCCGACCGCCTGGGCAGCAACGTGGTCATGACCGATGCGAATGCGCGAGTGGTGGCGAAGACGGAATACACAGCGTACGGCGCGGCGGCGCAGAACACCCACAAGGACGAGACAGCGGGGTATACGGGCCACTACGAGGATCCGCTGACGGGCCTGACGTATATGCAGGCGCGTTATTACGATGCGGATTTGGGGCGGTTTCTGTCGGTGGATCCGATCCAGTCGACCCCGGGCGATATCTTCAACTTCGCCCGTTATGCCTACGCTGACACGCTGATGATGTTTACCGAGTACTCGACTTCAGGGAGACTCTAAAACCTTCGGTCAGCTGGTTATGGAAAGCCACATCCCCTAGCTTGTAGGAGCGACTTCAGTCGCGACAGCAACTTATGGTGAGGTAGGCCCATCGCGACTGAAGTCGCTCCTACAAACTAGGAAGTTATTCGCCAAGTCGGTAGGTTTTTAGCGGTGTGCTTCAGTCGTTACCCACCTGTCACGTTGCACAGGGACGCCGCCATCTAACCCTCACATCGTTCTTGCTATCCTCCCGGTCCCAGCTAATAAGAGCGGAAGCGATGCACCCTCACGGCATCCATACCATCGACACCGGCTTTTTCCGTCCACACTTCGATGCTGCGTATCTCATCGTCGAGAACGGTCACGGCGCCTTTATCGATTGCGGTACGAATTATTCGGTGCCGCGCATGCTCGCCGCGCTGGATAACGCGGGTTTGCAGCCTGAGCATGTCGACTGGTTGATCCTGACCCATGTGCATCTGGATCACGCCGGTGGCGCGGGCGAGCTGATGGCGAAGTTGCCCAATGCGCAACTGGTGGCGCATCCGCGTGGCGCGCGGCACATGATCGATCCTTCCATGCTGTGGGCCGGCGCGAGCGCGGTCTATGGCGAGGAAACCATGCAGCGCGAGTACGGTCGCTTGCGGCCCGTGCCGGCCGAGCGGGTGATCGAATCGGCGGATGGGTATGTGGTGGATTTGCAGGGAAGGCCGCTGCTTTGCCTGGAAACTCCCGGGCACGCCAAGCATCATCAAGCCATCTATGACGAACGCGCGCGTGTCTGCTTTACCGGTGACACGTTCGGGCTTTCCTATCGCGAGCTGGATACGGCAGCAGGCCCGTTTATTCTACCGACCACGACGCCGGTGCAGTTCGACCCGGTTGCGCTACATGCATCGATCGACCGATTGCTCGCGCTCAAACCCGAGGCGATGTACCTGACGCATTACGGCCGGGTCGAAACGGTATCCAAGCTTGCCGAAGATCTGCACGAACTGATCGACGCCATGGTGGCGATCGCGCAAAGTCTCAACGAGGCGCCGGAGCGCCATGAGGCCATGAAGGATGCGCTGGCGCGCCTCTATCTCGAACGCGCACATCTGCACGGCTGGCAAGGTTCGCGTGACGAACTGCTTGTCCTGCTCGGCATGGACGTGGAATTGAACGCGCAGGGGCTTGGCGTCTGGCTTGATCAGCATAAAACCTGAGTCAGTCGACCTGCGATCGGATCAGGGTTTGAGCTACCTCGACCAATGAGGCAGCGGGTCCGTGTCCGCCAAACGTCTGCCCGGACGCATAGGTCCCTTCGAGCAATAGCAGCAGGCCATCGGCCAGCAACTCCGGTTGGCGCGCCTGCATCGCCTTGCACATCTGCACCAGCCGCGCACGCAGTTTGCGCTTGTGTTCTTGTGCGACCTTGCGCGCCGGATGATCGGTCTGCGGGTACTCGATCGCCGCATTGGTGAGCCCGCAACCGCGGTAGTCGCGTTTGGATGCGCGCTGCGCCAGTCCCTGCATGTAGCCGAGCAACTGTGCACGCACGTCGTCGGGATGCCGATCTTTTTCGCTATCGAAGCGCTCCCAGAAGGCCACTTCGTAGTCGCGCAGATATTCGGCGGCAAGCTCGTCCTTGGACGCGTAGCTGCGATACAGGCTGGGCTTGGTGACGCCGGCGCGGGTGACGATCTCATCGACACCGACAGCACGGATGCCCTCGCGATAGAACAGCTCCTGCGCGGTCTGCCGGATACGGTCGGCGGCACGGAGCTTGGTCGGTTCGGGGGCAGGGGTCTTGGGTGTCTGTTTGATAGGCATATGCACGACAGGTTGACGATGTTACCGATCGGTACGTATGATGCGCCGAAACCACGTACCGATCGGTAACATGACTATAGTCCGGAAACGTCCCTGGGGCCAGCGCTACGCTTTTGTGGTGGCTGGCGTGATCTTCCTGGCGCTGCTGGCAGCCGCTGGCGTGCGTGCCGCGCCGGGCGTGTTGATCCTGCCCCTGGGCCAGGCGTTCGGCTGGAGTCGCGACAGCATTTCGCTGGCGGCGGCGGTGGGCATTTTTCTTTATGGCCTGGTCGGTCCGTTTGCCGCGGCGTTGATGCAGGCGGTGGGTATCCGTCGCACGCTGATGGCTGCGCTGACATTGATGGCCTTGTCGATTGCGGCGAGCAACTGGATGACTCAGCCCTGGCATCTGCTGCTTAGCTGGGGCGTGTTTTCTGGCATCGGTTCGGGTTGCGTCGCAATCGTACTGGGCGCAACCGTCGTCAATCGCTGGTTCGTCAAGCATCGCGGCCTGATGCTGGGCTTGCTCACCGCGAGCACGGCCACGGGCACGCTGGCATTTCTGCCGGCGCTGGCAGCGATCGCCGCGCATGGTGGCTGGCAGCCGGTGGTATGGACGGTGTCGATCGCTTGTGCGGTGCTGGTGCCGCTGGTGTGGTGGCTGCTGCCGGAGCGGCCGGCCGATGCGGGGCTGGTGCCTTATGGCGCAGAACCCGGCACCGTTGTACAGGAGCCGCCGCGGCGTAACTTGCTGGCGATTGCGCTGGGTACGTTGGCGAAAGCATCGCGCCATCGGACCTTCTGGTTTCTGTTCGGCACGTTTTTTATCTGCGGTTTCACGACCAATGGTTTGATCGGCACGCATTTCATCGCGATGTGCGGCGATCACGGCATTCCCGAAGTCCGCGCCGCTGGTCTGCTGGCGATGATGGGTTTTTGCGATCTGGTCGGCACCACGCTATCGGGGTGGCTGACCGATCGCTTCGATCCACGCAAATTGCTGTTTGTCTATTACGGCTTGCGCGGGTTGTCGCTGATCTGGCTACCGTATTCGGATTTCTCGCTGCACAGCCTGGCTTTGTTTGGCGTGTTCTATGGCCTGGACTGGATTGCCACCGTGCCGCCGACCCTGAAGCTGGCCGCCGAAGCGTTCGGCGATCAGGATGCACCGGTGGTATTTGGCTGGGTCGCCGCGGGGCATCAGGTGGGGGCGGCCAGTGCGGCATTCTTCGCCGGCTTCATGCGCGTGCAGCAGGGTAACTATCTGGAATCGTTCGTTATCGCAGGCGCTTTCGGCATCGTGGCCTCATTGCTGGCGATCGGGATCCGGCGCCGGGCGCCGCTGATCGCGCAGCCGGCATGATGGTGCTTTGCACAAGCCCACAGTTGTGCTATCACTACCGCCCATGACCTCCCACACCACCGCCCTGTATTTCTGGTTTTACGGCTATCCGAAGCCACAGGCGGAGGCATGGGCGCGATCGTCGTAACGAGATCAAACAAGAATCCCAGACCGAACCGCCAGCCTCCACTGGCGGTTTTTTATTGGCCGCCACCGGAACCCCACCAAGGACGTTTCCCATGAGCAGCCATACCGACGATTTACGCATTCGCAGCATCCAGCCCCTGAGCACGCCCGAGCAGGTGATGGGCGAATATCCCTTGAGCGAACGCGCCGCCGCCACGGTGAGCGATGCGCGCCAGGCACTCCACCGCATCCTTGCCGGTGACGACGATCGTCTCGCGGTGGTGATCGGCCCCTGTTCGATCCACGACCCGCAGGCCGCGCTCGAATATGCACAGCGGCTCCGGCTTCAACGCGAGCGGCATGGCGATGCGCTGGAGATCGTCATGCGGGTGTATTTCGAAAAGCCGCGCACCACGGTGGGCTGGAAGGGGCTGATCAACGATCCCGATCTCGATGGCAGCTTTCGCATCGATAAGGGATTGCGCCTCGCGCGCAGCGTGCTGCACGACATCAACGATCTGGGTTTGCCGGCGGGCTGCGAATTTCTCGACATGATTACGCCGCAGTACACCGCGGACCTGGTCGCCTGGGGCGCGATCGGTGCGCGCACGACCGAGAGCCAGGTGCATCGCGAACTGGCGTCGGGGCTTTCTTGTCCGGTCGGTTTCAAGAACGGCACCGATGGCAACGTCAAGATTGCCGTGGATGCGGTTCAGGCCGCTTCGCAACCGCATCATTTTCTCGCCGTGACCAAGCAGGGCAATGTCGCCATCGCCGCCACCAGCGGTAACGAAGACTGTCATCTGATCCTGCGCGGCGGCCATGTGCCGAACTACGATGCCGACAGCGTGCAGGCGGCCTGCATGGCCATGGAAAAAGCCGGGCTTGCGCCACGCCTGATGATCGATGCCAGCCATGCCAACAGCGCCAAGCGGCCGGAGAACCAGCCAGCCGTTGCCGAGGATATTGCGCGTCAGCTGGAAGCCGGAGAACAGCGGATCATCGGTGTGATGGTCGAAAGCCATCTGGTGGGCGGCCAGCAAGCGTTGCTGCCGGGCAAGCCGCTGACCTATGGCCAGAGCATCACCGATGGCTGCCTGGACTGGGAGCAATCCGTGCAGTTGCTCGATCGTCTTGCCGAGGCGGTACGCGCACGGCGCTTACAAACCCGGCGCAAGGTCGTCAATGGATAATCTTTCACATGGGATTCCCATCGTCCCGGCCTATGCTTGACTCCCGATCTGCGAAAGGGAGTTCCTCATGTCCCCCGAAATCCAGCATGACCGCGCCCGGCATCGTTTCGAAGCGCGCGTGGAAGGCGTCGCTTGCGTGCTCGACTATTTACTCGATCAGCACGTCATGACGGTGACGCACACCGTGGTGCCCGAAGCGGTGGGTGGTCGCGGTATTGCCGCCGACCTGACTCGTGAGGCGATGGAGACGGCGCGCAAGGAAGGCTGGAAAGTGGTGCCCGCATGTTCTTACGCACAAGCCTGGATGCAGCGCCATCCGGAATATGCCGATCTGCGTGCGTGATCGTTATGATGCGCACGTAACCCGCCATGGAGGCGGGTAGAGAGCGGTGCGCTTGAACAAGTCACGATCGATTGAACACGGCCTTCGTATGACACGGAGGCCGGCATGAACACGCACGCAAAACGCAAATGGCGCTGGCGTCCCTTTCATGCCATGCGCGCACGGCCGCGCATGATGACGTCCGCATTGATTTTCGTCGTCATAAGCACACTGCTTTATCTTTCGGGCGTGCGTCTGACGCTTGCACTGCTGCTCGGTTTCGACGTCGGTGCGTTGACTTTCCTGGGCATGGTCGCCTGGCTGTTCAACAAGGCCGGTCCCGATCAGATGCGATCGCAGGCAAAAGCCCAGGACAGTGGTCGCTGGGGTTTTCTGTGGAGCGGTATCGTCCTGACCGCGGTGGTGATGGTGGCGTTGGGTACGGAGCTGCACTCGTCCAAGGACGGCGGCGCCAGCTCGATCGTGCTCTCGTCGGCCAGTGTGGTGCTGTCGTGGCTGTTTATGAACACCATGTTCGCGATGCACTATGCACATGGTTATTACGGCAATTTCGGCAAGCAGCACGAAGGCCTGCAATTTCCGGAAACACCGCAGCCGGACTACTGGGATTTTGCGTATTTCGCCATCGTCATCGGCATGACCTTCCAGGTCTCCGATGTACAGATCACCAGCCGCTATATGCGCCGGGTCGCTTTGCTACATAGCGTGATCGCGTTCTTCTTCAACGTGTTCATTATTGCGTTGACGGTGAACGTGGTGGCAGGGCAGGCTTGATGAAGAGCGGTGAAGCCGGCTGCTTTGCAGCCTGAAAAGGGTAAAGGGTAAAGAGGAGGCAACGTGCTTGCTCTTCCCCTTTACCCTTTACTCTTTTCAGGCCACGTAGTGGCCGGCTTTACCATTCAATCGCGAAAATTATCAAATTGCAGCGGCAGTTCCACGTCCGTCTTGCGTAACAGCGCCATCGCCAATTGCAGGTCGTCGCGTTTCTTGCCGGTAACGCGCAGCTTGTCGCCGTTGATCTGCGCCTCGACCTTCAGCTTGGCTTCTTTCAGCGCAGCAACGAGCTTCTTGGCGATCGGCTGCTCGATACCCTGCTTGACGGTGATTTTCTGGCGGGAGCCGGCCAAGTTCGTTTCCGGGTCTTCGACTTCCAGCGCGCGGATATCGATCTTGCGGCTGCTCAGGCGTGCACGCAGGATGTCCAGCATCTGCTGGAGCTGGAACTCGCTTGGCGCGGTCTGGGTGATGACGAACTTGTCCAGCTCGAACTTGGCGTCGCTGCCCTTGAAGTCGAAGCGGGTGGACAGCTCGCGATTGGCCTGGTCGACGGCATTGGTCAGTTCGTGCTTGTCGACTTCGGAGATCACGTCAAATGAGGGCATGGTGGCGAGTCCTTTACGATGCAAAGTGCCAGTGTAAGCGATAGGCGCGAAGGTAGCGGATAATCGCCGGCCATGGCGATCTCGATGGCGGTATTTCAGTGAAAGTGGATGTGTTGATCATTGGCGGGGGAGCGGCCGGCCTGATGTGCGCCATGGTGGCGGGTTATCGCGGCCGCAGCGTGCTGGTGGTGGACCATGCCAACAAGGTCGGCAAGAAGATCCTGATGTCCGGCGGTGGGCGCTGTAATTTCACCAATCTGGGCGTCACGCCTGCGCAATACCTGTGCGCCAATCCGCATTTCGCCAAGTCGGCGCTGGCACGCTATACCCCGTACGACTTTATCGCGCTGGTCGAAAAACACCGCATCGCCTATCACGAGAAAGAACTGGGGCAGCTGTTTTGCGACGACTCGTCCAAGCAGATCGTGCGCATGTTGCTGGACGAATGCGCTGCCGCTGGCGTGCGCATCGAAACCAGTTGCAGCGTGGAGCGGGTGCGCCGCGGCGAAGAGGGTTTCGCGGTGAAAACCGCGCGTGGCGAAGTGCATGCCGATTCGCTGGTTATTGCCTCCGGCGGCCTTTCGATCCCGAGCATGGGCGCCACCGGTTTTGGCTATGAACTGGCACGCCAGTTTGGCCATGCGGTACTGCCCTCGCGCGCAGGCCTGGTGCCCTTGACCTTGAGCGGCAAGCATCAGGAGCACTACCAGGA
This sequence comes from Dyella sp. NPDC103356, assembly GCF_055584465.1. Classification (NCBI taxonomy): domain Bacteria; kingdom Pseudomonadati; phylum Pseudomonadota; class Gammaproteobacteria; order Lysobacterales; family Rhodanobacteraceae; genus Dyella; species Dyella sp. NPDC103356. Next base: position 55,467 of record NZ_JBVJLZ010000013.1, read on the forward strand.
TCTGGCCGGTGTCGCCTTGCCGCAGGTCGAGGCGCGGGTCGGCAAGCGGGGTTTTCGTGCAGGCATGCTGTTTACCCATCGCGGGATCAGCGGCCCGTCGATCCTGCAGATTTCCTCGTATTGGCAGCCCGGCGACGATTTGCGTATCGATCTGTCGCCGGATACGGATGTCGGCGATTGGCTGATCGCACAACGTGCCGAGCGGCCCGCGGCTGAATTGAAGAACGTGCTCGCCGACCTGTTGGCCAAGCGCCTTGCGCATCGCTTGTGCGAGCGCTGGCTGGGCAACAGGCCGATGCGTCAATGGCAGGAGCATGAGCTGCGCGGCCTGGGCCAGCAGTTGCACGACTGGCCGATCACCGCCAGCGGCACCGAAGGCTATCGCACCGCCGAGGTCACCCTGGGCGGCGTCGATACGGACGGTATTTCTTCCAGCACGATGCAATCGAAGCTCGTTCCCGGGCTTTTCTTCATTGGTGAAGTGGTCGATGTCACCGGCTGGCTGGGGGGCTACAACTTCCAGTGGGCGTGGGCATCGGGGCAGGCTGCCGGCGAGGTGGTTTGACGTTTTTCGTGCTGGTGTCGCTACGTGCCCTTTGCTTTGTGTAAACGAACCCCATGCTTCACTGCCAATCTATCCATCGAAAGGTGTGTCTATGAAAGTCGGATTTATCGGCCTGGGGGCGATGGGCGCCGCGATGGCGAGCAACCTGGTCAAGGCTGGCCACACGGTCACCGTATGGAATCGTTCCGAGGCCGCGACGGCGCCGCTGGTATCGCTGGGCGCGAAAGCTGCTGCCACAGCGGACCGGGCCGCGCAGGGCGAGGTGCTACACAGCATGTTGGCCAACGACAAGGCCGTACGCGAGGTAATCCTCGACAGTGGCCTGCTCGATGGGATGGATCCCGGCACCGTGCACGTCAATCACGCCACCATCTCGGTGGAACTGGCCAGGGTGCTGGTCGAGGAACATGCCAAGCGCAATCTGGGCTATGTCTCAGCTCCGGTCTTTGGTCGGCCGGACGTCGCTGCTGCGGGCAAGCTCAATATTCTCGCGGCAGGCAAGGTATCGGCGGTACAAAAAGTGCAGCCGTTGCTTGAGGCGATGGGGGCGAAAATCTGGCCGCTGGGCGAGGAGCCCGAGCGTGCAAACATCGTCAAGATCGCCGGCAATTTCATGTTGGTGACGGCGATTGAAAGCATGGCTGAAGCATCCGCGCTGACGCGCGCGCATGGTGTCAGCGCGGGCGATTTTCTTGAGATCATGACCAGCACGCTGTTTGCGTCCCCGGTGTATCAGGGGTACGGCAAGTCGATCGTCGAGCAGCGCTTCAAGCCGGCCGGTTTCGCTCTGCCACTGGCGTCGAAGGATATCGGCCTGGCTTTGGAGGCAGGTACGTCCAAACACGTGCCATTGCCGTTTGCCAGCCTGCTGCGCGATAGCTTGCTCGAAGCGTTGGCGCAGGGCGACGAAGACCTGGATCTGGCCTCGTTGTCGCTGGTGGCTGCGCGGCGGGCGAATCTGGGCGACTGACGGGACTTTGGTGTTGCGGTCGCGACGGTGGAACCCCGAAAAACCTTTCTACTCGTCATTCCGGCGCAGGCCGGAACCCAGTGGCTTTGCGATCGGTTGTCGCGAGAGCAAATGAGAATCTGCTCTGCTGCGAAAACCGGAAACTGAGCCCACTGGGTCCCGGCCTGCGCCGGGATGACGATAGGAGAAACTGAGGCTTTTCAAGGCGTGTCGTGCGCTTAACCCAGCATCCTTCGCCGACGCATAAGCCAAGCATCGAGCTGATTGGCAAACGCCTGCTTGTCCCGCGCATGAAACGCAGCCGGCCCACCGGTATCGACACCCGCGCCGCGTAACTCATCCATGAAATTGCGCATCGACAGCCGTTGCGCGATGGTTTCGGTCGTGTAGAGCTCGCCGCGCGGATGCATCGCCATCGCGCCTTTCTCGATCACCGCCGCGGCCAGCGGAATATCCTGGGTGACCACCAGGTCCTGCGCACTCAGGCGCTGCACAATCTCGTTGTCGGCGACATCCAGGCCCGACGGTACCTGCACGGCACGCACGAAGCGTGACGGCGGCGTACGCAACCACTGATTGGCCACCAGCGTGACATTGACCTGTTCTCGCTCGGCGGCGCGAAACAGGATTTCCTTGATCGCGACCGGACAGGCATCGGCATCGACCCAGATTTGCGGCGCCTGACTCACTCGGCGCCGTTCCAGTGCACGTGTCCGTCGATGACGGTATTGGTTTTGCCGCCGACCCAGATGGCACCGTCGATACGCACCAGCAACTGCGCGTTGTAGCCGATCTCGCGGCCCTGGCTGACGGTGTAGCCCTGCGCGAGCGGACCATCGGGCTCGGCATGGGCGATATAGGCACCGATCAGGCCATTGGCGGCGCCGGAAGCGGGGTCTTCGACGATGCCAACGCCCGCGGGTAGTGCCCGCACCACGAGCTGATAATCGGGATGGTTGCTGCGTGCGAACACGCAGATACCCAGGCTGTCGGTGGCTTTGGCCAGTTGGCCGATGGCGGCGTAGTCGGGTTGCCAGGCGCGCAGACTGGCCTCGTCCGCACACTCGGCCACCCACCAGTGGCGGCCACCTTCGACGAAGGCAGGCGGCAACTTGCCCATGCCGATGCCGGACAGTGCGCCGGCAAGCAATGGATGCGCATCGACACCTTGCGAGACCACTTTGGCGCGAGGTGATTTCAACAGTAACTGTCTTGCAGGGCCTTCGCCTTCGACGCGGATCGGCAGTACGCCGGCCAGGCAGTCCTGCCACAGCACGCCGTCGACCGGCTTGGCCAGGCCGCTTTCCAGTACGGCATGTGCGCTGCCGATGCTGGGATGACCGGCGAAAGGGATTTCCTTGTGCGGCGTGAAGATGCGCACGCGATAGCTGGCATCGGGCTGGCTGGGCGGCAACAGGAACGTAGTTTCGACCAGATTGGTCCAGCGGGCGAAGCGCTGCATTTGCGCATCGTTCCAGCCGCGAGCATCGGTAACGACGCCAAGATGATTGCCGCCGCCCAGGGTGGCGGCAAAGACGTCCAGATGCAGGTAACGAATGGGTGACATGAAGGGAGTCGTGGCGGCGACCGGCCGCACTAAAGCGGCGAATGATAGTCCTCCGGCGCCCTTTGTGGCAGTGCAGCGAAGCGCAACCGGACGCGGACAGGGCAGGTGTCGACAAGCGCAGGCGGGCTCGTCAATATGCCGCCTTTCGTCCAAACGTTATGGAAATCCGCATGCCGGTCACCCTGATCATTATCGCCATCACCTGCGTGGTGTCGTTCATGGCGTTCAACAACAGCCGCCTGATGAACGAGTTGATCCTGTGGCCGCCCGCGATCACGCGCCAGCGCGAGTACTACCGCCTGGTGACATACGGCGTTCTCCACGCCGATTTCGGCCACCTGCTGGTGAACATGCTCACGCTGTTCTTTTTTGGCCGGGTGATGGAGCAGTACTACACCCATACGTTGGGTACGTTCGGTTTTGCGCTGTTCTATCTTGGTGGGCTGATCGTCTCGATTCTGCCGACCTATCTGTCCAACCGCGGCAACGCCAACTATCGCAGCCTGGGGGCCTCAGGCGCCGTGTCCGCGGTGCTGTTCGCGTCCATTCTCTTTCAGCCCTGGGCAAAGATCCTTCTCTACTTTGCTCTTCCGATTCCGGCCATCCTGTACGCCGTGCTTTACGTGATTTATTCGGTCTACATGGACCGGCGCGGGCAGGGCAATATCAATCACAGCGCGCACCTGTGGGGAGCCGCTTACGGCGTGGCTTTTACGCTGATGGTGCAACCGGAACGACTGTCGATTTTCATCGATCAGCTGATGCGGCCGCGCTTTTGATGTAAAACATCACAGTGCGTTGCATCGGAGAGCGTAAGATTCGCTCATTCCGGATACATCTTGCCGGTGCTAATGCTCAGTCATCTGACGTAGAGGAGACACGTCGGAGCCTTTTGTTAACCGCAGGAGTAAAGACGCATGGCAACGACCCGCAAGTCTGCCGCGAAGAAGTCCGCGGCAAAAAAAGCAGCAAAAAAGGCCGTATCTCGTAAAAATACGGCTACGGTAAAAAAGCCCGCCAAGAAAGCAGCGGCCCGCAAGAGCCCGGTAAAGAAAGCCGCCGCGCGCAAGGCGCCAGCCAAGAAGGCAGCGGCAAAAAAGACCGTGGCAAAAAAGGCAGCGGCAAAGAAAGCCGCTCGCAAAGCGGTTAAGAAAACCGTAGCGCGTAAAGCTGCCGTCAAGAAATCCGTCGCGAAGAAAACCGTTGCACGCAAGGCGGTTGGCAAGAAGGCCGCCGTCAAGAAAGTCGCCGTAAAGAAGACGGTCACCAAGGCGACGCCGAGCAAGGCAGCCGTCACCAAGGTGCCTGTCGCGAAGAAAGCAGCGACCAGGAAGGCAGCACCGCCCAAGCCGGCTGTCGTAAAGCAGCCCGCGCCGAAGCCTGCAAAGCCCAAGCCCGCTGCCGAAGCCCAGGCCGAGCCGGTCAAGCACATCAGTCCGGAAGAGGCGGTAGCGCATATCCAGGCGCTGCTCGTCGCCAAACAAGAGCGCGTACGTCAGGGGCCCAACTGGCCTGGTGCCGATCAGCAAGCCCATCCCACGGAAGAAAGTCATCCGCCGCAAAACGGTGGCGATACCTCCGCGCAGGATTCGGGGCTTGGCCAACCCGTGCATCTGCAAGGCGATCTCAATCGTCGCAGCAAGATTTAGCGTGCGCATGGCCGTCAGCTAAATGGCCGTGTCTATATGGCCGGCGGGTAAATGCCCGCCGGCTTGTTTTTGTCCGGCTCAGTACCCATTCAACGGGATGGACTTAGCGTGATGTCGTAGCGACCGGGAGGTCCTTGTATGAAACGCTTACTAGCCGGATTGATGCTTGGTGGTGCCGTCGCAACGCTTTCGGGCTGTTACTACGACCCTGGTTACAGCTACGTGCGCAGCAGCGCTTACGTAGGCGACGCGTATTACGGATCGGGCAGCACGGTGGTCTACGACGACGCCTATTACGGCGGCGTGCCGGGCTATTGGTATCCGGGTTACGGCTACGGTTATGGCTACGCGCCGGGTATCAATGTCTGGTATGGGCGCGGTTATTACGGTCGCGGCTACTGGGGCGGCCGCGGTTACTACGGTCATGGCGGTTACTACGGCCACGGTGGCTACCATGGTCGCCCCGGCGGCGGTGGGCATTGGAGTGGCGGCCATGGCGGCTGGCATGGCGGTGGTGGCGGCCACGGGCGCTAAGTAACAGGCACAATGGCGGCATGTCGACGCGATATCGCATGCCAACCGGGTTGTCCCGTATCGCAAGGCTCGTGGTGTTATCCGCCGCGGGCCTTTTGTTTGTCGGTTGCCAGACGCTCGGTTACTACGCGCACATCGCGCGTGGACAGTCGGCCCTGGTGCTGGATCGCAGGCCGGTTGCCAAGCTGCTTGGCGACCCGCAGATCGATCCCAAGCTGAAAGCGCGGCTTGCGCTATCCCAACAGGCCCGGCGATTTGCGTCGAGCCAACTGGGTCTGCCGGACAATCGCAGCTATACCGGCTATGTCGCGCTGGATCGTCCCTACGTGGTGTGGAACGTGTTCGCGACGCCGCCGTATTCGGTCGACGCCGTGCGGCAGTGCTTTCCTTTTGCCGGCTGCGTGCCGTATCGGGGCTATTTCGCCGAGGCGAAGGCCAAGCAACGGGCGCAGCAGCTCAAAGCCGACGGCGATGATGTCTGGGTCGGTGGTGTGGCGGCGTATTCGACCCTGGGCTGGTTCGCCGATCCGATCCTCAGCAGCATGTTGCGCTGGGACGATGACGAACTGGCCAGCACGATTTTTCATGAGCTGGCCCACCAGCTGATCTACGTCAAAGGCGACAGTGCCTTTAACGAATCTTTCGCAAGTTTCGTTCAAGACGAGGGCTTGAGGCAGTGGCGTCAATCACGCGGTCTGCCTCCGCAGAAAGGGCGCAGCGAAGCGATGGACGATGGCTTCACCCAACTGGTTCTCGACCTGCGCGATCGATTGCGCAAGGCGTATGCGCAAGGCGGCGATGAGGCAACTCTGGCTGCGGCAAAACAGCGCGAGATCGATGCCTTTCGCCAGCGCTATGCGCAATGGCGGGATCATGACTGGCCGGGCCAACATGGCTACGACGCCTGGGTAGCCGCGCCGATCAACAATGCGCGGCTGCTGCCGTTCGGCATCTACGATCATTGGCTGCCTGCGTTCACCGAGCTGTTTCATCGCAGCGAGTCGCAATGGCCAGCGTTTTACACGGCGGTGCGCACGCTTGCGCAACAGCCGTTCAAGCAGCGCAACGAATCGTTGCAGACATTGCTGGATGCAGCCAAAAAGGAGCCGCCGGCGCAGGCGGCTGCCGCACCTTGAAGGCTTAAGGCGACGCTTTCCGGCCCGCCATATGCCGCAAATAGGCCAGCAGGTCGTCCAAGTCCTGATCCGATAGCGAGTCGCGCGAGAAGCCGGGCATCTTTGCCTCAGGCCAATGACGCAGCGATTGCGGGTCGCGCACGTAAGCGCGCAGCAGGTCGGCACGGATGTATTCGGTCGGGTTATGCGGAATGTTCAGATCGGGGCCGAGTTTGGCGTCGCCGCTGCCGTTGAGCGTATGGCAGGCCAGGCAGGTGCGCTGAAATACCGCATAGCCACGGCGAATCGGGCTGTCAGCGGGCAGGGCGGAGTCAGGCCGCATGGCGGGAAAGCGCTGGGAGACATCGGCCAGCTTGCGGATCGAGGCGACCTGGTAGGGCCATTGTTCCTGGCCGATGTGCGCCGCCTGCGGGTGCGTCCAGACGATGTAGAAAGGGCCGGCGCTGGGCTTTCCCGGACCCAGTGCGGGCCAGGGTTGGGTCGGGGATTCGACGGCCAGCCAGGCCTCGCTGCCGTGTTCGTCCAGCAACAGAGAGGCCGGAATCTCCGCCGCGAAGCCGTCGCTGGCGACAAATTGCAGATGGTCTTCGGGGCCGATGCCGCTAAGCAGGGCGCGCAGGGGAATGGCCCGATAGTGCATGGAGCGCTTGTAGGCGACGTCGCTGGGGATATCGATCGTGCGCAGGTCCTGGCGCGCGATCAGCTGAGCGGTCTGGTAGGTCTGCGGTGCGCCCTGGCCGAGATCGATCTTGAGTTCCGCGGCCGAGGCGCCGAGGCCTAACCATCCCAAACAAAAACCAAACAAAACGCGACGCATGGATATCTCCTTTCCCATGGTGATCATTGTAGCGATGTGGCGAAAGCGCTCGGTCGCTTGAAAAATATCTGGCTGGCCCAATTAACCGACGAGAGCGATGGCGCATGTCCTCGATGAACGATTGTTCATGTAGGTGCCCTTGAACTTTTCCAAGGGAACGCCATCTAAGTTTCATGATCGCCGTGATGGCGACCCGAAGTGACCTGGCTAGATCGGTCACTGAGGGGCTGGATCTATCCTTCCCCAAGGATCCCGGCCCGACAAACCCCGGCGGCCCCTCCCCTGGCCCCCGGGGTTTTTTTTGCCCGGCGTTTGCGTCTGCTCGCTTAGACGGGGACTTCCAGCTCATAATCGTTCGTCCTGTGCGCCAGAGTTTCCGATGATCATCAGCTCGTTGCTCGATACCGACCTGTACAAGTTTTCGATGATGCAGGTGGTGTTGCATCACTATCCGGCGGCGCAGGTCGAGTACCGTTTCAAGTGCCGCAACCCCGGCGTGGACCTGGTGCCGTATATCGAAGAAATCCGCGCCGAGCTGGAGGCGCTGTGCAGCCTGCGTTTCACCAACGACGAGCTGGACTACCTGCGTAGCTGGCGCTTTATCAAGAGCGACTTCGTCGACTTTCTCGCGCTGTTTCACCTCAATGCGAAATATGTGCAGATCGAGCCTTCGGCGGCGGCCAACGGCGAGATCGAGATCCGTATCGTCGGCCCCTGGCTGCACACGATCCTGTTCGAAGTGCCGCTGCTGGCGATCGTCAACGAGGTGTATTTTCGCAATACGCAGCCGAAGCTCGATCTGGCGGAGGGACGTCGCCGCTTGCGCGACAAGATTGCGCTGCTGCGCGATACCGCCGATTACAGCGGTTGCCGGATCGCCGATTACGGCACGCGCCGGCGTTTCTCGCGCACCTGGCAGGAAGAGGTCGTTACCGCGTTGCGCGACGGGCTCGGCGAGCAGCTGACCGGCACCAGCAACGTGTGGCTGGCGCGTCAGCTCGATCTGCGCCCGCTAGGTACGCTGGCACATGAGTATCTGCAGGCGCATCAGGCGCTGGGGCCGCGGCTGCGCGATTCGCAGGTGGCCGCACTGGAGACCTGGGCCAAGGAATATCGCGGCGACCTGGGCATTGCGCTGTCGGACGTCTATGGACTCAGTGCCTTCCTGCGCGATTTCGATATGTACTTCTGCAAGCTGTTCGACGGTACGCGCCACGATTCGGGCGATCCGTTCGAATGGGGCGAGCGTGTGCTGGCGCACTACCGTGCCAATCGTGTCGATCCGAGCAGCAAGGTGCTGGTCTTCAGCGATGGCCTGGATATTCCCAAGGTGATGCAGCTGTACGCGCATTTCCGCGGCCGCTGCCAACTCGCATTCGGCGTGGGCACCAACCTCACCAACGACGTCGGCCCAACGCCGCTCAACATCGTGATCAAGATGGTTCGCTGCAACGGCCAGCCGGTGGCGAAGCTGAGCGATTCGCCGGGCAAGAACATGTGCGATGACACCGCTTACGTGGCGTATCTGCGGCAGGTGTTTGATATTCCGGTGTTGGCTGGGGAGTAGGGGCCGTCGCGATAACCAGGTGCCGCGCTACTGGATTCCGGCCTGCGCCGGAATGACGACTAGGTAAGGGAGCGCCTGGTTTCAGAGGCTCGGCACGATTCCTTGCCTTTTCCTACTCGTCATTCCGGCGCAGGCCGGAATCCAGTGGCGTTGAGCTTCGACTTTCGCGATAACACCCGGAACCTCAGAAGGCAGGCAGCACCGCACCGTGATACTGCTGCTCGATATAAGCCTTGATCTCCGGGCTGGTCAGCGCCTTGGCCAGCGCCTGCACGCGCGGATCGTCCTTGTTATCGGCGCGACTCACCAGGACATTCACATAGGGCGAATCCTTGTCCTCGATCAGCAACGCGTCCTTGGTGGGGTTGAGCCCGGCAGCCAGGGCGTAGTTGGTATTGATCAACGCAAGGTCGACCTCGTCGAGGGTGCGCGGCAGGATCGCCGCTTCGAGCTCACGGAACTTCAGATTCTTCGGATTGGCCACGATGTCCTTGGGCGTGGATATCGGGCTGGTCGGATCCTTCAAGGTGATCAGGCCATGCTTGGCGATCAGCAGCAAGGCACGGCCGCCGTTGCTGGGATCGTTTGGCAGGCTGACCGTGGCGCCATCGGCTAGTTGGTCGAGCGATTTGATCTTGCGCGAGTACGCGCCGAAGGGCTCGATGTGCACGCCGGTCACGACGGTCAGGTTGGTGCTGTGCTGCTTGTTGAACTCATCCAGATAGGGCTTGCTCTGGAAGTAGTTCGCATCGACGGTCTTTTCCAGCACCTGGGTATTGGGCTGCACGTAGTCGGCAAATACCTTGATATCCAGCTCGATGCCTTCCTTCGCCAGGATCGGCTTCACCTGCTTGAGGATTTCAGCGTGCGGAACCGCGGTGGCAGCGACCGTCAGCGTCTTGCTATCGGCATTACCGCCGCCGGAACCTGACGAGCAGCCGACCAGCAGGAGCAAGGCGGCGAGGGGAGCGAGAAGCTTGGTCATGGAATGTAAGCCTTTTGTGCGTTGCACAAGAATAGCCGTCTATACCGCCGATGGCAAAGAACTTAGCGGGTGTTCGATATGCATTTTCAGCGTTGGCTGAAATGGGCCACCACGCGGTCGCCGATCATCTGCAGCAGTTGCACCAACACGATCAGCAGAAACACCGTCACGACCATGTAATCGGATTTGTAGCTGAGATAGCCATAGCGATAGGCCAGGTCGCCCAGGCCGCCCGCACCGATGGCGCCGCCCATCGCGGTATAGGCGACCAGGGCGATCGCGGTGACCGTGACACCGGCGATGATGCCGGGACGAGCCTCTGGCAGCAGTACATGGCGCACGATCTGCCAGGTGGTGGCGCCCATGGCCTGGCTTGCCTCGATCACGCCGCGCTCGACTTCGCGCAAGGCAGTTTCCACCAGGCGCGCGAAGAACGGCGCCGCGCCGATCACCAGGGGCGGGATCGCGCCACGGATGCCCAGTTTGGTGCCGACCAGAATATGGGTCAGCGGCATCAGCACGATCATCAGGATGATGAAGGGAATCGAACGCAGGATATTCACGACCAGGGACAGCAGCCCATAGAACTTCGGCATCTCGCGTATCTGGCCCTTGCCGGTGAGGTAGAGCAGCACACCGAGCGGCAAGCCGATCAGCACGGTCAGCGCAAGCGAGCCGCCGAGCATCAGCAGCGTATCGATGCAGGCATGGCCGAGTTCGCCCCAGTCGTCGATATTTGGGAACAGTTGATGCAACGGCGTAGCGAAAGCGAATGTCATCGAGCGATTTCCTCTACGTCGATACCGGCGGCACGCAATGAACTCAAAGCCTGATCGACGCCCGCGCCCTGCATGGCGAGCGTGAGTTGGCCATAAGGCAGGTCCTTGATGCGATCGATGCGCCCGGCCAGGATATTGAAATCCACACCGGTCTCGCGGGTGACGCGCCCCAGCGTGGGCGACCAGGTCGCTTCGCCGCGAAACGACAGGCGCAGGATGCGTCCGGGGACCTGGGCGTAGATCGATTTTCCGCCGGCCGCTTCCTCGGGCAGCGCTTCATCGACGAAGCGCCGGGTGGTGTCGTGTTGTGGGTGCAGGAACACATCGGCGACGTTGCCGTGCTCGACGATGCGTCCGCCATCGAGGACGGCGACGCGGTCGCATACCCGTCGTACCACGTCCATTTCGTGGGTAATCAGCACGATGGTCAGTTTCAGCTCGCGATTGATCTGCGCCAGCAGTTCGAGCACGGATGCGGTGGTTTGCGGATCGAGTGCGCTGGTGGCTTCGTCACACAGCAGGATCGATGGATGGTTGGCCAGGGCTCGGGCGATACCCACGCGCTGCTTCTGTCCGCCGGAGAGCTGAGAAGGGTATTTGTCCGCATGTGCAGTCAGGCCGACACGTTCGAGCAACTCGTCGACCCGGCGGCGGATCGCGCCCGGGTCGCGTTCGCCGGCCAGACGCATCGGGAAGGCGATATTGTCCGCTACCGTCTGCGAGGACAGCAGGTTGAAGTGCTGGAAAATCATGCCGATGTGACGACGCTGAGCCCGTAACGCGGCATCGTCCAGGGCAGTCAGCTCCACGTCCCCGATCAGGATCCGGCCGCCGCTGGGGCGTTCGAGCAGGTTGATCAGCCGTATAAGCGTCGATTTACCGGCGCCGGAGTGACCGATGATGCCAAAGACCTCGCCGTCGGCGATGTCCAGGCTAAACGGCTGCAATGCGGGAATGTCCTTGCCGTCGACGCGATAGGACTTGTGAACATCGACAAAGCGGATCACGGCAGGCCTGAAAAGGAAGTGGTCGGGGCGGCATTATGCCAGTCGGCGAGTTAGGAGGCTTGTCGGCGCAGGGTGGGCGGGACTGGCGTAAACTGCGGCTTCTTTACCGGAGCCCAAGAGCCATGACTTCCGTTTACGACTTTTCCGCGCGTGATATCGACGGTAACGAGCGCTCACTCGCCGAATGGCGCGGCAAGACCCTGTTGATCGTCAATGTCGCCTCCAAGTGCGGTTTTACACCGCAGTACAAAGGCCTGGAGGAGCTGTGGCGCCAATACGGCGGCCAGGGCGTGGCGGTGCTGGGCTTCCCTTGCGACCAGTTCGGTCACCAGGAGCCGGGTAACGAGGACGAGATCAAGAACTTTTGCTCCACCAGCTACGACGTCAGCTTTCCGATGTTCGCCAAGATCGAGGTCAATGGCGACAGCGCCCATCCGCTTTATCAGTGGCTGAAGAAAGAGGGCAAGGGCATCCTGGGCAGCGAAGGGATCAAGTGGAACTTCACCAAGTTCCTGGTCGATGGTGAAGGGCAGGTGGTGAAGCGCTACGCGCCGACGGATACGCCGGAGAAGATTGCGCGGGATCTTAAGCTCGGGTAGTGATTTAGAGCGAGGAGTGAGTGGAGAGGAGTGAGAGAGGAGCATGGAGGTCGGCTCTTACTCACTCCTCTCGACTCACTCCTCGCTTCGCCTTGCTCCGGCAAGCATCACCGCAATCGCATCCACATCCCGGCTGGCACTCGGCGCTCCTTCCGGCGGCTCGTAATTGTTGAGCATGATGGCGAAGGCCACGCGTTCGCCGGAGGCAGCGGTGACATAGCCGGCCAGGCAGTGCACCAGGCTCATGCTGCCGGTCTTGGCGCGCACATTGTTTTCCGCGGCTGTCTTGCGCATCCGCCATTGCAAGGTACCGTCCACGCCAGCCAGCGGCACGGCGTCGTAGACCACCTTGGCATAGGGTTGCGCGGCAAGAAAGCTGAGCACGCGCGTCATGGTTTCGGGTGTGGCCAGGTCGCGCCTCGACAGCCCGGAGCCTTCTTCGATCAGACTGGCCCGTGCCGGCACGCCGATGCGATCGAGCAGGTTGCGCAGGGCGCGGATACCCCAGGCTTCGGTGGTGATAAAGCCGGTCGGTGGTGAAGGCTGCTGCATGGCATCGGCCTGTGCCTTGGCGCCAGCGACGAGCAGCAAATTCTGCATATACAGATTCTGCGAGCGCTTAAGGCCCTGATGCAGAATGTCCGCAACGGTAGGCGACAGCACTTGTGCAAGCACCACGGTATCGTTGCGATACGCGGCGTCGCTTTGTGGCCAGTGCACGGTGCGCAATACACCATCGACATGTACACCGTGACGTGCGAGTGCATCGAGCAGACGTTGGCCGGCGACACGCGCGGGATCGACCATCGCCAGCTTGTAATTGAGCATCGGCGAGCCCGCGGCAATGCTGCCGAACACGTGCAACGTATTCCCACCTGGCGCGCGATAGAGATTGATGTCGTTGCGCGTATGCGCCGCGCCGGTTGTCATGTCGTTGGCGAGCGAGGGGGCGGCATCGGTCGGGTCGAATGCGACCTGGGCGGGTCGGTCGGCGCCGCGGCCCGGGCTGATCGTGATGCCGACCAGATTGTCGTCCACGCTCAGTGCCGAGGTAGGCATGCCGAACCAGCTTTGCAGATCGATCGCTTCCCAGCCCGAACCCATCGACGGTGTCTGAAAATACGTATCGTCGGCGATGAGGTCGCCGGTCACCTTGCGCAAACCGCGCGCGGCCAGCTGTGCCGCCAGCTGATCGGCCCAGTCGGCGGTGCTGGCATCGGCGCCCAGGGTCGGGTCGCCCATCCCGTAGAGCAGCAGCGGGCCATCCAGCTTGCCGGCCTGGATATCGTCCTTGGCCAGCACCTGCGTGGGAATGCGGTAATCGGGCCCCAGGCTGCTCAAGGCCAGCGCGGTGGTGAACAGCTTGGTCGTCGATGCGGGTTGGAACAACTGGTCGGCGTGATGCACATACAACATGCGACCGCTGTCGAGCGAGACCACGGCGATGCCCCAGTTGGCCGCGGCAAAGCGGGGCTGGGCGATGAAGGTGTCGATCTGGACGCCCAAGGGTACGGTGGCGCTGCCTTCCGGTTGATCGGCGAAGGCGGGCGCGATCCATGCCAGGGCAGGCAGGATGCCGAGCAAAAGGGCGGCGAAACGGCGGCGCCCGAGGCCTCTGAGCGAAATCATGACGGGAGTATTCCAGATCGGCCGGGGGCCTGCATGACCGGTCCTGCACATGGGGGTCTGTTACGCTTAGCGTTCGCGTCGGCTCGGATGGGCCGGCACCACCAAAGATATGAACGAGAACATCATGCAGATTGCCCCCCATAGTGTCGTTTCTTTCCACTACACGCTGACCGATGACCAGGGTCAGGTCGTCGACAGCTCGGACGGCCGCGAGCCGCTCACCTATCTGCAGGGCGGCGGCCAGATCGTGCCGGGCCTGGAGAAGGCGATGGAGGGTCGTCAGGCCGGTGACCAGTTCAAGGTCGACGTGCCCGCCGCCGAAGGCTATGGCGAGCGTCACGAGGAACTGGTGCAGGAAGTGCCGCGCGAAGCATTCCAGGGCGTGGCCGATATCCAGCCCGGCATGCAGTTCCAGGGACGTGGCCCACAGGGCGTCATCAATGTCACCGTGACCGCCGTCGACGGCGAAACCGTGCATATCGACGGCAACCATCCGTTAGCCGGCCAGACCCTGCATTTCGCGATCGAAGTGACCAGCGTGCGCGAGTCTTCCCAGGAAGAGCGCGAGCATGGTCACGTGCATGGCGAAGGCGGCCATCATCACTAAGCTTTAGTGCCTGGTGCTTGAAAGACGCCCGGCCGTGCGCCGGGCGTTCTCTATCTGAGGGGATTGAATGCAGGGACGCATGCGTATCGCCATCGTCGGGTATGGCACGGCCGGTCAGGCCGCCGCGCTTTTCCTGAGCGCGCAAGGTCATCGCCTCAGTATTTTCGAACAGGCACCCGTGCTGGGGCCGGTCGGTGCGGGCTTCTTGCTGCAGCCGACCGGATTAGGCGTGCTCGATCGGCTGGGCTTGAGCAAGCCGATACTCGAACGGGGCCAGCGCATCGAGCGCCTCTACGGGGCAACGCCGAACGGCCGCAGCGTGATGGACATGAGCTATCGGGACCATGCGCCCGATTGCTTTGGCCTCGGGCTGACGCGTGGCAGCCTGTTCGGTGTACTGCACGATGCCTATGCCGACGCGTTCGACATTGCTGTCGGTACGCGCATCGAGGCCATCGAAAACGGGGATACGCTCCGTGATAACGAGGGACGCAAGCATGGCCCGTTCGATCTCATCGTGGTTGCCGATGGCGCCCACTCGCGTTTGCGCGGGCATCACCCGAACAACATAAAGCGACAGAAGCTCTATCCATGGGGCGCCTTGTGGTGCCTGCTTCCAGCCGAATCCTGGGCCTATCCCGATCAATTGCAGCAGCGCTACGCGGGTACACGCGAAATGATCGGCATGCTGCCGGTCGGGCAACGTACGGAGCATGCAGGGCGCTGGTTGACGTTCTATTTCAGTATGCCCGGCGAGCAGCTCGATCACTTCGACGCGGTCGCACTGGCGCAGTTGCGAGAGCGCGTAGCGGCACTTTGGCCTGAGGTCGAGCCCTTGCTGGCGACGATTGCGGCGCCTGAGCAGATGCATCGCGCCCGCTATCGCGATGTATTACTGCGCGAGCCGGCGCAAGGAAAGGTCGTGTATATCGGCGATGCCGCGCATGCGATGAGCCCGCAGTTGGGCCAGGGCGTGAACATGGCTTTGCTCGATGCCGAAACCTTGGCCGATGCGTTGGCGCAATCGCCAAGCACTGATGACGCGCTGATGGCGTATCGCGATCGTCGTCGCGCGCATCTGGCGATCTACCAGCGCCTGAGTCGCTGGCTGACACCGTGGTTTCAGTCCGAGCGCAACAGCCTGGCCGGGTTGCGCGATCTCGGTTTCGGTCCGCTGGGAAGGTTCTCGCTGACACGCGGGCACATGCTGCGCATCCTTACGGGAACCAAACAGAGCTGGTGGCACTGACTCGCCACCAGCCCCGCACTCAATACCAATCCAGCAACGACACGCCGATGCCCAGGTAGGTGGCATTGTGGTTGTAGTCGATCAGGCTTTCGCCGTAACCCTTGAACAGTTCCGTATAGCCACGCAGGTTGCCGATCAGCGGGAAGCTCCAGGTGAACTGCCCGGCGCCGTGGCTGCGACTGCCGCCGCGTAGCGAGTGGCGCAGCATCAGGCCGAACTCCTGGCCATTCCATTCGTGGATGATCTGCATGTCCATGCGGCCCATGTAGTCGCTGATATTGGGGTTATCGTCGGTCTTGCTGTCCTCGGGAACACGCCACCACGGGCGGAACATCACCACCCAGTCGTCGCGCTCGAAACCGAAGTTGGCGATCACCCGATTCCAGCTGCGCGACAGCGGGTTGGATCGGCCGTTCGATTGGTGATTGAACCCGATGCCCGCCAAACGCCCATCCCAACCCAGCACCGAGTAATCGGTGTTGAACATCAACATGGCTTCGGGTTCGTAGTTGGTTTCGCGGAAGGGTCGCGAGATCTGCGAGTTGTAGACCTGCCAGCGCGAGGATTGCGTATAGCCCACCCACAGGTCGCCGTTCTCGCCGAAGATGTTCTGCCAGACCTTGGTCTTCAGGCTGAGCTGAAACTTCGCTTCGACATTCTGCAATTGTTGTGGCGAGGTGACGTTGTTATCCGGGTTGGGACTGCTGGGCTGGTCGTTCTGGTTGCTGGTGGCAAAGACCGGCATCACATAGACCGGCTTGTAGCCGCGGATATTGAATGTACCCAGCTTGCTGTCAGGCGATAACTCCCAGCGCGAGTCGAGCAAGGAAAGTGGCTTGGACACTTCGCTGTTGCCGCTCGCTGCCACTGTTTTGTGGTCGCTGCGGTCCTTGGCGAAGATGCTCGGTATCTCGGTACCTTCGTCCTTGCGCTTTTGCGCGGCCGGTAGATTGTCTCGGCCGGTGGCATGGTCATAGCAGGCCAATCGCTGTGCATCGCTTTCGATGCCGGTGCAGGCACGGATATCGAGCGGATTGGGGTTTTGGGCGTGGGCGGTATGCATCGCACAGGCGAGTATCCCCGCCGATACGATGGCAGTCGTTCGCTTCATCAGCTGCTGCTCCTTGAATCCCCTTAAGGGCGCGAAGCCTGGAGTCTAACGCGTCGCAGGCTGGGCTCACAAAGAAAGCGCCGGTATGGCCGGCGCTTTCTGTGCAGCTCATCGCATCCATCGAATCAGGCATGCATCAAGACTTCTTGACCCAGGCTTCGTATTCGCTCTTGCTGATACGGCCGTCATGATTGCGGTCGGCGTATTTGAAGTCATTGGCCAGCAGCGGATAAGCCGATGCCTGAGATTCGGAGATCGACTTGCCGCCATTGGCGAGCTGCTCGAAGCTCGGTGCCGGCCCCGATGTTACCGGTGGCATGGACGAATTCACCCTTGCCGGTTGACCCTTGTCGGTGATCGTCTGCGTGGTGGATTGGCCCGGTTGCGGGGGAGGCGGCGGTGGCGGCTGCATCTGCTGCTGATCGCCCGAACTCGGCGGGGGAGGAGGTGGAGTTGCCTGCGTCTCCATCTGCTGCGGATCGGTCGACCCCGGCGGAGGAGGAGGTGGTGTGACCGATTGACCCTGCGGCGGCG
This sequence comes from Dyella sp. NPDC103356, assembly GCF_055584465.1. Classification (NCBI taxonomy): domain Bacteria; kingdom Pseudomonadati; phylum Pseudomonadota; class Gammaproteobacteria; order Lysobacterales; family Rhodanobacteraceae; genus Dyella; species Dyella sp. NPDC103356. Next base: position 72,772 of record NZ_JBVJLZ010000013.1, read on the forward strand.
GAGGCGGCGGCATCAGCGGTTGAGATTGCGGCTGTGGTGGTGTCGGCGGCTGTTGCGGCATGGATTGATCTTGTGCCCACAACGTTCCGGCAAACTGCAGCGAGCCGATCGCCAGAGCCGATAAGAGCATCTTTGAATGTTTCATCGTCGTCGCTCCGTGCCAGAATGCTGGCCTGTGAACTGGAGAGTTCATGCTGACGGATCGGAAGTGCATGCGACGTGTCCTCGGCAGCGCTGGATAAACGCAAGCTCAACAAACGCATCGAGGCCACGTGAAGTCATCGTTATCGTTGCATCAGCCTTCAGCGAATTCGTTTCCTGGTTTGAGCATTCAACAGGCACGTTGCCTGCAACTTGTCGCGCAGGGCCTGCTTAAACCGTTGGCAAAGCGCACACGGCGCGAGGACGTGGTGGCTGCGATCGAACGCATGCGCCTTTTGCAGATCGACAGCATTCATGTGATTGCACGCAGCCCATACATGGTGCTGCATTCGCGCCTGGGGGCCTACGATCCACTGTGGCTTGACGATGCGCTCGAGCAAGGGCGCATCGTGGAGTGTTGGGCGCACGAAGCCTGTTTCGTGCCCGCATCCGATATCGCCTTGCATCGCGACTGGCGCTCACAGCGTGGCATGCATTGGGCATACAAGAATGCAGAGCGCATGCAGCGCGAGCATCGTGCGGGCATGGACGACGTGCTGGCACATATCCGTGCCAACGGTGCCGTTCGTACCGCTGACTTCACCGAAGGCGAGCGTCCGAGCGGCGCGTCCGGCTGGTGGTCGTGGAAGCCGGAGAAGCGCTGGCTGGAAGCATGGTTTGCGTTGGGCGAATTGATGGTGACGCGGCGGGAGCGATTTCAGCGCGTCTACGATCTGGCCGAACGCGTGCTCGAAAAACTCGATCCGCCATTCGATGCCACGGTGGCGGCGCTGGATCATCCCAGTTTGCGTCGACGCTTTATTCTCGACGCGGTGCGCGCGCTGGGTGTCACTCAGGCGCGCTGGATTGCCGATTACTATCGTCTGAAACCCGCGGTGACCGAGCGGGAGTTGGCGCCGCTGTGTGCCGAAGGCGAGCTTATCGAGGTTCGTGTCGATGGCTGGTCGGTAGCCGGATATGTCCATCGCGACCACGCTTCATCGCTTGCGCAAGCTGCCCGCGGCAGATTGCGTGCAAGCCACACGGCCTTGTTGTCGCCGTTCGATCCGCTGGTTTGGGATCGTGCGCGTGCCTTGGCGATGTTCGACTTCGAGTACACGATCGAGTGCTATACGCCGCCGGCCAAGCGCAAGTACGGTTATTACGTCTTGCCGATCCTGCACCGGGGCAAGCTGATCGGGCGCCTGGATGCGAAGGCGCACCGTGCCGATGAAGTATTCGAGATCAAGGTGCTTTATCTCGAACCTGGTGTCGAGGTGGACGAGCGTCTGGTCGACGAACTGGCTGAAGCCATCCAGCTGACGGCGCGATGGCATGCGACGCCCAACGTGCGCATCGCCCGTTCGCGGCCGGCTGGCTTTGCTGCGGTGTTGCGTCGACGTTTGGCTGGAGCTTGAGAGACTAAAAACCCCCTCACTCCAACCCTCTCCCCCGGCATAGCTGTATGGACCGGAGACATAGGTAACAGGTGTTCGGGGACATGGGTTACACCTCGCCGAGGTCGAAGCGAGGTGTCCCATGCCCTGGAACGCGAGG
>NZ_JBVJLZ010000014.1:0-72750 GCF_055584465.1 Dyella sp. NPDC103356
CAAAAGTCGTCCGGCGAATTGTGGAAATGCGTAAATTAGAGGGCGGTCGGTCTAGCTAGCGGATCGCCTAGACTTTTGACTACCCCCTGGGTATGCCAATCAATTCAATGAATTGAGGCTCGGCACCGGCCACCCGTCGGCGTCGCACCCTCGAACCTCGCGGCCTCGCTCGATACGCGCCTTATCACTGTTGTGACAGTCGCGACAGAGCGACTGAAACGGGCCGTCCCAGAACATCGCCTCTGTCTCGCCGGCAGGATGTCCATTGACGTGGTCACACACATTCGCAGCGACCACAAGGCCGCGTGAATCACAGAACTTGCACAGTGGAAACGCTGCCAGTTGTAGCAGGCGTATACGTTGCCAGCGTGCAGTGCCATACAGGTGGCCGAATACACTGCCACCTGGTTGCCGTACGGTCATAGCGCAGTCGCTTAGACCAGCTTCTTGGCCAGTGCGACGGCTTCGTCCCACACCTTCTCGACGTCATGGCCCGCTGTGGTCAGCACGGCTTTGAGCTTGTCCAGGAGCGGATCGGTGGTGGCAGTAGCGGCGGTCTGGGTCTGGGTGGTATCGGACACGGGTGAATCCTCGGTAGGTGCGGCAGGCGCCGCGTTTGGAATCGTGATTGAGTCCACGTCGGTGATCAGCGCCTTGTTGATGTACCACTTGCCATCGGCGCCCATGATCAGCGGTAATTCTTTGACGGCGGCAGGTGCTGGCGATTCGGAAGGCTGTTGGCCAAGGCCGATCAGGCGCACGACGAAATGGGCGATGGATTGCAGGATCTTCATTGGCAGACAGTCCTTATTGCGGCTTGGAGTCCACGGATTTGGGCGTCGCCGTCGGCGCCTGCTCTAATAGCTCGGCTCGCACTCGCCTCTCGATCGATGGCGGCTGCATAAGCTCTGCCGGTATTGGGCCCGGCTTCGGGCATATCGGTATATCCGGACGCACAGCGCCAACGTGGCGACAGCCTGAGAGCACCAGACCTGAGATCAGCAAGAGTGCGAGCAGCAGCGGCTTCATTATTCTGCTTGTCCTGTTCGTAGTCAGAAGCGATCCGATTGAGTTTGAGCGCGTTACGCTGTTCCGTGGCGCGCGCATCCTGGGACGCCTTCAACGACAGCTGCGCACGCTTGGCTGATTCGTTTGCGGTCACGGCTGCTTGTTTCGCAAGCGCAGTTGCTCCGCTTTCCGCAGCAACGTGGTGCCCCATGGCATAGCCTGCAGCGACAAGCGCCAGGATCAGAACGATGCGCAGCCAGGCCATCACTCACCACCTTCGCAGAGCGATCGTTCCCATTGGCGGCGCACCGGGATGCCAGCACAGTCGTTCGCAGCGACACGGCAGTCCAAGCCGCCGGCGTAAACATATCGACTGATGACAGCGCATGCCGCCTTATTCTTGCCGGCGTTCAGCAGCGGCACGGCGCTCGAATGGCAAAAGGCGTGCGTCCCGACGTTGTACGCAAAATCGCCCCAGGCCTTGATCTCATTGAAAGCCAGCTCACCATGAGCGCATTTGCCCATGTTGCCCAGCATGACCTGGACGTACGCAGCTTCCAGCTTGTCGCATTCGGCGTCTGTGTAGGTGCGGCCTGGAACGACAGCTCGGCCAGTAATGCCCGCGCACACCGTCCAGACATGGCCAAGCTTGTCCCAATAGGGAACGTATTTCCGGCCTTCGTGCGCCGGCAGCGCGGCCACGATCGCCATAATCACGCCAGCGCCAGCTGTAGCGAACGTGGCGCGCAGCGGCAGCTTCATGGCTTCTTCCACTCGCGGCGCCAGCGCCACAGCAAATGCGCGATCTGAAGCAGGCTATATGAGCCAATCAGGACATAAGCCCATTGTTCCGGCCCCCAGCCTGCGGCATTCGCCACTGCGAATACGGCTGGCGGAGACAACTTGGCGGCAGCGCGTCCTGCTTCATGCATCATTTCGGTCTGTTCCATTGATGCGTCCCCTTGTGGGCGGTCGACGCGCGACGAACGGGCAATAAAAAGCCCCGCTCAATGGCGGGGCTGTCGGGAGAGGTCGGAGACTGTTGTGGCATCAAGCCCAGCCTCCGGGTCGCACTCGTTCCGTGATTGCGACGATCGCTTGCTGTCCGTGCCCGCGATGTTACACATTTTTCGTAATATTCCGGGGGTCGTCAACGATCCACATTGTTATTTGAGCTGACGCTGAAATTCCGCCTCTGCTGGAGCGATCGCGTCTTCGGCCAGATCTATCAACCACTGGTAAACAGGCGACCACAGTGCGGAGAAATCCCTATGGCTTTTCAGCCCGCACGCGGCAGCGCGTGACCGATCGCTCGGACGGGATGAACCATGACCGCCACAACGCTTGCATGGTGTACGCCTGTTTCCGCTGTTGACCTGGCCACCACCGCCGCATGGCTCGCAACGGTTGTTGTTACGGATCTCGGCCAGCACACCTTGGATCACGCCGACGTAGGTGTTCGATAGCGTGTATTCGCCATCGCGCTTGATGACTGCGTCCGGCCATCGACGCTTACGGGCCTGGGCATACATCAGCTGGGCCCGTGGCTTTGCAACCGCATCAGCGATCGTCTTGGCTGTGACCGCAGTGACAAACGCGTCATAGCGCTCCTGCCATTCGGTGACCAGTAGCTTGGCCAGCTCGGCCTGCAGCGCGCCCTTCGTCAATGCGGCGCCATCAGGCCACCACCGATAGATCAGCAACTCACGACCCAGGCCCGCCTTGATGAAACCCAGCGCGCCAGCGACGATCTCGGGCGTCATCGCAGCGCCAGCAGAGTCAGGGCCGCTACCCGGGTCGAGCCGAACGTTCTTCTCGTTCAAGCGTGCCATGGCTTTGCCCACGTGGGTCATGCAGCGCTCCGCTGCGCCTGGACGGTCGCGGCCAGGTCATCGCGGATATCCAGAACCAGCGCATCCTTGTCGTAGGTACCGGCGACACAGTCGGCGTATTTCTTCAACAGCTCACGAGAGAAGCGGAGCGCAGTCGGCGTGCAGTACACCTTGCCATCGCTGTCGACGCTGACGACCTGCGGCCCCTCGGCACGCACGATGCGGTAGACGATGGGAGCCATGCGTAGGCTGCCTGTGACGATAACGTGGATCTGGCCGATCGGTTCGAGTGGATCTCGTTTCATGACTGCTCCGTTACCCCGATCTCGTCGAGGGTGATGGTTTTGACGCGTTTGGCTTTTAAGGGCGCACCTTGCGCGTGCACGAATAGACGGCCGTGCCATTTCTTCATCGAAGCACGCAGGTCGCGGCCTGCGCTGCTGTATGGGTCGATCCTGTTTACGCGCGTATCGAACCCGTTTTCGTCAAGGTATGACGGCCGCGGCGATGGGCATGGAATGCGTGGATCGTTGAAGCGGCAGGCCAAATCGGCGCACCAGCACAGGCGGGAAATCATCATCGCCATTGCCTCCGGCGCTTGCTGCTCTGCATCGGCCGGCCTGGACATGGACGGTACGCGCTGGGCCGGGCGCCGAGCTTCCGCGGCGGCGTCAGACCTTGACGCAACCGACCGGATGCCATTGCCGCGTTGCCAGCTGCAAGCTCCAGCAGGATCTGATCGATCGTCACGCGAGTGACAATCCTTTCGATGTCAGTCAGGACCTGCTTCGCATACATCGAAACGATTGCACGGGAAAAGGCTCGCTGGGCCTCGATTACTCTGATCAGGGCATCAGCCAGCTGCTCACCAGGGCTGGCAGTCATGACCGCACCGGCATGCGTAGATAGCCGATGACAGCGCCAATGCCCATCGCGCACCAGGCAGGCGCACCGGCCTGGTACAGGATCGTCGCCCAGATGACGATGATCAGGGCGCGTTCCGAAGCGCGGGTAATATCTCTGTTCAAGCCGCTTTCTCCATGGCGATAAGCAACTGATCGTTGAAATCGCCTTCGACAGTGGGTGCGAGGACTTCCACTTGCAGGCCCAGCTTGTAAAGGCGTTCAGCGCAGACGTAGGCGGCAGCCTGACCAACGAATGAGGGATCGCGGTCTGCAAATACGGTGACGCGGTCAACGCCGACTGGCGGTTCGAATGTGCGGATCCCGTGCTTGTTAAGCACCGACCACACTGGAAGGCGATAGAGCATGTGTGCGGCTATGGCGGTTTCGATGCCCTCAGCGATGCCGATGTGCGCCTCTTGTGGATACAGGCGAACAGCACAGCCGTTTATCGTTCCGATCGGCGACATGACCTTGCGATTCGGCTCAATGTCGGCTTTCTTGCCGTCTGCCAGATAGGTCAAGTGCCAACTTACGGGCTTGCCATCGGCACTCACAATGCGGCCCAGCATCACGTCAAACGTACCTGCCGGATCGTTCGGGCCACGCCAGTATTTCAGCCGAGCCTCACGTAAGCCGGGCGCAATTTCGAGACCGCGCCCAGCCAAATAGCTTGAAACCGGAGCGCCAGCGGCGTGCGCTGCGCGCCTGACGCGCTCGAGCGCTGGCCGAGGGTCAGCTTTCTCGCGATGTTCCGTGGGCACCGCGGCTCCGACGACCTTTTCGACTTCCTTCGCAGCAGTCGCATAATCCCAGCCACGGCAGCACATCAACAGCGACATGCCGCCCTGCTTTCCATCCGAACACGTACAAAAGAAATTGCCACTGCCATTGTTGTCGGCGAACCGGAAGCGATCCTTCCCTCCGCCGTCCTTTGGGCATGCATGATGCTTCCCATCCAACGCGTCAGCCGGCACGCCCAGCTGCTCAAGCACGGAGCGCCACTTCCCTTGCGCGAGATCCTTCGCCTTTGGCCTGTTCATCGCGCACCCATGGCGAGCAGCGCGCACTGGAATTCCAGAATGCCGGCATCGTTCCCGTAGATCGCTCGGAAGCGGCGCGGCTCGCGACCCAGGCTTGGCCCGTAGATTCGAGATTGCGCGGCATATCCTTGATTAGCGAACGGGAGCCTCTTGCCTTGGTGGTGGTAATGGCAGAGGCAGACCGTAGCGTGATGGCCAATACGGCGACCACCGCTCAGAACGTGATGGATTTCGAGATCGCGAACGTTGAACGTCGCCGTGGCATAACCGGCGAGGTGATTGACCAGGCATGCAATGCAACCTATCGAGCGCAGCCTTTCGAAATGCTTTACATCGTTGCGCGAAGGCGCCTTCGTGCTGCGCGATTGCCGTAGCCGCGAACTGCGCGGCGCCTTGAACCCTGAGCGGCGAAATAGCTCTGTCCGCTTCATGGTGTGCCACCGAGCATCTTGATCAGGTCATCGCGACAACGCTTGATGGCGCCCTCGACGCCTTCGGGCAAATCCTTGCGGTGCCCGACAAGCAACTTGCCATCGCGCAAGGCGACCGCATGGCCGTTCGATTTCAGCAGGAACAGGAGCGCCAGCGGGCTGATGTTATCGGGAGTGATGGGGTCGCCCCAGCTCATGCCGCATTCCTCCGATGGGCGTAGCGGATAAGGTCACTCTTGATCCAGCTCTGCAGCTCCCGGCACGGTGTAACTCCAGTCGCAAAGTCGCCTTGAGGCCACTCGCCGTAGATAGCGCGATATTTCGCCAGCGCTCGGCTCTTGGCCTTAGCGTGATCGCCATCCGTCTTCGATTCCGCCCACGTGCAAAGCTGCCTCCAAACGGAGCCTTTATCCTTTTGCCAAGGCAACAGGCGTTTGCCGTTGGCATCGGTGACTTCCTGCATGACGCCAGGCTTGGTTTCCAGCATGGATTGGCGCTTCCGCTCCTTGCCGCATCCAGGGCATTTCTCGTCCCACGGCATGACCATGTAGCCGCAGGAGCAGCGGATCTCCTCGCGTTCCTTCTTCTCAGGTTCTTTGCGCGTCTTCGATTCCAGCTTGCCTTCGTCGAGCTCGCGCATGCCATTGGCGAAGATATCGAGGGTATCTTCGCGAAAGCGCATCACGTTGCCGGTGTGGTCCAGCCACAGGCCGAACTCCTTTCCGGGCGCAGAGCGCATGACGCGGCCCAGCTGCTGCATATGGCTCGATAGACTCTTGCGATACGGGCGTGCCGAGATGCCGCACAGCACATCGGGCACGTCGAAGCCTTTGGTCAGAACCTCGCACGAGACCAAGCCGGTTATCTCGGAATCGGGCTTGCGGAACTCGTCGAACAACTCCCTACGGCGCTGCTCGCTGGTGTCGCGGTAACTGATCTGCTGGAAGTTGAAGCCAGCGGCCTGGAACTGGCGGCAGAGCTCGTCGCCGTGGTCGACTGTGGCGGAAAACACGATGGTTTTCACGGGGCCGCCGAAGTGCAGCTGCGTCTTGTCCTGCCATTCGCTGACGATATCGCCAACGATGTCCATGCCTCGCTCTTCAATCTCCTTATCGGACCATTCGCCGGCAACCACTTTCATGCCCGTCGTGTTGATCGCCTTGGCGGCGTACATCTTCAATGGCACGAGAAATTTGCGACGGATCAACTCGTCCATCGTGGTGACGTTGACCAAGCTGCTATAGATCTTGCCCATGCCCTTGGTGAAGGGTGTAGCGGTCAGCCCGATTACGACGGCCTTGGTGTTGGCCAGCAATTCGACGATCTTCTTGCGCATCATGTGCGCCTCGTCGACGAAGATCACATCGACATCGTCTGGCACGCCACGGCTTTCGAGGGTTTGCGCTGACCAGATCTGAATTCGCTCGTGCGGGCGAAAGCGCCAGTGGTTCGCCTGGATGACACCATGGGGAATCTGGTACGCGTCCAGGCGGGCGCTAGTCTGGTCGACGAGCACGACGCGGTCGACGATGAACATGGCACGCGAATGCTTGCGCCAAGCCTCCTGCAGCATGTCACAGGCGATCTCGGTCTTGCCGGCACCGGTGGGTGCCATCAACACCTGTTTGCGGTGACCGCCGCGGATGCCGGCGCGCAGGGCATCAATCGATTCGGCTTGATAGTCGCGCAGTTGCACAGGGATCATTTGGCGCTACCCACCTGCTTTTTCAGCTTGTCGTTTTCGCGCTGCAGAGCTTTGACCTGGCGCTTGATCTCGTTGCAGGTGGTCATGTACTGGTCGCGCTGGCTTTCTACGACACGGAGCTGGCCGCGCAGGGTGGTGATTTCGCGCGCCGCTGCCGCCTCCCCTTCTTCCACCTTGGCCAAGCCAGCGAGTTCATCGGCCAGATCACGGCAACGCTCTTGCAGATCTTCGTAGTCGGCGCGAGACACGAAATCTTCGGAGCGCTCCGTGGCCTCGAAGGTCGGCGCGACCGGTGGCGGCTCTGTCCGCGATTCGTCTTGAACGGGTGGCGCGGACGGCACCGCAGGCTGCGCAGCAGAATGGCTTTGTGGCGCGTCCCTGGGGGTGACATCGGAGCCGGCTTTAGGCGCGGCGGGTGGAGCAGCGTGTAATCCGATTACACCCTTGCCAATGGCCGAAACGTCCATCGTTGCGGTCGAACCGTGCTTGTTGGTGAACGTCCGGGTGGCCTTCTCACTGTCCACGTTTACAGTGAGAGGTGCCCGAAGTGACCCGACGAAGGTGGGCGACACGGAGCAAACCCGCGCAATCTCTCGGTCGCTCCACTTCGACCATTCCTTGTCGCCGAGCAGGGTATTGACCGCACAGCGCTTGTCCTCGTTGGTGCGGCGCAGGCCGTGCTGTGCATTCGCACCGACCGAATGCAGGATGGCCTCGCGCTTCGTGCCCTGGCGCACGTCGGCGTCGATCTCCATAGCGCGGGCGTGGCGGTGCGCATGAAAGCGGTGGAAGCCATCCGCCAGCCAGTACGCCTTCCCGTCGTGAAACACCGTCACCGGCGGCAGGTCAACCCCGGCCGTGATCGAACCGGCGTACTCGGCAACAACTTCCAAGTCCAGCGCTGCTCGCGCTTGGGTTCCGCCATCGGTTTTGATTTGGTCCAGCGGTAACAGCATGGTTCGATCTCGTCGGTTTGAATTTGTCGCGCGGTCTATCGCTACGTAGGAAGTTCTTCGTTACCCAACCCTTGCTGTCGGCAAGGATTTCTACGGAGCGAAGAGCCCCAAGCCCCCCCCCTACCCCCCAGCGCGAAATCCGGTTTTTCTGGTCCGGCATCGCATGTGTTGAGAGATCAGAGAGGGGACTGAAACGAATCCCCTGAACCAGCCCCGGCATTGCAGCCTCACCGCCAGCTTTCGCTGGCAATGCCTCGGTCCGCCTGGTTCGCCACGGATGCGCACTACCGATTCGTCCTATGCGCGTTGCTTGGACGAAAGGCGCTATGCGGAGCTGAGAGGCATGAGCGCGAACGCTGCGCGCATGAGGACGGAAGGGATCAGGTGTCGAGTGAAAAGCCACATGAGCGAGCGCTTGATCGTGGTCATGCCACAGCGCCGAGGTGACGCTTGCCGGAGACGGCGCGCAGGCGGTTGATCAAGGCGATGATCACGCCCGTTGCAGACGATGCCGCGGCTTCGATCTCGCGCATCTCGTGCTCGGTGATGACGTTATCGGCGATGGCATCGGCAATCACCTTGGACAGCTCGCCGTTCGCAGTACCGAGCGCCAGCACGCCGTCGATCACACTGCCCTGCCCCGCGGCCGGTTCGTCCAGGCGGCGAAGTGCATACCCGAGCGTCGCAGCCTGTGCCTGCAGCATCTGGTGATCGCCAGTCACGCTCATGATCTCGACTGCTTCCTCGAGCGCGAGCCGATGCGTCGTGATGTTCGGGTTGACCTTCGATCGCAGCACCGCGGGCGAGATGCCAATGCGCGGGCCTAGGGATTCGCTACCGCCCGGATAGGCATGCACCGTGCGGTGCGCGGCGTCATTCACGTTCATGCGTGCCTCCAACGAACGATTTTTTCCGCAGCGCCTGCCCTTACCGTGCCGGCACCATCAATCGCAAAGGGGAAAGTCATGGGAGAAGTCATCCGCTTACGCCACGCTCGGCAGCGGTTCGCTGGCAGGATTCGGAGCCGGCAAGCTGGCCGGTTCCACCCGAGTCAGATACCCGGTCACAACGCCGTGCTCGTTGCGTTCCCAAATCAGGTCCGGCAACAGTTCCTCGCACGTGACTCGGCGCGCCGTATGGGCTTCAATCGAAATCGCCAGCGCAGGACTCGCTCGACGACGATCAGTGGCGATCTGCCAGAGGTAGTTGCGATTACAGGAGAGGTCGAGGGCAAGCCTGGACCTGGCGGCCGCGTCGGCGATGTAGTCGGCGAGATTCATGCCGCGAATCTAGCAAAGTGCTATCTCAATCGCAATAGCACTGTGCGCGATGCAATAAATAGCGGAAAGCTAGAGACTATGCCTATGGAATCGATCAACGACATCAAGCAGTTACGCCGGCATAACCTATCTAATTTGCTGGACAAGCATGGCGGCCCCCATATCGCGAGGGTTGCGGAAATTGCCCCCGCTTATCTGCATCAGATGGCCAGGGGATCTGGACCTTCCGCTCGCGGCATAAGCGACAAACGAGCACGAAGCATCGAAGCAGGCCTTGGTTTAGCTCCTGGATGGCTCGATGCCGTACACGATTTATCAGTCTCAGACTTTGATGCGATACAAAGGCAATTTACTCCCCTGTCGTACAGGAGAGTACCGGTCGTGGGCACAGCAAGCTTGGGGATGGATGGGTACTGGACTGATCTGGAGTATCCGCCAGGCCACGGGGATGGCTATTTCGAATTCCCAACGAAGGATACCGACGCGTACATCCTTCGAGTCAAGGGAGGCTCCATGTACCCGGCCATTCGGTCGGGCTGGTTTGTTGCCATCGAGCCGAAGACTGCCCCGCAGGTAGGCGAATTCGCGCTGATTCGGTTCAAAGATGGCCGGAGCAGCGTGAAGGAGTTCCTGTGGCATCGTGACGGCGAATACGTCTTTCACGCCATTTCAAATGACGAGAGACTCGTCATACCCGAGCAAGACATTGAATTTATTCATCATGTTGCTGCAATTCTACCGCCAAGCGGTCGCAAGCTTTAACGGGTAGCGCTTCGCTCGACGATATTAGCAATCTGCTATTGCTTATTCAGTAGCAGACTGCTAACGTTCCGCCCATCGACCAACCCCAAGGGAGGGGAAACCGATGGGCATTCAAGTTGCGGCTGCCATCGCCACGCCTGGCGCGCCAGCCAAGTCCGCTTTAGCCGCTGCCATCCAGGCGGCAGGCAGTCAAAAGAAGTTCGCCGAGGCAATCGGCGTCGCATCACCATCCGTTTCGGAGTGGCACACCAAGGGCGTGCCAGTTGATCGCTGCATAGCGATCGAGGCTGCCACCGGGGTTCGTTGCGAAGACATGCGCAGCGACGTGTACTGGCTTCGCGTCGACGGTGAAGTACTTGGCTATACAGTCCTGCTTGATGGCGTCGACCCCGCCTACGTCGATCAGGCTATTCGCAACGAAAAAACCCAAGGCGCGCCTGCAGCACCGCTGAGCAAAAAGCACGCTTGCACCTGCGAGGGCATCGACCGCAAGCCGGGCGAGGCACATCCCTTTATCGAGGGCATTCTCACCGACCTGCCGGAACATGCGCGCACTGGTTTGATCAAGTCGCTTGCGTTGCATCGGGGCGATGCCGATTGGGACTTGGACAAGATCGAGGCAGCGCGTGACAGTGTTTTTGCCGAGTACTTCTTGGAAGAGTTCCGGAAGACGTACCCCAAAACCATTTCGGCACTCTGCCCGGATTTCATGGATGCCAGTGAGATTAATCCTGCCCATAAAACACTGGTCAACTACGACGTGGACACTATGTATTCGGGGGCGAAATTCGCGCTCGATCCCAAGGCAACTGTCGACGAATGCCTCACCGGCACGAGCGGAGCGCTTCGCTCCGCGAGAGACATTCTTGACCAGGAAGATCTGAACAGTCGCGCGTTCGCTGCGTTCCAGCTGATCGAGATGTCCCTGACGATGCTGAGCGCTGCGCATTCGAAATTGCTTTATGCGCGCCCGAGGGACGCAGCATGAGCGCCGTACGCAGGACGTCCGCTGTCCATGTCGTTGCGCTCGGCGACGCAACATTCGCTCAGATCGTCGCCCGGCTTGGCGTATTGGGCGTCAAGTTTCCCGAGGATTGGACCGAGGAGGACATGCAGCCAGAGTATGGCGAATTCGTCGCCAAGGGTGCGATTTCGACCGCCTACAATAACGGCATCATGCATGGACTGTCGGACGAGCAGCGCACCGACCTCGCCAACCATTATGACTTTGCCGAGCCCGATTCGATCAATCATGAATCGCTTTTGGCTGATGCTGACGACTTCCGAACAGACCGCCATTTCCATCTGGCCTTCGGGATCCTGTGGGACTTCGAATGGAACGCTCGTGAGGCAATCCTTGCCGAAAGCGGCGCCCATGGTGCGGCCGAAGATTGGAACGACAGTAAGGCCACCGAGCTGTGGCACAAGGCCGTACGGCTGCGAGCCGATTCCCCGCATCTGATCGACCAGAAGTACCGCGCTGCCACACCTGCAGCGACTGAGTTCGTCGAGAGCCCGCTCAAGGCTATCGACGGTGGCGTCGATCCGAGCAACGTCGACTGCAGAATGACGACTTTGAACGTCAATTGGATGCCCGTCGACACCGGGACAGTTGAAGACTGTCTGTCCGATGCCAATTCCTATCTCGACATGGCAGACGATGTCATGCGCACTCAGGCGGATAACCTGGAGAACCATCACTGGGCAGCAATCCAGTTCATCCGCATGGCTCGCCGGCTCGTCATCGATGCGGATGCCAAGCTTCGTAAGCTCGGTCGATGCGAAGTTCGGGAGGTCAAGTAATGGCCTTCCGTAGCTCACACGCCCGCTCTATCGCCGCTGTCGCCGCGCTGGTGGCAGCAACGTGCAGCGCCGCGCCTGACGCTTCTGACCTGCCGGTTGAGAAGGTCGGCGAGTTCTACAGCCACCCTGGCGAGCAGATGGAACCGTTCCTGCTGCGCGTTGGCGCCGCGCTCCATGCCTTCTCCGGCCGCACGCAGTTCGAAGCTTGCGGCTGGGTCGGCGCCAGCGTCGAACGCAGCCAGTTCGTCGTCATCGCGTTCACCAACAAGTCGCACATCGCCTGCAATAGCCGCGGTGCCGATGTGCCGGCGGACATGACGCCACTGCCGTTCACCATCCATAGCCACCCGACCGAAAGCGGCCTGCTGACGAACCGCCAGGACAAGCTGGCGTTGCGCCTGGTCGGCAACGGCGCAGCTGTGCGCGGCTTGATGCGCAGCGCCAGCACGCCAGCCACGGTCAAGGTCAATACCGACGGATTCAGCCCGGGCGACTACAGCCGCGCTGGCTACCTCGCCGCCAGCGATGGTGTGTGGTTCCAGGACGGCCCAGGCACAGACCGATTCGTCGGCTTCTATCCCAAGGTGCTGCCATGAACGCAGAACATGGGGTCGTTCCGTCGAGCAAGGGCAGCTTTCGATTCGTCGCTGACTTTGTCGGCTTCGAGATGATCGCGGCCCAGGCGACTCGCCTTCCCGGCGGCATGGGTGCCGGCGTCAACTTGGTCTCGATGGACCGGCGAACAGCCCAGCCTATCTATCACCTCGCCATCAGCGTGGTCGCTGCGCGTCAGCTCGCGCAATACCTCACTGAGGCCGCAGACGAAGCGGAGGGCCTGTGATGTCGATCCTTCTCGCGAAGTTCGATCGGAGCTGGCTGTTCTGGACCGCCCTGGGGCTGGCCAGCTGCGCGCCCATGGCGTTGCGCATTGCGGGGGTGCTGCAATGACCTCTAAGCACACCCAGGCCATCGCCAAGGCAGCGGCGTACTACCCGAAGCGGCCGACCACCATTGACCTGGTCGGGTTGCTAGCCGAGCCGCACTACGAGGGGCATTGGGCCGGCAGCATGATCGCTGGCGCCGAAGCAGCGGACGAGCTGTTGGCCAAGGCTCGCAAGGCGCTTGAGCTCATGCAAACGCACCGTTTGGTGCGCTTGTCCGACTACGTCGATACCGATCGCACGACAGCGGAGCTGGCCGAAGATTATGAGCGGATAGAGCAGATAAAGCGCGAGCTGCATGCTGCCATCGTCCGCGCCGAAGGCGGTGTCGCATGACATTCCCGAAAGAACGCACCATTACGGTGACAGCGAATGTCTCGGCTGCGCTGCTGATCGCGCTCGGCGATGACGCAGAAGCCATCATCGCGGCGATGATGATCAAGCAGCTGCAGGAACAGCCATGCACATGCGCCGACGGCTGGCCGTGCTCGCGCTGCCTGCTACTGCGACAGGCAGGCGTGTTTCCCGCCGCCATCAAGGTTCACACCCAGGTCGGCTGGCGCTACTGCTGTGTGAGCCACGCCTCGATCGTCACCGCCGCCATGCGCGCCCGTGGCCACGCCACTGTCGTCATGCCAGCTCCGGCTGGCAGCGAGTGCGCTGACTGCTGGGGCGACGAAGGCAGCCCGCCACCCCGTTTCGTTTCGCCGGTCCCGTCGTCTGACGTGTTCCCCTCCCCCCGCGCCGACGGCGGCGGGACCGGCACCTATTGCGAGGACCGTCGATGACACGCCTTATCAACCCGATCCTGATCATGCCGTCGACGCTCGATCGCGCACGAATGGCCAGTGCAGACATCTCGCTCGAATCGATGCCTGGTTGCGATATGTGCGGCGCCACTGGTTTGCCGTTCGCGGTCCAGGTCGGCGAAGTTCAGGACTACTACTCGGCCACGGCCTTTCTCTGCGGTGCGTGCATCGAAGCCACCGCCCAACTTGCCCGGAGTGCAACATGAAGATGCCTTCCCGCACCGCGCTGTGGCAGATCGCCCGCGCGGCCGCTCTGTTCCTTTCGATTGTCGCAGGTATGACGCTATGGATTGGCCTCGCTGTCATGGTGCCCGGAAGAATCGGCTTCATATTCTTTTTGTCGCCATCGGTCATCGCACTGGCCTTTCTCTGTTGGAAGACAGTGCGCATATCGGACCGGCAGAAGGCTGCGATGCGATCGACCATGACCATTAACGAGGTGCGCAAGGTGTGTGCGCCAGCGCCATTGCAGCGCGCCCTCGCTGAGCGGATGGCTGCTGGCGACCCTGTCGGCGGCTTGAAGCCGTTTCCCGGCGGGAAGGACTTGCTATGAGGTTCGTCAAGCGCAAAGACTTCCTGCAGCTTCCGGCGGGCACCATTTACCAGAGCTGGGAGCCGTGTGTGCTCGGCCGGATCCACATCAAAGGCGATAACGCCGGCAGTGTCGACTTCTACGCTAACGATCTGAACCTGCCCGATGTTGTCGGCGCCGGCCCAGATGGGTTGGATTCCGTCATGGCGATGGAAAAGGCATCGGCGTCCGGCGACTCGGTGGCCTTGGAGTTCGATGGCGAGACCCGCGATGCGCGCTTCGACCCAGAAGACACGTTGATCGCGGTGTGGGAGCGTGCTGACGTCATCAAGTTCTATGAGAGGCTGGCCAAGGCCTTGCGCGATGGCTATGGGTACGGTCGCGAGTTCGTCGGCGTTGCCTTCGTTGAACGTGGAGCCGACCGCGATGGACATTCCGGCCCGCGGCTGACCAGGATCGCAAGCGTTAACTGGCCGATGTGGGCTCAATCGCTCGCAGGCCAGTCCGTGGTGGACGTATCACCTCGCTCCGTCATCCCAGGCATAGGGAAAGCGGACTCGCTCGAGGCGATCATCGGCGCGCTCGAGGCGTGCTGCCAGGAGTTCGAGCGGATCAACGCCATCTATGCCGATCGCTTCGGCAAGAGCGCTGGCGTAATCCTGTTGGATTCCCAGCTGGCGCCTGGCGGCGGGAGCGGTTCGTGATGGATCGGCTATGGGAATGGCTGGTAGCCCTGGGGGTCGGGGCATGCATGATCGCGCTGCTGACAGTCGCCGGCGTCGTGCTGTATCGCGAGTTCTCGCCGGCGATCCATCTGCCGAAGGCTGAGTTCACCTGCACCCAGCGGCGCGCCCAGCATTCGCTGGTGCTGATCCCTGGCAAGGTGCCGGTCGCTGTGCCGGTCACGCAATACGAATGCGATCAATGGACGCGCAAAGCGCTGGCCGGGAGGGCGCCCTGATGGACTTCGATCTTTGGCTGAGCAAAGAGGAGATCAAGAGCATGTGCCGGGCGCACACCAAGAAGCTGCAGGTCGAGTTTCTTCGGTCGAACGGAATCAAGCACTATCTGGACCGGAAAGGATGGCCGGTGGTCGCGCGTGCTGTCGCCGAGGCGAACGGCATGGCGCCGCCGAAGACGCCGCCCGGCGAGTGGAAATCGAACAAGGCGGCCGCGTGATGGATGGGCAGTCCAGACCAATCATGCACTGCAACGCCATTCCTATCGATGGTCGTTCGGTTGCGCTTGGGCGCCTCGACGGCGTCTACACGATGGAATTCCGCATCGCGCAGGGCGCTGGGTTGCGTGCGAACATCACCGAGGACGCGATGACAGTGCTGGTGACGCTTTTCCTGGAAATTAACCAGGTCGACGCGGTCATGCTGGAGAACGGCAAATTGCTCCTGGGGAGGAGTCATGGGCAGGCGCTCATCTAAACCAAACGCAATCCCGCGCCTGCGCGCACGCAAGCAGAAGTCGGGCAAGGTCCATTACTACTATGACCACGGCGGCAAGCCGCGCGTCGAGGAGCCGCTGGGCAGCGACTACGGCATTGCGATCCAGAAGTGGGCCGAGTACGAGCGCACCAGGTCAGCGCAGGCTACCGCAGCCGCGGTCATCACCTTCCGCTACGTCGCAGATCAGTACCGCGTCCAGGTGATCCCTACCAAGAAGCCTGGTACGCAGACGGGCAACTTGCGTGAGCTGGACAAGCTGCTGGAATTCTTCGACGACCCGCCGTGCCCGCTGGAGAAGATCCGGCCGATCAGCGTACGCCAATACATGACCTGGCGTGTCGGCCAGAAGCCCAGACTGAATCCGAAGACCGGACTGCCGATGAAATCGACCGGCGACGGCCGCGTGCGCGCCAACCGCGAGAAGGCACTCCTGAGCCACATATGGAACTTCGCGCGCAACAAGGGCTATACGGATCTCCCGAACCCTTGCGCCGGCATCAAGCGCAACACCGAGCGGCCACGCGAGATCTACGTGGAGGATGCTGAGCTACGCACGCTCGCCGAGGTCGCAGATCAGCCACTGCGTGATGCTCTGGATCTCGCTTACCTGACTGGCCAACGCCCTGCCGACACCCTGGCCATGCAGGACCAGGATGTTCGTGACGGCGTGATCCACGTCAAACAGGGCAAGCGCGGTCGCAAGGTGCGCATCGAGGTCGAGGGTGAGCTGGCGGATCTGCTCGCGCGCATTGCCGAGCGCAAGCGCGGATATGTCATCCGGTCGTTCCGGCTGATTGTCGACGAGACTGGCCAGCCCCTAAGCAAGGATCAGCTGCGCTACCGTTTCGACAAGGCCCGCGATGCCACCGGCCTGACATTCCAGTTCCGCGATCTGCGCGCGAAGGCCGGCACAGACAAGGCAGAAGCAACAGGCAACATACGTGACGCCCAGGAGCAGCTGGGCCACAAGAGCATAACTCAGACCGAGGATTATTTGCGCCAGCGACGCGGCAAACGCGTGAAGCCGACGCGGTAGGATTCCGCTCCGCAATTTGCAAGAGCCCCTTGCTGTGTCTACGTTTCAAGGGTGTCATGACGCATGCGTTGCGGAGCGGAAAGAAGCGCAAGCTGCTGAAATTGCTGGACCAGTCCCCGAGACTCATAATCCTTTGGTTCCAGGTTCGAGTCCTGGTGGGCCCACCAAGTTTTCTACTGGTACGCTGTGCTGCTAGCCACGAACCCATAAGTTGTCCGAAATGACAACATATGGTTACCAGTCAAGTGACAACTTATGGTTCCAACTTCAGGCCATGTTGCGGGGCGCTTCCCAAGGCCGGCTCCGAAAGAAATGTCCGCGGCGCGTCGCCCAGTCTGCGAATTTCTGTTTGTTGAAGCATGAAGTGTTCAGGGCAAACCGGAAGGCCCGTTGACGGATGGCGAACCGACCTTTTGGCCTGCGCCTAGCGGCTCAGAATATTGGTATCTGCTAACAATTCGAAGCAGATACACGTAGGAAGGAGATGAAGTATGCGCTTACCCAAACATTGGCCAACTCGGTCAAGTTATGGGCAATAGCTACCCATAAGGCGCCCACTATGGCTTGCAGCCTCATGAAATGCGGTCAGTCGCCGGCTGAAGCCACGACACGCCAGCGCCGATCATGAGTTTGGATGACCATCCCTTCCTTTTGCAGCTCAACCAACGCGAACTTTACTGTGCCCGTGCTTACCCCGTGCTGCACGGCTAAAGCTTGCTGGGTCGGGAGACAGCCATCAGCTCCATAGCTTCCTGAAACGATGCTATCTCGCAGCGTAGCTATAAGAAGGTCGCGAATGGGGAGGTGAAGTGTCATTACTTTCCGTCACATTCCGATTCGACACGGCAAACAGATCCTACTCCGTCCACTCCAAAAGGGGTGAGTCTCACCTCGCCCTTTTTGAGTACCAACTTTCGGCACCAGCCATGCTGAAGTATCGCCTGAAACTTTGCTACCCGAGGTAGATGCTGCAGGACTACAAATGACAAGATCACGTTGAAAGCAACATCGCATGAGTAGTTCGCGGCAATAGCCTTGCAATATGTCTGCGCGCCCGCGCCTAGATTCACTCGGTTCGACGTATTGATGCCCTGTCCAATGAAGGTCATCTGAGAGATCGTTGCGCTCATCGGCAACCACCCGCTTTCAGAAGTCAACATCGAAATAGTTTGAAAAATGGGGAAGCCTCATTTTTCGTATCACTTTTATAGGCCGATTCCTGCTGACTCCGTAGCATTTGATCATCCCCATGGATGTTCTCGCATGACGGGGATTCGTGTTGCAACCACGCGCCGGCTCGGCCGGAACTAGTCAGACAAACGCTTACTTTGCTGTGTCGCATCTCGCGAGGGATTCGCGTGGCCGATTGAAAGTCACGCGTTTGCCATCTTTCAAGGAATTAATCCATGAACTCGATTTACCGCATCGTTTGGAACACCACCACTGGCAAGTGGGTGGTCGCTTCTGAGCTCGCAAAGGGACGCAAGAAGAGGAGCGCCGTGAAGAGCGCCGCCTTGGCCTTGGCCTTATCCAGCTTCGGCATGGGTGCCGCCATCGCTACAGAAAATGTCACCATCGGCGATTCGGCTGAAGCGCGAGGCACCGGTTCGATTGCCATCGGTGACAATGCTCAGGCTTCGACTGCACCGGACGGCTCGACCGCCGGCAATTATGGTATCTCCGTGGGTAGCCAATCGCGCTCGGCTAATGGTGCCGTGGCAATGGGCTTTCTCTCCACCGCGGACGGCGACAAGAGCACGGCACTGGGTATCCGCGCCAATGCTGCTGGTGCCAGCAGTGTGGCCGTTGGCAACCTGGCGCAGGCGACGGGTTCGAAGGCTTTGGCGGCAGGCACCAACGCCCAGGCATCGGGCGATGGGAGCACCTCGTTGGGCAACAACACCGTTGCCAGAGGACTCTACAGCACTGCAGTAGGCGATGCCGCTTCCGCGCTGGGCCAATGGAGTACCGCCTTCGGCTACAGAGCAACCGCCAAGGGCAGCAGCAGTGTGGCGATTGGCGACAGCTCGAATGCAGCGAACTTACACGATGTCGCTATCGGCTTGAACAGTAAGGCGATCGCCGATGATGCTGTTGCCCTGGGCGCCAACAGCTTGGCTGACCGTGCCTATACAGTCTCCGTGGGCAAGGCGGGCAGTGAGCGCCAAATCACTAACGTCGCGGCAGGAACACGGGCCACAGACGCGGTGAATTTCTCGCAGCTGCAAAGCGTTAAGGCACTGGCTGACAGCACAACCACCTATGTCAAGGTCGTTGGCAAAAATGACGGGACCGATGATGCCGTGGCATCAGGTACGGGTGCCTTGGCTATCGGCGCCAAGGCAGTAGCGACCGCGAACAATCTCGCCATTGGCCAAGGCGCATCCGCTGGTGGTGGTGGCGGCGATGTCGCTATCGGCCGCAATGCATCGACCTTGAGCTACGGATCAGTCGCCATTGGCGATGGAACTGTCACTCAGGCTTTTCATTCGGTTGCTTTAGGAGGCGGATCCAAGACGGTGGGTGCTGGTGACGTGGCCGTTGGCTATGGCGCCATCGCCGATTCAACGGGAACCTATGATACGGCAGCCACCGCTATCGGGAGAAGCGCACAGTCTATTGGGTCGGGTGTTGCTTTGGGCTACAAGGCCACCGGTGCTGCACTCGGCGCCACCGCGCTTGGCATGAACGCCAATGTCGCCAAGGACGCCACCAATGCGGTCGCACTCGGCACGAGCAGCATCGCCAACCGAGCCAATACAGTGTCGGTGGGTGCATCCGGTAGCGAGCGCCAGATTGTGAACGTCGCCGACGGCACCCAAGACACCGATGCCGTGAACCTGCGTCAGCTGAAGTCAGCCGGCCTTGTTGGTGGGGACGGCAGTCTGCTTGATGCGGTGACGTATAGCGCGGGGTCCGACCAAGGGCTTATCGCTCTAGGCGGAGCCCTGGGAACGCGGCTTACCAACGTAATGGCAGGCACCGTCGCACCAGGCAGCATGGACGCGATCAATGGCGATCAGCTGTGGAA
Organism: Dyella sp. NPDC103356; assembly: GCF_055584465.1. Lineage (NCBI taxonomy): Bacteria > Pseudomonadati > Pseudomonadota > Gammaproteobacteria > Lysobacterales > Rhodanobacteraceae > Dyella > Dyella sp. NPDC103356. The sequence goes on from NZ_JBVJLZ010000014.1 coordinate 19,529, forward strand.
CCTGCAGGATCAGGTGAACAGCTTGGGCGATCGTGTGACCGAAGTTGAGAAGAGCGCCGGCACACCGGGGCCGACACCTACCGATCCGGTGACGCCGCCGAGCGATGGTGGCCCGGTGACGGACAACGGCGGCCACATCATCGGCAACGTTGGTGACGGCGTCGCACAGACCGATGCAGCCACGGTGGGTCAGGTATCGCAGCAAACGCAACAAGCCATTGACACAGCCAAGAGCTACACCGACACGCAGGTTGGCGCAGTCAGTCAGCGGCTGGATCAGTTCCAGGCCACGGTGGACCGTCGCTTCCAGCAGCAGGATACCCGCATCAGCCGCGTAGGGGCGATGAGTGCAGCTTATTCTCAGATGGCGTTTAGCGCGCAAGGTATCAATACACCAAATCGCGTGGGCATAGGCATCGGCACGCAGGCCGGTCACAATGCTATCGCTGTGGGCTACTCACGCAGTGTTGCTCCCAATGTGAACTTGTCCTTTGGAGGGTCTGCCTCGGGCAGCGAAACTTCCGGCGGCGTCGGGGTCGGTCTCGGTTGGTAATTCAGAAACACCACAAGGGTGAGCTCCGGCTCACCCTTTTTATGCGGCATTCTCTCGAGATAACCGTGGCTGTCTTACAATTCAAGCCTTGTAGGTCAAAGCCGCCTCTGAGGGGCGCGCCGCCCTAGCACTTGATGAGGCACGCACATGACATATCGCCACTTCCTCGTTGACCTAGATGACACTCTATTGGACTTTCGGGCATCAGAAAGCCTCTCATTCGAGAGAACCCTTCAGAGCTTTGGTGCACAACTACTGAACTCGGAAATCTTTGCTGACTATCAACGCGAGAACCACCGTCTCTGGGCTGAATTCGAGCTCGGGCTAATCACCAAAGATGCGCTGAAGGTAGAACGTTTTCGACGCATTTTTTCTTCCCATGGACTCGACATTGATCCTGCGGAGGCCAGCAAGCGTTACTTGGACTGCCTTCCTGAAACCGTCGTGTTGATCGATGGGGCGGCAGCACTTTGCGAAGCCCTTTCTGGCCTGGGAGAAATTGGCATCATTACAAATGGCATCGAATACGTTCAGACTAAACGAATCGAGAAAGCAGGCCTACACGATTGGATCAAATTTGTGGCGACGTCTGAAGCTTGCGGGTTCGCCAAGCCAGATAGCAGATTCTTTCAGTTCTCAGTAGAAAAATTCTCCAAAATCAGCAAGCCGGAGACAATCATTGTGGGCGATCGGCTCGACGCTGATGTACTGGGCGCAAATCGTTTTGGTATTGATAGTTACTGGTTCAATCCGAAGCGACTTGTGAATGAGGGTGGTGCTGCTCCCACGTTCGAAGCGACGACGCTCAAAGAAATCATCGACGCATTCGTGCCGGACCCAGGCAAGGCTCCGCTTTAGCCTATCAATCCTGTGTGCCATCGCATATCGTTTGAGAATATCCCCGTTAATGCGGGCCAATCATACTATCGGGGTCGGCTAGTTCTCGGCAGCAGGAATGGTCAGGGGCGCCTCCCGTGGTGAGTTCTAGTAGGTATGGAGCGCCTAACTAAGCGATCAGTGAGACTGAGTGCATTGAAGTGGACTTAAGCCGCAGCAGACGGGACACAACACGCGGCTCTGCTTGATTGCCCCAACTTCGTTTCGAGCAGCCGTGTTGCGGATTACCAGAATCCACATCTAAAGTCGGCTTCTTAAAATCGCCGTGGAGCTTCCAAATCCCTACTTTGTAGAGGACAACCAGTGCTGCGGCTCTAATACCTGGAAGTCTCGAACGACGCATGCAAATTTTTCAATGAACTGCACCGCATCCCTTTCAGCCTTAAGAATCTCTCGCTTTAATTCATATGTCCTAGTCCCTCTATTGATCGCAAGTTGCGCAGCCGCAATTTTCTCTGGATCGCATCCAATATACGTCTTGCTCCGCCGACCATCTTCCCACCGCTTCAGGTATGCGTACTGACGAGCTTTGAAATGGATGGTGGCCCGTTCATAGCAGGGCGATTCCTGTAGTGCATTCAACTCTTGATAGAGGCGTCTTCGATAAAGCGACAACTCCGCTAGCTTTCTCTCAGCAGCCACAAAAATCGTCGCCAGCTCGGGGAACCAATCATTCCCTACGTCCCTGGTCCTGCAGAGGTTTTGTTCCTGCACCCCCTCAGGCGAACTCATTCGCCATCCCCAAGAGAGGAAGATCTAACGTGTGGCAATCCTTCCAAAGCGACTCGCGTAGCCTTCCCTATAGACCGCCTAGGCAGTCCCGTCTCCCTCATTAGCCTCTTGACAAACGCCTTCCGCGACATCCTTTCTACATCGCTTGGAAGTAACTCTGATAACTTTTTTCTAACCGCGTCCGATGCAAGCCTAGCAACACGCTGTAGCTCGGCAGCTTTATAGGCAGAGCGCCTAGCGGTAATCCTGTTGGAGAGCACTTCATAGGCGTAACGCGCACATCTCTCCGTGACACCATGTTCGCGACAGATCGTCGCCACTGATGGAGGACATAGTGTCGGTGAAGCGTAAGCAGCCTCCCTAAGTGACCCCACTAACTTTTGTCGTTCCTCCCGCCCAAGGCGTGGTCTGGCCGATCTTTGGGCTCGGGATGCCTCCAAAGCAAATTGGCCTTGAGATGCCGCGAGCACAGGCTCTTCCAGAATTGTGCTTACTGACTGCTGAGCTGCGGCTGCGAAATGAAGAATCGTAACTAGGCTTGGCTTCTTGGTTGGCATATTGAGCCAATGTCGAATTTCGCTTGGAGGAGTGCTTGGATTTTCTGGGCCGTATGAGAAGCCTGCCTGCTGACATCGCTTACGGGCCTTAAGATACGAGTGAAAAGGATTGCCTTTATACGGCTCAGCCTCACCATTCTTAAGGATCAGAGAAATCTGCCTACGAAACCATCGCTCTTGGTCCGACACTTCAGCCTTCTCACCAACCGAACCGAGAGCCTTGCCACATCGGAAACAGCACTCGCGGCTCGTTCTACCAAACGTCGCGTATGGTTGAGCAGATACGCAATGGGGACACAGACTAGTTAGCCAGACATCGTGGTCGGGACACACAGCCAGCGCGCTGACGCTCCACAGAAGTGGATCATATCCGTGTTCTTTATCTTCACCATCTGCGAGGCATACCGGACACCATCTTCGCGTAGAAAATACCGAGCCATTGTTGTTGGAGGCGAGTACAGAGCGAAGCCGAAGCAAGGTGCCACAACGTAGGTCAGTCCGCCCAGTCAGAACGGAGAGGCGCTCAACTACTGACGATGCGAAATCGGAGTACCCGTTCAGCAGTCCGGGCTCCTTTGCCTCGTGAAGGGTCGCTAAAAGCTGCCGGATAGTTACGTTGTGGGCAACAGCGAGACGATGAACATACGATGCGAGCGATTCCACACGCCCTGACCCAACACCGTAAAGCGGAAGAGGAAATAACGTAGTCATGAGAGATCATCGTCTTTGGACGGTCTATTATTTTTGTTGCCTCCAACTGGGTCGCGCACTGGCAATCTTCGACCTCTTCGCCCCTTCTTCGGCGATCTACGCTTGTTTTCAAACATCCTGTCGGGAACTTCGATCTCACCTAATAGCATCGCCTCCCCCCCGAATGCTTCGCGCTGCAAGGTTTGAAGCTTCGCAGGAGAGTGTGCGGAGGCCAAAAGCATTTTCTTGGTAATTGACGCACTCCCTGTTGCGCGCATTTGTGCATACGCGCCTCTCACTAGGCGGGCTATTTCCCCAATGATTCCGATTGTCGAGTCGTAAATGAACTCATTGAGATCACGTAGCGACAGGGAGCCGGATAGTGGGATATGTTGTGAGAAGCTTTCAAGGAGCCTTTCGAAATCGATTAAGTCCTCGGCTTGATCCTTCCTGTAGCGATCAAGGACGACATCTTGAAGCCTTCGATTGAGCTGAGCAGAGCGGTTCCAGAGCGGGAGGATTTCGTACGTTCCGAACAGGATCACCACAGTACCCGTTCCTTCAGCCAATCCCTTGATGGAATCAAGATTGTCGATGGCTTTGCGTACTGACCCAGTCTTCAGCAAGTGCTGTGCTTCATCTACCAGTAAATAAGCGGTCTCCCGATGAAAAATCGCCTTCTCAAGCGCGAGACGTAACTGGGGCTCAGAATGCCCGAGCCTTATCTTTTCCAAGTCCAGCCTCGGACTGTCACCAGCAATAATCGGAACTCCCCCTTTAGCCGCGTAGAAAGGATGCTTCACTGCCTCAAGGAGCCGGAGAACAAAGGTCTTCGAACTGAAAAGCCCTGCAACATCGTTGCGTATGGATGTAGCCGCAATCGGGATATTCCCCGCGGGCCAATTTTCGACAGGTCCAGCGAGGCTCTTGGGAAGTTGCTCGAGAAGCTTGGTCTTGCCAACTCCCGATGCACCGACGACCAGAATCATCGAGCCAGGAGGCGAAAACGTCGCATGAGCATGCACTAGTTGCAGAGCTTCTGAAAATTTCCTGTGATTCCAAACCAACTGGCGTAACTTGGTTGCGAAATCGTCTTTCATGACGCCATGTCCTGAAAGGGTTCAACCGCCAGGGATCGCAACCGATCAAAACCCGGTGATGCCTTGGCTGTGACAGGTTGATCCGAAATCGCATCTGTATCCTCGACGTCCACGGGCTCCGTCGACGAGGCACTCATTGCTTGCGCTTGGCTATCTCTCTTCGAGGCCAGTTCGTCACTTGGTACCCAGGTGGGGCGTTGTTTGGCCACGAAGCGCTCATCAGCCGCTCTCTTTAACGCCGCCGCCAAAGGCCTCCCGTAATAGTCAATGGCGCTTTGCGCCCAACGATCGAACTCATCGAAAGATTTTAGGGTCACATGTCTTGCTGACACGCAGTCAATCCATCGCCCACCGACATGCGCGTACAGAACCGAGCTGTCGAAGGGCTCGATCCTTACCTCGACCCTTTTCCTTTCATACTTAGGCTGAGATAGTTCCTCATGCCAGTAGATTCTTTGGCCAACCCGAATTCCTCGCCGACTATCGACGACATAGCTCGCCCTGGGGGGACGGCCTGCCGTTTCGATCAGAAAAGCTTGGTCACATTGGACTGACTTCAACAATCCCGAGAAATCTGAAGTACTCGCCACCATCCGCTGCTTCGGGCTAAAGCGCTCGTTGCCATGTGGCTTCTCATTGTAGTAACCAAATAGATAGTGTTCGATCGCGCTATAAATGCGAGCCAGTACGAAGCGAGCGTTGGCTTCCGACTTATGAGAAGTGGTGGCGCTTCGCCACTCTTTGTCGTTCTGCATGTTCCCATCAAGCTGATTGATGAGGTCGCGATGGATGGCATTGAATGATCGCTCTACCTGAGAGCCGCAACGCGCATCCGCCACTGCACGTTCAAGCTTGGTGCAGCCATGATTTGCGCTAAACATTTCCCAGAACTCTCCACCAAACTCCGGTCCTTGATCTGAAATCCAAGCCAAAGGCAGATGCCCATGGCGCCTGACGCAGTCACGAAGCAGCATGGCCAGCGATTCCCAACTTGGCGGCGAAAATGAGAGCCAGAACGCGATGACTGCGTCGCTCCACCCGTCGATCATGGTAGTTAGCCACGGACGACCAAGTACCTCTGCCGCCCCGAGCTGTGCCCATACTTTTTCATCAATGGGCGTGTGGTCGATATGCACTAGCTCCAATGCGGTCGTCGGCCACACTGCTCTCACGTTAGGATGTGCCGGTGGACGGCTCGCTAGCCAGCTACGATGACCAAATCGTTTCCTTGCCAGCTCGCTTTTGGGGGTTCTCCGAATGAAAGCTCGGAAAGTCTTGTAGCTGACACTCGGCACTTCACCCCAAACAATACCGGTGTACACCCAGTGCATGGATCGACGAGCCGGAGTCGCGTAATAGCGACTCTTGGCGTGCTCCATAAGGGCTTCCTGAGCAGGGGTTATTCGGGGAGTCCTGTTTCCTTGCTTATGATTTAGCGGAACCAGGCCAGGGAGTACGCCTGCACCTGATGCCTCTGAGACCTTCATTCTTTGAAGTAACCTTCGTTCATTTCTCGTAGGTGGCCGCTCTCCCTTCAGGGCGGGAAGTATTGCCTTGTGTCGCTCCGAAGCCTTTGCAATCTGTTTATCAGTGAGCGCATCAATCGCAGATCTACTTTCGCGCTCACCACTCGACGCTCTCAGATCAACCTCCGCGAGATCTTGATCGCGATATGGCTCATGCTCCTTAGCATCTGCAAACCGAAGCATGGCCTGCTCGCTACGGAAAATACGCGCGTTTCTCGGGTCAGCCAGAAGCTGCAGTGACGTCGCCGCAAAGATTTTTCGTTCCACTATCCATCGCAAGATAGGCGTCGCGTCCTCCAAAGCTAGGTCATCAACAATGCTTCGCACAGTCGCTATCGCATTCTCATGAACCAGTCGACCTAGTCGCTTTATGAGGGTGTCTTCATTTGGAAGTGCACTCAATCCACTTGCAGCCACAAGCAAATTTAGGTTTGCGGCCTCTATCTGCCCGATGTCCTCCACCGGGTGAATGCGATAGGCAATGCCAAGCCGCCCAAATTGCGAAGCCACAGGCATGTTGACCCAGCAGTCATTTCGCCACACCCAATCATCGGGGTGCTTCTCCCGGTTCTTTTTGATCGTGTCGTACGGCTTCACTTCGACGACTTCCGGATAGTCGTGCCGGAGGATCAAAAAATCTGCCGTGTACGCGCTGACATGCCGCCGTCCGGCTCTGTTGCGTACAACTTGTATCGGTTGCGGCTGGTCGTAGTACTCGATGACATCATCATCAAGCTCTAGCGTAAGGAGAAATGGGTACTCGCCTGTCCGGCTTTCCGCCTGGATCGTGCAGCCCATCTTGGTCGATGGAAATCGACAGGCGACGGATAAGAACCGTGACCCGCCCACGCGACGGGCGGGCGGCATAGCCCGCACCGCCTCAATGTAGGCCTGTCCGGTCTTGGTGAGGCCGGAAGCTAGGTATCGATCGAACAGATCATTAGGAATAGCCATACGTCGTGTCCGCCAGGACGCGACCGCGCACCGACCGTGCGGTCGCACGAGCGGCTACTTGACGTGGCATTTGGGCAAGCAGATACTTCAGGTGTCAGGAGCGAACTTGACATCCTTAGTACACAAAGCCCGGTTGCCGCCGGGCTTTTGTGTTTTCTGCTGATACCTTTTTTGCGCGATCACGACTTCACGGATCTACCTCCCTCAGTCATCGTCACAATCAAAGACCAATACAGCGTGCAGGCGTGCTAAAGCTAAGCCCACGCTACGAAGCTCACATTTCAATCCGGCTTGTACCCTGGAACGCATGCTCTCGACACTCTGTTAACCAGAGCGCTATGTCCTTCGCGATGGCGTAGTGTCCGCGGCGATGCTTCAGCGGGAAGATAGGCACAGGGGCGGTGCCTCGGCGGACCGCTTGGCGGAACGCCTCAACGGTCGGGTAACACAGGAGCTTCCTCAGCTCATCTCCTCCGATGAGAGTCCCGTGACGCTCAACGAGATCCAGCTCCAGCTTCTGAGCATAGTTCCGCTTCACTACCTCACTAGGATTCATCTGGACGGCCATAGGTTCGTTCCAGCTTGGTTCGGTTACGACCGAGCATATATCCAAGGCGATCAGAAAAACAAGCAAGTTGTTGATTTACAAGACCAAAATGTACCAAGTTGGTCAACCAAATTGCTCATTTTGTCTAGCTCCGACCATCATCAGACGCCGTTTTCAGGTTGAGCTACCCGGGTGGCTTCGAGATGACGTCATCACGGCACGGGTTCGTGACCCAGTCGCTGCTGAGCTTGCTTGTTGACCGGATAACTTCGTGTTAGCTTCCACGCTAAATTTAGTCACTGGTCTAATAGTATGGTCGCTAACTTCACTAACCCGTTTCGCCCCGGTGCAGGGCACATGCCCCCTTACTTGGCAGGCCGGACTGCCGAACAACAAGAATTTCAGCGGCTGCTTCAACAAGATGTCATTCTCGACAATCTTATTCTCACCGGGCTGCGCGGTGTCGGGAAAACCGTGTTGATGGACTCGCTGAAGCCCGTCGCATTACAGAGTGGTTGGGGATGGGTCGGTACAGAGTTGTCCGAAACGGTCTCCGTGACGGAGGAGAGCCTAGCCACCCGCATCATCACCGACCTTTCGGTAATAACGTCGAACTTCACCTACCAGGAAGTCGTCAGCGCTGGCCCGGGATTTTTATCCGAACCGGGCAAAGTGACACACAAGCTCGACTACGATTTTCTTTTAAATCGATATAAAACAACTCCAGGCCTTGTATCCGATAAATTGAAGGCCGTGCTGCACGTTGCGTGGTCATGTGTGTCGTCATCAAAGATGAGGGGTATAATATTTGCTTACGATGAAGCCCAGACCCTTTCAGATCACGCCGCTAAAGAACAATATCCTTTCTCGCTACTTTTGGATGTATTCCAATCGATTCAAAAAAGTGGAATGCGATTCATGCTTCTACTCACCGGATTGCCTACCCTCTTCCCCAAATTGGTTCAGGCGAGAACCTATGCGGAAAGAATGTTTCGCGTGCTCACCCTGGACAGGTTAACTAAAGAAGAGACCACGCAAGCCATACAGATGCCCTGTAAAGGATCACCCGTAAAGCCAAGCACCGGCAGTGTGGAAACCATCGTAAAACTTTCTGGTGGCTACCCGTATTTTGTTCAGTTCATTTGCAGGGAAGTCTACGATATCTGGGTTAATGACTCCAAGGCGACCGTGCCAATAATAAGTATAAGAAACAAACTAGATACAGATTTCTTTGCAGGAAGATGGGCCAGAGCAACTGACAGGCAGCGCGACTTGTTATGTATTATCTCAGAACTTCCGAGCTCTGACTCCGAATTTAGCGTGGCGGAGATCGTGTCGGCGTCAAAGCAAACTGAGCAACCATTTAGTAGTAGCCACGTGAACCAGATGCTTGGCTCTTTATCCGATGCTGGACTTGTGTACAAAAACCGATACGGAAAATACGCTTTTGCGGTGCCCATGCTTGATGACTTCATTCGGCGTTTGAGTGGGACGTAAGATCTGCATTGGCTAATTTTCGGCGGCGTGCAGCTATATTTCGAGCCGAAAAGATACTCATCGGCCAAGCGTTGGAGCCTCGCTTTAGTGATGTACCTCGCGACCTCCTCGCTTGTCCCTTGATCGTAAACAGTAGATGCTTCGGTGCAAACGCTGGAACCAACATATGTCGATCAAGAGCATCTTTTCCAACCCGATCGTGGTGGCCGCTATTGGAGGCGTTGCTACAAACGCCCTATGGGCACTTACCGGAAAAGTCCCCGCGCTGAGCGAAATCGTCCCGAAGATCTATACCGATGTGTCGGTCCCTTTGTGGATCATTATCACCATTTCCGCCATCGCCATCATCAACACAACATGGGTGTTTTTGAAAATCAGGCATGCAAGAAAGATTCGCGCCTTCCAGCCAAACAACGTCGAGAAGATCGTTCTCATGATTCTCCGGCAAACAGATGGCGATGCTAGCGAAGAGCTTCTAATCAACGGGATGGCAGCGCAGGCCGATGAACACGTCGGTCGTAAAGATGTAGAAATCGCACTTCGGTCTCTTGATGCCGAAGGCTGGATCGAACGCAGCTACAACGATTACGGACACCGCGTCTGTCGCATTGATCGCGAGGGTCTGGCGTTCGCAATTAAGCTTGGTGCTAAGCCATCAAAACGTGCACTTGAGGCAACGGGGCCAATGAACTAGAAGACCCGCTATGTTTCTAGACAAACTCCGGACTGCCGGTGGATGCGCTCGAAAGATATACCCGATACATCTGAACGATGAGTCTAAAGATCAGCAATTAATTAGCGGTAAGTCGACCGAAACGGGGGGAGATCTCATGGAAGTAAAGGACAGTATCGATTACATCGTTAAAATTATGATCGTTCTCATTCCGCTAATTTGGAAAGCGACTGAGGCACGACGATCGGACAAAGGAGCTGGCAAACGCTTGCACTACGCGGTGTGGAAAGCGGAAAAAGCGACTTGGCTTCCTCCAAGACTCCGTCAGCTTATCGCTGATGCGTTTGGGCGAAAACCAAAACCCCAGCCCCGCGCCAGCCTGGATGAACAGGCCGTCACTCAGCCGACCAATGAGAGGCACGTCGCAGAGCTTTTCATCTGGAATGCGGGCATCGAAGATATCACCGAAGATGAGGTGTTTGATAATCACCCTTTGTACATCGACCTGATCCGAGGAGAAATAGAGTCTTATAAAATCAAAGTGGCAAACCACGATGTGATTCTCAAAGGGTGGACGTTAACGCGCCATACTCCAGAGAACCCCTTAGTGCCATCCAGCTCGCAAGTCCTCGCCACGATGGTCAAGCATTGGCCGCCTAATTCTGGCGTGGTCATCGAATTTATATTTAAGGCGCCATCGCTTCGAGCCGCCACTTTTTCGGTTTGCGGCCCCATGCGTCACCTTCGCGAACGAAAATTTCGTGGAAGGATTTGGCGGATAGATCTAAGACAGGCAGATCGACTCCCCAAGCAACTGGCTTGGGCAACGTTAGGCTCATGGGCAAGCGGCCTACTGTTCCTCGTGATTCTCACCATCTTTCTCTTCCACCTAAGTAGCTGGACCATCGGAACGTGGCAATATCTCGTGGTTGCCTTGGCATTACTTACTTTTGAATGCGCTTACTTCATTACAAGCGATAAGCGATATCAGATAGGCAAAAAAATCTGTCCATCGCTGCGCTACTGGTTGCCACAAGCACAATGAAGCGCTAATCCCGCGGACACTTGATGCCATAGCTATATGGGCACTCCAGCACTTAGGCCAGCTAGCATTATCCGGAAGTACTTGTTGCTTCATTGCCGTTGGCAACATGCCGACAATGCCTGGAGTGGTCGTGACTCGTTGCGAGCACACTCGATATTTGGATAAAGAATGACGCGAGAGAAGAGTGCGTCGAGATTTCGTGAGCTCTGGCGTCGCGCCATGGCTCTTCCATGCCTGGATGGCCTTCATGGCAAGCTGGTCACCGACTGGGCTCGTCAAATGGGCCTCAAGTCCTACGAGGTTTCAGAACGAGATGTCGGTCTTTTTCGACCCATCCCCTCGGTCGTACTCACTTCAGATCAAGGTGTCGCCTGCTTTCCAAAGATTTCCGCAACTGATGATCCGCAATGGATAGCCAACAAAGAGCGATTGGACCATGTTGCGAAATTGTGGGAGAAGGTAGAGTGGTTTTCGCCTCTTTGGGTTCCCCGCGGACAATCTAATAGACTGCTTCAAGCGCTTGAGCACCGCTCCAAAGAAGACGCGTTACGGCAATTTGAATATCACACATCGACAATCTACACATTGCCGTTCCAAGCCGTATGCGTCGCCCAGATCATGCCTCGCTCTCGATCTCTCTCGGCGTTTGCTCCTCTAGCTCGCGAGGCGTACCTAGCTTTTTACGCAGGACATAGAGCGTCGAGTATTGCGGCCCTTATTCCTGTCATGGAGGGTGCGATCAGCCGTATATCAAGCGAATCCACGCAACAGCCTGTCCTAGAACAAGTAGACAAGATCGTTGATCGGGCGTGCGAACTGGCAGCCAAATTGTATTTTGGTGACATGTGGGTTCCGCCCGAGTACCGCGAAAAGGACTTCTTATATGTGCAAGACGAAAGGACTTTCATTTTCCAGACGTTCCGACGTTGGCTCAAACAATCGTTTTTCCGACATACCGGGGAGTATGACGGGATAACTTGGTTGAACCGTCACCTCTTCGCGCATGGCTCGTCAGTGGAGTGGCAGAAGTCCTCGAACTTTTCCCGACTCGTGGTAGCCCTCACAACTCTTGGAGTGATCGAGTCATGGCACGACGAGTCTAACCAGGTGTCGCTATTCTTTCCGGAGATGAATGACGATGGTCGGCTTTTATGGCAACAAGCTATCTTACAAGCCCAGGTCCAGACGATTATCAAGCAAGTAGAGCAGCAGAATTATCGCGATCATGGTCAACTGGTCCCGCCCATGCCCACCGACAATGGGGTCAGTCTCCGAAAAGCGGCGCTACAGCAGGAATGCATAGACGATCTAGTGCGGCCGCTAAGGAATGTTGGCTGGAGTGTAGAGGTCGGTGAGCCTGATGACCAAGCTCTCTACGTAGTAGTCATTGCTTCCAGTGGAGAGGAGAGATTAAGGGTGGCGCTTTTGTTTTCATGCGCAACGGACAACAAACTTTATCGGGAACTTGCCCGGGATGCAGACGCGATCCTCTATCGAGGCGCTCCTAGCCATCAGAGTCAGTTTGCGTACGGCATCGATATACATGTTGGTCCGGTGACCGGATGGCAGCCACCTAAGCCCAGCAATGTAGTTATCTGATCTTTGAGAACGATATGACTCAGACGACAGACAAACATGATCTTGATGCTCTTAGCATCAGATACGACGGGACCGTCCTTGCAGACGAAACTGCTTACTTCACCGGAGGATTAGCAGGATTTGCTGTCCAGAGCGGAGGCCTCGCACTTATACCTGTACGTGGCGCTGGTAACGTAGGTGGAATAACTGGGTTGTCTTGGCCACAACTTTGCCAATTGGCGAGCCAATGCGGCAGCCATTTCGTCGGCTCTAATCAAGCCAGCAAGAGCAATGGGGCTGTACCGACAGAAATATGGAGCCCAAGCGTTGCGCCACCCACAGGCCAATTTAACGGCGCTGATAGCTGGGGTGCCATTTCTCACCGAGCACACATTGAGGGAGACCTTGAGTACGAGGAAGCAGCTCGATATTTGTCTGTATCGATGCAGGCGGCCGGGTTGCGGCTAAGAGATGTTGCCAAGGATCACCACCATCAGCTTCTTTGGGCGCTCCAAGACGGGCGGTCACCAGGAGCTAGCTTTTCGAATATTGCTCTATTCGATTTGTACATAGATTTTCATTCTCTTGTGACAGAACTGTGCGCAGCGCGAGATCATCTCGCATACATAGCTGCGATCACTCTTGGTGCGCCGAAGTCGATGAATGGAATGGTTTGGCTAGAAGGATGGCTAAAAAAGCCATCCAAATCGTCTTTAACCCAGGAGCCGATAGCCGCACTCCTGCTTGCTGCTTTGGGCACCAAGGAAAGCCCCTCATGGTTGCGAAAGCTCGGAGACCTACGCAATCAGATGGTGCATAGGCAACCTATGGCCGCAAATCCTGAGGCAGCGATGCTTCGACTGACCGAGATGAACACCGCGGCCGGCCCAATCACGACTATTCGGCTCGCTCCATCGAGAGCAAGCGGATTGAACATTCGCGACTCGCCTGATCCCTTTGTAACTATCCTTGAACTGCATAACCTGCTGGAGCAGCTAACGAGAAGGGCCAGCGAGGTAGCCCGCTACCAACCCAAGCCTTTGACTATTCGCGCAAATTAGGGAGGTGTGGCGCACGCAAATTCCTCCGTAGGCTAGAACGTGAAGCTACGCTTCGCTTGCGATGAAACTGTCTTGCCCATCCAGATACAGCCACCAGTAGGACTTCTGCACAAATATGCCTCCTTGCGGGACCCAATTTCTGTCCTACTAGGCTAGTAGGGGACAAGATTTGGGTACCAAAATCGGACAAATTATGGGTCCGTGGCTAGCTGCGTAAGAAAAGGAGGGGATCATGCATAACGACACGCTGGAGCGTATTGCGGAAGGGCGCACGGATCTCGTGTTCGAGTACGTCGCCGGAGAGCACCCCGCAAACTCGACGGACAGCAACGGAGTGCCGCTCATCCGGTGGTGTGCCTACTATAGCGATGTCAGCGCCATTCGCTTCCTGCTTGCCCAGGGCGAGTCGCTGGAATCCCTTGGTCCGAACCTTAGCCTTGGCGACGCCGTATTCAACGGGCATTGGCAACTGTGCCAGTTCCTGATCGAGAACGGCGCAAATGTGAATCAGACGAATGCCGAAACCAGAGAGACACCGCTGCATGTCTGTCTGTGCAAAGCGAATCGCCCGAAATACGACTTGGTGCTCAAGGTGCTGTTAGCGAATGGTGCAAATCCGAACTGTGCGACCCAGCCCAATGTCGAAACGGGTAGCTTCATGCGGGATTGCAGGACAAAAGGCGAAACCCCATTGCATCGTGCGGGCACTTTTGGAACCGAAGAGGCTATAGAGCTTCTTCTGAAAGCCGGCGCCTCCATCGATGCCAAGGACATGAATGGCGATACGCCGCTTAGCTGGGCGAGTTGGCATCTGCGCCCGGCTTCGATACTTAGGCGACTTTGCTACGGCGATTTTTCCATTCATCCAGACAACCGGTCGACTTACGACCACGGGTCCGGTTGGTGAAGCCTCTTCATTGATTCGAGCCATTTAGGAACAGAATTTCTGCATGAAGATCACTGTATGAAGAGGTTCACAGCCCTCGTTGGTGGATGACCCTGGTCTGGATGGAAAGTGCCGATCGCGTCGTGGTCGAAGAGGTGCGCACCTTCAAAAAGCGCTCCTATGAGCTCTATGTTTATCGCGGCGATCAGTTGAGTAAGCACAAGTTCTGACGTTTGAGCGAGACGAGCGCTACGACGATCCACCTTCGGTGGAGGCCAAGCCCAGAAAGTGCCGCGCTCCAGACCAGTGCCGCAACGCCACCCGTTCGACAATCAACACGGTCAGCATCGAGACACCCAATAAGGGTAGGAAGATTCCCAGCAGCACCAAAAGCGCGACGAACACCCGAGGATGTCGAGCATCCGCATGCACCGGCGGAGCGCCAAGCACGCCATGAGGACGGCGGCGCCACCACATCACCACGGCGCTAAGGCATGTCGTAATCAACCCCAATGCCGTGAATGCACTGAGGACCTGATTGAGTGGCGGGAACAGCGCGCCCTCATGGACGGCCACCCCATAACCAATCAAGCGATCCAATAACGGACGTTGGGCAAAATCTACGCGGCGGATGACCAGACCGGATACTGGATCCAATGTCAGGTCGGCGCGTTGCGATCGATCGGCAGCATCGGAGCGTGCGGACCATTGCGTCTTCTTCATCGAGGGTGGCGCTATCAGCACCGGCGCGGCGATATGCTGTGCAAGTACCGTCGGCAACACCCGATCCAGGACGGCCAGATCTACCGGGGCTGCATGCATGTGTTCCATGCCTGCCATTCCATGATGCATGGCGTGTTCGTCATCGGGTGGCGTGTTCTCGGCAGTAGCTTGCGCTCGTGCGTCGGCGCTGCCGATCGTCCAGTCCTGCACCACGTGAGCATGTGTCCAGCTCTGGCGCGCATCCCGTAGCAGACCACCCCAGGATTTCGCCCACGGCAAGCCCGACACCAGCAGGAACAGCGCCAACAGGGACACCCACACGGCGGTGACAGCATGCAGGTCGCGCCAAAACACCCGATCGTGCTGGTTCAACCGTGGATAGAGCACCCCTGCCAGCCTCCGACCACGCGGCCACCAGAGATAAAGACCGGTGAGCAACATCAGGATCGTCCAGGAGGCAGCCAGCTCCACAACCATGGACCCGGCGCTGCCGAGCATCAGTTCGCCATGCAGATAGAAGATCACCCGCATGAATCGGTCGTTCTCGCTCACCACATGCAGCACACGCAACGAGGCCGGATCCACGTAGACGCGGATGATCTCGCTGCCTCGACCGAGCAGCACCTGCGCGGCGGCCGTCGAGGAGTTGGGCACCTGGTAAGCATTGAGCACGGTGCCTGGGGCCGCTGCCAGCGCCGCGGCGACCTGAGCCGACGCCGGTTGCGCAGATGCGCCGGCCACCTGGGCATAGCGCTGTTCCAACAAAGGCTCAATCTGGGGTTTGAACAGATAGATGAGCCCCGTGCAGGCCAGCCACAGCACGAAGGGCAAACAGAAGAGACCGGCATAGAAATGCCAACGCCACAGCAAGCGGTACGCACTCGATGAAGGGCGCATGGCACCAGGAGCCGGAGCGTTCATGATCCCCTCCGAAGCGCATCGACTCTCATGAGATGAGGCTGTCGCGGGGACACCTTGCACGCGTGTAGCGAAAGAGGAGCGGCAAGACCAATCAATATCAGCGCAGGGGCGTAGCGCGTGCGGGGGTCAAACATGATCATCAAATCCGGAAGCCAGATGAAAAACGAACGGCATGCAACGCCGAAACCTCCGAAAGAGGTCAACGCGGCCGTCAGGGCATTTCAGGCGATGGGATCAGACGACCGGTGGGCCGCGCGAACGTTGGTCGAGCCACTCCGGGGCAGGCGCATCAGCGCCACGAAAGGCGACCGAGAAGGGGGCAGTCGGCAGGGGAAAGACAAGGAATGCCACGCCCGACGCCAGGGGTGGACTGTGACCCATAAGGGTGCAGTAACCGCAGGCATCGCCGTCTGGCAAACCGGGATGCTCGGGCTCGCCAGAGTGATGCGCATGAACCGCGTGCTCGGGACAGTCGCTGACCAGGCCAGCGGCCTCATGGCCCTGCGACCACGCCACCAAGGTACGGGAAACGGTGGGCGCAAAAACGATCAGGACCAGCGCTGTGAAGGCCAGCCATTTCACTAGAGCGTGTTGAGCCCGCTTATGGGTCACGACATCCCCGAACGGGCCAACTCTGGACCCAGGTCCAGACATCATGCCACGCCCTCGCCAGGTGGACAAAGCGCACGCCATGGCGAGATGTCACGGCCCGCCTGGGCATCCGCGCTGTGGCTCCGGATTGCTTGCTAGACTTCTTATCACTGCACGTATTGGGGGATGCGCATGCAAGCCAGGTTTTGGTCTCTCGTTCTTTTGGCCTTGATGGCCTCGAATGCGTGCGCGACGGATATCTACAAGTGCACCGGCAAGAACGGAACGGTTTCGTATGGGGATGCGCCCTGCCCTGGGCAGCAAGCGACCCTGTTGCACAAGGAGACGGCGTCAGAAGCCGCCAAAGCGAAACAGGAACGTATCTCCAATGCCCTCAATGGATTGCTCGAAACCGGCCATCTGGATGAAGCCAGATCCTTCGCCGCTGCAAATGGTGCTGACGCTCTGCTGCAAGAACGCATTGAAGCCAGGCGCAAGCGCGAGCAGGAAGAACACCAACAGGAAGTAACCAATGAGGCCGCGGCTCAACGTGCGCGCGCAGCGGCTGTGCAAAACCACGATCAAGTGTTGGCGCAGCAATTCCAGGCAGTGCTGCAGAAACAGGATGCCGAGGGAGAGCGCTATCGCGCAGCGCACTGGCAAGAGATGCGGGAAAAGGATCCTCTCAGGCTGGAGCGCGGCATAAACACGACGTACAACGCCGCCAAAAATCAGTGGTGCATGGTGGCTAATGACGGCTCTACGGTCTGTCATTGAGTTTGATCTGACCCGTTTGTTTTGGGCGTACAAAAGGGCGCGATGATCACCGTTATCGCCAAAAGCATTCTGCACAACATCGGCGTCCTGCTGGTGTCGTTCCTGGTTGCCTACCTTGGCAGGGGTGCGGATGGGCTCTTTGGCATAGCCTCTTTCTCCTCGACAGCTACGTGCATTGCAGGCTGTGTTCTCCTGGCCCTGGGGTTCTTCGTACGCACCTGGGCTGCGATCCATTTTTACCAGCACGGCTTGCGTGTGGTTTCGCTTGAGCCTCAAGCGACGCTCATCACCACCGGTCCCTACCGGTTTTCCCGGAATCCGCTTTATCTAGGCGGTAATGTATTCATGTTCGTTGGAGCAGCGTTGGTCCTTGGCTCCGTCATGGCCTTGGTCATCACGGCGCTGCATCTTCCCTTGATAGACCGTTTCATCAGGCGCGAGGAAGTACAGCTTGAACAAACGTTCGGCGAGGCGTTCGTAAACTATAAAAAACGCACTCGCCGATGGTTATGAACATGCTCAACAAGATGCCCTGACTGCTACGACAAATCAGGCGATCGAGTAGCCGCCATCAACAAGCAGCCCATGCCCAGAAACAAATGAAGCGTCATCGGATGCAAGGAACGCAACGACGTTGGCCACTTCCGCAGGAGAGCCGGCGCGACCAGGTACGGTCGACGCAGCAAACGCATCCTTCGCTTCCGCGCTTGGCCAGATGCGATCCTGGAATGGGGTGTCGATGATGCCCGGGTTTACCGCATTCACGCGGATACCTTGCTTGAACAACTCGATCGACGCGGTCTTGGTCAAGCCGAGCACCGCGTGTTTGCTGGCGATGTAGAGACCGGCGTTGGCAAAACCAATCACACCGCCCATCGAGGCGTTGTTGATAATGACGCCGCCGCCCTGCGCCAGCATGGCCTTGGCTTCATGCTTCATCGACCAGAACACACCACGCACATTGGCGTTGAAGATGGTGTCGTAAACCTCATTGGACTGCTCGACGAAAGGCGTGAATTCGCCTTCGGTGCCTGCATTGTTGAAAGCGATATCGATGCGGCCGTAAGACCGAATGGTCCTGGCGACCAGGTCGATCACGTCCTGCTCCACGTTGATGTCGGCCACCACCGCGGTGGCTTCATGTCCTTCGCGCTTGATCTCCTCGGCCAGGGCGTCGATTTCGGATTGGCGGCGGGCGCTCACGATAACTTTGGCGCCGCGGCGCGCCAGTTCGATGGCTGCGGCCCGACCGATTCCAGAACTGGCCCCGGTAACCAAGGCGACCTTTCCCGAGAGGGTTTTGTTTGCGATGGATGCGTTCATGGTTTATCTCCAGAATCAAAGGGTTGATGTCAAAGAACCGAGCCGGGATCAACCAGGCTTCTGTCCTTGGCCGCCATTCTGGTGACTTGAATTGCTGCGATAAAGTAAGCAATATTTCTTACTATGATGAGCTGTATTCACTAATGGAAAACACCGAGCTAAGCGAGCTCGCCGTCTTCGCAGCCGTTGCCAGGCATCGAAGTTTTCGTCAGGCAGCGACGGCGCGAGGAACATCGGCGTCCGCCATCAGCCACTCGATTCGAAACCTCGAATCACGTGTGGGCGTGCGTCTTTTTCATCGCACAACGCGCAGCGTTTCGCTCACCGAAGCGGGCGAGATGCTTTTCTCCCGGCTCGAACCCGCATTGACGGATATGCGCGCAGCCGTAGATCAGTTGAATTCCTTCCGGGCCACACCCTTTGGAACGATTCGCCTGAATGTTCCCAGCTCGCTCGCGCTCTACATACTTGCCGATGTCATACCGACGCTATTGGCAAATAACCCGGGGTTGAAGCTAGAGGTTGTCGCGACCGACTCGCTGGTGGATATCGTAGAGGGAGGGTTTGATGCAGGTATACGTCTTGGCGAAACGCTTTCCCAGGACATGATCGCCGTTCGTATCACATCGACGTTTCGATTTACCGTGGTGGGATCGCCAAGCTACTTCCAGAGAAAACCGGCACCGGTTACTCCGCACGATTTGCAGGAGCACGCATGCATTCGCTATGCCTTTCCTAGTGGAGCTATTTTTCATTGGGAATTCACCAAGGGAAGTGAATCCGTCCGGGTGGAAGTCGACGGTCCGCTCACCGTCGATAGCCAGGAATTGATGGTGGCCGCCGCAGCGCGTGGCGTCGGCCTCGCTTATGTCTGGGAAGATCGCGCCGCGCCCTATATCGCCGATGGCAGACTTCAATACTGTCTCGAAGACTGGTGCGGTACCGAGGAAAATCTCTTTCTCTATTTCCCCAGTCGAAAGCACCAATCTGCGGGATTGAGA
Organism: Dyella sp. NPDC103356; assembly: GCF_055584465.1. Classification (NCBI taxonomy): domain Bacteria; kingdom Pseudomonadati; phylum Pseudomonadota; class Gammaproteobacteria; order Lysobacterales; family Rhodanobacteraceae; genus Dyella; species Dyella sp. NPDC103356. Next base: position 39,161 of record NZ_JBVJLZ010000014.1, read on the forward strand.
GCCCTCATCGACATGATGAAGGCCTAGAAGCCCATAAAGCGCTGTTTCGTGGCTTGAAGTTATCCGATCCAGGCGCGTGAAACGCCCTATGCACGTGATTCATCCTGCCGCAAGGAATCGAAGGGCACACTCGCGCTGGCAATGATCCCGGCCTCGTGCCTCGTACGGAGATAAACCCATGCGCAACTCTGCCCTGTTCCTTGCTGCCTCCCTTGGGCTTGTCATGGCCTCGCACGCCCTCGCTTCCGATCGGCCCGATCCTGGCAAGCTGACGACCCACTGCCTGGATGCCGCAGCGAAAAAATTCGACGTGAAGAACGACTACATCCAACTCCAGCCGATTCAGGCCGCTGACGCCGGCTATTCGATTGCTGGTGTCGCCGACGCCGGCATGGACGGCAAGAAGAATTTCACCTGCCAGTTCGACAAGAAAGGCAAGCTGGCCAATCTCGTTCCCGAGAGTAAGTAAGTAGAACGGAGGTGGCCGCGCACACGGCGCGGCCACCTATCGAGCTGCAGTTTCAAAAGATCGCGCCGCAGGTGCAGAACATTTTTAGAAGCAGAACGATGTTCTAACCCTTCTTCAAAGCGCTACCGCGCATAGCCTCGGTTTCCAGCAAATGGGACGAAACACCTCTCCCCAGAAACCATTGGCCCAGCATTCTCAGCGATGGCTTTTCCAAAAAATGGGAGCTGAGCAAAGCAACACCCAGAGCGATGGCGATCATGAGCGCGGTAAGCCCGGTCGAACTCAGCACGCCTACCCAGCCGAGGCGTGCAAACACTCCCGCCACGACATTGAACACCACGACGTGCCACAAGTAGATGGAGAATGACGCGTTGCCAAGATACTGCAGCACACGCGGCATGATCCATCGTTGACGAATTTCAAGCACGACGATCCCATAGATCAAGATCGCGGCCGGTATCCCCCAACACACCACGTGAAGGGCAAACGTGCGGTAGATCGCCACCGGCATACCCCATCGGATCACGTAGACGTCGAATGTGCCGGGCTTGACGAATAACGTGCCGATAACCATCCAGATGAAAGCGCCCACCGGTAGCGCGCCATGGAATCGGTGAAAGCCGCGCTCGATGAACATGGCCACGGCAATACCCAACAGGAACTCCAGCACGAGAGGGCCGAACACGAAGTCCAACGGCTTGTCCCAGGGGAACCACAAACCCAACAGGGTCGCGCCTCCGACCACAGCAAACCAGATCGTTACCCCTGCCATGGCCCGCCTCGCGAACAGAAGCAGGCTCAAGGCCATCACCGTGTAGAAGTAGACTTCAAAGGTCAGTGTCCAGGCGACGGACACGTAGACGTTCGGCAAGTTGTCGATAAGCGTGAGCAACTGAAACAGCGGCCCTGGCAACCGCACCTCGGGCGACGCCCACACCATAGCCAGGCACGACGTGCCGAAAACGATCCAGTAGAGCGGGTAGATGCGAATGATCCGCTTCATCGCGAACGCGTAGACCGCCCGCCCCTTCCCCACCGTATCCATGCTGGCGATCGACCGTTGCATCACCTGATAGATGATGAAGCCCGAGATCACGAAGAATATATCGACGCCCACCGGCCCGACGGCCAGGAAGAATGACTTGGCCCAGTGTGTGCGCATGGGCGCGAGGCTCTGGAAGCTATGGCACGAGATGACCAACAGCGCAGCGATCGCACGCATACCCTGGATGTTGCGATAGCTCATGCCTGGTGGTTTCCCTGGCCGCGCGGAGTGGCTAAGGGTGAATGCGGGTTTTCGCTCGGGGCGTTCAAAGCGATGTTCGTCTGTCTACGAATTGGGAGGCAACAGGTTGCGAACCGCGTAGCCGCCTGAACAGATGGGAGCGGTTTCATCAAAACCGGCCAGACCCGATGTTCCAATGAGCCCAGCCTCCCCCGTGAAGAACTAATTGCAGCCGGCTATCGCCAAACAGATGAGCTCCTCAACAGGGCTGGTGACGACGGGAGCCTTCTCGTCAATCATCGAAATAGGGGTCACCGTCCAGGTAGAAATCATACTTCTTGCTGAATCTGCGAAGGTGGCTCTCCACCGCGCCAATCGCGAGCTCCAAGGCCTGCAAACTGTCGCCGCCTGTTATTTCGTGCTCCCTTTCCGGGAGACCATGGAAACTCAAGATGCAGCTCGCGATGACCGAACTTTCGGATACCAAATATGGCTCACTGATACAAACTGTGACATCTTTTAGTGTCGAATCACCCTTGACCTTGTAAGTCAGTTGCCGAGTCGCGATTACGCGATGCGATGTTGAGCTCATCTCTAATCCAAACAGTGTTCAAAAAGGCTGCCAGCCGGGATGTCCCGCGCGCGCTCATAGCCGATGCTTTGGCCTCACTGACTGCATCGCCGCTTTTTCCAATACCATGCCGCTCAAACGGGATTCGCTAGCCATACGATCACTGAGACTCACGATATCTCCAAGATGATCTTTCGCAGCGCCTCTCCATCCTCACTCGAAACCCTCATGGACAATTCAACATCGCCCGTATCCGTTTCCAAGACAACCCTTCTTTTTACATAGTCTCTGGACTTCGCCCTAAAGCGATGTTCTTTGACGACGACATCTGTAATAGATTCACGTTGTACTTTTTTGACATCGCCGAGCTTGAGCGGCCCCAGCATCTTCTGCACAACAACAACTTCAGGGCGCAGAAAGAGCATTTCCTTGGCAACTAGCTGCCAGACTATATATACGCCTCCACCCAAGAAATTCAGCATGAAAAATAAACCCATGGCTGACGACGATTTCACTTCATGGCCTGGCGTTGGAATTTGTGCTGTGATCAATGTCAGCCAAGCGACCGTCACAGCGATGGAAACCCATCGCTGTGACGGTCGAATGACAACATTAAAGCCGTCATCGGATCGGATCACCCTGATTCCAGATACTCTTCTACCCATTTCCTGGCTGCCCAAGCTCTCGTTGTAAAGCCTTCGGATAGTTGACTGCCGTGGCGTGTGCCTCAATCAGTGAGCTTTGCCGAGACCATGACTGGCAACGCACTCGCACAGCACATCATCTTCGAAGGCGGCATTGCTGTCGCTGGGAACATAGATGACCAGCGGAAAACTCCCGCTGACCGGCGTCGCCGCCGAGGTCGCGTGTACGGATTGAGCGGCAATGGCCTGATAGTCGCCAAGCGGGTTACTGCCCGCCCATCCATGGAGCTGACCCTCGATGACGCGCGGGATGATTGCTGATTCGTTTACGGGACCATCTTCGCTAGCGAGCAGCGCCAGATAGTCGCTGTACACCATCGGCTTACCGGCGGCACTAGCGGGATACCAAACCAGCACCTGCAAGGGACGCTCGTGCATGGCAGCGACGGAGAGTCCGGTTAGCGGATCGTGGCCATCGCCCCAGCTGCGGCTGCTATCGACCAGATGAACCACCTTGAAGCCGATCGCATGAGGCCCCCATGGCGCATCGAATTGCAATTGTCCTTGAGCGCAGACGCGCGAGGCGAACAGCAGCATGCACAACCATAGCCAGCGTGACATAAGCCTTCCTTGTCGCAGACATCAGAGGCGCGAGCGAACCTTGATCGGTCCAGCAAGCATGGGGCTGCTTCGCTTGCAGTTTGCTTTCCGCGACACATTGGCCGAATTGCGCCGTCCTACTCCGTGAAAAGTCTATCCATCTGTAACTAACTAATCTGTTGCACGAAATGTAAATCTTTGCTGATAGGACGGGACATTCAAGCCCACGTCGGGGGTTTCTCGGAACGCAGTTTTCATTAGCAATGCATCCGACGAGGTGCTTGCAGTACTCGGCCAGACGCTATCGAGACCCGCTCATTCGAGCGGGTTTCTTGCTATCCCAAAACACTTTCCACGCTCAGCCCCACCGCTCAGGTGCAGCCAAGTGTCACTTGAGTCAGCTAAGAGCTGCCCTTACGTTGCGCTAGAGCCCCTGGATCAACCCCAGAATTTTCTGATATTGCTCAAGTTGATCGGGTGCCTTGATCATGGCTGTCAACGCAGCCGCTATGGCTGCCTGCTTCACCATCGCCATGTTGTAATCCTGAGAGGCCATCTGCAATTCGCGTAAGGCGATGGCTACTGTGCTCATTATGATCCGTACCGCTTCAGACCATGAGCCAGCGCTCTCCAATCCGAGCTTGCTTGCCGATTCGACCGCTTGCGCGATGGTACCCATCGTAGCATCAGGCGCAGCTGTTGCCGCGAGCGCATTCGCTACGGCGGATGCCTTGTCTCCATCTAACGGCATCGAACCATTCGGGTTGCCCATCGGCAGCAGAAGCATTGTTGCTTGCATTGTTGCCGATTGCGCCAGAATGTAACTCTGCTGCTGGGCATTGACGGCGCTTTGTACGGCGTTGGCCAGGGCATGTGCCACAGCCTGATAAATGGTCCCGAGTGCGTCGGCAGGCGTGTTGCCTGAAGGCTTGGTGTTGGTTGCCGTCACGGCATCGGTAATTTCATTGCTGGCAACTGGCGATATCGTCATAAGAGCCCCTGAGGTTAAGACAGCCGACTAAAATTTGTACCGTAATACACTTTTTCTAACTTATTTTCATCAAATAAGTAAACTACGGTCTTGGCTTTCCGGGCGTACGCTGCCCATGGAGCAGCGCTCATTTCCTGGGCATCCCGGATTTCCTGTCATGTGTGTTTCGATCCGAAGCGGGCGCCGAAGCGATCTGACTAGAGGGTGAGTATGGCTGGCAAAGATGACGAACGTCTTCGGACGGAATTACTACGCCTCAAATTCGGGATACTCGAAAAGCACGAGGGCCCAGACCCAGACTCAAGGAACATCAGGGATCTTCAACCGCCATTCTGCGATTTCTGCGCGAAGGCGCGTAATGAAGTTCAGGGGATGGTAGAAGGCAGAGGCGGACACCTTCATATGTGCAATGAATGCGTGCTGGTGGCACATAAGATCCTTTTTTTCGACATCGATACCATCGATTCTCAGGAATAGAAATGAAGATATCAAAGATGCTCTTGATCTCCTTGCTCATCGCATCACAGCCAAGCATGGCCAGCGGGACACCTGACCCTGCAGAGCAAGCCGTTATCGTCCATTTCAATTATGGATCGACCGACCTCAAACCGATCTTCGCATTGGAAGACAAGCTCGAAGCTGCCATCAAACAAGCCGGCGCTGGGGAGTTCGATGGTGACGAAGTCGCCTCGGATGGTCACGACGGTTATATCTATATGTACGGGCCAAGTGCGGACAAGCTGTTCGATGCGATCAAGCCTGTCCTCACAACCGCCCCATTCATGAAGAATGCCAAGGTGGTAAAGCGCTATGGACCACCTGACAGAGCGACAAAGCAGACGGAAATCACTCTTTGATGTGAGATCCGGGCATACATGAAAGCCCCACGCCATCCACTCGCATGGCGCGGGGCTTGCCTCCGCTACTGTCTCGCCGGACTCAAAGCGCCAGACCTTGCATGCCGCTTGCTCCGGGGAAGACCGCCGTTTGGCCGACCTTGAATAGCTGGCCTTCGGGCAAGATCAGATAGCTGTCCACGTCACCACCCAGGGAGTTGCCGACGTAGAGAAACAGCCCGTCTGCCGACACTTTCAGATCGGTAGGCGCGGCCCCGCTCTCCAACGTGGCTGCAATGCCATTGCCGATCAGAGTAAGCGCGCCGTTCTCGCCGATGCGATATGCACTGATGTCCCCTTTTCCCGCATTGGCAGTGAACGCGTAGCGTCCCGACACCGCCAGCCAGCAGGCTGCGGCTTGTCCGTTGGCGATGTCGCTGGAGATCGCACGCAATTGGCCGTCGCGCGTCACGGAGTAAGAACTTGCCGCCGACCCTGCCGCTTCGCTGGTAATCAGATGGCCACGCGCATCGAACGCAAAGCCAAACGGTTGTGGATCGTTCGATGGCGTGATGGCCGGGTCTTGAGCCAGATCGCCACGACGATCTACGGAAAACAGCTCAAACCAGCCCTTGGCGGAAGCGTCCTTGACGGACACCGCCAGCCATTGGCCATCGGGCGTCAACTGAAGTTCTGCCGGTGTCATCCCGACATTGGGCTGATTGCCCACCAGTACCTGGTCCGTACCGATGACGCGGGTTTCGTTGGGCTCCGCCGTCAGGTGTCCATTGGCGTTGAGTTCGAACACCGAAACGTTCGACGCGCCGGCCGAGTTCAACACATAAACCCGGTTTCCTCGCTGCGCCACGCTGACGGGATACGTGCCACCCGAGGCCCTTACATCGGTCAGGATCAACTGGCTGCCGCGGATAGCGAACACCGAAACCTGATTGCTGCCCGCGTTGGTGGCAAACAACCATCGACCGTCGTCGCTTTTGAGCAATGCATTCTGCGAACCAAGCGGATCAGGCGGCGGCGTAGTGGTACCCACACCAACGCCGGCACCACCGGTAGCCACTACCGCAACTTTATCGAGCCCGCCAAAGACGCTGCGCTTGAGCACCGCGACACTGTTGGCGTGAATATCGTTGGACATCACATAGACGTAAGGGGAATCCACACGTGGTAAAGCCGCAGAAGATTGCGCATAGGCACTACCGGTCAAGCCGAGCGCGATCGCAACGCCGGCGGTAAGCAGTCGAAGGGATTGCATGGTCAGGTCTCCTTGGGCCAGGGGGGCCACATGAGACTTCGCCGACTATCTCGAGGTAGTTACCTCGCCGCTCCAAAAGCTAAGAATCTCTGGCGTCGACTAAGTGTTTCCAGATAGAAACACTGTTATGTGACGCAACTCGCATTAAACCGGCCCGCCATTGGCGCGGCCACTTGCTCACGCCATCCCGGCATTTATGAAATGATGCTCGTTTCAACGGGCGACTTTAGAGGCTCTATCCTTGTCTTCACGCAGGGAATCTTTCGCACTGACTACTCGCCGCTACAGGCGACACCAAGAAATTGCTGGCGGCGGCTTCATGGTTTTTATGCTGACGATACCGGCAGTTTTTCTGCTGGATAAAAAATACATGCCAGCACTCATGATCGTCGCGCTGATAGGTTGGCTCATCGCCCTTGCCGCCGCTTTTACCGCGCCGTCGCTTCAATGCCCTGAATGCAATGAGTACATCAGCCGTACCAACGGCAGCCATTGCCCGGCATGCGGCGATCAGGGCTTATCGGAACGCAGCTGGCTACGTGCCCGGGCATGCTCCAGTTGTGGGCAACAGCTGATCTATGGCAAAGGCGGACGCCGCTTCAAGATCCGCTGTTGCACGCATTGCGGTACGCATCTGGATGCAAGGGGCCTGTAGAGCCGAGGGCCACATCGGGGACGTCCATCATCGATGAGGTGACATCCATTTTCTGAGCACCCGAAGACGCCCTCCACGGATGCCCCCGATCTCTCCGCTACGCCGTGGGCACAGACAGTGCAGCCTTTTAATGCCCAGCCGAAGAACTGGGCGGAGCTACATGACCACGCAATAAGTTGCTTTGAATAAAGGCACGTGTGTCTGCCTTGGTGACGTAACCTTTGTGGTCCGTATCGATTTCGTCAAAGTGCTTGGCTATCGCCGGCGTCGCTCCAGATTGCGCTTCTTCCCGGGTCAGCTTGCCATCGTGGTTTTTGTCGGCCACATCGAAGTTCTTCTCGATGCTCCTTACGCTATTGGTAAGTTGAGAAAGGCCGGCCTGGGCGATCGACGCTGTGGACGCTGCGCCAAGAACGGCACCAGTTACGATTGCGATTGTTAGACGACGCATGATGATCTCTCCGTTGGGAATAATCCCATCAAGGAATGCACGTAAGTGCGATACAGATCAGTTCATATGGCTCGCTTTGAATGTACTGGCTGAAAAGATCATCAGCCGCGCTGGCCTGTTACTTGATTTGCTCGCGGACGACCACCCATGGAGCGGCAATCAATGTGGTCACCAGCATCATGATAGCCAAGCGAAAAACGTGACCGGAACTCTGTATGTCATAACGCTTTGTCCACGCCCTATGAAAGAGATCGACAGCGAACCAGGCGCCGATTGCCGTCATCAGGGCAATGCAAATCGCTATCGCATCCGCAAGCCGCCGGCTACCAAAGAACGTGGTGGTGGTCTGCGCCAGCAATGCGCAGGCTGTCGAATAGGTAGCCAGGTTTCCGGTGGTGCGCAGGAAATTAATGAACTCCTGCTGGAAATAAACTTTGAGATGGTTCGCTTGAGTGTCGTTTCGCATGGCGCGATCTAACCCCTCTGACCCGTTGGGCTTTTTTACATCAAAGCGCCGAAAAGAGAAACGTCCACATGGGGCCGAGGGGCTATAGTTGGCTATCAGTGACACGCTTCGACGACTAGCCTGGTAAGTGAGGTTTTCCGAATGCATGATTCGACCGCTCCTGGCCGCCGCAACTTTCTTAGAGCGTCCGTACTCGGAGCGCTCACGTCATGGCTGCCATTAGAGGCACTCGGTGCAGCGACGGCTCCAGCCGCCGCCGTATTTCCACCAGCGCCCCTCGCGCCGCAACCGTTTCAGTTGCTTCCCGCCGGCTCGATTCGCCCCTCGGGTTGGTTGCGTCGCCAGTTGGAAGTCCAGGCCGCAGGTCTCGGCGGCCGGGTAGACGAGACCTGGCCGGATCTGGGCCCCAACAGCGGATGGCTCGGCGGCAAGGGCGAGTCCTGGGAACGCGGGCCGTACTTCATCGATGGCTTGTTGCCCCTGGCATGGCAGCTCGATTCGCCCTCGTTGAAAGCGAAGGCGCAGCGATTCATCGAGTGGACGCTCGAAAATCCTTGGTCCAACGGCATGTTCGGACCGAAGAGCAATGACGATTGGTGGCCACGCATGGTCATGCTCAAGGCACTGACCCAGTATCAGGAGCTGACCGGCGATGCGCGCGTGCTGCCCTTCATGACACGCTACTTCCACTACCAGCTGGACGCATTGCCGGAACGCCCATTGCGCGATTGGGGCCGGATGCGTTGGCAAGACGAAGTGGCCTCCGTGCTCTGGCTGTATGCGCGTACGCAGGACCCAAAGCTTCTTGAGCTGGCCGCTTTACTGAAGAAGCAGGGCTACGACTGGCAAGGTATGTACGCCGATTTTCCCTTCCGGGAAAAGACCGACGCGAAGCTGCTCGAGGCCAAGAGCGGCAAGGATGTCTTCATGGAGGACGACGGGCTGCAGGTGCACGGCGTCAACGTCGCGCAGGCACTCAAGGCATCGCCGGTGTGGTCGTTGATCTCGCGCGACGCGAATGACCGCGCCGCGATCCATCACCAGCTCGCCATGCTCGACCGCTACCACGGCCTGGCCAATGGCATGTATTCCGCCGACGAGCATCTTGCCGGACGCAATCCTTCCCAAGGTACCGAACTGTGCACGGTGGTGGAGGCGCTGTATTCGTTGGAGGTAGCGCTGGCGATCACCGGCGACGCCGCCCTGGGCGACCGGATCGAACGTATCGCCTATAACGCATTACCGGGCGCCTTTACCGACGACATGTGGGCACACCAGTACGATCAGCAGCCCAACCAGGTGGAATGCAGCCTGCACCGCCGACCGTGGACGACCAACGGTCCCGAAGCGAACCTGTTCGGCCTCGATCCGCACTTTGGCTGCTGCACGGCCAACTTCCACCAAGGCTGGCCAAAGCTGACGGCAAGTCTGTGGATGGCCTGCGCGGACGGAGGCCTCGCCGCAACGGTTTACGCGCCCTGCCGCGTCAAAACCGTGGCGCGCGGAGTGCCCATCGAGATTGAACAAGACACCGACTATCCCTTCCGCAACGACATCGCCATGACGATGCGGCCAGCATCCCCGGTGACGTTCCCCCTGCGCCTGCGCCTGCCGGCCTGGTGCCGCTCCCCGTCGGTGCGAATCAACGGTGAGCCGATGAAGGTGAACGCCGGAGAAGGCTTCCTTACGGTGGAACGCCAATGGACCGCGGGCGACACGATCCACCTGTCGTTTCCCGCCGAAGTCGTTACCGAAACAGGCTATAACGACTCGATAAGTTTCAGCCGGGGCCCGTTGGTGTTCTCGTTGCCGATTGGCGAGGCCTGGGTGAAGTGGCGCAAACGCGGTCTTACCAATGACTGGCAGGTGTATCCGACTTCGCAGTGGAATTATGCCGTGAGCGCTGATGGCACCGTGGAGGAGCATACGATCGGTGCGCTTCCTTTTGCTGGTGCAACACCGGCGGTGACGCTTACCGTGCAGGGGCGGCTTGTGGCATGGAAGGCACAAGAGGGCGCTGCTGATCCTGTGCCCGTGAAGCCCGAGGTGGAGGACGAGCCGTACACCACATTGCGTCTTGTGCCTTACGCGGGCGCGAAGCTACGCATCACTTCGTTTCCGGCGCTGACTTCTTGAAGTTGCGCTTGGCGATTTGATATTAGAGTTGGAGACAAAGCATCTCGCGTGGTGCGGCGAGTGCGCATTTGCAGTGCCTCCTAAAGCCCAAGCGTGGTAGCAGAGACATCCAACATTCGCTTGGGCTGCATGCCCGGCTCCAAGCAACGAGGAGTCGGATTTATCAACGATGCGCTTGAATCACCGTTCAAATGGACCAGCCCCCATGAATTGGTCAGCGCGAACTTTTAGTGCCCGATCCACGTCCACGAAGGACTGGTGGAGTAAGTTACGCTGATCGAGTCGCCTGGCTCGAGATCGATCGCGCCATTTGCAGCGCTAGAGGGGATCGCCTGCCCATTGATCTGTAAGGCCGTGATGTTGCCTCCAGTCATGTATACGCTACACCGCACACCCAAGTTATTGGTTAGCGCGGCACCAGAGGGCGGCAAGGCCGGGGTTCCAACTGCGAATGGATTGAAACCATATACGCCACGGTAGTAGCTGCCAACCGTGTTGTACGCACCGGAATACTTGTTGGTGCAATTGGTCACGCTGCCTCCGCTTATCCGTATGTGGTCGCCTCCGGCAAAAACAAAAGCGGTGCTACAACCATCGACTATGCAGTTGTTGAGCTCAATGTAGGATCCGCCGTTTAGAAAAAATCCAGCGCCACCGGAGAATCCAGACACCGTTGTTGCGTTGAACGTGACGAACTGACCTCCGGGGTACACTACAATAGGGTTCAGATTGGTGAAGCCGCCTCGGGGCGTAATTGTGCCACCGTTGTAAGTTACGTACTTTGCCTCAACAATTTGAATCGCAAGCACAGTGGGCTGGTCGATATCAACGCCATTGAATTCGATAACCTCGGGGAAAGCAGCCACTCCGCTTCCTTGCTTGATCACGATTCCCTGGGCAGGGTATACCCCAATGCATTGAGAAAATTTGCAGCCTTGACAGTCGTTCTCAATCACAATAAAACTCGCGCTCGCTGCCCCACCATCCGTTAGATCGCCAGCAATGACTTGGCTGAAATAGCTAGTGATGCCCCGTCGCAGGTAGATCGCAGCAGGGTCCATGACAGTCGAAACACCGGTGCCGCTATTGGAAAAAAGCAAGCTATTGACAGTTAAGTGATAGATGTAATCCGTATCCACGGAAGACCAGAAGCGGAACGTGCCCGCAGGATTGCTGCTGTATCCGCGACTTACTACATCTAGAATCTGATGGTGTTGTCCCCGATCTATAGCCATGCTCTGCGTACAGCCAGCAAACAGAACTCGCTCCACGCAAGTCATCTCGCAAAGCGTAAAGTGCATCCCAATCACATTGGATTTAGATGTTTGAATGCCAAGGTCACACACTGTGATGTTGGCATAAGCAAATGAACTTTGGATGCAAGAGAAGACTGTGATACCGCTGACACCAACAACAATCGTTGCAGAGCCTCGCCCCGATCCTCGAACCGTTACACCAACCGGTATCGTGAATCCTGCGCTGACCAAATATTCCCCATCAGGGAAAAATACACATATCGGGTAAGCCTGCCCCGACGCATATGTGAAAGCCGCCGTGATGGCCGCGGTATCGTCAGCGGCTCCATTTCCAACAGCTCCAAACTGCTTGACGCTTATGTACGTCGATGTCGATTGTGTTTGAGCATTGGCTTTGGTGGAGGTAATAGCTAATGTGCCGCCAACGACGAGCGGGAGCGCTCCAACAAATTCCCGTCTTTTCATGATGCTTTCCTCACTATCAGTCGCAACCCATGATTCATATTGGAAGCGCCAGGGCGTCCGCGCCTTCAACTCGCGCCACCAGGCACGCAGCACATTTGTATCAATCTTGACTTCGCTCAACCGACGTCCAACGCACAGATCGAACTCATTAACGACGATTCAAAGACCGTCACCTCAATGAATCCGCTCCATGGTTACGCTGCTTCGTCATCAGCGCCCATCCGCTCGCGGCGCCGTGGATCCCCGCACCACCAAATCCGCCGACAGCACCCGCTTCCGCGGCGGCACCTCCGGATCATTCAGCAGCTCGATCAACATGGTCATCGCCTCCCGCCCCAACGCGTTCTTCGGTTGGGCTACGGTAGTCAATGGCGGCGAGGTGTACCGCGCGAAACGAATGTCATCGAAGCCAACCACGGAGACATCCTCCGGCACGCGCAATCCATGCGAGATCAAAGCACGCATCGCACCGATCGCCATTTCGTCGTTGGAGCAGAACACTGCGCTAAACGACTGCCCCTGCGATAGAAACAGGTCAATGGCGCGCTCGCCCGCCTCGATCGAGAAGTCACCGACGGCAGTCAGCGCGGGGTTTGCGGCAATCTTCGCTCGCTGCAACGCAAGCTGATAACCCTGCTCCCGGTCCACACAAATCGGACTCGACGACGGCCCGGCAATAAAGGCGATATCGCGATGCCCCAGCGTCACGAGATAGTCGACCGCAGCGCCCGCCGCAGCAACGTTATCTATATAGACGCTGGAAATCTTCTTGTCCTTGACGTACTCACACGCATTGACCACAGGCAGGCGCCCATCAATGGGGATGGCCGGGACGCGGTGGGACATGGTGATGATGCCGTCGGCCTGGCGGGCGGCGACCATATCGGCGTAGGCTTGCTCGCGTACCAGGCTGCTTTGCGTTTCGCCCAATAGCACCGAATAGCCGTTCTCGTGCGCTACCTGCTCGATGCCGCGGATGACCTCCGAGAAGAACGGGTTGGCGATGTCGGGGAGCAAGGCGATGATCAGGCGCGTGCGCGCCGTGCGCAGGTTGCGCGCCAACGCGTTGGGGGTGTAGCCCAGGCGCTTGACGACCTCGTGGATGCGCTGGCGGGTCTCCTCGCTGACGATCTCCGGCCGCTGCAAGGCGCGTGAGACGGTTGCAACTGAAACTTTGGCGATGGCGGCAATTTCCTTGACCGTCCGGACACGCGCAGGCTGCGGCGCAGCATTCTTGTCCGCGCCCTTCGCACTCTGCCGTTTACGCTTGGATCCGTCCGTACTCACGCGTTCCTATCCCCTTTGTCGCCATTGTGCCTGGGACGATACCAGCCGGTAGCGCCCTAGAACGAGATGCCTGGGTGGTCACCTCGATCGATATTTGTGCAATGCAATGTAATGGATTACATGAAATCGTTGCGCCTGCCTTTGCGCATCTGTTACATACACTGCCACATTTCAAGCGCTCTACGACGAAGTCGCCTGTGGCGCTGAAGCAAAATCCAAACCTGTGAAGCAGCAAACACCAGTGTTTATGCGGATGTAATCGAATACATTTTTGCGACAGCGGTAGCTCGGAGGGGAAATGGCAGGCCAGTCCATAACGACCAGCGCCAGGGTGGGGGCCCGATGAAGAAGCTCGGCATGGGGCTTGTCGGCCCCGGCTTTATTGCCGCACATCACCTCGATGCCGTGCGTCGCCTGGGCGACGTCGAGATCGTCGGTATCGCTGGCTCCAGCCTCGAATCCGCAAAAAAACGCGCGCGCGAACTCAACGCCGGGCGTGGCTACGCGAGTTACCAGGAACTGCTGGCCGACCCCGCCGTGCAGGTGGTTCACAACACCACGCCCAACCACTTGCACCGCGAGGTCTCCCTGGCCGCGCTACGTGCCGGCAAGCATGTGATCTCCGACAAGCCGCTTGCCAGCAGTACGCCCGAAGCGCGCGAACTGTACGAAGCCGCGCGCCAATCGGGTGTCGCGCACGTGGTCACCTTTAACTATCGCGGCTACCCGCTGGTGCAGCAGGCGCGCGCGATGATCGCCAAGGGCAAGGTCGGCCCGGCGGTGTTCGTGCATGGCTGTTACTTGCAGGATTGGTTGACCGACGAGCGCGCGTATTCGTGGCGTCTCGACCCCAAGCTGGGCGGTGCCAGTTCCGCGCTGGGCGATATCGGCTCGCACTGGTGCGACCTGGCCGAGCATGTGACCGGCGCGCGCATTACGGCGGTGCTGGCCGATCTGCATACGGCGGTGCCGGTTCGCGATGTCCCAGCCGCTTCGCCCAAGGCTTTTGCCGGCGCGGCCAAGTCGGCGCCACGGCGCAAGATCAAGATCACCAGCGAAGATGTCGCCAGCGTGCTGCTGCGTTTCGACAACGGCGCGCGCGGTTGCGTCACCGTGGGTCAGGTGCTGCCCGGTCACAAGAACGATCTGCGTTTGGAAGTGAATGGGCGTCTCGCCTCGCTGGCATGGCGGCAGGAGCAGCCCAACGAGCTGTGGATCGGCCACCACGCGCAGGCCAATACGGTACTGACACGGGATCCCGCGTTGCTCGATCCCGCCGCGCGCGGCTATGCGCATCTGCCCGCGGGTCATCCGGAAGCCTGGGCGGATGCGTTCCGCAATCTGTTGGCCGATGCCTATGCATGGATTCGGCGCGGGGGCACCCCTGAAACCAAGCCGGTCGCGCTACCCACGTTCGCCGACGGCTATCGCAATAGCCTGCTGGTCGAGGCGATGCTCAAGAGCCATGCCGCGGGCGGCATATGGCAGCACGTCGAAGACCCTCTCGAAACACCACGCACCAAGAGGAAACGCGGATGAAATGGCGCCTTAGATTGATGATGCTGTTCGAGTTCGCGATCTGGGGCGCGTGGTACGTCACGGTCGGCACCTGGCTGGGCCAGACGCTGCATTTCAATGGCAAGGAAATCGGCGCGGTCGCGGGTACCACCGCGATCGGCGCAATGATCTCGCCGCTGTTTGTCGGGCTGCTGGCCGACAGGCTGTTCGATACGCGCCGCGTGCTCGCGATATTGCACATCATTGGCGCCGTGCTGCTGGTGGTCGCTGCGCAACAGAGTTCGTTCGCAACCGTTTACGGTGCCCTGCTGGCCTATAGCCTGTGCTACATGCCAACGCTGGCGCTGACCACCTCGCTCGCCATGCGGCATATCAAGGATCCACAGGAAGAGTTCGGCGCGATCCGCGTGTTCGGCACCATCGGCTGGATCATCATGGGGCTGATCGTCGGTGCCTGGGGCGTGGAAGCGACCGCATCGCCCTTGCTCCTGGCCGCCGGGCTGTCGGTGCTGATGGCGGTCTATTGCCTCACCCTGCCCGCTACGCCGCCGCTCGCACGCAATACGCGCTTCGAACTGCGTCATGCACTGCCGCTGGAATCCCTGCATCTGCTGCGCGACCGCTCGATGGCCGTGTTTGCGCTCGCCTCGTTCCTGATCTGCATTCCGCTCCAGTTCTATTACGCCTTCACCAATCTGTTCCTCAACGAAATCGGTGTGGTCAACGCCGCCGGCAAGATGACCGGCGGGCAGATGTCGGAACTGTTCTGCATGCTGCTCATCCCCTGGTTCTTCCGCCGCCTGGGCGTGAAGTACATGCTCGCCGTCGGCATGCTGGCCTGGGTGGTGCGCTATACGATGTTTGCCTACGGTGCTCCCGGCAGTCTGATGTGGATGCTGTGGCTGGGCATCATCCTGCACGGCATCTGCTTCGATTTCTTCTTTGTGGTCGGCCAGATCTATATCGATCGCGAGGCGCCATCTGCCTTGCGGGCGGCAACGCAAGGGTTGATCACTTTTCTGACCTACGGTCTGGGTATGTTCGTCGGCTCGTGGCTGTCCGGCGTGGTGGTCGATACCTATGCGCGCACCAACGCGCAGGGTGTGGCGACGCACGACTGGCATGCGATCTGGCTGATCGGCGGTGCCTGCGCGGTCTTCGTGCTCATCTTGTTTGTACTGCTGTTCAAGGATCGCAAGGCGACGACAGGTAGCCCTGTCACTAGTGCCGGCTGATTAGACACCTCGCACCCACCTGGTCTTCAGAGAGAAATGTTCATGATGACTCGCAGGCAGTTCCTGGCTCGTTCCGCGCTTTGTGGCACGGCGGCTTGGCTTACCCTTGGCACGCCGGGAAAGATCCTCGCCGCCAACGCCAAGGGCAAGACGCTCGGCATCCAGCTCTACATGGTGCTGAAGGCGTACCAGGACGACCCCAACGGCACGCTCAAGACGCTAAAGTCGATCGGCTACACCGAGATCGAAGCCATCATCACCAGCACGGCCAAGACGCTGCGCGATCAGTTGAATGAAGCCGGCCTGCGCTGCCCCAGCATGCATTTCGACAGCCTGGGTTTCGACGCCGGCGTCGAAGCCGCGCACGTGCTCGGCACGCAGTACATCGTCAGCAGCATGCTGCCGTCGATCATGCAGAAGGAACTGGCCACGCAGGGCAAGAGCGCGCCGGAGCCGACCTACTCGCTCGACGAGGCCAAGCGCACCGCGGAGTACGCCAACCGCCTCGGCGAAAAGGCCAAGCAGGCGGGCCTGCAGTACGCCTATCACAACCATCATCTCGAATTTACCGACGTGGGCGGTGGGCAGACGTTCTACGACGTGCTGCTCAAGGAAACCGATCACAAGCTCGTGCAGTTCGAGCTCGACTGCGGTTGGGTGCATGCGGGCGGCAAGAACCCTGCCGATTACTTCAAGGCAAATCCTGGCCGCATCCCGCTGATGCACGCCAAGGATTTCCTGCCCGGCGGCGCCAAGGATTATCCGGGCGCAGAACTCGGCCGCGGCACGCTCGACTACAAACCGATCATGGCGGCGGCGGATACCTCTGGACTGAAGCACTGCTTCGTCGAGCAGGAAGGCCCCTTTAGCCGCATGAGCCAGCTCGACGCCGCGCGCGTCGATTACGCCTACCTGCGCCCGCTGCGCTGAACTGTCTTAAGGGAATCGCATGGAAAAGAACACATACGACGCCATCGTTGTCGGCACTGGCGTCAGTGGCGGCTGGGCCGCCAAGGAACTGACCGAGAAAGGACTCAAGACCCTGGTGCTCGACCGTGGCCCCATGGTCAAGCATGGCGACTACCCCACCGCGATGAAGGCGCCGTGGGAGCTGCCGTACGCCGACGAGCCGACGCAGGAAGACATCGCGCGTCATCCCAAGCACACGCGCCCGTCGTTCTACGGCATTACGCAGTCCACCAAGCACTGGTTCGTCGACGACATCGACAACCCGTATGAAGAAACCCAGCCGTTCGACTGGTTCCGCGGTTACCACGTCGGTGGACGCTCGCTGATGTGGGGCCGGCAAAGCTATCGCTTCAGTGAGATGGACTTCGAAGCGAACGGCAAGGAAGGGGTCGGCGTGGACTGGCCCATCCGCTATAGCGACCTTGCTCCCTGGTACGACTACGTCGAGCACTTCATCGGCGTCAGCGGGTCGACCGAACATCTTGCGCAGTTGCCGGACGGTCAGTTCCTGAAACCCATGGAACTCAACTGCGTCGAGAAGGATTTCAAGGGCAAGCTGGACGACAAGTTCAAGCGCAAGCTCATCATCGGCCGCACCGCCAATCTCTCCGAGCCGCTCAAGCACGACAAGAGTCCGCAACGTGGGCAATGCGAATATCGCAACCTGTGCATGCGCGGCTGTCCTTTCGGCGGCTATTTCAGCAGCAACTCGTCAACGCTTCCTTCCGCGGAGAGAACCGGCAATATGACGATCGTGACCAACGCGATTGTCTACGAAGTGATCTACGACAACGCCAAGGGCAAGGCGACCGGCGTGCGCGTGCTGGATGCGGAGACCGGTCATCAGACGGAATACTTCGCCCGCGTGATCTTCCTCAACGCGTCCACCTTCGGCACCACGCATATCCTGCTCAACTCGGTGTCGAGCCGCTTCCCCAACGGCTTCGGCAACGACAGCGGCGAAGTGGGCCACAACATCATGGACCACATTTTCGGCAACGGTGCGCGCGCGCTGGTCGAGGGCCATGAAGACCGCTACTACTCCGGGCGCCGGCCCAATGGCTTCTATATTCCACGCTACCGCAACGTCGGCGGCGACAAGCGCAACTACCTGCGCGGTTTCGGCTATCAGGGCGGTGCGAGCCGCAGTGACTGGACGCGCCTGGTCAACACACCGGCCATCGGCGACGAGCTCAAACACGCCGCGGAGAAACCGGGCCCCTGGTGGGTGTCGATGATGGGCTTTGGTGAAATGCTGCCCAATCACAAGAACATGGTGACCCTCGACCACAGCAAGAAGGACAAGTACGGCTTGCCCGTGCTCAACTTCGATGCGATACACAGGGAGAACGAGACCCTGATGACCAAGGAAATGCTCAGCGACGCCGTGGAGATGTTTACCGCCGCCGGCTATCGCGATGTGAGCACCTTCTCGATGCAGGCCAATGTCGGCGCCGGCATCCATGAAATGGGTACCGCACGCATGGGCCGCGACCCGAAGACCTCGGTGCTCAATGCGTGGAACCAGATGCACGCCTGCAAGAACGTCTTCATTACCGACGGCTCGGCCATGGCCTCATCCGCCTGCCAGAACCCCTCCCTGACTTACATGGCGCTGACCGCACGCGCGGCCAGCCATGCCGTGGAAGAACTCAAGCGCGGCAATATCTAAAGGAGACGCGCCATGAACCGTCGTGAATGGTTGAAAAGCATGTCCATGCTTGCCGTCGGCGCCTTTGCCGCGCCGTCGTTGCTGGCTGTGTTCGATGCGCATGCCGCTTCGCAAAAGCCGGGGGCAGCGCCTCGATTCTTCAGCCCGCCCCAAGGCAGTGTGATCGGTGGGGTGGCCGATATCATCATCCCGCGCACCGATACGCCGGGTGCGATCGATGCGGGCGTGCCGTTGTTTATCGATCAGATGTTCCATGACGTCTATACCAAGGCCGATCAGCAGCGTTACCTCACCGCACTGGCTGCGTTCGACCAGGCGGGCGGCAAGCCGTTCATGCAGCTCGACGAAGCGAAGCGCAAGGCGCTGGTCACCAAGCTTCATAACGAAGCAATAAGCCATTCGAACCACACCACGTTGGCACCCGCTGCCGACTTCGTGCTGATGACCAAGAAGCTGACCATGCTGGGCTTCTTCATGTCCGAACCCGGTTGCACACAGGTGCTGCAATACATCGCCGTGCCCGGTGGCTACAAGGCCGATATACCGCTGTCTGAAGCTGGCAACGGCAAGGCCTGGGCGGTTGAAACGGAACTGAAGATATGAAAACGCTCAAGGGTCCGGGCATCTTTCTTGCCCAGTACGCGGGAGATGCGGCGCCGTTCAACACGCTCCCTGATATCGCCCGCTGGGCGGCGTCGCTCGGCTTTGTCGGCGTGCAGATCCCCAGCAACGATCATCGCCTGTTCGACCTGGAACAGGCGGCGGCAAGCAAGACGTATTGCGATGACATCGCGGGCATGCTGGCCGAACACGGGCTGGCGGTGACCGAGCTGTCCACGCATCTGCAGGGCCAACTGGTGGCCTCGCATCCCGCCTACGACCGTTTGTTCGACGGCTTCGCGCCTGCTGCATTGCGCGGCAACACGGCAGAGCGCCAAGCCTGGGCGGTACAACAGCTCAAGCTCGCGGCGAAGGCGAGCCAGCATCTTGGCCTGACCTCGCATGCCACCTTCTCCGGCGCGCTGGCCTGGCATCTGTTCTATCCGTGGCCGCAACGTCCCGCCGGATTGATCGAGGAAGCTTTTGCGGAACTCGGCAAACGTTGGCGGCCCATCCTCGATGCCTTCGACGATGCCGGCGTCGATGTCTGTTATGAACTGCACCCCGGTGAAGACTTGCACGACGGCGCGACCTTCGAGCGTTTTCTCGACGCCGTCGGTCAGCACCCGCGCGCCAACATCCTCTACGACCCCAGCCACATGGTGTTGCAGCAGATGGACTACCTCGAGTTCATCGACTTCTATCACGAGCGCATTCGCGCGTTCCATGTAAAGGATGCCGAGTTCCGTCCGAATGGGCGCGCGGGCGTCTATGGCGGTTACCAGAGCTGGATCGACCGCCCCGGCCGTTTCCGCTCGCTGGGCGACGGGCAGATCGATTTCGGTGCGATCTTCAGCAAGATGGCGCAATACAGCTACCCAGGCTGGGCCGTGCTCGAATGGGAGTGCTGCATCAAGGATGCCCAGCAAGGCGCGAAGGAAGGCGCGGCGTTTATCCGCGACCACATCATCAAGGTCACCGAGCGCGCGTTTGACGATTTCGCAGCCACCGGCAGCGACCGCGCGTTCAATCGCGACATCCTGGGACTCACCTAACCATGACAACCACCTCTCCCGGCATCAGCCGCCGTACCGCACTCGGCCGCATCGCAGCCGCCGCGGCGGCGGTCGGCGCCATGCCGTTGCTTGCTTCCGCCGATACCGTCGCCGGCAAACCCGCTCCCGAGAAAGCCGGGCCTGGTCGCCTTAAACAATCACTGAGCCGCTGGACCTCCAAGGCGCCATTGCCCGAACTGTGCAAACACCTCAAGTCCCTCGGCTTCGTTGGCGTCGATCTGCTGTATGCGGACGAATGGGCGACGGTGACCGACAACGGTCTGGCGGTAACGATGGGTTATCCCGCCAAGCGCGATAACTTCATCACGATGGGTTTCAACGATCCGGCCAATCACGCCGCGCTGTTGAAGGAGTTGGAAACGACGATTCCGTTGGCCAAGCGCGCCGGCCTGACCAACATGATCACCATGTTCGGCAACCGCAAGACGGGTATCGACGAGCGCCAGGCGATCGACAACTGCGTCGCCGGCCTCTCCAAGATCGCACCGCTCGCCGCCGAGAACGGCATCACCCTGTGCGTGGAGCTGCTCAACAGCAAGGTCGACCATCACGGCTATCAGGGCGACAGCACGGCGTTCGGTGTCTCGGTAATGAAGGGCATCAACTCGCCCAACGTCAAGCTGCTCTACGACATCTATCACATGCAGATCATGGAGGGTGACGTGATCCGCACCATCCGCGACAACATCCAATGGATCGGCCATTTCCACACCGGTGGCGTGCCGGGTCGCCATGAGATCGACGGCACCCAGGAGCTCAACTACCACGCCGTCGCCAAGGCGATCGCGGATCTGAATTTCCAGGGTTACATCGCGCACGAGTTCATGCCGTCGCGATCGGACCCATTCGATTCCTTTGCCGAGGCGTTCAAGATATGCACGGTATGAACTTTCATCGAGGAATGGCCTTGAAACAGAAAAGCGCGGCGGTCCTTACCCTTTTCGTTCTCGCATCGTCCGCATGGGCGCAGACCGATCCCAAGGCGACGGAGCAGTGGGAGCCCGAGCCCAAGGTCATCACGGCGGGCAAGCAGGACAGTGCGCCGCCGTCTGACGCCGTCGTATTGTTCGACGGCCGCGATCTCGCGCAATGGGAAACGTCCAAGGATCATTCGCCCGCACTGTGGAAAGTGCACGACGGCGTGGTGACGGTTGAGAAAGCCACGGGCAACATCCAGACCAAACAGCACTTCAAAAACTACCAGCTACATCTGGAATGGCAGGTACCCACGGACATCACCGGCGAAGGCCAGGCGCGTGGCAACAGCGGTGTGTTCCTCGCTTCGACCGGGCCGGGCGACGAAGGCTACGAAGTCCAGATCATGGATTCATTCAAGAACAAGACCTATGTCAACGGGCAGGCCGCCAGCATCTATAAACAGACGCCTCCCCTGGTCAACGCCATGCGCCCGCCGGGGGAATGGCAGACCTACGATATCGTCTGGACGGCACCGATCTTTGCCGCCGACGGCACGGTGAAGTCGCCGGGCTACGTGACGCTATTCCATAACGGCGTGCTGGTGCAGAACCATACTCAGCTTAGCGGCGAGACCTTTTATATCGGTAAGCCGAAGTACAAGCCGTATACCGATGCGGCGATCAAGCTGCAGGCGCACGGCGATCATTCGCAGCCAATTAGTTTTCGCAATATTTGGGTGCGACCGCTGGATTGAGCGCGGCTTTGCATGATTGTGCGTTAATAGAGCGCCCCCTCACCCCAACCCTCTCCCCCGGCGAAGCCAGGAGAGAGGGGGCTTACTGAGGGAACCTCAATGTTTCGCACTTGCGCAACCTAGCTCCCTCTCCCCTGGCTCTGCCGGGGGAGAGGGTTGGGGTGAGGGGGGGCTTTTTGTTAAGGCGAAAGACCCGCACGCGCGAACATAAACCTCAACCACTACGCGACGCCGTTCTCACCGTCACTAGCTCGCTCGCTACCATCGAAAACTCATTCGATAGCGCTTCGAGCGATTGTTCCGCAAGATTGCTCCGTGTCGTCTTACCCACCCGCGCACCTTGCGACCATGTCATGTGTACGTTCGCAGTCTTCCCAGATGCGTTGAACAGACGGACGATCCATGCCTTGCCGTCGTCACTTGGCTTGAACTCCTGAACCAGAATGTCCGAAGGCTCAATCTGCAATAGCGGTTCGTGCGAAATGGTCGTTTCCGTTGCACCAACCACCACCAGCGGCTGACTCAGGCCGGTGGCGAACCGGCTTGCTTCGGCAAAATCCGCACCTCGATGCGGCCTTAGTGCATAGCGGAAGGTAACGGGACCTTCCTGCCAGGCCCGATAATTGGTGCCCCAGTGATTGTTCATGACCCACGAAAAGAATGTCTGGGTCGGGTCCAGATGACGCATCCATACTTCGGGATTCGTCTGCGAATTCAGCTTCGTTGCGGTGATGCCACCCACCTCGATAAGCGGCGCATCGAGTGTTACCCAGGTGACGCCCATGGACGCATTCGAAACATCGACCCAACGGCCTACCGGCATCCAGTTCTTGCACGAGCCCGGAAGTTGATCGAGTTCCGGCCGAACATGGGCGAAGGCACCGTCCACGGTCAGTTGCCCATCCGCCACCGCGAACGGAAAGGCGAACTGCAGGCTTTCCTTCAGGACCGGATGGCGGCCGTTCTTGTCCGCCGTCTTTGCATAGTCGGCACGCTGCTTGTCGACGGTGTTGTAAAGCTCCAGAAAGTCCTGATCGGCGGTAAGACGGATACGCCGCACAAGACTCTTGCACAGCGGAGCGCTCGACTCCACGCGCAAGGTGACAACCAACGGTCCGTGCTCCTCGACGGTAATCGTCGCGGCGCCGCTCTTGCCGAGATGCTGAACATCGTCACCTTGCAGCAGTACGAACTCGTTCAACGCCCATCCGGCCCGGTTGTCGACCAGATTTCCGTTGTCTCCATCCATCGTCAGCTCGGCGATATTGCCGGAGGCTGGATCAATGCGTGCGCGAAGCAGGCTATTGCGTAATTCGCCATCTTGAAACACCACGGGCGATGACGGCGCGGCCGGCGATCCCGACGTCACCGTGAAGCGAGATGATCCGAACCCAACAACCGAAGGAATCAGAACAGCCAGTTCGCCGCTCGACAAACGTTGCGAAGGCAGAGGATGACCATGCGCATCGACGACACGATCCCCGGCTGTTGAAAGCGCAGGCGAGATCAGTACCACGCCGCCCCGCGCCCAGGAAGAAGTGTTGATGACATCAATGCTTTTCTGCCTCGCGCCGGCCTTCTCGTCCGCGAGCGCAAACAGCGCCTGCGACTTGCGCTCACCCTCCAGCGCGAACTCGCGTTTGACGTTCCACTGATTGATCGTCATGGCGGCCTCCGGCTGCGTCACGCTCGCAGCCGCACCCCACGTGTGCTCGGAATAGAGCAACACATCACGCCAGGCATCCTTGAAGGACGCCGCTTTGTAGGCGCCAGGCCGAGTCAGTGCAAGCAAGGTTGCCGCCTGCGTCAGGCGGTCCGCCGTGTTTCGGTTGATGGCCGTCTCAAGCGCGGAAGACGCCGCGCCATCTTCCCAATAAGGCGTCAGATCGCCTTGCAGCTGCGGCAACTGCCCACCGTAGCGCCGCTCGAACGCCGCGAACGCTGTGCTCGCCGATGCAATCGCGAACTTCGGCCATTCGTAGGTCTCGTTCCACGTGCGGACAAACTCCGCGATGCCGGGATCGGGCTCGGCGTTGTCGCCGTGTCCGGCCCAACGAACATAGGAGATGTCGTAGGGAAAGCGGACCTCGTCCATGCGTTCCTGGTATGTGCCGACCCACTCGTCGTTCGCCGCCATGACATGGGACATGGCGTACCCGGTCCACGGTATCCAGAACAGCACTTTGTCCTTGCCGGATTTCGAAACCCACCAGAACGGCTTG
Source organism: Dyella sp. NPDC103356 (assembly GCF_055584465.1). Taxonomy (NCBI): domain Bacteria; kingdom Pseudomonadati; phylum Pseudomonadota; class Gammaproteobacteria; order Lysobacterales; family Rhodanobacteraceae; genus Dyella; species Dyella sp. NPDC103356. The sequence continues at coordinate 63,450 of NZ_JBVJLZ010000014.1, forward strand.
TCCTGCAACGTGTCCATAAAGCGGCCGATGCGATCGAAGTAGTTCGGCGCCGCGGAGAAATAGCGGATTCCCGCCTGGGCCATCGCGTCGACGGTGCCCCAGGTATAGCCGGGCACGTCGCTCATCATCGCCGAGTCGATCTTCGTGCCGGCAGCCTCGGACAGCTCGGTGCCATAGCGGAACAACTGCAACAGTTCCTCGGGCCGGCACAATCCCGTCAGCTCGTTCGCATACGACCCGTTGAGCGCAATCCGCCCCTTGCGGACTGCGTCAAGAAACTCGGCTTTCTCCGCGGCGGATTTGCGCTTCATGTACAGGTCCGCGCCCCAGAGCACTTCAAGATTCCACACGAAGCGCGACCCTTCGGGATAACCGGCTGTCTTGCGCGCGAGGTCGATACCAAGCGCAATGTTGCGCATCTGCCGCTCCTCGACATCCGCCTGCATCTCGGTATAGCCCAGGTCATGATGCGAATGAGGCAGCACATAGACCTGCATCTTGCGAACAGGCTGCAACATTGCCGATTCGTTGAGAACGGCGCGGCCCCGGCGGACCGAAACGGAAACTGCCGTGGGATGAAGCACCGGATCGACGAAGACATCGAAAGTCTGCTTGCCCGCGGCGAGCGATCGTCGATCCACCTCGGCACCGTTGATCGACGTTATCACCGTGTCTTGCGCGGTGTCGGCTTCGAACGTTAGGCGGATAGGCTGGCGTAGGTTGCCGCCGATGCGCCGAAGGCCCCTGATCGGCTGGGCGATCTTCGCGGTGGCGTTGCCAGGAACCACAGCCCCGACGGCCGTTGAAATGAACGGCCTCCCAAACGCTACCGCACCCGAGAGCAAGGACATACCCTTGAGCAAATCGCGACGATTCATGCCACTTCCCATCTCGCAAGGACATGGGAGTATCCCAACGAAGGGCTTACTTGTCACGATCTAATAATAGAAGTGCAATGCAGTGCGATCAGCTACGAGCGATAAGTCGGCTCTAAGATGTCCCGAATCTCAGTCAGATCCCTTGCTTTCAATAACCACTCTCTCGGAGATGGTCTGCAAGAAGATTAACCTGTGCCTTGCAATCCGCGGGCTCTATCGGCGACTCATAGGCGCCAACCACTATCGTCTGATCAGTCTTAGCAGCGATAATGCCATTTCTACCTAATTTTAAGTGCATATACTTGTCGTCGCCTTCTACATAAATATATCTTTGCCCCCCGACCGTTGCCACTCCCTGGCTAAGGGAGGAAGCATCTTGAAAACCTTTGACAAGCTTTATTAGTTCTTCTTTTATTAGCTCAAAGTTGTCTGACTTAGCCCACAAACTACCGTCCAAGCCACCAATCGCGGCCTTACTTACTTTTCCCGAGGCAACGAGCTGTTTTTCAACATAATCTTGCCAGCTAGCCATAATATAAGCCTCCACGCCATCTTGATGTTTCAACGCATCGAGATCGTTTGTTTGGAATACAAATAAACGAGCGAAACATAACAAGCCATACGTTAATGACATTAGAAAGATTTGTTAATTATATTGATAACTAATGTGACATTTAGAACCTATCTTACTGCACCAGCGAGACCAATACTTTTAATTAACCCCATCCAGATTATCTCTACGCTGCCGCCCCTCAGCCACCAAAGCGCACGCCGGATCACGGCGATGCCCTGATCTGGACTCTAGAGGACGACAGAATAGGACATCCATCATTTGAGAACGACAGAATAGGACATCCATCATTTGAGAAAATTTCAAGCCAACCGTTTCTTGAGTGTCCGCGATCTCGGGCGAGATCTCGAAAGCCCTTCTCTCAGATTAAATGATTCGTGGAACACCTGGGATTCGGCTCTCATTAGATTCCCCTAAAAGGATCAGATCGAATGCAAACCCCGTCCTCTCTGCCATTTTTGATCATCGCATTGGTTTCAGACTTGATGTAAAGAGCTTCTACTCGAAGCACCTTTGGTGCAACGTGGAGATCATTTAGCAGAGCCTTAGATATTCACTCATGCGGTTTCAGTAGTCGTGCCGCATCATTGATAGGCACGTCGCCTTTCCCTTCCCGCCCCTTTTAACCAGCGCTGCCCTAGCGACCCTGCCTTGACCATCAAGGACTCAACGCTTCCTACCGCTCGCCAGTATCGACTCTCGATGCCCAACATCTGAATCTGCCACTGCCGCTCTTGCATACCCAGCTTGCTCAGAACCGACGGCGCGTCCGCGGCAATCGTGCCGCGCTTCCTCTCTCGTACGATCCGACCACTCCAGTCCACCAACTCCAGGTAGTCCATCGTTCGCAGGGAAAGCGCAGGCGCTAACAGCATACCGGCCATGGGGCGCAGTCTTGCCTTCAAGGAAGCCGGCCTTGTCTCAGCGCGCTTTAAACGTTGGCGAATGGAGGTGTGCTCGGAAGCGGCTAGATCGTGCACGATGCCCGCTCGAATCGGGTTCAGGTCGACATAGGCCATGCAGCTCAGAACAGCCTGCTCATCCAGTAAGGCCTGACATTTGAAGCGGCCCTCCCAGAAGCGGCCGGTACAACCGTCTTCACGATTGGCCTGACGGGCGATCGGCTCGTTCAAGCAACGCATGAACCATGACAGGCTGCCCAGGCGGCTCCGCAACTCCGCCATCCGCTCGGGATCACCTTGCAGGCGCTGTACTTTTTCCTGGCATAGACGTTCGTCGATCACATCTTCCACCCGCACAGGGAATAAGCGGACCCAACGTTCGGCCACCTCTTCATCGGACCAGGCGCTCGCCTCCTGCGGATCCACATGCAACACGACATGCACGTGATTGCTCATGACCGCATAGGCATATAGCCCTACGGCGAAACATTCCGCCAACGCTAGCAACCGGTCTTCCACCCAGGTTTTGCGGTGCTCATAAGAGCGCCCGCTATAAACATCATGTCCGCAGAGAAAGGCCCGCCGCACGCAGCGGGAGACGCAATGAAAGAAGCCCGATGTTTGCGGATCGACCGTTTGAAGGCGTGGGTATGTCATGGACACACGTTGCTCTTCAACACAGGCCGTTGATATCACTCAACGACGCGCCGATCCGTCAGCGAAGGTCCATTTCTTGGGTGTCCCAGATCTCTCATCCCAGATCTCTCCTCATCTGGCCGCTGCCTTCCCTTCAGCCACCAAAGCGCACGCCGGATCACGGCGATGCCCTGATCTGGACTCCACACGAAGGTCGCCACGCTTTGCGCTGGCACCGTGTACTCGAAGCGGTAGTTGTCGTCCGCTACGGATATGGGGCGTGCTTCCTTGTTGCTGTTCATCAGCACCAACACTTCGGAAATCCAGTAAGGATCTTGTAACCAGTTGGCATGGACGAGCGAACCTGAGCGAACCTGGACATCCATCATATGAAGGGCCATTTCTTGGGTGTCCCGAATTCGTCCATCCCGAATTCGTCCATATGAAGGGCCATTTCTTGGGTGTCCCGAATTCGTCCGAATTCGTCCCGAATTCGTCCTCCAGATCAGCGCTCCGGATCAGAGCTGTTTTTGAACATCAACTGTTCAGCCATGCATCAACTGAGAGGCCCTGCTGAATAACGGAAGCGTAATACGACACAGCTCGATCTAACGTCACATCGGCCGTCATACGATACCTGATATAAGAAATTGCAAGCACACCACTCATTTGCTCAAGGACCCGAATTTCAGCAACATCTGTGTCTGAGAAGCGCAAAAAACTCTCAACGTTACCGTGCTCGTTGGGAAGTAACCGGCGCTTGAGGACAAGCTCAATCTTCCTTCGCAAATCTTCGCTTAGTTCCATATCTTTACCTTAAATGCAATCTCTTGATGCGCATATTTGTGAAATGCTTAGCGATGAACAATACCCTATGAGCCGGGCAACGCATTCACTAACACTCGGGTAGGCAAACCGCTTTCGTTGAAGTTACTTAAAATCGTCGATAGGTTTCCATAGCCAACATTAATTCGATTGGCCCCAAAAGACACATTTCGAATCGCCAAATCACCAACCTGCTGACCAGTTAAGCTCGGATCGCCAAGTTTGACACGCGAAAACTCGGCTTGGAAGTTGCTAAGATTAGAATCGGCTAGAGATCCAGGTAGCGATGGCGGCGCAACCCCATAGGCGCTCTTATACGCTGTGATCGTATCTTCGAGGGCAGCCTGAGTAAGGCTTCCGCCCTCAAGTTGTAACTTAATCGCCTCTCCCGACGAAGTTGCGACTCGGTTATCCAAATAAAATTGCGGACTACCATCCACTACACTGATTATTCCGACCTGATGGGTTTCTCCATCGGCATTGACATAGACTCCGCCCTCCCCAGTTCCAGCGTTCAGATTTACTGACAAATCTTCCCGTTGAAACTGAACGATACGCCTCCCTTGAGCAACGGAACTGGCATTCGACAAAGACGCACCGTCTGATGCTTCTACCGTGCCTGAAGCGTCAACCCCTCGCCGCGCACTAATCTCCGCCAAAGCATCCGCCACCGACGACGTATTGTGCACCCAAACACCACGCCCGCCAACGAAGTAGGTGTGGTCATGCTCTACCTCGAAGTTGTGCACCGTGTACTTGCCACCATCAGGCAGCACACCAGCAACCCGCGATCGCCCGCCTTCCAAAAGCTCTAGCAGATCGCCCGCCTGGAGCGCGTTGGCGCCATTCCATCCCTTCCCCGTGACGTAGAACGGATGTTCCGTGGTTGCCGATATAGTCTCGTGACTTCCATCGGCATGTTCGACACGGACATGCAGCACGTCCTTGTCCTTGGACGCGAACGTCTGAAGCACCTGGCGCCAAGTCGTTTCGTTGCTGTACTGATTCCTGGCAGCTACCCAGTCGCCGGCCTCGATCTCCTCGATGGGCTTGGTCCCGATCTTGGTATGAATCGGCGTACCGGGGAGGAAGCAGGCGCCCCATGGTATTTGGGCTACGCCCGGCTCCACAGTGCCTATGTCCGCGACATCGTTCACGGCCAGAGAAGGGCGCGATAGCTCCAGCTCCGCCGACGAAATACCGGGTTCCGCGCCAACGGCGATCTCCGGCAACTCAATGGCGCTTGCCGTGGCGTCCGCACCTAACCTGATTTCGGGTGCTGCTATATCGATCTTGGGTGCATCGACCACGATCTGACCGAGCGAGTCAGTCAACGTGCCCGCGTCCAAACCCAGTTCGAGACCGGCCCGGGACATTGCGCTGCCCGAACCCAGCGTATCTCCAAGAATCTCCGGTATGCCCTCGGCACCTTCCGTTATCTCGGATGTCGTGTCAAACCATGACGCTATGCTTCGGATCGCGTCCGGCGCCTTTGGAAGAAGTGTCGTCGCCGCATCGAGCAGCGTCACTGCCTTGAAGCCGATGTTGCCAGCGTTTTCCACCGAGCGATCGTCCATGTCGAACACCGGCGTCGATGGCGAGAAGATCCACTGATTCACCGAATCGGGCAGAACATCGGTTAGACCATTCTGATAGACGAAGCCTTGGAGTCCCTGCATGGCCAGTTGCTTGCCGTCGTTTACCAGGCCCTGTGCTATTCCTTTTACGGAAACAAGAGGAACAGACAACAACTTCATGGACTCCCTGTCGCCCCACACCTGATCGCCAACGTCCTGCTGGCGTTGAAATTCAGCATTATCAATCTGATGCTGCCGAATGGCCTCCCCCGACGAGATCGCGGCTCGTTCTGCGTCATCCGATAGACCGGGCAACGGCAACGGAGTGGGCGGCTCGGTACTCGCAATGATATCGGGGTCTGCATAGTCGATTGAAAGCAAACCCGCAGGATCGGGCCTTGCCTGCATTGCGGGTAGATCCTGCGCATCAAATCGCGTGTTGTAGTTCGTCGATTGGGATAGACCTTCGTAGCCGGAAGGCACGCCACCTATATACGTGTCGAACTGGCTGAAATCGTAATCACCAGTTGGAGTAGTGGCCACGGGATAGACAAACGACGGCGACGGCAGCTGCACGCTTGGCACCGTAAGCGGTGGCAGCGAAATGACCGGCGGATCGATAGTCACAGAAATCGGAGGGAGCGCATCCCCTGTTCCGTTTCCTTCTGCCCCACTGCCTAACCCACCATTATTCTCTAACTGGTCCGGTGTCTGGGTGGTCTCGTTCCAACCATTGTTCAAATCGCCATTGTCGTCTCCTGGGAAGAAAATATCGCCAAGAGAGCCGTAGTCATCCTCATCGTTTTGATAGGTGTTGTTGGCGTCGTCAGCGAAATTAAAAGAATACGAAGAATCCCCACCACTCCCCTCACCATCAAACACATAGTTGTTGTGTATGTCACCCGATCCGAAGACATCGTAGCCAGCGATGTTGTAGTCGCCCGTTCCGACGTGTGAAGCCGGCGGATGGTAAGTCGGTTTTGGCGCGGGCTGCGCCCACGGCGGAGGACTCTTCTGCGTTTGCGTGGCTTGCTTCGCTTTTGCAGATGCTTCAGCTTGCTGCTGATCTGCTATCTGTTGCTGAATATGCTGAATTTGCGTTGCCAGTGCCGACTGCTGATTCAACACCGCCTCGATCGACATCGCCACCATCTGCGCCGTCGTTACGCACGCCGACTGACTCGCACTTACAATTGCGCTCTGCGCATACGGCTGGAACGTGTTCGCTGCATTCGTCGCCGTCGTCGCCTGCGGGATGTGCAACACCATCCCCATGGTCAACGGGCTGCCTAACTGAAGTCCGTTGGCCTGCGCAATCAGATAAGCATAGCGACTGTCACCATAAACACGCTGGGCCACGGAATCGAGCGTATCGCCAATCTGCACCGTATACCCTTGCGTACCCAACACACCGTTGCTGAAACCACCGGTCGTGGCCAGCACATTGATGCCCTTGAGGTTGTCCTCACTACCCAGGCCATTGTCCTGGGCATAGAGATAGTTGGTCACCTCGTTATTGGTCTGACCCGACACCGACGTGGTCTTCTGCAGAATCTGACCATCCGCCGTATACGCCATGACCGTCGTCTGTTGCGTACCGCTGACCAGGCCGGCGGTCTTAGTCAGCTCGCCCAGTGCGTTATAGGTATTGGTGGTCGTGTTACCGGCGTTGTCGGTGGTCGTCGTGATTAGCGCACTGTTTTGCCGTGCAAACGCGTTGGTATAACTGGCGGTGCTTCCTGTCGGCGCGCTGTTATAGATCGTCGCCGCGCTGCCGGTAGTGACGTGATAGCCCAATAGGTTCTGATCGGCGTCGTAGCCGTAGCCGGCGCTTGCGGCATAGCTGTTATCGGTCACCAGGAACAAGGCACCGTCCGTCGTGGCGCCCGGTGCGGGCGCGGCACCCAGGGCCTGCTTCTCCTGGTTGGCGTAGGTGCCCCCTTCGATCGCCGACTCGTTATGAAGCAGGTTGACCAAATCCTGCGCCGAGTCTTCCGCGTAAAGACTCTGGTCGGTCAGCTCACCGTCGGCGTTATAGGTATACACCGTATCGCTGGCGATCCAGCCATCATCACGGAAGGTCACCAGCGCGTTGTTGAAGACGCCCGCCTCGGTGTGGTTGAGGAGCTGGTAGGTCGTGCTGCGAGTCAGGTGGCCGTCGGCGTCATAAGTACCGGACTGGTAACTCGCAAAGACCCCGCCTGCCGTCGTCTGCGCCTGCAGCAAGGTCAGGTCACTGCGGATGTCGTAGAACCCGCGCTCGCTCAACATCTGGCCCGAAGTATTGACGGTGGTGTACTGCGTCAGGTTCCCCGCCAGATCGTACGCATTCTGGCCGGAGTTGGTCGCCGTGGTGATGACGATCTGCCCGTTCTGCAGGCTGCCGTCGGCGACCAGGACCCGGTTGTCCTGGTCGTAGGTAAACCAGTTGGCGACAAAGCCCGGTATCGGCGGGGGCGGCGGAGGTGGCGTAGGTGTCGAGGGTGCTGGCGCCGCGGGTTGCGTGGGGGGCGGCGCCGGATTGCCGATACCGATACGCGGCGGCGCTTCGATAGGCAGAAGTTCCGGACTGGGAAGCATCTGCGGTGTGACGACCATCTGCGCGCTCGCCACCTGTGCGGACGACGAGGTTATCGGTGCTGGCGCGGGCGTAAGTGCAGGGCCCGATACCGACGTATCCTGCAGCTGGCTCGAACCCGGTACCGACGTAGGTATAGGACCACCGGGCTGCCTGACCACATGCTCAGTGATCTTAAAATTGGCGGACGCCGACAAGCCGTCAACCTGATCTGTCGCAGTGATGACAAACGGAATCATCGTGGCATCAACGAATGCGGACAACTTTAATTGCAATAAACCGGTCGAGCTATTGAACGTATAGGTCCCTTCCAGGCCCTGCGGAAAACTGATGGAGTAGGTCAATGCCCGTCCGGTCGGATTGCTGAAAGCGTTGCTGGGCAATCCATATTGCGAAGTTGCGCTGAAGATCGTGATGGCCGTCGATGTGCTGGTATTGAATACCGGCGGCGCATTCACGGTCAACGTAAACGATTCGCCTCCCACTTGGCTCGTTCCCACAGCCGTAGCCCACACGGCCAGCGTCGCGACTTGGTTGGTTCCAGGCGCCGTGCCACTGAAGGTCAAGGTGTTCGGGTTGAAGCTGATCCACGACGGCAAGCCGACCCAGGCCGACCCATTCCAGTAGCCCGCGGTGTAGGTCATCGCCAGACCGTTCGTGTCGGTAGCCGCGGGGACCGCAAACGAGAAGCCGTTGTTGATATTGACCGACTGATTGGCCGGCTGATTCATCTGCGGCGCGGTCACCGCCGCCACGGTCAAATTGAACGCCACGCCATTGACGGCCGAGGTGCCATTGGCGGTAGCCCAGATCGCCAACTCATACGTACCCGCACTTCCCGCCCCGCCATTGAGCGGTGCTTGGCCGCTAAAGGTGCGTGTGCTGGCATTGAAGGTGATCCACGAGGGCAACGCCACCCAGGCCGAGCCGTTGAAGTAACCCGCCGTGTAGGTAATCCCCAGACCGTTGGCGTCCGTCGCGCCTGGCACGGTAAAACTGAAGGGCGTGTACTGCACACTCTGCGCAGGTGGCGTGCCGGTAAATTGCGGCAACACGGCCGGTACCGTGATCGTGACCGTACTGCTCGCTGTACGCCCCATCACATCCATCACAGTGATGGTGACGGTGTAACTGGCCGGCGCGCTCGGCGGCGTGCCAGTCAAGGTGTGCGTACTGGCATTGAAGCTCAGCCAACTCGGCAAGCCGGTCGCGGTATAGGTCAGCCCCATGCCCACCGGGTCGCTGAAGCTGGTCGCCGGCACGGTGTAGTTCACCGCATTGCCCGGCTGGATGGTCTGCGTGGCCAGCGCGGCAGTCACCGTCGGCACGCCCGT
>NZ_JBVJLZ010000015.1:0-70265 GCF_055584465.1 Dyella sp. NPDC103356
GGCAGGCCATACCGACGATGGCGATATCGCCTCGATCGACACGGGGATCGCCAACCTCCTCACCAACGGCCTGCGACGGGATTTCCTGAGGCGGAGTCTGACGGTCGTTCATGATCGTGCCTATCCTGTGATGTGTTCTTCGGACATTGCTTGTATCGATCTTGCGGAAGCCAAACTTTTTCGCTCCGAGCCGTCGCCCGCTCGCGCCCATGAGATCTTCAGGAAACCTTGAAAAATCGCCCCGGTCTTGTAAGAGCGGCTTTAACCGCGGCCCGCGTTTGCGTAACAGCCGGTAGCGGCTGAAGCCGCTCCCACAAAGATTGCAGCGTTGAAGTGGTTCGAGACGATCTTCAGTTACTGAAAAAACGAGCAAACGACCGCGTCAGGTGTTCCGCAGTCGCTTCCATGATCTTCACGGCGATATGGTCTACATGCCGTTGGGTCCACGGCTCCAGCTCCGTTCCTTTCACCCATCGGTTGAACGAGCCCAACGCCGGCCCGGTCTGAATCTGATAATTCACGCGATCATCCCCTTTACCTTCCATGGCGATACGCGTGCAGTAGGCGAAGTACCAGCGAAATACCAACGCCATCTTGTGCTTCGCATTGGCTTCCGCCTTGGCAACTTCATGTTCCAGGCTTACCGACCTGAAATAGTTCGCGGTCTCGTGCCAGATCTCTTCAAAGGTTTTCTTGAAGAACGTGCTTTCCAGCTGCTTTCGGGTGCGGGCGGGAATGTCGTCCAGGCTGTCGTAATGACGATATAGCGACAGCAGCTTGTTCGCGCGAGCCGGAAAGAACACGGACTTCTTCATGACCTGTACCTGGGCGCCGATCTCAAACATGTCGCCTGCCGGTGCATATTCGGTGTCCTGGATGTCCATTTCCTGCAGCATGGATTTTCCATCCGCACTCATGCCCGCTTCCACGGTGCATTGGTTGATCGAACCGGTGGCGACAAAATCGGCGCCCAGCAACAACGCCGCCGCGGCTGCCTCCGGTCCGCCGATGCCGCCCGCCAACCCCATGCACATCGGCTCCAGATAAGCGTGAGTCCGCTGCATGTCGTCACGAAGCTGCAGCATGGGCGGCAGCATCACCGCCGCTATGCCACCATCGGTATGGCCACCAGAATCGGCCTCCACGCATATGTCGTGGCTGACCGGAATCTTTTGCGACAGTTCGGCCTGCAGCGGCGTGACCAACTGCCGCTCCAGCAACTTCTCCACGATCGCTATCGGCGGCGGACTCATGAACGCTTTGGCCACCTCAGGCCGCGATACTTTCGCCACGATACGATGGTCGCAAACGACATCGCCGTGTGCATCGGTACGCAATCCCTGCAAACGAAACTTGATCAAGGCCGGCGTCATTTGCATAAAGGCGGCCGCTTCGATATTCCGAATCCCATACTTGAGGTAGAGGTCGACTACAGCCTCTTCGTGCGCCGGATACTCGTAGTTCGCCAGCAAGTTCATGCCATACGGTTGACCCGCACTCAACTCGCCTTGAATGCGGACAATGTTCGTCTCGATCTTGCTCGGCGAAAGTCCGCCCGCACCGAAGAAACTCAGCAGGCCTGCCTTCGCCATCTTGATGACCAGTTCGGCGGAAGCCACGCCGCGATACATGGCACCGGCCATGTATGCGTACTTCAGGCCAAAGCGGCGGCGAAACACTTCACTACCAAGTGACGTCGCCTCGATCCGAAGCGGCACGCCATGGCCGGTGACCCGGCCTATGTCGCGAACCGCTTCGGCCACGCTCGCTTCGCGCTGGCCCACGTTCGTTACCGGTGCAGATTCGTCGGACATCGCCTCATCCGTTTCCGAATCGCTCCAACGCCCGTCCACCGGAGCATCATCGACGATCGCCGTCTCCTTGGCCTTTATCTCCAACACCATTTTCGAAAGTACGCTCGCACCTATCTCCTGGAATTCAACCTCGCCGCGACCCATCACATAGCGAATCGAATCCACCCATTGGACCGGCGCCGCGATCTGGCTGGCCAGGGTCTCGGCGATTCGGGCGCGGTCGTACGGGCGAGCGGTAGCATTGGCAATCACCGTGATAGCCGGCGCGGCAAAGGTGAACTGCTTCAGGAACTGGGCAAACTCATGCTGCGCCGATTGCATATGACGGGAGTGGAAGGCTGCGCTGACGTTCAGCATCACGCAGCGCAGGTTTCTCTGCGCAAACAAGTCGGCCGCCACGGCGAGCACGTCTTTCTCACCGGCAATGACCGTTTGTGTTGGCGTGTTGAAGTTGGCAACGTCGATCTGGCCGAGTTTGTGCTCGTCGAGGATTGCCTTTATTTCGCTGGCCGAAATCCCGAGTACCGCCGCCATGCCGCCGCCAGTGGCCGCGCCCATCAGCTCACCCCGTTTTTTTACCAGGCGCAGTCCCGTCTCGAAGGAGAACACACCGGCCGCGAGCAACGCGTTGTACTCGCCCAGGCTGTGGCCCGCGAGGAAATCAGGCTGCCAACGGGTTTCGGTCGCGGTATGCAGATCGCGCTGGTGGAAATAGTGCAACGCATTGACGGCGAACAGTGCCGGCTGAGTGTATTGGGTCTGCGAGAGCCGCCCCTGACTGTCCGCCAGGCAGAGTTCCTCGAGCGAATAACCGAGAATGTCGGAGGCCTCCTTGACCAGCTCAGGGAAGAGCGGGAAGACATCCTTGCCCATTCCTTTGAACTGAGAGCCCTGGCCGGGGAAGATAATTGCCTTCATTGTGCGTGACTCCACGTTGCGCTCACTACTTGCATGGTTGCCCTGCTGCCCTGGTGCTACCGGTGTTTCGGTTTGCGTTATTCCTGGTGTTGTCGTTCGGTGCAGCGTCGTCAACTCAAGCAACCGATCCATGTCGCCACCCAACGGCGACATGAGCTGATAGGTCTGGGAGGGCGAGTCGGCCGATAGCCCATACTTCAGAAAGGTCGCCATCGTTCCGCTTGGACCGACATCGATATAGCGGCAGCTTCCGCTCGACTCGATCAAGCCAATGGTTTGCTGAAAGAGGATCGGATCGCGCACGACCGACCAGAAATGCTCGCCCGGCATCGAGTGCAACAGCTTGCCGCTGGCACAACAAGCGATGGGAATATCGCCCTGCCGCGGCCGAAGCGTTTGAAGAAAGGTCTGGTACGGCTGCCTGCCCGCGTCGATCCAGCGCGAATGGAAGGCAAAGTCGATCGGCAGACGCTGAAACGCCATGCCTTGCCGACGAAGATGAGCTTCGACTGCCGCGACGTTCGGCTGAGGTAACGAGAGCACCGTGTGGGTGGCGAAATGGCTTGCTCCGAGTTCGCATAGCGCGAGCAGCTCGGGGGTGAGATACCGCGTCGGCTCGCCCACTACCGCGATCATGCAACCCGGCTCGCAATGGTTTTCCAGCGTGAGTGCCTGCTCGACCACGGCCAGCAGCGCAGCGTCAGAATCCAGGCAACCGGCCACGGCCGCGGCGGCAAACGTTCCCAGACTCGCACCCACCACTATGTCGGGCCGGATACCGCGGTCGATCAGCGAAGTCGCCAGCGCATGTTCGACCATGAATATGGCGGCATGGCTGTGCAAAAGGCGATCGAAAGGAATGTCTCGAGTGCTCTTTTCCGCAAACAGCACGGCTAATACGGATTCACCGCAGCGCTTTCGCACCACTCGATCCGAATGTTCCATCGCGGCGCGAAAGCAAGCGTCAAGTTCAAACAATTCCCGGCCCATTTGGAAATGCTGTGAACTCTGTCCCGAAAAAAGAAATACGTTTTTCACATTACGTGCACATATTGCCGAACGTAACTCGACCTCAAACTCGCGCAACCCATCAAAGCCGGGGCGAGTGAGGGAATGAGGGATATGGGGCAGACCGTACAAACAGCCTCCTGGAACGTACGCAATAGGACGGGTGGTCTCGAAAATCGCGCACAAATGAACCGGCCACGCTTATCTGGCAGGTCACCGCCCAGAAAGGATGACGTTGTTTTATTTCAGTTGGGCGCTTGTGGAGCTGGCTAATCGGCCTGCATTTGTTTGCGTAGCGAGAGCGGCCGCATATCCGTCCAGACCTCGCTGATAAATGCCAGGCAGCTCTCTTTCGAGCCTTGCTTGCCTACCTTCGTCCACCCGCTGGGCACGGCCTTGTTCAAAGGCCAGATGGAATACTGTTCCTCTTGATTGACAACCACTTCATACATCTCCTCCGACTGGCTCAAACTGCTGGACATGCATGCTCCTATGCAAAGACAAAGAGGGACGTTGGCGCCGCTACCGATCGGCTGCCCGGTTATTCATCTTGAAGGATGATTTGTATCGCGCCTCGCAAGGCTCGTCCCTGGAAAGAGTGGCGGCACCGTGCCACGGACGTTGTAAAAGCGCCCGCCATCAAGGCGGCGCAATCGGGAACGGTGCGGCTGCTCGCGCGGCCACCCACCCGGCGCGGCTGCCCGAAAGCCGCCAACGCATCGATACCTGTGCTCTCCATGTACCCTCGCCCTGAGTTCCCGACCCGGCCCCACTCATTGCCCCGAAACGCAATGATCTAACGATTTACCTTGCGCGTTGCATCGATCGACGGAACCAGCTGCGCAAGCCTGGGCATGACCCTGGCACGCATAAATTCAATCGCTTCGAATCACTTACCGAACGCACACGGAATTCATTCCATGCCACGGCGAATCCCCGTCTCGCCGTTCGCATACTTCGAATAATACGAGCCTGTTTGTCAATAAGCATGATCTTGCGTTAAGCCGCAAAATCTTGCTTATTAGGCCAATCCACGAATCTGTCACGGACTCGGCTGGCGTAATGAGCAGTGCATCACTTTTCTTAATGACACTTTATTTCGCGAAACTTACGAAAATCCCGCGTCCCGAATAAAGAAGATCTTCGAACCCGTTTACCAGGTGAAATAAGTGAGCACAACATCCGGCTCGATAAAACAAAAGCCGATCTCACAGACCTGTCCATAAACGAAAGCGTCGCACAGGGTCTCTGTCAGGCGCAGCCGAATAACTCCCTGCGGCAGATCGACCAGAAATACGGACGCGGCACTGAAATCGAAATATCGCCCCACCGCGTTGAATGCCGCTTTGAAAAGGGTTTCCTTTGCGGAAAATACAGCCGTAAGCAGGGCGCTGGTGGGCAATACGGGGGTAAGCGTTTCCAGATATCGACGCTCGATGGCGTCAACCGTCGTTGCCGATAGCGCAGCGGAAGCATCGGGGCCGGCGATATGCTCAAGGTCGATACCCACCCCCGAGCATTCACCATGGCGTAAGGCCACGGCTGCCGCGTAGGTATGCGTGTGCGAAATGCTGCCTATGACATCGACTGGCCACATCGGCTGGCGTGACGCACCAATACCTACGTCGAAGGCCGAAATGCCCAATGCATCGAGGGCCTGGCGCGCCGCCCATCGACCGAAATAAAACTCCGCTTGACGCTTGTGAACGCTGCGCGCCACACCCGGCGGACAGGCAATGCCAGCGGCGGCGAAGGCTGCCGTCGAAAACTTCTCGATATCGAAGCCACCTAGATAAACGCTCAGTTGAACACCCGCAGGCGTTCTTACCGAGACGCGGCGCATGCCATGCAAGGCGGCCGAATGGCCGTCAATCACCGGAGTACTGCCTGGAGGGGCTACGAGCTTCATTGAGTGGTCGAAACGAGGATGGAGGCCACGGGTCGACCTGAATGGATAGCGCGCCGAGCACGCAATATGGGCCATCCATGCATGCGAATCAATGCGGTGAATCCGATAATTCCGTCACATATTTCGCTGTTTTAGCTGAACGTCCGCGCCAAATCTGCTGCGCCGCAGGATGACAGCAAGATTTCGCTCCCCCATTCTCGCGCCGCAAGTTTGTGGGGACTTGCTGGTCCTTTAACCGCCCTGGGGAAAAATTGATGAGCCGTCGCCATTCGGCGCTGTCTACGCTTGCGCCTGCTTTCCGTTTACGTCCGTTGGCTGCCGCATGCGCCACGATGTCACTGTTCTTCTGGGGGGCTGGCGCGGCCTATGCGCAGGACCAACCCCAGGACAATTCGAAGCCTGCATCGACAGCGCCGCCGGCGACCTCTACCAAGGACAAGCGCCCGGCCAATCCGGATTCGGTCAGCAATCTGGACACAATCACCGTGACCGGTATCCAGGCATCCATACAAAATGCGCTGAAAGCGAAACAGAACTCCGACAACATCATCGAGGCGATATCTGCCGAAGACATCGGCAAATTGCCCGACAGCAGCATTGCCGAGAGCCTGGCGAGGCTTTCCGGACTGGCGACCCAGCGCGTAGACGGGCGAGCCAACCAGATCTCGATTCGCGGCCTTTCGCCGGATTTCACCGGCACCACCTTGAATGGGCGTGAGCAGGCGACCATCGGTGAAAACCGCGGCGTCGACTTCGATCAGTATCCGTCCGAACTGATCAGCGGTGCCGCCGTGTACAAGACGCCCGATGCGAGCCTGATCGGCCAGGGCCTTTCAGGCACCGTCGACCTGCACACGATCCGTCCGCTCGACCTGCCGCAACGCACGCTGGCAGCCAACCTGCGTGGCGAGAATGCGTCCAACGGGAGTCTCAATCATGGCTCGAACATTGGCGACACCGGACACCGCGCCAGCTTTTCGTACATCGACCAGTTCTTCAATCACACCTTGGGTATTGCGGTCGGCTTCGCGCAGCTCGATTCGCCGGTGCAGGAGAAACAATACCAGGCATGGTGGTGGAGTCTGAACAACGGGCCGCAAGGTGCCGAGGGCAATTGGGGTGCGGCGCATACGCCAGGCCTGCCGGACAACGTGCTTTCTCAGGAGGGTGCACAACTGCGCGCCAAGTCTGAGAACCAATTGCGCAACGGCCTGATGACGGTGATCGAATGGGCACCGAACGAGCACTATCACTCGACGCTGGATCTGTACTACTCCACGTTCAATCAGAAAACGTACTTGAACGGTGCGCAGTGGTCGAGCAGTCCCTATGACAACGTTTCTTATTCGAACGTGGGCGCCATGCCGGCGCAGCCCTATCCGATCGTCACTACCGGGCATATCGACGGACTGAAAACCGTTCTGCAGAACGAATACACAAAGGAAAAGGACAAGCTGTTTTCCGCCGGCTGGAATAACCAGTACGACTTCGGCAACGGCTGGGTGACCACCTCGGACCTCTCGTATTCAAGCGCCAAGCGGCGCCTGCACGATGCGTATCTGTTTGCCGGCCTGCCCGGTCAGGCGACCAGTTCCACCGATTTCGCCACGCCGCTCGATCAGGGCTTTCCCAACTTTCAGCCAGGCGTGAATTTCGGTGATCCGGCGACGGTCTTTCTCACCGACCCGAACGACTATGGCTACGACGGTCGCGAAGAATTCGATCGGCAGAAAGACACGATCAAGGCGATCCGATTGGAAGTGAGCCATCCGGCCGGATGGATTTTCAGCGACTTCAATCTCGGCGTGAACTACTCCGATCGGCAGAAGACCAAGCAGGCTGATGTCTACTTTGCATGGTTGAACGGCAACGGTTCCACCGATAACGCCTACCAGCCCGGCTTCGCCCTGCCAATCGATCCGTCGTTCCTCAGCGGCCATACCGACCTGAGCTATGGCGGCATTCCCGGCATCGTCAATTACGACGTGCTCGGCGCGTTGTCCCACCAGTACTACTTGACCCAGCGCAATGGTCAGTCCGATTGGAGCCGCAACTACACGGTCGAAGAGAAGGTCCCCGTGGCCTACTTCAAGCTCAATATCGACACCAACATGGATGGCATACCGCTGCGCGGCAATATGGGCGTACAGGTCGTTCATACCGATCAGTCGTCCGACGCCTTGCAGACCAACGGCGACGCGCTCGTGGGCCGCATTTCCGGCGGGACGAGCTACACCAAGGTATTGCCCAGCCTCAACCTGGTCGCTGAAATCGCCGATAAGCAATATCTGCGCTTCGGCCTGGCCAAGACCATGGCGCGTGGCCGCATTGACGACGAGAAAGTCGCCACGTCGGCCAGCGTCGCTGTTGTCACCGACGGCCCGGGAGCGGGACAAGCGCTGTGGTCCGGTTCGGGCGGCAATCCCAAGCTCAAGCCCTATATCGCGGTAGGCGCGGATTTGTCCTGGGAAAAATACTTCGGCACATCCAGCTATGTGGCTGCGGCCGTGTTCAACAAGAATCTGTTGAACTACATCTATAACCTGACCACACTCGATTACGACTTCTCGAACTACATCAACGACAACCCGACGTTGAAGCCGTCGAGCAATATCGGCTCGTTCACGAGGCCGGAGAACAGCTCCGGCGGCAAGATGCAGGGACTGGAGTTATCGGGCGCGCTCGAAGGCGCCCTCATCGCGCATGCGCTGGATGGCTTTGGCGTGCAGGCGAATTTCTCGCTGACCAATACAACACTACCGGTCAGCGCGGTATCGACCATTCCCGGAAGCCCGTCCACCCTGCCCGGCCTGTCGCGCAAGGTCGCCAACCTCGCCTTGTACTACGAAAAGTACGGCTGGTCGGTGCGCATTGCCGAACGTTATCGCTCGTCGTTTACCGGCGAGGCGGTCGCGCTGTTCGATCAGCTGGGCTATACCAAGATACTGGCCGACAAGCAGACCGACTTTCAGCTCGGATACGCCTTCGACCAAGGGCGCTGGAGCGGGCTGTCGATTCTGTTGCAGGTCAACAATCTGACCAATTCGCCGATGAAGACGGTGCAGATATCGGCGTTGCCGAACGGGGTGAGTATTACCCGCCCGCTCGAATACGACACCTATGGCCGTACGGTGATGTTCGGCGTCAACTACAAGCTCTGACGGTGTCGCACGTGTAAAACGAAGCCTTAAAACGTACCGGTTTGCGTCACGCCTATGGCCACGGCGCAAGCCACCGCTGCGACGGATGCCAGGTGCGACAGCCAGCTGACTCGGGAGGTGTTGAAACCCGCCATATCGATTCTCCTCATAAAGTGGAGAAATTTTCCGGGAGTGCAGCCGGCAAATCCAATCGCTTGTTTGGATGCCGGGGATAGGCTTTCCCTATGCTCAGCCGGCGGCAAGCGCGGCCCGGACCTCTTTCTTGAAACGCAGTATCTCGTCACCCGAGATAAGGTTCTTGCCGATTAATTCGAGAATCTCCTCGACATCGCTGGATGCCTCGAACGCTTCCTCGCAGATGATGCCGGCGATCGGCCCCAGGTAGTTGAGTGCCACCCGTTCAATGATCTTTGCGGTGTGACCGCCCGAGGTCGCGCTGGCCGGCGGGCCGGCGGGCGCGCTGACGGCCGGGGCCGGCGCGGAGCGCGGCTCTTGCGTACCGCCACCGCCAAGCCCTCTGGGCGGGCCCGACTCGAACCCGCCCAGCAGCCAGCTCTGGGCGGCCTGGCTCAGCGTGCTGCGGCCAGCGGCGTTGCTGCCCGGATCGGGCTGGAAACGACCACGCCCGCCTTGGGTGTTGGAGAGCAACTGCACGGCGTCATCGCCGCGTAGGCGGCTGTAGATGACGTCCTCGATCATGCCGCCGCGCATGCGGATCGTGCAGGAGTGGTTGTCCGTGGTGGCGATAAAGAAGAACCCGGAGGACTTCTTTATCGCCAACGCGTGCAACTCGCGCAAGATGTCGATCAGGCTTCGAGACTCATTGGCCATGCGGGTTCCTGCCTGCGACTGTCGTGTAGTGTCCTTTCACGGGCGGCTCAACGTTTACTCAAACGCTCCATCGCCAATCTTACGCTGTTGGAAAGGCGTGCGATGGCGCGGGCGAGCGTACCAATTTCATCCTTGAGGTTGACCTCGTCGATCGTGTTATCCCATTTGCCCAGGCTCAGTTCGTCGGCGACGGCGGTCAGGCGTTGCACCGGCTTGAGCACGCGGCTCCAGATCAATGCCGATTGCAGCCCCAGCAACAGCGCGCAGATAACCAGGCCAAAGCCCGCGATCCACATCGACTGGCGGTGAATCTGACCGTTCACGTCGCTCTTGGGATAGGCAGCGACCAGGGTGAAGCCCCACCCAGGCACGTCCTGCTTGCTGATCACCCAGTCGCGCGGATTCTGTTTGACGATGGCGTCCATCGCTTCAGGGGTCTGGGTGGCTCCCGTCTTGGAGTGAAAACGCAGTTTGCCCTTGCTGTCGAACAAGGCCACGAAACCCGAATTGAGCACGCTGGACTGGCTGATGACGCGGTCGAGCGAATCCAGATCGGTCTTGTAACCCACGTACCAGATGCCGATCACGCTGCTGTTGCCCGCGTTGTAGATGGGCTCGTAACCGGTCACATAGGGGCTGCCAAGGATGTCCACCACACCGTAGAAATTGGTGTCCTTGCGAATATTGGCGATCACCGGACCATTCGGGTCCAGCTGGGTGCCCACGGCGCGGCTGCCATCGTCCTTTTTCACGTTCGTGGCGATACGCACGTAGTCGTTGCCCGAACGCGAAAAGATCGTGGCCGTGCCTCCGGCGATCTGGGTCACCTGATCGACCAGTTCGAAATGATTGGCCTGGCGAGTCGATCCGAACTGCAGGTCGCTGGCCTGATGCCCGGCCACATCCACCTCAGCGCCGGCACTCGGATTGCCCAGCCGGTCGCTCTCGGTGCGCAGCAGACGCATGGAGCTTTTTACCTGGTCCAGCATGATCGACCGGGTCACCGCCAGCAGGCTCTGCAGCGCGGTGGTCTGGCGGCCGATCGATGCGTCGGCGTCGTCCCGGATCCGGCTTGCCTCGGTCGTAGCGAGAACGAAGGTAGAGGCGATGACGGCAATCAGCACCAAGGCCAATACCGGCAGCAGCAGGCGCACCCGCAGCGAGCGTTGAAACATGACTTTCCCCTGATTAAAAAACACCCACTTGAGTCTTGGCTCCCGCGACCTCTCATGCCAGGGCAACTGGCCAGTCATCGGGAACGGCGTGATGCGTCAGTTGCGCATCTACTTGCAAGCATAACCGGCACTTGCACGGCTTCGACATGGTCTGCGGTCTTCAGCACGACATGATGCCACTCATACGTATGAAATTGTGATGCGGCTCGCAAGGGATGCGCCATGCGCCTTTGGTCTTAAAACGTTTACATGGTTGCGTGCAAACGCAGTCGTCGAGTAGACATCCCTCCTACTCGTCGTCCCGGCGAAGACCGGGACCCAGTGGCTTCGGTTTCTGGTTTTCGCGATAGAGCGGTGCTTGATGGCTCTCGCGATAACCCGTCACAAAGTCACTGGGTCCCGGCCTGCGCCGGGATGACGGCTAGGGAGGTCTTTCGAGGTTTCCAACGTTGCCCCCGCAAGCAGAGCATAGTGATAATTTACATCACATTATTTTCATAATTCACTGTTTTTATTTATATTTAAATCAACCAGCCTCTGCTTCACCAAGACATCACCAAGCCGAGAGAAGTATTGAAGCGGTGTCTTGCGTCAACGCGAGGGGTCCCATGGATAAGCCAGTTCCCGGTCGGCGTCATTTCCTGATCAGCACCGCCGTTGCGGCCGGTGCCGGCGTAGCAGGTTCACTCGGCGCGAAAGTCCATGATGGCGAACTCGGCGCGCCACCGCGCACTTACAAAGGTGGCGTCCCCTGGACCGAGGGGCTGGCGGATCAACCGCCAGGGGTCTCGGGCACCGACTTCAAGTTCTTCACGCCCGCGGAGCGTGTGTTTATCGAAGCGGCGGTCAGCCGTCTGATTCCCAACGACGAGGTTGGGCCGGGCGCCGTCGAGGCGAACGTTCCGTTCTTTCTGGATCGGCAGCTGGCCGGGCCGTTTGGCCGTGGCGATCATTACTACCTGGGCGGGCCATGGCCCAAAGGCGCGCCTGAACAGGGTTATCAAAGCCGTTTCTCGCCAGCGCAGATGTATCGGGCGGCGATCGCAGCGATCGACAAATATGCGCACGCGAATTTCAACGGCGCGGACTTCGCGAAATTGTCCGACGACGATCGCGACAAGCTGCTGAAAAGCATGGAAAGCGGCTCCATCCAGTTGGAGGACGGCGTCGACGCCAAGACCTTTTTCGCCATGCTGCTGCAGAACACCAAGGAGGGTTACTTCTCCGACCCGATCTACGGCGGCAACAAGGATATGGCCGCCTGGAAGATGATCGGCTTCCCCGGTGCGCACTACGACTATCGCGAATGGGTGACGCGCCACGGCGAGCCGGTGCCCTTCCCGCCCGTGGGTTTCAAGGGCCGTCCTGGCTGGAATGGGGAGAGCTGAGCATGGCGACGACCTTGAAACCCGTCGATGCGGTGATCGTCGGCTTTGGCTGGACCGGCGCGATCATGGCGCAGCAACTGGCCGACGCGGGGCTTGAAGTGCTCGCGTTGGAACGCGGCCCCTGGCGCGACACGTCCACCGACTTCGCCACCGGTTTTGCGCAGGACGAACTGCGCTACATGTGGCGGCATCATCTGTTTCAGAACGTCTCCGACGACACCCTGACGGTCCGCAACAACACCAGCCAGACAGCCTTGCCGATGCGGCACCTGGGTTCGTTCCTGCTCGGCACGGGTGTCGGCAGCGGCGGCGTGCACTGGAACGGCCAGATCTGGCGTTTCCTGCCTTCGGACTTCCTGACCAAGAGTCACAACGAACAGCGCTACGGCAAGCAAGCGGTCACCGATTACGACCTGACCGTGCAGGACTGGGGCGTAACCTACGAAGAGCTCGAGCCGTTCTACAACCAGTTCGACGTACTGTGCGGAACCAGCGGCAAGGCAGGCAACCTAAACGGCACAATTCAACCCGGCGGCAATCCGTTCGAGGGGGCGCGTTCGGCCGAATATCCCACGCCGCCGATGCCGCAAACCTATGGGCCCACGCTGTTCGGCAAGGCCGCGACCGAACTGGGACGGCACCCGTTTCCCCACCCCACCGGCAATCTTTCGCAGCCGTACGTCAATAATTTCGGCGCACAACTGGGCGCGTGTACCTACTGCGGCTTCTGCGAAAAGTTCGGTTGCGGCAACTACTCCAAGGCCAGCCCGCAGACGACTCTCCTGCCCTATGTGATGGCCAAGCCCAATTTCACCCTGCGCACCGAAACTGAAGTGCTGAAAGTGGAGCTGTCGCCCGATCGCAAGCACGCCACCGGCGTCACTTACGTCAACAGCGCGGGCGAAGAGTTCTTTCAGCCTGCGTCGATCGTGATCCTGTCGTCTTACATCCTGCAGAACGTGCGCCTGCTGTTGCTCTCGGGCATCGGCACGCCGTATGACCCGCAGACCGGCCAGGGCGTGGTGGGTAAAAACTATGCGTACCAGACCATGTCGTCGGTGAACGTATTCTTCGACGACAAGCTGATCAATCCTTTCATCGGCGCGGGTGCGCTCGCTACCGTGGTCGACGATTTCAATGGCGACAACTTCGATCACTCGGGGCTGGGCTTTATCGGCGGCGCCTATATCGCCGGCATGATCACCGGTGGGCGCCCGATCGAGATGATCTACACCCCGCAGGGCACGCCGGCCTGGGGCATGGCCTGGAAACATGCCGCGGCGAAGAATTACCTACGCTCCTTCAGCCTGAGCGTGCACGGCTCATGCATGAGCCATCGCGGCAACTATCTGGATCTGGACCCGACCTACCGCGACGTCCATGGCCGGCCGATGTTGCGCATGACCTTCGACTTTACCGACAACGAACACAAGATGTCCGACTACCTCACTGATCGCGCCGCGGAAATCGCCAAGGCGATGAATCCGCGTGAGATCAAACTCAACCGGCGTGTTGGCTCGTGGAGCGTCGTGCCCTACCAAACCACGCACAATACGGGCGGCGCGATCATGGGCGACAGTCCGGCCAGCAGTGTCGTCAATAAATACCTGCAGAGCTGGGACGTCTCGAATGTGTTCTCGATGGGTGCCGGTGCCTTTCCGCAAAACGCCGGTTACAACCCCACCGGTACCGTCGCCGCGCTGGCGTACTACTCGGCGCAGGCGATCGTGCAGCAATACCTGAAGAATCCCGGTCCACTGGTACAGGCGTAGTGCCATGCGCATATTGTTTCGTATCGTCGGGGTGTTGCTGGTGCTCGGCCTGATCGCCGGCGCGTTTGTCGCCTGGAGCATGAGCCGTGCTTCGAGCCTGCCGGCGACGCCGGTCACGTCGGTGGCCCCGGCCAGGATGCTGCTGGACCCGATCGCCGATGGGCCCAACGCAGCGCAGCTGCGACATGGACAGTATCTGGTGCGTATGGGCGATTGCCTTTCGTGCCACCTGCGCGCCGACGGCGAACCGTTTGCCGGCGGGCTGGGATTGAACACGCCCTTCGGGGTGATCTACTCCTCGAATATTTCATCCGATCCGAATCACGGGATCGGTAACTGGACGCCCGATCAGTTCTACCGTGCCATGCACGATGGCATCGGCGGCCAAGGCCAGCACCTGTATCCGGCCTTCCCTTATCCGTGGTTTCGCCATCTCAGTCGCGATGACGACGACGCCTTGCTTGCCTACCTGAAAACTACGCCGCCCGCGGCCTACGATCCGCCCGGCAATCAGTTGATCTTTCCGATGAATATCCGCGCATCGGTGTCCGTGTGGAATCTGCTGTCGCTTGGGCAAGCGCCCGCGGCACAGCCGCCACAAGGCGCACCACCCGAATGGAGTCATGGCGAAGCACTGGTGCGCGGCCCGGGACATTGCAGCGCGTGCCACACACCGCGAAACCTGTTGGGGGCGGACAAGAAAAGCCGCGACTTCCAGGGCGGTCTGCTGGACAACTTCGTGGCACCGGACCTTACCGGCAACATGCGCACGGGCCTGGGTCGATGGAGTGTCGACGACATCACCGAATACCTGCGTACCGGACGCAATGCACGCGCCGCTGCCGGCGGCCCGATGGGCGACGTCGTCACTTATTCGACCTCGTTGATTACGGATGAGGATCGGCACGCCATCGCGGTGTATCTGAAGAGCCTGCCGGCCAGCGCCGATGTCGACGTGGCTGCACCCGATGCGGCATCGATGAAGCGCGGTGCGGCGATCTTCTCCGACGCCTGCACGGCCTGCCACCTTGAAAATGCCGTCGGCCAGCCTGCGATCTTTCCTCCGCTGGGCAATAACGCGGTGGCGCAGCAGAACGATCCCACCAGCGTGCTGCATATCATCCTGGCCGGGGTACGCGTCGGGCCATCGCCAACGCGGCCATCGCCGCTGACCATGCCGAGCTTTGCGTGGAAGCTCACCGACCAGCAAGTGGCCGACGTGAGCACCTATGTGCGTAACAGCTGGGGCAATCGGGCGTCGGCGGTAAACTCCTCGCAGGTGGCGAAGCTGCGCGGCAAGTTGCAATTGGATAAGGAGCGACTGACCGACAATTCGGGGGATCGTTAGTGCCGACGTACCTGACCGTGCAAGCGGCTTCTTAAAAACCTGACCTATCCGTCGTCCCGGCGCACGCCGGGACCCAGCGCCTTACGCTTCAACGTGCTGAAGACACTGGGCCCCGGCTTTCGCCGGGGCGACGATGAAAACTGAGGCTATTTCAGGCCCCCAACGAACGACAAAGACTTCTGGGACAGGTTCGGAGTTCGCCAAAAGCGCAAGCTGCGACGTATCGACCTGACTGCAAAGGGGCAACACCTTGACCCGGTTACTCGTGACGCTTGCCCTGTTCGCGTCCTTCTTTATCGCTAATAGCACCTCTGCGCAGGACCTCCACAACGGCTTCGACGTAGGCATGCCGCTACCTCCCACTCCCGTACGCGTCGGCGACCATTTACAGGTGAGCTATGAAATCCATCTCACCAATTTCTCCGCCGAGCGGCTTACTGTCACAGGTTTCACCGTAAGCGATGCGCGTGATGGCCACACGATCACCGCGCTCTCGGGTCAACGCTTGGTGGGCCATGCCACCCTTGTCGGCTCCTCCACGCCCTTGAAGGGAAACCAGCTCGAGGTCGCACCCGGCCAACGAGCGGTGTTGTTCATGGATTTCACCGTGCCGATAAACGCAGCAGTCGCCACGATCCGACAACGCGTCGACTACACAGCGGCCGATAGCAGCGCCAACACGACGCAGCTCGACGACACGCCACTGATGAGCAACACCAGGCCTTCACTGATCGCCCCGCCGCTTCGCGGCGGTCCTTGGGTGGCGATCCACAATGCGGCATGGCCGCGCGGGCATCGCCGCGTGTTCTACACAGTTGCCGGCCACGCAAGGCTGCCGGGACGGTTCGCGGTCGACTGGGTCAAGCTTGACAACAACGGCCACATGACCAAGGGCGATCCCGACGTCGTCGCGCAAGCCTACGGTTACGGCGATGACGTACTGGCAGTGGCCGATGCAACGGTTGCCGCGGTGCGCGATGGTATGGACGAGCCCGCGCGCATCTCGCAACGCACGACGCATCAACCTGCCGACGATGCCGGCAACTATGTCGCGCTGAAGCTACCCGACGGCCGTTTCGCCTTTTACGAACACCTGAAAAAAGGCAGCGTCAAAGTCGCGGTTGGCGACAAGGTCGCCACCGGCGATGTCATCGGATCATTGGGGTTTTCCGGGGAATCCACCGGGCCGCATCTGCACTTTCACGTGGCAAACGGCAACTCGCCCCTCGATGCAGAAGGCCTGCCCTTCGAGATCCGTCGATTCCACGTGTTGGGCAGCTATCCGGATATCGCCAAGCTTGGAACGCCCTGGGTGCCATTAGCAGCGAGCGAGACCGCGAGCCGATTTGCCGAATGGCCGGACGCCAGCGCGGTGCTGACCTTTGACCCATAGTCGACAACGAGCGGTAGACAACGAGCGCCGGGGGCGCATATAGATTAAATTCCTCGACAGGCATCAAGGGACTATCTATGCGCGGTCTGGATTTCAGTTCCTGGCAGGCTCTGTTCTCGACCTTGTTCGGCCTGGCCCTGATTACCCTGATCATGGTCGGTGTACGTCTGGTCGTGATGCAGACGGTGCAGCAGCGACGCGAACGCGAAAATCGTCAGATCAACGAGCGCCTGCGCACCCTGATCGCTGCCTACAAGACGCTCGGCGGCTCGTTCACCGGCGACTTGGCGGTCGACCCATCGCATCTGCGCGATCTGCGGCGTAAAGCCGAGATAGAGGCAGTGCACGCAAACGAAGCGATGGAGGCGGCGGCGCTCGACGATGGCAGACATAACTCCGATCGCGCACGCCGGATTCGCGATGCCGTAGAGGCCGCACTCTCCGACATCATTCTGCTAGGCACCGAGGAACAGGTGCAGTTGGCCGCCAAGGCGGCTACTGAGCTTGCCGCCGGGCGCCCTGCGCATACCGACAGACTCGTTATCTCGCTACGTGACTTTATTCGCCAGGTGCTGGACCTGGAACCGGTGCCGACCCACCTTTCCATTCCTGCGCAAGGCCCAGCCCGACCCTCGGCGTCACGTGGAGCCGGCAAAGGCGAAGGCGGCGGCAATCAGGGCGGTGGCAAAGGTATGGGCGGTGGCGCGGCCGGTGGCGGTGGCATGGGCATGGGTGGCCTGTCCACCGACGAGGATTCGAGCCACCACCGTTAGGCCATGGCCGTCGCGTCATCGTAGGGCCACTCGGTTTGTCACATTCGCCACCCAAAGTCGCTCGGTAAAGCAACTGCAAGGGGATGTATGTGCAACGCCGAGAGCGCCATCTCAGGCGGGCCACTTATGGGCTGTTGAGCCTCGCGCTTGGCGTGATCGGCCAGCCTTCCTTTGCCGCTGGCGGCAGCTACCTGGTCGACGATGCCTCGATCACCACGCCAGGGCGATGCCAGCTGGAAAGCTGGCTACAGACGTTTTCTTCTGGCGCGAGCCTGATCGAGACGGCGCCTGCCTGCAGTACCGGGCCTGTCGAATGGTCTGCCGCGCTCGGAGTTCAACGGAACCCTCATGCAAGCCTGGTCAGCCCGGCGATCAAATGGCAGCTGCGCAATGGCGATGCGGGCGATCGCTGGGGTATCGCGGTCGATGTCGGTGCGACCCATGTGCAAGGGCATTGGGACAACGAAATCGCCTATGTCTCCTTCTCGCGCATTCTCGAAAGCGACCAGCGCTGGGCGGTGAATTTCAATACCGGCATGACGCGTACGCCAGGACATGCGTCGCATCTTTTGATCGGTCAGGAAGCCGAATACACCCTGTCGCCGCGCATCACGCTATTGGCCGAACATTTGTGGCCCATCAACGGCCGCAACGAAGAGCAGTTCGGCGGCCGTTACATTTTCGGCAACGACAGCGTCGACCTGATCGCCGGCATGTCGGGGCCCGACCATTGGCTGACGGTCGGGCTCAATCTCGCGTTCTAGATCGTTTGCGCGGGCAGCTCCAGCGTGACGGGCTGACCAAGCGCTTCGGCGGAGCGTCCATCGACAAACGTGTAGGACCCGCCATGCACGACCCAGCGATGTTGCGCCGGATCGAAGTCCGCCAGCAGACGGGGCTCCAGTGGGATGCTTACGTTGCGTTGCTCACCCGGTTGCAGGAAGACCTTGGCGTAACCGCACAAGCGACGCACTTTGCCACCTGGGACCTGCACGTAAATCTGGGCGACATCCGCGCCGGCATGCTTGCCGGTGTTTTTTATCTGCACAGTGGCCTGGACACGGCCGTCGCGAGTGACGACTTTCAGATCGCCATGCTGAAAGCGCGTATAGGACAGCCCATAGCCAAAGGCGAACAACGGCTGGATACCGCGTGCCTGATACCAGCGGTAACCGATGTTGGCGCCTTCGATGTTGTAGTCGACCGATGCGGGAGGCGTGCCGCCGGTGGCACCGGGCAGATCGGCGCGCGGAAGCTGCGATAGGTCGCGCGGCCAACTGAAAGGCAGGCGCCCTGACGGATTGACCTTGCCGAACAGCAGGTGGGCAATAGCATCGCCACCATCCCCGCCGGGATACCAGGTTTCCAACACCGCCGCCGTTTGATTCAACCATGGCATGGCCACCGGACCGCCATTCTCCAGCACGACGATGGTATGCGGATTGGCTTTCGCCACTGCCGCCACCAGTGCGTCCTGCCCGTCAGGCAAACTCAGATCGGGCGCATCGACCGATTCGGTCGCCCACTTCTGCACAAAAACCACAGCTACCTGCGCATGGCTGGCAAGCTCCGCCGCAGCGGCTACATCGTTGCCTTCGGCGAACTGCACGTCGGCCGACGGTGCCGCAGTGCGAATGGCTTTCAACGGCGCGAACGGGTGATACATCACGGGACCGGGCCAATCGGTGGGCGCCAATCCGGGCACGGCATTGCCGCCCTTGGCCGTCACCACCGACGAACCGCCACCGGCCAATACGCCCTTGTCGGCATGCGCGCCGATGACGGCCACCGACTTGAGGCTTGTCGCATTCAGCGGTAACAGCTCGCCTTCGTTACGCAGCAGGACGGCGCCAGCCTCCAGCGTCGAACGTGCTACCGCCAGATCGGCCTTCTCGTCGGTCGCTTTTTTCTGCTGAGGCTGATCGAACAAACCCGCCGCAAACATGCTGCGCAAAATGCGTTGAACCATATCATCCAAGCGCTGCTGCTTTACTTCGCCCTTGGCCAAGGCCTGCCGCAACGAAGCGTCGAAATAAACTTCCTGGTCGAATGTCTCGCCTGCCGATTCCTGATCCAGGCCTGCGTTGACGGCCTTGGCAGCGCTATGTACACCGCCCCAGTCGGACATCACGAACCCCGGATAATGCCAGTCGCGCTTGAGCACCTGGTTCATCAGATAATCGTTTTCGCAAGCCCAGTCGCCATTGATCTTGTTGTATGAGCACATCACCGAACCAGGCTTGCCGCGCTCGATGGCCAGCTCGAACGCCAGCAGATCCGATTCGCGCATCGCCTGTTCGTTCAACAACGCATTGATGGTGTTGCGCCCGGTTTCCTGATCGTTGACCGCGTAGTGCTTGATGGTCGAGATGATCCCTTGGCTCTGTATGCCCTTGATGGCCTCGCCGACGATCGTGCCGGCCAGTAACGGATCTTCACCGGCATATTCGAAGTTGCGCCCATTGCGCGGCTCGCGCATCAGGTTGACGCCGCCTGCAAGCAGAATATTGAAGCCCTTGCTATGCGCTTCCGCGCCGATCATCGCGCCGCCACGATAAGCAACTTGCGGATCCCAACTGGCCGCAGTCACCGGGCCGGCAGGAAGCGGCGTTGCGGTATCGCCGGGACGAAACTTGTCGGAATTGGCGACGCCTAATCCGGCATCGCTTTCCTGCAGCGCGGGAATACCCAAGCGCGCAATGGCTGGGACATAGCCGGCCGAACCGATAGCGCCCGGTGGCACGAGCTTGTCGCCAGGCTTGGGCCGTGCAGCGTAATAGCTGCGGATCAAATGAAATTTTTCGTCCTGGGTCAGCTGCGCTGCGAGTCGCGAGGCACGCACGTCATGGGATAGTCGTGCATCTTTCCAGGGCTCGGCCGTGGTGGCTTGCGCATGTGCCATGGCCGCGCACGCGCCAAGGCTTATCGCCAATGCATATCGCAACATCGTCATACCTGCCTGGCCTTTCATTGGATCTCCGGGGCGTTTGCTTCTTGGCGAAACACGATAGCCGACATGTAGCGCAACGGGGAAATCGTGTACCGCAACGGCCGCGACCCTCAAAAACTTGACAGCTTCAAGACAATCGCATGTCGTCCTGTTGACGCAGTGCAGCATATGTCATAGCCTGATTTTGCAGCCCGTTTTTAGGGAAGTTGTTGCGCTGCATGAACAGGTTAAGGACATGCCATCCATGAGAGGAATTTCTATAGCTCTAACTGTCTGATCTGGGGAGACACAATGAAAGACCGACTTTTGCGACGCCCGCTGGCAGCCGCGTTGCTGCCTTTGCTCGGCCTGAATTTAGCCCTGGCCACCTCGGTGGCATGGGCCGAAGACACTGCCGATCCCGCTACGCCCGAAAAAGCCAAACAGTTACAACAAGTCGTCGTTACCAGCACCCGTGCTACCGATCGCACCGCTGCCGAGTCTCTCTCTCCCATCGACGTGCTCACTCCCGCGGATCTCACCGCAAGCGGTAGTACCGATCTGGCCAGCGCACTGAACACCCTGCTGCCTTCGCTGGATTTCCCCCGACCTGCCATCAACGACGGAAACGATGCGATCCGTCCGGCGACCTTGCGTGGCCTGTCACCCGACCAGGTGCTGGTTCTGGTCGATGGCAAGCGTTATCACACGACCAGCCTGGTCAATTACAACGCCTCCGTGGGACGCGGATCGGCACCGGTCGATCTGAACTCCATCCCGATTTCCGCCATCGATCACATCGAAGTGCTGCGCGATGGTGCGGCCGCACAGTACGGCTCCGATGCCATTGCCGGCGTCATCAACGTGGTGCTCAAGCACGGCAGCGTGGAGGGCGGCAACAGCATCACCGTCAACGGAGGCATCATGGACAAGGGGGACGGTGCGCAAAATGGTGTGCAGGGATCGGTCGGCATTCCGCTCGGTGGCACCGGCGACAACGCGCCGGGCTGGCCCGACTGGCCTGGAACTACCAAAATGCGATGAACACCAATCGCGCCGAGAACAAGGACATCTCGACCACGATTGCCGGTGCGCCCAACCCAAGCGACATTCCCTATGAACGTTATGGCGACCCGGCGGTAAAGACCTATCAGACCTTGCTCAATTTCGGTTATCAGATCACGCCGAATATCGAGCTGTATGGCTATCTCAATGGCAGCAAGCGCGATGTCACATCGAATGGCTACTACCGCGCATTCGACTCGGCTCGCAATGTAGTGCAGATCTATCCCAACGGCTTCCTGCCGCAGATCGTCAATCACAGCAACGATATCGCCACGGTATTGGGCATCAAGGGCAATACCGATGGCGGCTGGCATTGGGACCTGTCGGCGGACTATGGCGAGAACAACCTGGATTTCGATATCCAGAACACCGTCAACGTCAATCTGTACAACACGCTGGGCTACTCGCCGACCTATTTCAATGCCGGCACGTTTCGAAACAAGCAAGGCGTGGTCAATCTCGACCTCAGCAAGGATTTCCATTGGGGCTTTCTGCCCAATCCGGTAACGGTCGCCTTCGGCGGGGAATATCGTAAAGAGACCTACGTCATCGATTCGGGAGACCCCGACTCGTATTTCTTCTCTCCCACCACCCTCATTCCCGGCACCACCACGCCGTATGCAGGTGGCTCACAGGTATATCCGGGACTGACACCGAGCGTAGCCGGCAGCTTTGGCAGGCATAGCGAAGCGGCCTATCTGGACCTGGAGACGGATCTCACCAGCAAGCTGTCCGCCGGTGTGGCCGCACGTTACGAAGACTATAGCGACGCGGGTGCAACACGATCGGGCAAGATCTCGCTGCGCTATCAGTTCACCGATAGCTTCGCGCTTCGTGGCACGGTATCGAACGGTTTTCGCGCACCATCATTAGCGCAACAGAATTACGAATCGGTAGTGACGCTGATCCAGAATGGTCAGCTTGCGCAGATCGGCACCTTCCGTACTTCCGACCCGGCCGCCATCGCTCTCGGTGCCAAACCGCTCAAACCGGAGAAATCGACCAACTACGGCCTGGGCGCCGTCTGGCAACCGCTCGACAACTTCAATGCGACGCTCGATCTTTATCAGATACGCATCGGCAATCAGATTCTCTATTCCGATCAGATCGCCGTGACGCCCACGCCGACCAGCCAGGTCACCGGCGCACAGTTCTTTGTCAACGGTGCCAGTACGCGCACTCGCGGCGCCGACCTGATTACCAGCTATCGCCTGGATTTCAACGACTACGGCAAAGTCAATCTGACCTTCAGCGGCAACTACAACAATACCAAGGGTGCTCAGCGTATCCACGCCAGCATTCGGCCGGGCCAGCGAAGGCCTGCTTACCGACGCCACGCCACATACGAAATACGTATTCGGCGGTGACTGGCTGATTCACGATTTCGACCTGCACGCGAATCTGACCCGCTACGGTTCGGTGACCCGCCGCGGCGACTTGAGCGATGGCAGCGAAGATCAAACCTTCGCCGCACGTTGGCTGCTGGATATGGCGGCGAGCTACAACTTCCGCGACTGGTCGTTCACCGTGGGCGGCGACAACCTCACCAATCAATACCCGACCAAGGCCGCACTCAATAACGTCTACGAAGACCGCGCGGATGGCTTGCAGTACTCCGCGTTGTCGCCCTTCGGATTCAACGGGCGCTATTGGTACGGCAAGGTGACGTATCACTTCTGATGGGCCGAACTGTCTCGTTTCGGCTCAGGCCGAAACGAGGCTTGGCTTGCGTATCCGCCTTGACTCGGCTGGGGTATTCGATGGAAGACGATGGCTGTAAATTTTCAATGAAACGGCGTGATCTATTGCGCATGATCGGCCTCACCGCAGGCACGGCGGCGATGTATCAGGCGATGAGCAGCCTGGGGTTCGCCGCCGAATCCACGTTCAAGCAATCGCCGCCCTTGCAAGGCGCTCCAAAGGGCGCATCAGTGCTGATTCTTGGCGCCGGCATTGCCGGCATGGTGGCGGCCTATGAGCTGCGCCAGGCCGGTTACAAAGTACAGGTGCTGGAATACAACCATCGCCCCGGCGGGCGTAACTGGTCGCTACGCGGCGGCGATACGTTTACCGAGATGGGCGGATTCACCCAGCAATGCCAGTTCGATCCCGGCCTGTACATCAACCCGGGGCCCTGGCGCCTGCCCCACCACCACCACGGCATCCTCAGCTACTGCAAGAAACTCGGCGTGCCGCTGGAAGCCTATGTGCAGGTCAATCACAACGCCTACCTGCACAGCGCCAAGGCTTTTGGAGGAAAGCCGCAGCGCTATCGCACCATCAATGCCGATTATCGCGGGCATGTGGCCGAGTTGCTGGCCAAGACCACGCAGCAAGGCAAACTGGATGCGCAAGTCAGCAAGGAGGACCAGGAACTGCTGCTCGAATCCCTGCGCGAGTGGGGCGCGCTCGATAAGAATCTCGGCTACGTGCGCGGAACGACCAGCAGCGATCGGCGCGGCTATGCGCAAGACCCCGGTGGCGGCTTGTCGGCCAAACCGGTTCCTTCCGAGCCGTTGAGTGCCAGGGATGTCCTCGGTTCACGCTTATGGGCCAACCTGGCGGCAGGTGAAATCTATGAATTTCAGACCACCTTGTTTCAGCCCGTCGGCGGCATGGGCCGCATCGGCGAAGCATTTGGGCGCGAGCTGAAGGGGCTTATTCGCTACAACGCCAAAGTGACCTCGATTCAACAAGACGACCATGGCGTCAACGTCACCTATGAGGACACGACGTCGCCAGGCCATACGCATGTTGCGCGCGGCGACTGGTGCCTGTGCACGATCCCGTTATCCATACTCAGCCAGCTGCCGATCAATGTCAGCCAGGCCATGTCCGATGCCATTGCTGCCGTGCCTTACGCTGCCGCGGTAAAGATCGGCCTGCAGTTCAAGCGCCGTTTCTGGGAAGAAGACGAACATATCTATGGCGGTATCAGCTACACCGATCTGCCGATCAGCAACATCAGCTATCCCAGTACGGGCTTTCACAGCAGCGGCAAGGGCGTGCTGCTGGGCGCCTACATCTGGGGTCTCAATGCCTTCGAATTCACCGCGATGACACCCGAGCAACGCATACGCAAAGCGGTGGAATACGGCAGCCAGATTCATCCGCAATATTCCAGGGAATTCGAGTCCGGCGTGGCGGTTGGCTGGCACCGCTCCCCTTTCACGATGGGGTGTTTCGGTGTGTGGTCGGAAGAGGCGCGCAGCCAGCACTACGACAATCTGTGCCAGATCGATGGACGTATTGCGCTTGCCGGAGAGCATGCGTCTTATCTGCCCGCGTGGCAGGAAGGTGCAGTCACGTCGGCGATCGACGCGATCGGCCGCATTCATCAGCGTGCTGTCGCGGGGGCCAGGGCATGAGCAGCAAGACAATCAAAACATTGCCACGGATATTTTGCGGCGCTTTCCTGTGGTGTTGTCTGCTGCCGGCACACGCTCAGTCATCCGACAACGCGTCCTATTTGCGCACCACATTCAGTTCGGCCAACGGCGAAGTCGTCTTTCGCAGCATCTGCCAGGGTTGCCACATGCCCGATGCCAAGGGGGCAAAGGGCGCCGGCACGTATCCCGCCCTGACCGACAACCCGAGACTCGCCTCGCCTAACTATATGGCCGCCGTGATCTTGAATGGCCGCCGCGATATGCCATCGTTTGCCCCCAAACCGGGCCCAAAGGATCGCTTCTTTGACGATGCGACGCTTACCGATGAACAGATTGCGGGGGTGATCAACTACATTCGAACGCACTTCGGCAATCGATACGATGACCGCATCAGTGCGCAAGAAGTCTCAGCCATGCATCCTTAGATATCGCTCCATTCGTTACCTTCCCCTGGAGAAAACCTTTCATGCTTACGATCGGACGTGTTGTTCTGCTTGCTGCTTTGGCTACGGTCTCCTTGAACGTTCTCGCCAACGATGTCGTGCGTTACAAGATCCCCGATAGCACCTTTCCCATTTCCGCCGCCGTCGAAATCCCGGCCGGCAAAGCGACCATCTACGTCAGCGGCAACGTGCCGCCGGTCGTCGACCCGAAAGCCCCCAAG
Source organism: Dyella sp. NPDC103356 (assembly GCF_055584465.1). Taxonomy (NCBI): domain Bacteria; kingdom Pseudomonadati; phylum Pseudomonadota; class Gammaproteobacteria; order Lysobacterales; family Rhodanobacteraceae; genus Dyella; species Dyella sp. NPDC103356. The sequence goes on from NZ_JBVJLZ010000015.1 coordinate 25,538, forward strand.
GACTCGGTGGCCGCCTATGGCGACACCAAGACGCAGACCATCGGCGTACTGACAGCCATCGACAAACAGCTCAAGAGCATGCATTTGAGCTTAAGCAATGTCGTGAAGATGCAAGCCTTTCTGGTCGGCGACGAAAGCCATGGCGGCCACATGGACTTCGCCGGCTTCATGGCCGGCTATACGCAGTTCTTCGGTACCAAGGAGCAGCCCAATCTACCGGCACGCTCGGCCTTCCAGGTGGCCGCATTGGGCAACCCCGGCTATCGCGTGGAAATCGAGGTGATCGCCGTTCGCCCTTGAACTTACCGCACCGGCTCCACGGGAGTGCCGCCCCACGATACCGGATCGACATCGGCGACCGTTTGCGAAAACGTCCACACATGGCCGCCGAGGTCGATAACAGTGTATTGGCGCTCGCCATAAGGGTACGCAGCGGGTTCGCTGACCACGCGCGCCCCGCAAGCCACCGAGTGGCGATGGTGGGCATCCACATCGGCAATGCGGAGCATCACCGAATGCGTGACCCAGCCGGTGGCGGGCGCATCACCCAGGCCTTTTGCGACGACAACGCTATCAGTCTCGCCGATGCAAAGTTGTGCCCGATGATCGCCGATACGCAGTTGCTCGCGAAAGCCAAACACTGTGCTTAGCCACTCCACCGCTGCGCGAACATCGGGGTAGCTGAGCACGGGGATGATCGTGCCCTCGGGCATGGATCGGTTGGTTCGAGACATCGCCGCACCTCGCTTGATCGTTGTGATCGAGGCATGGCCTCGGACCGCACCAGTGTAAACAGTGCGATTCGCGCGGTTGTAAATGTGTTGCGTAGAGATGTAAACAAATATGTCGTTCTGAATTGCCCCTCCCCCTGGCTACGCCGGGGGAGAGGGCTGAGGTGAGGGGGGCTCTTCAAACCCGCCGCAACGGCACATGAGCACGCTGATGCATCCACTTGGTCATGATCCATTTCTCGCCCTTGATCACGGGCGCACCGCCATGCAGCGACATCGGATCGGATTGGCCCAGGCTATTGGTGTACTCGAAATACACAGCCGACCCTTTCTTGGGCACCACCTCAAGACCCGCCTCGGGAAAGATGGTAGCGCCGCCCTCTTCCACTTCATTCAAATACATCACCAGCGTCGACACACGCTGGCCGCCAAGCAACAAATGACGATGACTGCCCGCCTCTTCGAAAGAGAAGTAATCGAAGTGCGGCTTGTACTCACCGCCCACCAGGTAGTGCAGCACCTGCAGCCCCTCGCCGTGGGTTTCGGGCCAGCCCAAGGCCTCCGAGATGCGCCGATCGATACGACTGATGAACGCATCGGCATGCGGCTCAAAGTGCGTGCCTTCGCTGGTACGTTCGTCCACGATCTTGTTCTCGCCGGTCAACGGATCGACCGTACCTGAACGCTGCATCTTGTCCAGCGAGCGCCGGATGATTTCGTCGCATTCGTCATGGCTGAGAACATTGTCCAGCACCGCGACACACGGCTGACCCAGCCGCAGCGATACCTTCACCGGCCAGTCCGAGGTGGGCAGCACATTACCCGCCGGCAAGCGGGACGTTTCCCGGATATAACCGGCCGTCAATCCTTTCCAATCGATATCGGGCGGCAGCGGTACCCCATCGGCCAGACACTTGTTGACCGCGAACCAGGCAAAGGCAGGGTCGAAATCGCGCCGCTGCATCTCCTCGACCATCGACATGGGGGTACAGCCGCGGGAAAGGTTCAGATAAATCCAGCCTGCCCATTCGGCGTTCAAGCCCGCCTGCAAGACCTTCTGTGTTGGAACAGAGCTCCCTACCCGTTCGACCTCGGACATCACCGCTGCCATAAACGCTCCCCTATGCACTCCGGCGGCATCAATTCGCCTCTATAGATACTTATCCCGGGAAATCGGGAAAAGTTTAGGGGTCGGGCGCCGCTATTTTTTGCGATTTCTCTTCCAGATGGACGAAGCCGGATCGCTAGCGCTCTCGTCTAGACGTGAGGATCAAGAAACCAAAACGAGGATAACAGCCCAAACGGACCATTCTTGAGTTCCCAGAACGCAAGCGCGTTGGCACATCGACAGGGATGATCCCCTAGTTTCCTCGATTTGCCTGCCAGATGCCCCCTCTCACGCTCGATCGCTGGGAATCCCCACTTTTAGCGCGTGCGCCAAAAGATCTCCATCTCGTCGATTTCTTCAGAGCACAGCAAGCTTCCCCACATCAAAAGCATTCTCCATATCGTCAGGCACCTCTCCAATCCAGCCACATGGAAACCTTCCGGCCAAGTACCAACGCTCTAGCAGGCCGAAGTATTTTGTCTTGATAATGAATTCATGTTCGCGTGCCATACATAGCAAGACCAGATCTCTTTTCAGTTTTCTAGAAAGATCCACTGCCGCCCCAAAGGGCACTAGAGCCTTGAGCGCATCGGTTCGCATCTTGGCATTCACCAATCCAGAGACGATTGGCTCAAACTCGCCGACCAGTGAATTCCAGTCTTTCGTGACTTTGTCACGATGAAGAAAGAGCTGAACGGTCAACTCGTTCTGCCCCTCCAGTTGAGCATCATATGAATTCTGCGCCGTACAAAGGCTCATCGCCTCATCCCAATCGATGACCGGCACGATATCAACGTCCAAGGGCAGCGGATTTCCGATGTTGCAAAACCAGTCCAGATCATTGAAATCATCGAGCAGTTCTCTAGCTCTAATATCCACGCTTTTTTACCTTAATGATTTAACGAGGGAGCACACCAAGATCCTGGGCGATACCAACCGACTCATAGCTGCCGGCGAAATAGCCCAGTCCGCCACCTATCAATCCGCCAACAAAACCACCCGCCACGGCACCTACGGGACCAAAGGCCAAGCCAAATCCAGCTCCAAATTCGGCACCGGCTGCTGCACCAACGTAAGCCCCACTCCAACCACCTGCGATACGGATAGCTTCGCTTTTCGTGTTAGTGAAGTCACCTGTGCGCAGACTTTGCTGATAATTGGAATACAAACTGTAACCATCAAGCGCAGCTCCAACGTAAACGCCAACATGACCAACCACAGCCAGGTCCTTAGCGAGGCCTCGCGCAGCCCATACATCGAGATCGACCACCTGTTTGACCGGTTGGTTGATCTTCTTGGGAACTCTCGGCACAAGATCGCCATCCGGTAAGCCTGATGCACGCAGTTGCTGTCTCGCCACTTCAGCATAACGTTCAGCGTCTGCCGGACTAAGCCCCCCATCAAGAAGAGATTGTTTAACCGCCTGCACATATTCAGCATTGGTCGGTCGGGTTGCTGTCTCCCTGTACGGCTGCCACCATTTTTCCAGGGAAGCGTGCACTTGATAGTGCGCAGACCCCAGGTCATTAAGGCCGTTTCCTTTGAGAAGAATTGCCTGACCATCTTTGTACGGTATTGCTGCCTTAAATGCGGCGTCCTGGTTCAAATGGTGGGCTTGGTAACCAGGCACAGTCGACGCAATTTCGCCGTATGTACCCGCCCCTGGAACCTTTGTATATAGCGCATCAGTTACCGAGTTGGCGCCAGTCAAAATCCCCATTCCCACACCACCAGGGCCTGGAAGTGAAAGATTCCCGGTGCGTTGTCCGGATGCAGGCGCCGTAAGGTTCCCGTTGAAGTTGGGCCAATTTACATTCCCATTTTGATAGTTGGGAACGGGCACCCAAGGAACTGGTTGCTGAGGCGTTGTCCCAGGCAATATAGGAGCAGGATATGTAACTCCTGTTGATGGTGGTCCGGCAGTCGAGCCAGAAGGCGGCGAAGACGTTCCTGACGCCGAACCACCCTGACTACCCGAGGCATGCGACGACCCACCCCCGCCTCCAAAACCCACGGTCGGATTCATATAGCCGTTGCCCGGATAGTTGAAATAAATCGTCATCCAGGGCGGAATGCCGGGCATTGGATCAGGCGAAGGCGCCGGCGAAGGCGCGGGAACGTCTGGTGCCGGCGGTGCAGGCGCAGGAGCTTCCGACGCTGGCGGTGCAGGCGCTGGCTCGGGTGCCGGCCCGTCAACGATCCGATAATTTCGTCCGCCGTAGATATTGATGTTCATTACCCCATCGACCGGGGGACCGGCCACCGGCAGTATTTCGATATGCTGATTGGGGCCGACATCGGGCGGCGGCGGTAATGGAGGCGCCACTACCGTTGTACTGGGCAGGGTTACAGCCTGATTGGGGTCCGGCGGCGGCGGCGAAGGCGCTGGTGGAGCGGGAGGTGCAGGTGGTGCAGGCGATGAAGCATTCCCCGGATCGTTGTCGTTGTCGTTGTCGTTGTCGTTGTCGTCACCATCATCACCACCATTGTCATAGTAGCCACCGTTGTCGTAGCCACTATCGCCGTTGTAGCCATTGTCGTAGCCACCACCGTCAGAACCACCGCCACCGCCGCCACCACCGTAGTCATCGTCATCCTCATCGGCAATCTCCTCTTCCATAACGAAGGCCATCGGCCTCACGGAGAAGGAGGACTCGCCACTTGTAGCGCTCTTTGAGCCGCTATTTGCGGAAATAGCCGAGAACGCCTCGGGCCTGGCGTACTCCATGGTGCTGCCCGTGCTGGCTACACCAGGGTTTTCCTCGGCTTCGATCCGAGCAATGGTGCTTGCGACGGCGGACTGCTGGTTGAGAACGGACTCGATCGACAACGCCACCATCTGCGCGGTCGTTACGCACGCCGACTGGCTCGCGCTGACAATCGCGCTCTGCGCATACGGCTGAAATGTATGCGCAGAATTACTGGAGGTCGTGGCCTGCGGAATGTGCAATATCATGCCAACAGTCAACGGGCTTCCCAACTGCAAGCCATTCGCCTGCGCGATCAGATAGGCATAGCTGCCGTCGCCAAACATCCGTTGTGCCACGGAATCCAGCGTGTCGCCGGATTGCACGGTATAGCCCTGCGTACCTAGAACGCCGTCCGAGAAGCCACCCGTGGTGGCCAGCACATTGATACCCTTGAGGTTGTCCTCGCTACCCACGCCGTTGTCCTGGGCGTACAGATAGTTCGTTACCTCATTGGCCTGACCCGCTACCGAGGTGGTTTTCTGCAAGATCTGGCCATCGGCCGTGTACGCCATGACCGTTGTCTGCTGCGTGCCACCTGCCAGGCCCGTCGTCTTGGTCAGCTCGCCCAAGTCGTTATAGGTGTTGGTTGTGATATTGCCGGCAGTATCGGTGGTGCTGGCAATCAATGCGCCGGTCTGGCGCGCATAAGTGTTGGTATAGCCAACCGTACTCGCCGTCGGCGCACCGTTATAAATAGTCCCCGCGCCGCCGGTAACAACGTGGTAGCCCAGCAAATTTTGATCGGCATCGTAGCCGTAGCCGGCACCGGTCGCAGCGTAACTATTATCCGTAACCAGAAACAGGGCGCCATCGGTCGCGCTGCCAGGCTGTGGTGCGGCGCCCAGGCCAGACGTCTCCTGGATCGCGTATGAGCTGCTCTGTACAGCAGTGGCGGTCTGATACTGGTTGATCAGATTCTGGGCCGATTCTTCGGCATAGATGCTTTGATCGACCAGGCTGCCATCACCGTTGTAGGTGTAGATCGTATCGCTCGCGATCCAGCCATCGTCACGGAAGCTCACCAGCGCACCGTTGAAGACACCGACCTCATTATTGTTCAGCAGCTGATACGTCGTGCTACGAGTCAGATGGCCATCGGCGTCGTACACACCGGACTGATAGCTCGCAAAAACTCCACCGACCGTTGTCTGCGCCTGCAGCAAGGTCAGATTGCTACGGATGTCATAGAAGGCACGCTCGCTCAACAATTGCCCCGACGCATTGAGCTCGGTGTACTGCGTAAGATTGCCGGCTTGGTCGTACGCGTTCTGGCCTGAGTTGACGTTGTTGTTGATAACGATCTGGCCATTCTGCAGGCTACCGTCAGCGACCAGGACACGATTATCGTTGTCGTAGGTAAACCAATTGGCCACGAAGCCCGGTATCGGCGCAGGTGGTGGTGGTGGTGGTGGTGGTGGTGGCGGCGGTGGCGGCGGAGGTGGAGGTGGCGAAGATGGCGTTGGCGCCGGGACCGGAACGGGAACCGGAGTCGGAGTCGGTGCTGGGCGTGGCGCCGGACTGCCGATGCCGATACGCGGTGGTGAATCAATGGGCAGCAAGTCAGGGGTGGGGCGCAACTGTGGACTCGCCACTGCTGCTACGCCAGCTGTCTGCGTCGATGACTGAATGGCCGCAGGAGCAGGTGTCAGTGCCACAGCGGATTGCGCCTGGGCCGAGGACACGACGATCGTTATCGTGCTACTCGCCGCGCGCCCCATCACGTCCGTCGCCGTGATGGTAATGCTGTAACTGGTAAGCGTTGCCGGCGCTGTGCCAGTCAACGTATGTGTGCTGGCGTTGAAGCTCAGCCAGCTCGGCAGGCCGGTCGCGGTATAGGTCAACCCCATACCTAGCGGATCGCTGAAGCTGGTCGCCGGTACGGTGTAGTTCACCGCACCGCCTGGATGCACCGTCTGCGTGGCCAGCGCCGCGGTCACCGTAGGCACACCCGTCCCCAGGGAGATCGGCGTGGCCGCCGTGGTGCCATTGGCATAGGCGCTTTGCGCAAACACCGCACGCCGATTGCCGACCGCGTCATACACATACACCGTGCGCATGTTCGCCACGGTGCCTGCGGCGTTCTCCTCGGTCACTTCCTGCAGGCGGTTGTGGCTGTCGTAGCTGATCAGCGTCTGCATCGCCACCTGCGCACCACTACCGTCCTGCGTGGTGTCGGTTTCGTGGATCTCGTTACCGTCGGCGTCGTATTGATACGCGTATGTCGAGGCGAGCCCGTTCACCGTTTCGCTCAGCTGCGCGATCTCGCCGTTGGCCTCGTACTGGAAGTTCAGCGTCGAGGTGGTCGAGCCGCTGGGACCGGTTGCGGTCCAATTGCTGGTCTCGGTGACCAGCAACCCCGAGGACGCATCGTAGGTGTAGGTATAGGTTGCGCCGCTCTCGTCGACGTGACTGAGCATCTGGCCGACGTAGTTGTAGGTCCAGCTTTGCGTATAGCCAGCGGCCGACGTCTGGTGGATCAGATGGCCATTGACGTCGTACACATACGTCGTCGTCTCCGACAACGGCGTGGTGCTGGTCAGGATCCGATGCTGGCTGTCGTAGCTGATGCGGGTGGTGTTGCCCATCGCATCGGTGCTCTGGATGCGATCGCCGTGGCTGTTGAGCACATAGCTGCCTTCGGACTGCAGCGTGCGCGCCAGGCCCGGCCCCGCCTGCAGGAACGCGCCCTGCCCGATCACCTGATTGAGCGCGTTATACGTAGTGCTGTTGATCGGCGCGACCGGACCGTTGACCGTCTGCACCGTCGGCGTCTGCTGCGCCACCGCGCGGCCCAGCGCATCGTAGTCGGTAAACGTGAACGCGCCAGTGGCATCCTGTTGTGCTCGCAGATGGCCTACCGGGTCATAGGTATAGTCGATGAAGTGGCCGTTCTCATCGCGGGTGGTCATCAACTCGCCGGCGACGTTGTAGAACCACTGCTTGACCGGGTTCTGCGTGCTGTAGGCACCGGTCTCCGAGACCACAACCACCGCCGCCTCGGTCTGCTGGATCAGGTGGTTCTGGCTGTCGTATTCATAGATGGTTCGGTTGCCGTTGTTGTCGACCTGGGTGAGCACATTGCCCCAGCGGTCGTACGTATAGGTCGCCGGTGTCGCACTGGCGGTGCCGCTGGTGGCCACGCTGGTGGGCGTGTACTCGGTGACGACACGGCCGGACAGATCCAGCACGTCGTGGGTCCAGGTCTGCGCACTACCACCGGTCACCGTGCTGACATCGACGACCGGATGTCCCGCCAGGTCATAGCTGAGCGTATGCATCGCCCCATTACTGGTGTTAGGTGCTGCGATCCGATTGCCAGCGTTGTCGTAGCTGTAGATAAGCTCGTAGCCGGTCGGGCTCGATGCACTGATCACACCATCGCCCTGCGCCACCACCTCGCCAAAGGCGTCGTACTTCACATAGGTCGCGCTGTCAGGCGTGCTCGTGCCCGCACGCTGCGTGACCACACTCAGTTGACGGTTGTTGGCATCGTAGGAGTGCGTCGTTGTCACCACGACCGGCGTGGCATTGGTCAGCGTGTAGCTCTGGGTGAGGACATTGTCGTTGCCGTCGTAGGTCGTAAAGTGCGCGATGCCGGTGGGATCGAACTGCTCGATCATCCGGCCGATCGCGTCGTAGTACGACCAGGTCTGCGTCGACAGCGTGTCACTGGCCACATGCGTGCTCAGCGCGTTGCCGTGGCCGTCGTACACATAGGTCGTTACCGGGCTGACCATGATGTACAGTGCCGCGGTGGTCAGATCCCAGCTTGGATTCTGAAGCAGCAGAGTCTGCCAGTTGCTCACCAGCACCTGACGCACCGGCGCGGTCACGCTGAGCGTGCGACCGAGGGCATCGTAGGTCGTGGTGGTCGTCGCACCATTGGCCGTCTGCGTCAGCACCCGGCCTTCGCCATCGTACGTGGTGCTGGTGACGCTGCTGGCGTTGTTGGCCGTGTAGTTGCTGGTGGTGCCGTTTTGCAGACCCACTATGCCACCGGTGTACGCCATCGCGCCGGTGTCGGTCTGGCTCAACGTGCGGCCGAGCGCATCGTAGGTGTAGGTCGTGGTGCGATCAAAGCCGATCGTGGCGTTGCCCGCCGCCGGCAAGGCCGGCGGTGTGGACGTGAGGGCGGTCGTGCTGATGGCCTGGGCGTACTGCTTGACCGTGCTGACGTCACCAAACGTGTCGTAGCTGGTGGTCGTCACATAGCCTTGCGGGGCGGTGTAATCGCCGGTGGGTGTCACCACCATCACGGCGCGGTTGAGCGCGTCGTAATAGGTATAAGTCGTTGCCCAGATCGCCGGTGTCGTGGTGCTGCCCGAGGTGATCGCGCCCTGGATCAACACCGCCGTGCTGGTGACGTTGCCGTAGGCATCGTAGCTATACGTCGTGGTCGGCGAACCCGTCGCGCCCGTCCCGCCCAGCACGCCCATCGAGGCCGCATAAGTGATGCTCGACTGCTGCACCTGGGTGACCTGGTTGAGCTGGTTGTACGTCGTGGTGACCGTGCGGTCCTTGGCGGACGTCACCAGGCCTTGTTGCACCTGGGCCACGCTCAGCGGCTGGCCGGCACTCCAGCCGGTGATCGCCGCGATGTTGAGTGCGGTGGCATACGCCGTCGCACCGGTTGGATTGCCGTAGGCATCGTACGTGTAGGCGGTGACATCGCCATTGCCGTCGATCGCGTAGGCCAACTGGCCGTCGAGGGTGTAGCTGCGATAGCTGGTGTGACCGTTGCCATCCTGACTCACCACCGCCTGGCCGAGCGCGTTATAGGTCACGCGCGTGGTGATGTTGACCGCATTGGTGCTCTGCACCTGATGACCGGCCGCGTCGTAGCCGTAGGTCGTGGTGGTGATGCTGCCGATCGTGCTCGCGCTGCTGCCCGAGCCCTGGCTGACGCTGTGCACCTCACCGAAGGCGTCGTAGACCGTGGTGGTGTAGACAAACTGGTTGGCCGCGGTCTGGAACGAGCCATCGACCGGGCTGTAGCTGCCGACCGTCACGGCCGGGCTTTGCGTCTGCACCAGGCGACCGGCGGTATCGTAGCTGTAATGCCATACCGCGCCGTCGCGGTTGGTCATCGAGGTCTTGAGGCCGCGGCCGTCGTAGGTATAGCTGGCGTTGACACCCAGCGCATCGCCAGTGGCCAGCACATCGCCGCGCGAATCGTAGGTCGTCGTGCTCAGGCGTGCGCCGGTCAAGCCACCAGCGGTGGTGATCGCACTAGCCACGTTGCTTGCCGTCAACGTGCCCGGCAGCACGATCGGGTTGGCGATCTGTGCCACCTGCGTGACCCGGCCAAACGCATCGTACGTCGTCTGCACGACATCGTTGGCCGCGTTGATCGTGTAGATCAGCCGGTTGGCGGCGTCGTAGATCAAACTGGTGGTCTGCTTAGCCGTGAAACCGGCGACCAGCGTTGCCATACTGGCTGTCGTCAACTGCGTCGAAAGCGAGCTTCCCGGGCTCAGCGCCACCGTCTGCCCATATCGGATCAGCGCGATCACATTGCCGTTGGAGTCGTAATCCTGCTCGACAATGGTGCCTTGCGTGCCATTGGCATTTTGCTGAACTGTAAAACGAACGCGCCCTACTTCATCACGCAAATAAAGCGTCGCTTCAGCAGCACTATCCGAATTGGGTCCGGACGTGCCGCCAACCTGCGCACTGATCCAGCTTAGTGCCGTACCTTGCGAAAGCGCCCCAACTTCCGATGAAGTATCGATTGCCCCGGGATAGGCTAGTGTCTCGATGACGTGACCATTCGCGTCATAACGTGTCTCCGTCACAAAGCCCATGGGATCGACGGCATAACGCAGTTCGCCGAGCTTATCGTAAACACGGTAACTGACCTGATCGCCCGCACTGGGCACCAAGAGGCTCTCGACATGCTCCAGGCTTGGGTCCACACCCAGCCCCGACAGCGCAACCGCATAAGCGCGTGTACTGGTAACGCGACCTGCGGCGTCATAGGTAACAGCCATCGCCGAGCCTGTCGGGTCGATGGTCAACGTCGCACGCCCGTCCGCATCGTAGAACGTGTACGTAGTACGATCAGCCGATGTGTGTACCAGCAGCGCGGCGATCTGATCCGCAGTCGGCGCGGAACCGAGCTGTTGCAATGTCGTCGCACTTAGCGGCGTAGCATAGTCGATGGTACGTACCACGTGACCATCGGCATCATAGTCAATCTGCGTGACGTCACCCGTACCATCGATTTGATAGACCGGGCGGCCGACCGCGTCATAAGCCGTCGTGTTGGCCACATCCAGGCTGCTAGCATGAACCAATGGCGCTATGTCAGAAGGCGTTGCTGTCTTGCTGACGGTCCCGGTGGACAGGGGTGAAGCGTACTCAACTGTGTGAGTGAGGTTGCCATCAGCGTCGTAGGTGTACTGCGTAACGTTGAGCGATACCCCGTTGAGCTGATAAATCAGCTCGCCAGCAGCGTCATAGACATTCTGCTGGAACGCGTCCTTGGCACTTGATGCCGGAAGTACACTCTCGAGTGCCGTGAGGCTCGGGTTCAAATACAGCGTCAAGACCTGATCTATCGTGAGCGGCGTAGCAAACGTAGTTGAGGTTGTAACCCTGCCATCCGCATCGTAGGTGTATTGAGTAATCGCACCCGCCGGACCGACTGAGAAAATCTTTTCGTTGAGATCGTTATAGAAATACTGGGTTATGTTCCCATTGGGGTCGATCACACGGGTCAGGTTATTGTTTCCATCATAGCTATACGAAGTCAGCAGACCATGAGGATTCGATGACAATACATTGCCGTTGGCGTCATATACGTACACCGTAATCACGCCCATCGGGTCCGTTACGTCCACAAGCTGACCGAATGAGTCGTAGCCGTATAACGTGACTTCGTTCAGACCAGATGGATCGACTGTCCGGGTCAAGACATGACCAAAGGTGTCGTACGTATAAGTAGTGACCAGCCCGGTCGCATCTGTAGTACTGATAAGATCGCCGTCACGATCGTACTGATTGGAAGTTGTTTGTCCTGAAGGGTCGGTTGCAGTCAGCACGCGACCAGCAGCATCGTAGGTTCTGGTCGTCGTTTGCCCTAACCCATCGGTCACGGTCAAGATGTCGCCAAACGCATCGCGGACTGTCACCGTAACCATGGCATCTGGCGTTGTAACGGTCGTACGATGTTGAGCGATGTCATATTGGTACGTGGTGACACGGCCTAGTGGATCGGTCTGCGTCAGCACGCGTCCAAAGGCATCGTAGGTGGCGCTTGCCGTACGGCTGACGCCCTGAACAATTTGGCTACTGCTCGTCTGACGCCCCAGCGCGTCATAGGTGTAGCTAATGGTGTTGCCCAGGCCATCAATGGCCTTGGTTACCCGACCGAAAGCATCATACTGAGTTGCCATCGTGCGCGAGTCACTGCTGCCCACCGCATCTGTTTCGGCGGTACGCTGGCCAAGTGAGTCATAGGTATATCGAGTAGTCGTGCTGTTGGTCGCGCTCAAGGCGCTACCGGGCTGGGTCAATTGCTGTTGTACCTGGGTCAGGTCACCAAACGCGTCGTATTGATAGTCCGTCTGATAACCGTCGCCGTCGGTTGTGCTGGCAACTTGGCCGTCGAGCGTATACGTAACCGTCGTGACGTGATCTTGCGTCGACGAGAGCGATGCGGCTGTCGTCGCGATTTGCGGCAGGGTGACTGTCCAGGGGTTGAATGACCCACCTACCATAAAAATAGAGTTTGCGAACTGCCGGGTGCCAACCAACTCACCCAAGTTATTGTATGTATAAGCAGTCAGATAACCGAGTCCATTTCGGATCGGACCGAAGACGTTCCCCTGGATCGTATAGGCCAGACGGCCGTCGGCGTCGTAATAGCTGAAGAACGCATTTCCAAGCGCATCCGAAGATACGCTGACCTTGCCAAGGACATTGTAGTTATCACTAGGCTCCGCCCCATCTGGATCGACCTCGATCTCCAGGTCACCATAAGGATCGTAGACCGTGCTCGTCGTACGCGACGCGCCCTGCCCACTGGCTGGTGTCACGATCGTTTGTGAAGGCCTTCCAAGTTGATCGTAGGTGTACTGCGTTATCGTGCCATCGGCCGCTATCTCCGTCGTTTTTTGACCTAGCCCGTTATATTGGCAGCTACTGGTTTCGCCAGCTGGCGAAGGCCCCAGTAGCGCCACCAGTGCAGAAACATTCTCGGTACCAGTCAAGGCACCGATCTGTGCCGTTGTCAGCGCTGTGAAATAGCGAGTGGTCGTAGTTGTCTTGGTGGTCTGGTCCATCAAGGTTGTCGTCAGATAGCCGTCGGCGTCGATCTGAGCTACTGCCGCGCCGGTGCCGTCGTAGTACGTGTGCGTGATCTGATCCTGCGCGCTAGTCGTCAGCGCAGCTTGCAGCGACGTATAGCTGGCGAATATGCCGCTGACAGGTGTGTCGTAGGCCAGTGTCTCCGTTTCTTGACCAGCAGCGTTGTAAACATGGCGTACTACGTTGCCGCCCGCATCGACTGTTGCGAGTACGTTGCCATCGGCATCGTAGAACGTCTGGTTGACGCGGTCGGTCGCAGACGTAGGCAGCGAGGACAAGTTCGGGTTTGCCAGGAATGCGGTCAGTGCCGTGCCAGTCAGCAATTGGCTATAGGCACGCGTATCAACCACTTCACCGACGCCATCGTAAGTAGTCGTCACTACGGCACCCACAGGGTCGACAGTGGCAACGATCCGACCAGCCGCATCGTAGACCGTGTGCGTGATGCGATCATTGGGGCTCGTCGTGACAGTCGGGAGGCTGGCCGGCAAGCTGCCAGGCCAGCCCGCCGTGCTGATCGCCGTCGCATAGGATGTCGTTGAAATCACCCTGCCGTCAGCATCATAGGTGTAAGCCGTAACCGCACCGGTTGGATCGACCGTACCGGCGACACGACCATCTGCATCGTAGAAGGTATAGGTTGTAGCGCCGGAAGGATCAGTCACTGAACGCAATTGCCCGGCCGCGTCGTAACTGTAGGTCGTCGTGCGCTCGTCTCCCGGATTCCCGGGATATGCCAACTGGGTAGTGCTCAACAGCAAGCCGGTATTGCTGTAAACCTGCGTGGTGACCAACAGATTGTCGGACTGGGTAGTAACCCGTGTATTGGTGGCATCGGTGTAGCTGTATGTGGTGATCGTGCCGTTGTCGTCCAACGTCAATAGTCGGCCCAGCACGTCGTAGGCATAGTCGGTCAACGTCTCAGGCCAGCTTCGATCAGAGGCAGCCAACATGCCCTTTTGTAACAGTTGCCCCTTGGCATCGTAGATATAGATTGTCACCACGGCATCGGGATCGCTGCTTAGCGTGCCGTTACCTTGTGCATCCAGAGTGCTCCATTGGATTTGCTTGCTCAACTGGCCACGCACATCGTAGGTATAGTCGGAGCGGAGCATGCCGCTCAGGACGGCCTGTACTGCGGCACTGGCTACCCACGCCTGCATGCTCCCCAGCGTTGGCAAGGTTGTCGGGCTCAAGCCGCTGGTCGGATAGGTCACATCCGTGTACCGCTTGGTGCTTGCCAGGACACTGATGCCTGCCTGCGTCGCGTAGTCGTACTCGGTGACGCCGCCCAGCGAGTCGATTACATAGCTCAAGCGCCCTTGGCTGTCGTAGACGTTGTACGTCGTCTGCGCGCCACTCGGAGGCACATAGCCACTTTGCCCGAGCACACCTTGTGCCGCGACTGCATACAGCGTCTGGCTGGTGACTTGGTCGTTGCCATCGTAGGTGTAGCTGACCGTGTGGCCGGTCGGATCTTCTACGCTCAACAAGTTGCCACTGGCGTCGTAGGTGTACGAGGTGACAGCCCCAAGCGGATCGATCTTCGTCAGCAAGTTGCCATTGGCATCGTATGTGTAGCGCGTGATCGGACTTGTGCCATTTACCGCCGGAGCGATGACGGCCGTAAGGCGACCCGTCGTATCGTATTGGTACGTGGTACTGCGACCAAGCGCATCGCTCACCGTGGTACTACCGGCGCCGTAGCTCAACGTCACCGTTTGTGCGTTGGCGCCAGTGCCCGTGATGATCGAAGTGACCTGGTAAGCCCCCGCCGCGTCCTCGGTATAACCGTAACTGACCGTGGTTCCGTCACTCTGCGTTATGGACGCGATACGGTCACTGCTGCCGTCATAAGTGTAGGTGGTCGTGTAGCTGCCGCTAGCTGCTGGATCGCTAGTCGAAGTGAGATTGACGGTTACCGAAGTCAGGCGACCCTGGGCGTCGTATCCATAACTTGCCTGACGCGTCTCTATATTGGTTGGGCCAGGGGCTTCGGTAACTTTGAGGTCGATGAGCTGACCGGCGGTGTTGTAGTCAAAGATCAGGCTATCGCCATCGGCTGTCGCAATCTGGCTGAGCCGGCCACTGCTATAGCTGAAGCTGTAACTCGCACCCGTCGCGGTATCGCTCAGCGATGTCAGCTGGCCGCTGGCGTTATAGGTTTCCTGCACCTGGTCGGCGGCATCGCTGAAGGTCCAGCTCGTGCTGCCCGTATCCCAGCGCAGGGTATCGAGGGCGCCGTTCTGGCCCGTGCTGACATACGCGCCGCGGGTCGCGTCATAACTGTAGACGACGGTCGAACCGTCATCGTCGGTCCGGGTGATCGTGCTGCCGGCGGTGTTGAGCGTACCGGTCAGGCCGCCGACCGAACGGCTGAAGCCGTAGCGCCAGTCGCTCTGCCCGTTGAGCTGGCCCTGGCTGTTGTAGCTGCGCAGTACATTGAGCGGCAAGCCATCGAACAGCAGGCCTTCGTCCGTGTTTTGCAGGATCAGGTTGCCGCTGGCCGTGTTGACGTACGCCCCACCGCCCGCCTGCCCCAGGCTCGCCGCGCCGCCTTGCGACTGGCCCAGCTGTGTCAACGACGTATTGCCCAGACCCAGTCCGTTACCCGATACCACTGCGACCATGAGGTGCTCTCCGCCGTCAATGCGCGGGGGACGCCACCATGGCTATCCCCTATATAAGAGACTTATCCCGGGATCGAGAGAAAAGTTTAGGGGGTGATCGAAAATAATTTCTTGTCGGATAATACAATTTCTTGCGAAAAGATAATGACTCGCGGTAAATGAACATTCGACTTTTCAATGACTCATTGCCGATTTACCAATCATCAGCGCGACTCCCCCGCAACATCCATCGCAAGCGCTCCAGTGCGCGCTTGTGCAATTGCGAGATTCTGCCCTTGGTGAGCTGGAGCTGCCCGGCAATGTCGACGAAGGGAAGCTGATGATAATAATGGAGCGTAAGAATCGTCCGTTCGCGCTCATCGAGCTTTTCGAGGTGCCGGGCAAGCGCCACATGCAACGCAGCGCGCTCGGTCTCGCTGTAAGCATCATTCGATGTCGCATGCTGGGGAATCGACTGCATGTCGAGCAAAAAACCGAGTCCGAGCCCTACCGTCGTATTGACGAATGCCTCGAGCGGATCGTCCTCGCCATCGGCGGCCCCCGGACGGAGCGATTCGACACGCTCTGCAAGATGATCACGCTCGGCACTGCCACCAGGCTGTCTAAAGCTGTCATCCAGCTCGCGCAAGCCATCGAAGACTGCACCCCGCACACGGCTCCGTGCAAAGGTCTGGAAAGTCGGGCCAATGCTTGGATCAAAACGCTGCATCGCTTCAAGCATTCCCACCACCGCGTTCTGAGCGCAGTCCTGCCACGCATCGCGTATCCGATAAACACGCAAATACACGTCCTTGGCCAGCATTCTCGCCCAGGGCGAATACTTCAGGACAAGCGTATCTCGCGCACTGACATCGTTCTGCCCGCGCCAGGATTGCCAAAGATTGAACTCGTCGACCTCCAAACGCTCGCCCCACCTCAGAAGTGATAGCTGCTCAAGAGTGCCTGTGCCAACAACGTCCACCCGTTGATAAGCAGGAACAAGAGAATCTTCAGCGGCAGGCTTATGGTGGTTGGTGGAAGCATGATCATGCCAAGCGCCATCAATATGGCGGCTACCACCAAGTCGATCAGCAGAAACGGAAGAAAAATCACAAAACCGATTTGAAACGCGGTACGCAGCTCACTGAGCATGAATGCCGGAACAAGCTGCAGCGCACCGATGTCGTTGACTGACTTGGGCACTGGCAACTTGGACATGCGAACGACCGCGAGCAGATCATCCTCGCGGGTCTGTTTGATCATGAACAGCTTGAACGGCTCAAAAGCCTGGACAACTGCTGTTTGCGCAGGGATGTCGTGCCTGAGGTAAGGGTCCAGTGCAGTCTGCTTCGCCTGCTGAAACACCGGGTTCATCGAAAACAAGGTGAGAAACATCGCTAACGTGATCAGCACGCTGTTGGGTGGCGTCTGTTGCAGACCCAACGCATTACGCATCAACGACAAAACCACGATGATCCGGGTGAACGAGGTCAGCGAAATGACTAGCAGCGGGATGAACGACAGCAGGCTCAGCAACAGAAACGAACGTAGAACGGGTGAATAGTCCTCCGACGCCGCTTTCGCTATCGCATCCTGAATCGGATCGGCGCACCAACCCGCCATAGGGAAGATCAATCCCGTCAGTAGGAGAAAAACGACGAGCGAGCGCCGCGGCGACATCACGGCATCTCTCCTTCGTGTTCATGTGCCACTCCATGGCGCTGCAATGGGACGACGTTCACGGCAGTGCCACGAACGCTCTCGGTCAACAGATAGGTGCCCTGCGCATATTCGACGACGTGCGCCGTTGTATGGATGCTGATACGACGGCTGCTGAGTACTCGAATACCCGTGGTGTCGCCGGCTGCCGTAGGCCGTGTCGACGCAGGAAGCCAGCCACGGCGGCGCGAGTACAGCAGCACGGCAACCAATGCAACCAGCAACAACAACGTGGCCAGCATGGCCAGCCACACCGTTCCACCTGACAACGCCGCGTCCGTCCGATACGGGATGGCTGCGGCATCCGGAAGCCAAGCCAAAGCCGTTATAGGGAGCATCGGGAGATTCACAGGATTTCTGCGATCTTCAAGCCGAAACAATCACCGACCGCCATAAGATGACCTCGTGCAATCGGCTTCCCGTCCAGTTGCAAGGTCACCATCGCGTCGAGATCGGCGTCCAGCGCGATGCAATCGCCTTTACCGAGAGAAAACAGGCGGTCGACGCTGATCTGGGCGCCACCGAGAACTACCTCAAGGCGAACGTTGACGTGTCCAAGCAACGACAGATTGCGTTTGATCAGGGGATCGGAACTGGTGGGCGAATGTGATGCCTCTTCCAGCTCGATGGGAGCAACGACTACTTCAGTCATGACGACAAATTTTCCTGCGAAATGGCGCTATCGATAACGATCGCGCGATGTGTTCCCAGCCGCCGCATATAACCTGTCGCGACAGCTCCCTTACCCTCTATGTGGACCTGAAGGGGATCGTCAAGCCGGCAGTCCCCGATCAACACTTCACCCATCGCCAAGCCCGAAAGACTGGCAAGATCGACCGTACCGAGGCGCATCACCGCCTTGATATCCACAGACGCACCCGCCAACACGACATCACGGCGATGCAGCGACAGCGATGCTTGGGCCGTCGGCGGCGTCATGCGTTCACCCAGGTCTCGATCGATAAGCACCATCCACTGCAGGCGCCCAAGCTTGATCTCGACGCCAAAAGCACCAAACCGCCCATGCGAAAGTATCCTGGGCAGCAACGCCCTTGTCGGCGCGCCGTTTGCTGCACTGCCGGCGCGCTTATGAATGATTGCCGCCAGCTCACCGATAGCCTTCTCGCCCAGCTTCGTGGCCAGCTCGATGTCATCATCGCTGGTTGTGGCTGCCAGATGCCTTCCCACAGCATCGAATGACCTGCCGCCCAGATAGACCGCGGCCGTCCCT
This sequence comes from Dyella sp. NPDC103356, assembly GCF_055584465.1. Lineage (NCBI taxonomy): Bacteria > Pseudomonadati > Pseudomonadota > Gammaproteobacteria > Lysobacterales > Rhodanobacteraceae > Dyella > Dyella sp. NPDC103356. The sequence goes on from NZ_JBVJLZ010000015.1 coordinate 43,996, forward strand.
GCGCTGGAACTGGACACCAGCACGCCCTGCCATGACGTTCGATCCAGGGTGTCGTCGATCATGCTCAGCTCGACCACGCCATGAGACGCGCCAACCCACCAATCGTGCGCCCAATCCTCGATCAAGCCGGATAGCTGCTTGAACAAAGCGGCGCGACGTGTATGGCCAATCCAGCCGAAACGCAATTCGTCCGTCACGAGATCAATTACCTTGGGTCGACTGGTAAAGCTGCTGCAACATGTCGCTCGACACCGTCATGACGCGAGAGCTGGCCTGATAACCCCGCTGGATCACGATCATGTCGGCCAGTTCCTGAGTCAGATCGACGTTGGACATTTCCAGGCTGCTGCCCTGTATCTTGCCAAGCACACCCGAACCGGCGCGGGCCACATTGGCCACCTGATTCTGCGGCGGTAGATACAAGTTGCCCTGGATAGCCTGCAGCGAACTCTCGTCATTGAAAGAGGCCAGGGCCAACTGAGGGCCTGCCTTGGTTTCGCCATCGGCATAAGTCAACTGCAATACACCATTAGTGTCGAAGCTCTGGCTGTTCAACCCGATGATGCCGTGGCCATCCTTCACGTTGGCCGCCAATGACGCCGCATCACCGGAGACAGCCGTTGCGCCACTGAAACTACCGGGCGTGCCGAAATTGAACACCACCGCTTGCGATTGCGCGCCAAATGCGTGCGTTACGGTGATCTGGTTAAAGCCGGCCTCCGGCGTACTGTCGGCGGTACTGAAACGAATCTGGCCGCTACCCACCGAGGCACCGGTCGAGTCGGTAATGGCCACGTCCCAGTTCCCCGGCGCGACCGTGGTGTCACTGGTCATTGTCACCGTAAGCACGTGAGAAACACCCTGTGCATCGAAGATCGTCACATTGTTGACGGTATCGGTCGGGCTGCCGGCGACGTTGCCGGTCATGTTCACGGTAGTGGTAGCTTGCGGCGGCAATGACTTCACCGCGCTCACATCGATGGGTCCAAAGTTTCCACTGGCATCATAGCCTTGCACGACATATTTGTTGACCGAGTCGACCAGCAAACCCTTGTCGTTCAGCTCGAACTGACCTGCACGCGTGTAGTAAAGATTGCCCTGCGGATCTTTCAGGATGAAAAATCCATCACCCTGGATAGCGACATCGGTATCGCTGCTTGCTTGCTGGATCTGACCCTCGGTCAGGTCTTGCCCTGTGCCGGCGACACGCGTGCCGTCATCGTCCATCACGTTCTCGAAGAACGAGTCGCTTCCGCGAAAGCCCGGCGTGTTCATATTGCTGATGTTGTCGCTGATCGTGTTCAGGCTCTGGGAGAATCCAAAGAGACCCGACACGCTGTTGTACAACGCCTGCATGATATTGGTGCTCATGGCATCGCCTCCTTAAGGGGTGACCAGCTGAATCTGCGATAGCGACAGACCGGTAATTACGTTGTTGCTGGACGTGGTCACGGTCAGCTGCACGCCGCTGGTTCCATACTGAATGCCGGTGACCTTGCCCGATGTGGTCGAGCCATCCGCATTGGTGACCTGCACGGTGTGTGTAAGCAGGCCCAACGACTGGTCGTTGGCATCAAGGGTCAACAGGTTATTGATGCCGCCAACTTCTTCGCTCTGCTGCTCGATACTCACGAATTGCGCAAGCTGGGTCAGAAACTGACTGTTGTCCAACGGCTGCGTGGGGTCCTGAAACTGCAGCTCGCTGACAAACAGCTGGATGAAGTCCTGTTCGTTGATGCCTGAATTAGGCAATCCGGATGGGTCCGTGGTGTTCAGTGCACTGCCAATCGCATCAACCGACATAAGCGTCTCCCTGGTTTGTGCCGCCGCGCGAGGTCCATACCTCGCGGCCGTTCAGAATAATTCTGTTGAGATGCTCGCCGTGGATCCGGGCATGCTCGATAAGCTGACCGACAAGCTTCGATGTCTCATCGGCGTTGGTGCGGTAGTCGCGCAGCCAGATCGACAGCCCCTGGTTGGAATCGCGCACGGTGCGAATGACGCGCTCGGGCCACATGACGGCAGACGCGGGCGCACCACCGAGCGCCTCCGAAGTGACGGCGGTATGTGCACCATCCAGCTCGAACTGAGCGAGCGATCCTGTCTGCATGCCCATTGAGGCAACGACAGGCATCGACGTGAGCACTTCGGCGGCTGACGGCCGGGCCGTAGCGCTTAGGGCGTTGTCTTGTTCATATGCCATGGTCGCCGCGATGTCCACCGACGACATCTGTCCCGGGCGACCTTCATCGGCGAGCTGAGCCGCGGAAAGTACCGAGAGATAACCTTGGGCCGAAAGATGCAAGCCGAAGACACGGGCCCCTATAAACGCCTGGGTGATTCCAACGGGAGCAACTGGCTGCAACGCCTGCTGTTGCTCTATCGGCAGATCGGACAACGCATCGGCAGGCAGGATCGCCCGTGGCGATTCGTCCAATCGGCTATCCGAACTCTCTACCTCGGTTTGGCCGCCAAGCTCCGTAGCCACACTCGAATCGCGCGGTCGTTCCTTCGCAGGTGCCCCATGTGACGCGGTTCGCGGTTCATCCTTGGCCAATTCATCGGCAAAATCATGCGCGGGCGACGCGCCGGCGTTATCGCGCGCAAGCCATGGAGAACCGGAATCGATACCGGCAATACCGTTCATGCGTCCTCCCCGCGACGATCGACCCATAGCTCGATCGCCTCCGCCTGGCCTTTTGCCAGATGTTCACGGCGCAACGTTTGCCGGGCGATGTCCCATTGCTCGCTGGCGCGCTCGCGGTAACGCTTGGCCTGCCAGTTCGCGACAGCCTTCTCCTGCGTCGATCGCTCGGCTTCGGCGAGCTGTTCGGAAACCTCGCCGAGCTGATGGGTCAACGCGGCATCAAGCCGCGAAAGCATGTCATAACGAGACATATCCACCAGCACGTCACTGGCAAGACAAAGCGCGACGGCGCCCTCAACCTCGGCACATTGATCTTGCACCGTCTGCTGACGCGTGCGACGTGCGCGTTCTTCGGTCGCCGCCTCGGCAAGCTCGGCGGCCGCCAACGACTCACGTACCTGGGCCATGCGCAGGAGCGCTTGATACGAACGCAGTCTGCTTCTTGTCGCCTTCATGCGGACGCTCCCGCCGACACGATGGACCACAAGCGCTCGACGCTTTCACGTCGCGTGGATGACTGGCCAGGTTGCTGATTCAGGCAGTCCACGATGCGTGGATACAGCGCGATCGCTTCGTCGAGAGCGGCGTTGGATCCGGCGTGATAAGCACCCATGTCGACCAGGTCGCGCGATGTTTCATAGGTCGAAATAATCGATTTGATACGCGTGGACAGTTCCCGTTCGGAAGCATCGGCAACTCGCGATATCAGTCGACTGACGCTGGACAGCAGGTCGATCGCGGGCAACTGCCCACGGCTGGCAAGGTCGCGTGACAGCACGATATGGCCATCCAGGATGGCACGCATATTATCGGCCACCGGCTCGTTCATATCGTCTCCCTCGACGAGCACGCTGTAGATGCCTGAGATCGAACCACCCTCTCGCATGCGACCACCGCGCTCGAGAATCTTCGGAAGCAGGTTAAAGACGGATGGCGGATAGCCACGTGACGTCGGTGGCTCGCCCACCGCCAGCCCCACCTCACGTTGCGCCATGGCGAAACGGGTGATCGAGTCGACGATAAGCAGGACATCCAAACCCTGATCGCGAAAATATTCGGCGACGGCGTGGGCGGCGTGAACAGCATGCGTACGCACCAGCGCCGGCTGATCCGCCGTCGCCACGAGCATGACCGAGCGTCGGCGTCCCATCTCGCCCAACGACTCTTCCAGAAAGTCGCCTACTTCACGGCCGCGCTCGCCGATCATGGCCACCACGACGACATCCGCCTGAACGTGTCGGGCCATCATGCCAAGCAGCGTACTTTTACCCACGCCACTGCCGGCAAAGACACCGACGCGCTGTCCTTTGGCCAGGGGCATCACGGCATCCACCGCCGACACACCTGTTTCAAGCGCATGCTCGAGAGGTGCGCGCTGCATCGGATTGATGGGCTGCGGCTGAACATCTCGATAGCTTTCGGCCACAATGCCCGGACCACCATCCAGCGGATCGCCAAAGGCATCGATAACACGACCAATCATCTCGCGCGCAACTGGAATGCGCAGCGAGCGCCCCAGTGAACGGATGCGCGCTCCCGCGGCGACCCCGCGGAGATGGCCGAATGGCATCAGCAACAAACGCCCATCGCGAAAACCGACCGCTTCGGCCATGACGCTGGGTTTGCCATCGCCGAGGGCTACTTCACAAAGTTCGCCAACCTTCAGATCGGGGCCCTGCGCTTCGATGACCAGGCCGTTGTAACTGAGCAGACGCCCATAGCCGCCCGTCAACTGCTGACTAACCAGCAGGTTGTCATAACGATCCAGAGCCGCGGAAAAGTGCATCAGCGCCTGACTCCAAGAGCACCGAGCATGCTGTCGTAGATGGCGGCCAGGCGAACGTCTACCGCGCTTTCCATATCGCCACGCTCGCCTACGATGCGGCAGCTACCGGGCAATAGATCTACCGCTTCGACGATCTCGATGCCTCCCATGCGCTCCGGCAACAGCGTGCGGTCCTCAGGCGAAACCGCCATATGCAAGGCTTTGCCGCGATGTTCGTGGGCCATGCTCTCGCACAATCGCGCAAGTACGGCGCGATCGCTTTCCGATGCCGTGAACAAGTGACTGAGCGAACGCAACGCCAGCTCAAAAGCCAGCTCCTGCATACCCTGCTCGTACCGCTGCAATGCTCCTTCCACGCCCTGAATCAGGGCATCCAGTTGGCGCTCCTTTTCAGCCAGGACACGGAGCTCGGCATCCATGGCATCCTTCGCCCGTGCTTCGAGTTCCAGCTTGCGTTGTTCCATGTCCCGCAAGCCATCCTGCTCACCCGCTTCAAAGCCTTCGCCGTAACCCTTTCGGTACGCGGCTGCGTCGATGTCATCAGCGACCGCCGCGGCCAAAGAGGTGGGCACCGTTTCTCCACCAGCCACCGCGCGGCGCGCAAGCGATTCCATCACCGTGTTCGCCGCCACACGCCTGATCATCGAATCTCTCCCGTGCGCGCTGCCTGCGCCGCCTCGGTGAGGTAATCGCCAAGCGCCACGGCCATGGCTCGCGGAAATGTCTCCGGTAGCCGTCCCATTTCCTGGCGAACGGCGTCCGCTCGCAACTTCGTGCACGCAGCCAGGTAAATCTCCGCATGGTCCTGCGCCACCGCGTGCAGTATCCGCGCAGCCCAGGCGGCCGAGAGACGGTCCAACACCACAATAAGCACGTCCGGAGGAGGCACTTCATGCACGAGATAGGCGGGTTGATCGGAAAGCACCGCCTGCAAGGTGTCGCTGTCCAGGGCGGTATAGCGCCTTGCTTCCGTGATCAAGGAATCGAGTGTGGAACGCGAGGCTGCCGGTAGCCTGGCCAGCATCCAGCGTCGGTCCGCCGGATGCATGGCAGCCAGCGCGAGCGCCGCCTTGCGCAATTCCACGCTGCTCATCGCTCGACTCCACTCGATTCGATCCACTGACGCAGGCGAAGCAGCGCATCTTCGCGCTCGGACCGCGTCAGGCGACGCTGCGGCGTACCGCCGCGCGCTGCCATGACGAAGGCACCAATGACCACCATGATCAACAAGGCGAATACGGCATAGACCCAGCCATGCTCACTGGCAAAACTCGAGCCGTGCGGTTCATCGGCACCAGCCGTCGACTTATCGTCCACGACCGCTGAATCGGTTTTCTGCGCAACCGCCGCGACAACCCGCTCGGGCGGCGCGATCGCGGCGATATCGACCTTGTCGCCTCGTGAGGCGTCCAGTCCCAGGCCAGCCGAGACCACATCAGACAGCTTGGTCAGCTGGCTGGCAGGAAGCGCCGCCGGCACAACGATGCCGACCGAGATGCGCTCGATGCGCCCGGGAGCCCGATCGATCTCTTCCTGCTCCCGTCCGTGGGCATATTCGAGCTCGCGATTGTTGCTGGTGTTGCCACCCTTGGCATGATCGGCGTCGACGTCATCTGCCAGGCGCCCGGTGGAATCCACCTTCTCGCGCACCAGCAGGCCATTGCCGTCCTTGCCCTGCGCAATCAACTGCTCGCGGACCTGTTTGACGTGGTCGTAGTTCAGACGCACGTCGACCGACACCGTAAAATCCTCGGTCTGCAGTACGCGATGCAGCAGTTCGCCCACGCGTGTTCGAAGCTGTGTTTCCATTTGCGCCTGCGCGTCGAGGCTGTCGCCGGATGCCGCCCCGGCCTGCCCGGTCGCGCTGTAACCGGATAGCACCATGCCCTTGTCGTCCAGCACCACAACGGTATCGGGTGCCAGACCATCCACGGCCGAAGCAATCAGGCGTTGTACGCCGGCGACTTCACGTGCGTCGAGGTGTTTCTTCGGGCGCAGCGTCAACGTGACGGACGCTTTCGATGGCGTCGGGTCCGACTGAAACAGGTCAGCATGATGAATGGTCAGGTGAACTCGCGCCGATGACACTTCATCCAGCGATGCGATCGTACGCTCCAACTCACCCTGCAACGCGCGCTGAAAGTTGACCTTCTGGGCGAACTCCGTCACGCCGTAATCGGAATCCTTGAACAGCTCAAAACCCACGCTGCCGCCCTTGGGCACGCCCTGCGAGATCAGCTTCATGCGCGTCTCGTACACCGACTCGGCTGGAACGAGGATAGTCTTGCCTTCGTCCGCCAAGCGATAAGGTACTTGCAGCTGGCCCAGCGTGGAGGAAATCTCCGCCGCATCCGAATCGCGCAGATCGCGAAACAGCACGCCATAAGGCGGGTGTGTAACCCACCATGCGCCCATGCTTACCAGCACGGCGATCAGCAGCAGGCCTGCGCCGAACGCGAAACGCGCACGCGTAGTCATGCTTGAGAAAAACTGCGGCATACGTACTCCAGATTCCCTTGCTTACGGCACTACCCAAACCAGGCCTCGCGGCCAGACGTCAAACCTGCATGCTGGTGAGGTTCTGATAGGCATCGATAACGCGGTTGCGCACCTCGACGGCGAACTGCAATTTGAGGTGGGCTTGCTCCATCGCGATCATGACGTCGTGAACCGGTACGTCGTTGCCTGCCGCCATCGCACGCGCGGCAGCGTCGGCCTGGTTCAAGCTGCCATCGATCTGCTCCAGCTGATGGCCGATCATCTGTGCGAACGCCGGGCCGGTTTGAATGGCGCCGCTGCGCTCGGGCATATCCAGGCCCTGAATCGATATCGCGTCTACCGGGTTGATGTTCATGCGTCGCCGCCCATGTCCAGCGCACGCAAGGCCATGCTGCGCAGCGTATTGAAGGCACGCACATTCGCCTCATAGGCACGATTGGCTTCGAGCAAGGCGCCCATTTCGGAAACCATATCCACGCGTGGATAGCTGACCATGCCGTTCTTGTCAGCCGCAGGATCGGAAGGATCGTGTACCTGTCGATTGTCGGCATCGCTGCCCAGCATCACCGGCGTGCCCATGCCGCCGTGGACGCCCAGCGATTCGTCGAAGCCCGCACCAACACCGGCGGCCACATGCATCAGCCTGGCCGGATGGCCCGGTTCATTCGGTGTGTTGGCAACGGCAATATTATGGCTGGCCGCTTCCAGTCGCAGGCGCTCGAACTCGAGGCCGTAACGCGACGCGGCAAAAATAGAATCGATGCTCATGATCAGTTCTTCCCGGCCAGGGCCAGTTGCATAAGGGCGAAGCGGCGCGACATCACCGTGGACATGGCTTGAAAATCGACACCCGCGGTTTCCAGCTCGGCCACTTCGTTGTCGAGATTTATGGGCGCGGTCGGGTCCGGATCGGATGCATGCACCGAGGCCTTCAACGACGACATGGAGACCGCGTGCAAGCGATCCCCCTCCATCGATGGCTGCATGACGGCCTGCTGCAGCAAGCCAACGGCCTGGCCGAAATCCGCGCGCTGCGGGCGGTAGCCCGGCACGTCGACATTGGCGATATTCATGCTCGCCACTTCGGCGCGCTCTCGCGCCATATTGATACTTAGCCGCAATGCTTCAGTGGTTATATCCATGGCCGCCTCGGTTATTGAATGACCAGTTCGCCGCGCAGAGCGCCAGCGTCCTTGATCGACTGCAGGATCGTGATCACATCACGGGTGGAGAGATGAATTGCACGCAGGGCGCCAATCAGGTCGGCAACGGTCGCCCCGCTGGGAATGGTCACCATCTTGGCTTCCGGATCGTTGACTCGGATGTTCGCCTGCGGCACCACCGCGGTGCCAATGCTGCGTGAAGGATTAACCAGCACGCCATCGGGTTGAGACACCAGGTAGTCCGTCTGCACCTGAATACGCAGATCGCCCTGAGAAATAGTGACCCCGCTCAAGCGCACATTACCGCCGGACACCACCGTACCGGTACGCTCGTTCACGACCACGCGCGCCACTTCGTCCGGCGTTACCGGCACGCTCTCGATCATCGATATCGCACGCACCAGATCTTGCGGCGGCGTCGCGAACGTCACGCGGATCTTGCCTGCATGCTCGGCAACAGCCTGCACACCGGCATTGCGGCGCAGGGACTCGACGACGCGTTCGGCGGTGGTGAAATCCGGCTGATAAAGCACTACGTCCAGCGTACGGCCATCATCGGCGAGTCCGACCGGCGCCGCTCGCTCCACGTTGGCGCCATCGGGCACGCGGCCGACGGTTGGATGGTTCTTCTGCTCGGAACTGCCAAAAGCGTGGACTTCATAACCACCCACCGATAATGCCCCCTGTGCCAGCGCATACATCTTGTTATCGGTACCGTTCAATGGCGTGAGCAGAAGAATGCCGCCACTCAAGCTCCTGGCATCGCCAAGCGAGGATACGGAAACATCGAGCTTCTGACCGGATTCGGCAAATGCGGGCAGCGTCGCGGTCACCATCACGGCCGCTACGTTGCGGCTATTGAGATCGTCGGGACTGATATTGACCCCGAAGTGGCTGAGCGTATTGGCGACCGACTGGATCGTGAGGCGGTTTTTCGTGGTGTCGCCTGTGCCTGCCAGGCCGATCACCAGCCCGTAGCCAACCAGTGCGTTGTCGCGCACACCTTGAACGCGGGCAATTTCCTTCAGCCGCACGCTATCGCCAGCCGCATATACAACGGTAAACGGCAGCAGCGCACAAAGAACTATCGCAAGCAACCGTTTCATATCAGGCCCAACCAACGTGTGATGCGATAGAGAATGCTGTGACGCTGCGCGGCCGAGATATCGCCCTGTCCGGCATACTCGATATTCGCCTCACTGATGCGGTTGGACAGAATAGTGTTATTGGTCGATATATCTTCTGATCGCACCAGGCCATTCAGTGCGAAATGCTGCTTCTCGCCGTTGATCAGCACGGTCTGCGCGCCATGGATACGCAACATGCCGTCGCCTTCGATGGCGATCACACGCACGGCAAGTTGTGCCTGCAAGCTTCCCGCACGCGTGGTGTTGCCCTGCCCCGTGTCGTCGCCGGACAGTCCCAGACCATAACGATGGCTCGCGTTATGGGTTTGCGTACTTGCACCAAGTTGCACACTGCCGCTGGCATCGGTATTGGCGCTGGCTGTAGCGCGAGCGGTTTCGGTAACCACGACGGTCAGCGTGTCGCCGACCTGATGCGCCCGCCTGTCCGCTGCCAGGCCATGGTAGGCATCCAGATCGATCATGGAGCCCGGCACCATCTGCGCGTGGACGACCCCGCTGCACAGGCCAAGCAGGCACATAACGCCGCATAGTTTATTCGACAACGTCTACTACTCCCTTATCTGTAACTCGCGCATGCACCGGAGATTCGGCCCCGTCGACAAGCACCGATACCAGGTCGCCTATATTTCCAGCGCTTGCGCTTGTGCCCTTGGTCTGCATGCGAATGGAGCCGAATGACGCCACTACATCGACGCGACCACGGCGGTCCACGTCCGGGATCTTCTCGAAATCTTCCGGCAACACAGGCGCCCCGGCGATCACGTTATGACGCAAGCGCTTGCCATCGAGCTCATGTGCATCCATGACCGGCGCGGCCGGCAAGGCGGCAACATCGGCATCCTGCGAAATGAACGTCAACGTTCCGGGAAGTGCACCCGCAGCCGCGTCGCTTGCATAACCGAGCACGCTGCGCGACACGCTGAGCGCGAACCACACCGTCGCCGAACGAACCACCTTGCCATCTACGTATATATCCACTGGCACGCTCACGCGCGAGCGCGGCCAGCGCCCAACGGAACGCCGAGCCTGTAACGTGACTTGACCCGGGCTCACCTGGATGTCTTCCGGCGTACCCACGACCGAGACTTGCGCGCGCCCCGCATCGCCCCCCAGCTGTTCCTGCAGGGATGCACGTGCGGCCGCGACCACACGTGCCGCATCGATATGCTGGGTAGCAACGGCGGCCGGCACCTCCATGGGCGCCGCAAGCAACAACAGGGTCGCGATTTGCCTGAGCATGTTACTGACGCAGGTTGTTGATGGTGTCGAGAATCTGATCCGACGCCTGCAGCACGCGTGCATTGAGCTGGTAAGCACGCTGTGCAATCACCAGCGTCGACATCTCACTGATCATGTCGACGTTCGACCCTTCCAGCGAACCCTGCATGATCGCACCGTTGCCGCTGTCGTTCGGCTTGCCGACCGTCGGATCGCCCGATGCCTGCGTCGGCACATAGTTGTTGCCTCCCACCGATTGCAGGCCTTCAGTCGAAGGAAATGTGCTCAACTCGAACGTACCCAGCAGGGTCTGACTCGTGCTTCCGCCCACGTTTGCGTAAATCTGGCCATCCTGGTTGATCTGGATATTGGTGGCATCCGGCGGAATCTGCAGATTCTGCGCAAGTCGGTTGCCATTGGGAGTAGCCAAATAGCCTTCACTGTCGATATGCAGCTGCCCCGCACGCGTATACACATGGTTGCCATTGCCATCGACCGCTTCGAGAAACCCTTCACCTTGAATGCCGATGTCCCAGGTCTTGCCGGTCTGCATCATCTGCCCCTGCGAGAACACCGCGCGAGTGGAGAGAATCTCCGCGCCCGCGCCGGCATGCTCCGGAGTCAGGCCAGCCTGGACCTGTTCCGGCGACATGACGGCGATATCGCCGAACGCAACCCGTTGCGCCTTGTACCCTGGCGTCTGCATATTGGAAATGTTGTTGGAGAGCGTATCGATCTGTGCCTGCTGACTTTGCAGGCCGGAGGTTGCGATATAGAGCGCGTCGATCATGTCGTCGGTCCTCAGGCGTTGTCGCCAATATGGTTGATGCCGGTCTGCAAAGCCTGGTCATACGCCTGGATGGCCCGTTGCACGGACTGCGCGTGCCGCGTCAATGCCATCAGTCGCACTATTTCCACGCCGGGATCGACATTGGATTGCTCCAGTGCGCCCTGATGAAGGCTGCCGTTGAAATCGCCAGACCCGCCGGAATACGCATACAGGCCGTCACCCATCTCGCGCAGCCCGTCGGGTGAGCTCACGCCGACGATCCGCAACGTATCGATCGTGTCCTTTCCATCGACGATCTGCCCGCTGCTGTCGATATTCACATTGCTGTGGCTGAGCGTGATCGGGCCGGATTCGCCCATCACCGGATGGCCGGCCGCATCGACCAGTTGCTGATTGGCATCGAGGTGAAACTGACCATTGCGCGTCAGCATCGGTTGACCGTTCACGTCGACGACAAAAAAGCCGGCTCCTTGAATCGCCACATCCAATGGGTGGCCCGTGGTATGCAGGCTGCCATCGGCGAGATTCAAGGTGGGTATGGACTCCATCGTATCCGTCTTGAAATCTGCCTTGAGTCGCTCCGCGCGATAACCACTGGTACGCATGTTGGCAACGTTCTGGCTGACCACGTCGAGCGCGTCGACATCGTTGCTGAGAAAACGCGCTATCCCTGTAATGACATTGCTCATGCGGCTACCTGTGCTGCGGCGGTGACGGTTCCGAATGCCTTGACCATGACAGTCGAAGGCACTTCATTGATACCAAGGACGGTGACGTGTGGCAGGCTGCGCTGAATCAACGCGCGCAGGTGGCGGCGTACCACGCTCGGGCACAACAACACCGGCAGATGGTTGCGCGCCATCATGGCTTCCGATTGCTTGGCCAGCCCGCCAAGCAAGGCTTCGAGCTGTGCAAGGTCGCTAACCAGGGCACCGGCGCCCTCGCGCTGCCTGACCGCGGAGATAATCGCGCGCTCCAGTTCCGGCGCCAGGGTCATGACATGCAGTTCCCCCTGCGTATTGCTTACACGCTGGCAGATGGATGGCCCGATACGCTCACGCACGCGCTCGACCAGATCCTCGGTTTGCTTATGGGTCTTGCCAGCATCCACCAGCACTTCGAGAATCGTTTCCATACCCCGAATGCTGACCTGCTCGCGCAGAAGCTGCTGCAACACTTTCTGCACGTCGGTGTAAGACATCACACCGGGAATCAGCTCATCAACCAGCGATGGCTGCTGCTCACGCACCCGAGCGACCATGCGTTCGGTCTCCGCACGAGTCAGCAACTCGGGGGCATGGCGCTTGGCCACTTCACCCAGGTGGGTAATCAGTACCGTCTCCGGATCCACCAGGGTGTAACCCGCGCCGCGCGCGAACTGACGTTGCTCCGTGCTGATCCATTGTGCCGGCAGGCCATAGGCGGGATCGCGCGTTTCACGTCCTTCCAGTCGAGGGCGCTTGCCTCCGGGGTTGATCGCAAGCAAGGCATCGAAGCGCAACTCACCACGGCCCACCCGGGTGCCTTGCACATGAACTTCGTAGCTATCCTCGGCCAACCCTGGCGCTTGAATGAGTTTCACCTTGGGCAGGACAAAGCCACAATCGAGTGCATGCTGTTTACGGAACGTTGCAATACGATCGCCCAGGTCGAGCCCGCGCGCCTTATACGTGGACGAAATACCCGTTCCCAGATGGATCTCGATCGGCTCCACGACCAAGAGACGATGCAGATCCTCTTCCTCGCGTTTTGCCGCAGGCTCCTGCTCCGCCTTTTCCGGTTCAGGCTGCCTGGCGCTGGCACGCGATGCGAAAACGGTCAATGCAACAACCCCGAGCAGCACCAGTAGCACCGGCCAGGCCGGCAGCCCCGGTAACACCAGCAGGCAACTCAAGGCCACGGACACGATCAACAGCGTGCGCGAATTGGATAGCACCTGCCGCGAAATTTCAGTACCCAACTGGGCGTCGGACGCGGCGCGGGTAATGATGATGCCGGTGGCAATCGCAATAATCAGCGAGGGAATCTGCGTAACGATGCCATCGCCGACCGTCAGCAAGGTATAGCGATGCACGGCGTCGCCCCAACCCATACCGTGCTGCACCATGCCCACAGTCAGGCCGCCGACGATATCAATCAGGATGATCATGATGCCGGCAATCGCATCGCCCTTGACGAACTTGGTCGCGCCATCCATCGCGCCGTAGAAGCTGGCCTCTCTTTCGACCTGTCCGCGACGGCGTTTGGCTTCGTGTTCGTCGATCAACCCCATGTTCATGTCGGCGTCGATGCTCATTTGCTTGCCGGGCATGCTGTCCAGGGTGAAACGTGCCGCCACCTCCGCCACGCGTTGCGCACCGCTGGTGACCACCACGTACTGCACGACTACCAGGATCAGGAACACTACCAGGCCGATGACATAGTTGCCGCCCACCACGTACGAGCCGATGGCATTGATCACCCGACCGGCATTCCCGCTATCGAGGATCAGGCGCGTGGCGGAGATATTCAGGGCCAGGCGAAACAGTGTCGTGATCAGCAACAACGATGGGAACGTCGAAAAGCTGAGTGGCGTTTCCGTAAAGAACGTGATCAACAACACCAGCAAAGCCGATGTGAAATTGAGCACAAGCAGAAAGTCGAGCAGACCTGCCGGGATCGGCGTAAACAGGATGACCAGGATGAAAATCATCCCGAGCACGAGAATCACGTCGCGCTTGCCGCTCCATAGCTGGCCAAATAAGGTACTCAAGAGAATATCCTGTTGCCCGGGCGCTTCATCAGCCAGCGATAGACCGGCGCAAGAGTTCGATACAGATGCTGCGGTACGGGGCGATCGATCTTGCACTCCTTGTAAAGCGCGCGCGCCAGTTCGGGCGAACGCAGACAGGGCACCCCCGATCGGGCCGCCGCCATGCGCATCCTCGCAGCCACCGCATCGCTACCCTTGGCCAGGACCAACGGCGACCGCATGGTCTTGGGTCGATACTTCAACGCAATCGCCAGATGCGTGGGATTGGTCAGCACGATGTCCGCATCCGGTATGCGCCTTATCGAACGAGATTGCTTGAGCATCTCGCCCATCAAGCGGCGGCGGCGCGAACGGATGAGCGGATCGCCCTCGCGGCGCTTGCCCTCGTCCTTGATATCCCGGCGGCTCATACGCAGCTTGCGTATGTATTCCCGGCGCGAAAACCAAAGATCGAACAAAGCGATCAAGGCAAGCAGGATCAGCACCCAGGTAGTGACCTGCAGGTAGATCGACCGCGTGAGCATGCCCATGCTCGTTGGTGCCGCGAAGGCAGCAGACTCCACATGCCGGGTAATGCCCGGCACCAGCAGCCAAGCCAGCGTCACCAGCAGGCCCAGCCTCAGCACCAGCTTGCCCAACTCCCACAGAACACGCAGCGAAAAAAGCCGCTGCACGCCTTGCGCGGGATTGAGCCGCGAGAAGTCGGGCTTGAGCGGCGTCGCGCTGAAGTTCGGTCCCGTCTGGATCACATTCGCCAGCACGGCAACGATGACCAAGGCCATGACAATGGGCAACATGGCCTGCCAGGTTGGCTGAAACGTGCGTTGCAGCCAGTACCACAGACTTGCCGAGGGCGCAGGTGCGTTACCTGCCATCAGGAGGGTTTGCGATGCTCCACGCGACAGCGCCGAGGCAATGCCATAACTCGCAGCAGCGAAGGCAATAGTGAAAGCGATGATCACCAACGTACTCGCCAGGTCGCTGCTGCGCGGCACCTGGCCGCGCTCGCGCGCTTCCTGCAAGCGAAACGATGTCGGCTGCTCGGTCTTGTCCTGATCGTTATCGGCCATCAGCGCACTCCCGGAGCCAGGACAGAGAATGCGTCGCGATATATCCGCTCGATCAGGGGCGGCGCAAAGCGCAACGAACCGCCCAGCAGGGTGAACCCGGCCATGACCTTGATCGGCAGCGCGACGAAATACACATTGGCCTGCGGCATCGAACGGCTGGCGTATGCCACGGTCAGATCGATCGCGAAAAGACCGAGCATGGTCGGCGCTGAAATCATCAGGCCGAACAGAAACTGCGAGGAGAGCTTTTCAAACAGCACGCCTGGCGTCACCAACAGCCCGGCATGACCCAACGGCATGAGGTCGATCGTGGCAACCATCCCGCGCAGCAGCAGCAAATGCAGCCCCAGCGAGAAAAACACCATCATGCCGGCCCACTGTACGACCGTGCTGGCCAGCGATTCGGTGTCATGGGTGGATGGATTGAACAGGCTCGCCGCGCTCACACCCGACTGCAGATCGAGCACCTTGGCCGAAAAGCCAAGTGCCGCCATCGGCAAGACGATGGCCAGCGTCATCGACAGACCCAATACCGCCTCGCCCAACAAGGCGAGTACGAAGGCTACCGGCTGATCGATATCCAGATGCAGTACAGGGCCATGGTTGACACCTGCGGCCAACAGACTAAGCCCCAGCAGTACGATCATCCTGATCGAACTGGGGACCCAGGTAAAAGGCGTGAATGCGGGCACCATCAGCAAGGGTGCGAAACGTGCGACTGCCAACAAAAATCCGGCGATGGCGATGTCCAGGGAATTCATGACTACTACATGCCCGCCACGAGCCCAAACATATGTTTGGAGAACTCCACCACGACCGCCATCATCCACGCGCCCAACGCCAGAAACATCACCACCACGACAACCAGCTTGGGGATGAACGTCAGCGTCATTTCCTGGATTTGCGTGACCACCTGAAAAATCGATATCACAACGCCCACGATCAAAGTTGCGATGAGAATGGGTGCGGCCACCTTCGCGGCGGTAAGCAGCGTTTCGGCGAGCAGGTGCATCGCGATATCGGCATCCATGGGCCTATCCGCGAGGACGCACGAGGTCGCGCAGCTTGAATATGAAATCGGCAGCGATAGGCACATCGCGGCGAGGCGACTGGGCGAGCAGATCGTCGAGCGTCTTGCGCGCTTCATCGATACGCCCATCGTCCAACAGCAACACACTCTTCGCGTACCGCGCAGAGCGCACCTGTGGATCGAGGCGTGTGGCGCGCTTGATCGACTCCTCCGCTTCGTTGCGCTCACCACGCAACGCATGTACCAGGGCGATTCCGCCATGGGTTTCGCCGAACGTCCGGTCGACGGCAAAAGCCTGATCGAAGCTGCGCTTCGCACCAGCCAGGTCGCCCTCGACCAACTGGCACCAGGCCAGCGCATGCCATGTGCCAAGGTGGTCGGGCATCGCACGGGCGGCCTTTTCAAGCAGAGCGCGGCTGCCCGGGATGTTCCCGCGTAGCATCAAGTCTTGACCAAGCCCCAGCAAGGCGCGGCCCGAGTCGGGATGATCAGCGAGAATCTGTTCGAATACTGCACTGGACAGCTCTACCCGCTGTTCCCACAGCGCCAAGGTGCCACGCACGATCGACGCTTCATGCTGGCGTGGATCCAACTGCAAGGCACGGTCCGCCTCGGTGGTAGCTCGCGTGTTGTCGCCCTCATCCAGATGGACTAAGGCACGCAACCCATGCACTTCCGCAAGGCGCGGCCCTTCGACGAACACGGCCAAGGTCTCGATCGCGGGTATGTGCTCGCGGCGATGATGAAAGATGCGCGCCTTCAAAAGAGCGAATGCCACCACATCGTCACCTTGCGGGGATACGGCAGCCAGACTCTGCAACGCCTGTTCGTGAAGGCCAAGCATGAGTTGGGCAAAGGCCAGGTCGTGAACCGCACCGGCCTGCACCGGCTCCTGCTCGGCGATCAGCTTCTGAAGCGTGTCGACCGCGCCCGTGAAGTCCCGGCTTATCAGCGCGCAACGCGCGACACGAAACTGCACGGCTGGCAGACGCTGCATATCGGGCGAAATCTTCCGTAAGCAGGCTTGCGCGCGCTCTACCTCGGACGCGGCCAGCAGTTCGTCAAGAAGATCACACAACAAGATCGGATTGGCAGGGTCCTGCTCGGCGAACGCCGACAACTGCGCGGCGCGCGTCACAAAACCTCCCCTTGCGGGTAAACCATACCGCAGCACGGAATCGACACGATTCCGGCCCTTCCGCCAACGACTGACAACACTCCCCTGCTCCTTGGCCACGTCAGCTACCCACGCCGACGCGTCCCCCGTTACCTATCCTTCGGCCTTACAAGTTGCGCGCCCGCACAACATGCCGGGTTGGTTGTTGGGCCGTCCCGGGCCGTCTTTTTTTAAAATAGGATTCGTGCCGATTCACTGTCAACTAACTTTTTCAGGATATTTTCTTCACGCACAAACTTACGATTTCCGCTTCTTGCGTAATTTATTGCGCCAGCGCGGTGACCGCCTGGAAGGCCGATATACACTTGCTCGGCGGCCCGCCGTCGAAGGAACTTCATGTCATCTGATCGCATCTCCCCATCCTCTCCGTTCGCCGAAACGCTTCGCGCACTTGCGCGTGAGCGCACGGAAAAAACAGGCCGGAGCAAAACGGCCGGCGCTCCGCCCGGCAACGACGATCACTTGAAGGTTGAAAGCCGCCCACCTATTGGCCAGCTCCGAGAGCGACTGAGTTCACTCACCCAAGGCGTTGACGTAAGCGACAGCCACTCCGTCAACACCGTTCGCGATAGCGCGCTACGGGAGATTCTTCTCTGGGAATTCGGCAGCGACTTCCGCAACGACTCGCAGTTCCTTCCCATGCTTGAAGCCATCGGCAACGCTATGGATACCGATGCGGAGTATCGGCGGAGGTTTACTGATCTTCTGGTTGATTTGCGAAAAGGGTGATGGCCGGGTGGTGATTTTTATCCAGCAACCGTTGGCGTTTTATGGCTGGATTCGTGTTTGCTGCAGGACTGTATGCGTGTACGCAAAACATTCCGCCAACGCCAGCAACCGATCTTCTACCCAGGCTTTGCGGTGCTCGTAAGAGCGCCCGCTATAAACATCCTGTCCGCAGAGGAAGGCCCGCCGCACGCAGCGTGAGACACAATGAAAGAAGCCCGGTGTTTGCGGATCGACCGTTTGAAGCCGCGGGTATGTCATGGACATACCTTGCTCTTCAACACAGGGCGTTGATATCACTCAACGACGCGCCGATCCGTCGGCGACGGTCCATTTCTTGGGTCTCCGAGATATCTTTAGATATCTAGATAGTATCCATCTGAGACAACCTTAGATATCTCAAAAAGACTGCACTAAAAAGATAAACATAACCCGCATGGCAGAAAAAAAGAAACAACGCCAGAAGAGGCCGGCCTGATGCAGATGCGGCAACGCATAGGAGAGTCGGCAACATCAGTAATACATAAAATAGAACCTCAAAGAAGTAATTTATTTTCTTGTATCTTGAATATATATCCCACGCGCGCGCCTCATTTCTGTGCAAATAACCCATGACCATAAAATGGTAAGTAGCAAATAGGGCAAGCGCAATCAATCCCATGACCACGAACCAAACCTGCAACGATTCTCCGCTGATGTGCATCTCAATCCACTTTCCTGCGCTTATAAAAGCACAAGAAAAAAAAACGAACCCGTAAGTAAACAATGAAATCCCTGCACGTGAACGTGCTAATTCCCGACTCATACCACGCGACTCGAGCCACGATCGACCAGCACAGTAGTCGTAGAAAATCACATTTTCAAATAGGGATAGCATCTTACTGGAACCCATGTCTATAAATGAGCATATACTCGAGATTACTACGCTGCTGCGCGTCCCAAGAATTCTGCCCCTCTACGCGGAATAGGACATCCATCATTTGAGAAAATTTCAAGCCAACCATTTCTTGAGTGTCCGCGATTTCGGGCAATATCTCAAAAGCCCTTCTCTCAGATTAAATGATTCGTGGAACACCTGGGAATCGGCCCTCATTAGATTCCCCTAAAAGGATCAGATCGAATGCAAACCCCGTCCTCTCTGCCATTTTGATCATCGCATTGGTTTCAGACTTGATGTAAAGAGCTTCTGCTCGAAGCAACTTTGGTGCAACGTGGAGATCATTTAGCAGAGCCTTAGATATTCACTCATGCGGTTTCAGTAGTCGTACCGCATCATTGATAGGCACGTCGCCTTTCCCTTCCCGCCCCTTTTAACCAGCGCTGCCCTAGCGACCCTGCCTTGATCATCAAGGACTCAACGCTTCCTACCGCTCGCCAGTAGCGACTCTCGATGCCCAACATCTGAATCTGCCACTGCCGCTCTTGCATACCCAGCTTACTCAGAATCGACGGCGCGTCCGCGGCAATCGTGCCACGCTTCCCCTCTCTTACGATCCGGCCACTCCAGTCCACCAACTCCAGGTAGTCCATCGTTCGCAGGGAAAGCGCAGGCGCTAACAGCATACCGGCCATGGGGCGCAGTCTAGCCTTCAAGGACGCCGGTCTTGTCTCAGCGCGCTTTAAACGTTGGCGAATGGAGGTGTGCTCGGAAGCGGCTAGATCGTGCACGATGCCCGCTCGAATCGGGTTCAGGTCGACATACGCCATGCAGCTCAGAACAGCCTGCTCATCCAGCAAGGCCTGACATTTGAAGCGCCCCTCCCAGAAGCGGCCGGTACAACCATCTTCACGATTGGCCTGACGGGCAATCGGCTCGTTCAAGCAACGCATGAACCATGACAGGCTACCCAAGCGGCTCCGCAACTCTGCCATCCGCTCGGGATCACCTTGCAGACGCTGTACTTTTTCCTGGCATAGACGTTCGTCGATCACCTCTTCCATCCGCACAGGGAATAAGCGGACCCAACGTTCGGCCACCTCTTCATCGGACCAGGCGCTCGCCTCCTGCGGATCCACGTGCAACACGACATGCACGTGATTGCTCATGACGGCATAGGCATACAGCCCTACGGCAAAACATTCCGCCAACGCTAGCAACCGGTCTTCCACCCAGGTTTTGCGGTGCTCATAAGAGCGCCCGCTATAAACATCATGTCCGCAGAGGAAGGCCCGCCGCACGCAGCGGGAGACACAATGAAAGAAGCCCGGTGTTTGCGGATCGACCGTTTGAAGGCGCGGGTATGTCATGGACACACCTTGCTCTTCAACACAGGCCGTTGATATCACTCAACGACGCGCCGGTCCGTCGGCGTAGGGCTACTTCTTGGGTGTCCCAGATCAGTGCACAGATCAGTGCATCCCAGATCAGTGCACCAGATCAGTGCAAGGTCGTCATCGAGGCTGAACTGGCCCGCGTCGCCTCCGTTCGGCCTCGCGGCAGGCCAAGAAAAGTGTTCTGACACCTTTGATTGACCCCTTTGATTTCGCCTTTGATTTCTGACCCCTTTGATTTCTGACCCCTTTGATTTCCGGACCCCTTTGATTTCCGTTAGTGGAAGATCATTTCTTGGGTGTCCCAGATCTCGCCAGATCTTTTCTTGGGTGTCCCAGATCTCGACGACGCGCCGGTCCGTCGGCGGAGGGCCACTTCTTGGGTGTCCCAGATCAGCCACGTCCCAATCTTGGGTGTCCCAGATCAGCCCTTCCAATCTTGGGTGTCCCAGATCAGCCACAGATCAGCCATTGCTCTTCAACACAGGTCGTTGATATCACTCAACGACGCGCCAGTCCGTCGGCGTAGGGCTACTTCTTGGGTGTCCCAGATCTCCCGTCCCAGATCTCCCGCACTTCTTGGGTGTCCCAGATCTGTTTGAAGGCGTGGGTATGCTATCGCCACACCTTGCTCTTCAGCACAGGCCGTTGATATCACTCAACGGCGCGTCGATCCGTCAGTGGAAGACTATTTCTTGGGTGTCCCAGACATCGCCCAGACATCGCGCCCTTTGATTGTCATCACGGATCGATGCGCATAATCAAATCTCGCTCTTGCTCGAACACTGAACACGCATCCTGATCCCCATCGTGCAGCTTTTCGAAAAATCCTGGCTGCAACCATGCCTTTGGCAAGGTTCGCACAACGTCTCCTGAAACTGCCTCATCCCAATTAAGGGGCTTAATGTCGCTAACAATTTCAAAACTTTCAGCCGGATGATATCCCAGGGCTACAGGGACTGGATCGCGGTCATTCGTGACAATCAGATAGTCGACCTTCTGATCCGCAACCTTCCGCACCCCCAAGACTTGATACACCTTATCGAGGGTCAGCCACCCGGACTCAGAAGCTGGCCTGCGCCGGGAATCAAAATATCGAACGCATTTTATCTTCATTTTTGGAAAGCTCCCGGCCAATTCTGTCTAGTGATGTCATTCAATTGTTGCAAGCTATTTTTCGGCACACCGGACATTTCGTTAAACACGGACTTGTAATCTAGCCCGTAGTAAACGTCTCCGGTTTCAGCATTCATATAAAAATGCGTCTGAAAGTCTCCATACGGGCTTTGGAACGTTTGAGTTGTGTATTTCCCGTAGCCATCCGGGATAGCATCGGACATTAGATCTTCAGGCCCATACACAAGCTTAGAGTTATTGATCGCCTCTTGGGTCAAAGTGCCGTCTGCATTAAACGACGATCCAGCTGATTCTAATGTGAGCTGCTGGGAGAGTCTGGGAGCATTCGCAATGTTTTGTGGATTGGTTAGTGGGTCACCCGGCGAAAGAGGTGGTACATCTGCAGTGTTTGGAGCCGCCCCCGCCCCACCCGACAACTCATCGGCCCCCTCCAACCCCAACCGAGCCGGTGTCATTGTAGCACCGGCGTAAGTAGCCAGTTCCTCCTCGCCAACCCCAGGCAACAACATGCTTGCCCCCATGCCAGCCGTCGTACCAAGCGCCCCGCCGATGGCCTGCATATCGTTCGAGTAAGAGAACACATACGGAACATGCCATGCCGGCGTTGCAGCAAATTGTGCAGCTGTACCAGCCGGGAGAACCCCAGCCCATTCTTGAAATTTCGCGTACTCCGCAGAGCCGTTGTGAACGAGATCAACCAAGCTATTGGCGATGTAAGGAATTGAGTTTATCAAGCCCTTGAGAGCACCGATCCCGAGATCTTCATCCGTACCTGTAAGGTGCGTATTTAGCACGCTAAGCATCGGTATAGCACTTGGCGGCGGGCCGCCTATACCTACGGGGCCGTCGTAGACTTCGTCATCCACGCCGCGGCCAGCTGTTGCCAAAGACCAGTTCGACATATCGATACCGACATAATTGTCCCAGGCAAAACCACTGGTGCCATACACATTCGTCGCGTCCTGTGCCCCCACGACACCATGTCCGGCCCCTAGAGCACCATAGTCTTGAACGTAAGACTGCCAATCCGAGTCAGACAACTGACTCACGTCAACAGATGGAGCACCGTTTGAAGCAAGCCCGTCAGCTATTTGCTGCCGCTGCTGAGTAACGTCCGAAGACAAAGTTTGTGCGCCAGGCGAAAGCGAATTATTACTGCCATTTAAGCCATATGGCTTGCTGCTTGTAGCATTGTTAACCGGCTGGCTACCCGGAACCATGGGGTTGTTCCCGCCACTATCATTTCCAACCGATTGCGACTGACCGTTGTTGTTTGCGTCTTGAGCAAAGTCGAACGTAAACGCCCCGCCACCCGCTGACTGAGACTGATCAACCACATTTATGCCACTTGTATTCAGCATGCCTTCCGCCAAGCCTGCCGCCACACCCACTCCCAAGCCGTTCCCAAGGTAACTCCCCGCCTCAACCACCGTCCCAGCCGCAAGTCCACCGGCGGAATTCGCGGCATTCGCGTTGTTTGCGTCCTGTGCAAAATTGAACGTGAAGTTGCCTTCCGTCTGAGCAGGCGTCAGCTGGACAGTCTGCCAATTATTGATCGTCAGCGACGGCGGAATAGCACCTTGGCTATTTGAACCACCACTGCTACCGGAATCGGTTCCAGACATGGAGTCATTGCCCTGGCCTTGCCAGAATGAGCCATCATCGGAACCCGGATCGCCGATACCCTTGTACGCCCAACTATTGTTGGTGTTCTCTGGCCCACCCAGGTCGCCGGACATCCCGCCACCCGATCCATCGCCATCTCCATCTCCGTCGTCGCCACCCTCGATACCACCGCCACCAAAATCGGGGTTGCCCAGGGAAAAACCGCCAACTCCGACACCGGTAATATCGCCGCCGCCACCGCCACCGCCGCCACGCGATCCACCACCCACCGCACCGCCACCAGGCGTCCCATCTCCCACACCAGCGCCCGCACTAATCCTCTTACCGCCCGATACCTTCTGCACACTTTCCTGCTGAATCTGCTGAATCGTCGTCGCCAATGCCGACTGCTGATTCAACACCGCCTCGATCGACATCGCCACCATCTGCGCCGTCGTTACACAGGCGGATTGGCTCGCACTCACAATCGCACTCTGCGCATACGGCTGGAACGTGTTCGCCGAGTTCGTCGCCGTGGTCGCTTGCGGAATATGCAACAGCATGCCGACCGTCAGCGGGCTGCCGAGCTGCAAGCCATTCGCCTGCGCGATCAGATACGCATAACGGCTATCGCCGTACATCTGCTGCGCCACCGAGTCCAGCGTGTCACCCGATTGTACGGTGTACCCCTGCGTACCCAGCACCCCGTTACTGAAGCCACCGGTCGTGGCCAGCACATTGATGCCCTTGAGGTTGTCCTCGCTGCCCACGCCGTTGTCCTGGGCAAAGAGGTAGTTGGTCACCTCGTTATTGGTCTGGCCCGATACCGACGTGGTCTTCTGCAGGATCTGACCATCCGCCGTATACGCCATGACCGTAGTCTGTTGCGTACCGCTAACCAGGCCGGTGGTCTTGGTCAGCTCGCCTAGCGCGTTATAGGTATTGGTGGTCGTGTTACCGGCGTTGTCGGTGGTCGTCGTGATCAACGCGCTGTTTTGCCGCGCAAACGCATTGGTATAACTGGCGATGCTCTGGGTTGGCGCGTTGTTATAGATCGTCGCCGCACCACCGGTAGTGACGTGGTAACCCAACAGGTTCTGGTCGGCGTCGTAGCCATAGCCCGCGCTTGCGGCATAGCTGTTATCCGTCACCAGGAACAACGCGCCGTCTGTCGCGCTCCCCGGTTGTGGCGCAACCCCCAGACCCGACGTCTCCTGGATAGCGTATGCACTACTCTGCACGGCCGTTGCGGTTTGGTACTGATTGATCAGATTCTGCGCCGATTCTTCGGCATAAAGACTCTGATCGGTCAGTTCACCATCGGCGTTATAGGTATACACCGTATCGCTGGCGATCCAGCCATCATCACGGAAGGTCACCAGCGCATTGTTGAAGACGCCCGCCTCCGTGTGGTTGAGGAGCTGATAGGTCGTGCTACGAGTCAAGCGGCCATCGGCGTCGTACGTACCGGACTGGTAGCTCGCGAAGACGCCGCCGACCGTCGTCTGCGCCTGCAGCAAGGTCAGGTCATTGCGAGTGTCATAGAACGCACGCTCGCTCAGCATCTGGCCCGAGGTATTGACGGTGGTGTATTGCGTCAGGTTCCCTGCCAGATCGTAGGCGTTCTGGCCGGAGTTGGTCGCCGTGGTAATGACGATCTGACCGTTCTGCAGGCTGCCGTCGGCGACCAGCACGCGGTTGTCCTGGTCGTAGGTAAACCAGTTGGCCACGAAGCCCGGAATCGGCGGCGGCGGCGGCGGCGGCGGCGGTGGATTGGGCGCGGTGCCTACGGGCGCAGGAGCAGTGACCGGCACCGGTGCGGGGGCCGGCGGTGGATTGCCGATACCGATGCGCGGCGGCGAGTCGATGGGCAGAAGGTCCGGGCTGGGAAGCATCTGCGGGGTGGCGACCATCTGCGCACTAGCCGTCTGTGCGGACGATGTAATGGGTGCCGGTGAAGGCGTCAATGCGAGCACGCTCGACGTCGACGTATCCGCATTCGTACGATCGTCCTCCAACGGTGAACCGGCCACCACCTGTGTATGCGGCGGCCCCGGCGGCGTGCCGATCTTGGACTGCACCTGCAAAATGAACTGCACTGAGCCTGACAGGCCATCCACCGGATCGGTGGCGATGATCGTATAGGTGTAGCTCGTGCCCACCGTGCCGCTGACGAGAAGCGTACCGATGCCGGTGGATGTGTTGAACGTCGTCGCGGCACCTTGATCACCTTGCCAGACCAGTTGATAGGTCATCGGCCGGCCGTTGGGGTTGGTGAAGATGCTGGGCGCGTTGATGTTGATGGTGGTCCCATCCGGAGCTTTCTGCTGATGCAGCAGGCCCGTGCCCACGCTGCCGTTGTAGAACGGCGCCGCATTCACGGTCAACGTAAACGATTCGCCTCCCACTTGGCTCGTTCCCACGGCTGTGGCCCACATGGCCAGCGTCGCGACCTGAGCGGTCCCCGGCGCCGTACCACTGAAGGTCAAGGTGCTGGGATTGAAACTGATCCACGACGGCAGCCCCACCCATGCCGAGCCATTCCAGTAGCCCGCGGTGTAGGTCATCGCCAGACCGTTGACGTCAGTGGCCGCAGGGACCGCAAACGAGAAGCCATTGTTGATATTGACCGACTGGTTGGCCGGCTGATTCATCTGCGGCGCGGTCACTGTCGCCACGGTCAGGTTGAATTGCGAGGAGGTGACCACGCCGTTGGCGATAGCCGAGATCGCCAACGTATAGGTTCCCGGGCTTCCCGTCCCGCCATTGAGCGGCGCCTGCCCACTGAAGGTACGTGTGCTGGCGTTGAAGGTGATCCACGACGGCAGCGCCACCCACGCCGAGCCGTTGAAGTAGCTGGCCGTGTAGGTGATCGCCAAGCCGTTGGGGTCCGTCGCACCCGGCACCGTAAAGCTGAAGGGCGTGTACTGCACGCTCTGGTTCACCGGTGACCCGCTAAACACGGGCGGGACCGTCGGTACCGTGATCGTGACCGTACTGCTCGCCGACCGCCCCAGCACATCCATCACGGTGATGGTGACGGTGTAACTGGCCGGCGCGCTCGGCGGCGTGCCGGTCAAGGTGTGCGTGCTGGCATTGAAGCTCAGCCAACTCGGCAGGCCGGTCGCGGTATAGGTCAGTCCCATGCCCACCGGATCGCTGAAGCTGGTCGCCGGCACGGTGTAGTTCACCGCATTGCCCGGCTGGATGGTCTGCGTGGCCAGCGCGGCAGTCACCGTCGGCACGCCCGT
>NZ_JBVJLZ010000016.1:0-39573 GCF_055584465.1 Dyella sp. NPDC103356
GCTTGCACAGCAGTCTTGACTATCAATCGCCGGACAGTTTTGAGCGTATGCTCACGGTGACGATTTAAACCGTCCGAGAAATCGGGGGTAGTCCAACCTGACCCCATTAATTTCTTGAAAAAGTAACCTGACCCCATTAATTTCTTATAAGCAAACTTCAGCTTGCGGTTGCGCAGATATCGCAGGCGCCGACCAATATCGTCGACTGAGTGTTCGCACACCCAACATACGAGTTCGTGATAGCCATGGAAGTCTTCTTCCAGCTCCTTGGAGTACAGCTCGTGAGGGCAATGGAACGCGCGCCATTCGCGTCGCACCAGGCAAACGATGGTGATGAGGGCGCAGATGAGTTCCGCTGCCAGGCCGGTCCAGACATTGCATAGACCAGCCTTGCCGCCGATAAGCGTTCCGACAAGAGCAGAAGTACCTGCAACGATTCAGCCCACGAAAAGGACCAGCGCTCCAAAGCACCACCCAAAGTTATAACCCTCAACTGCGGAGTACGAAATATATGCTAGGTTACTTAATATTTTTCAAACACCAAAATGAATCCGACACCTCTAGAGCCACTTCTATCAATAGATTTAAGCATTCCATCTGGAGGCATCCAATTAAAACTATTGGCCTCGATATCCTTTTTATCTAAAAACTTCAGCTTCGACCTGTAGGCGTACGACATCAATGCTTCCGGATAATGCTTAAATGTCCTAACATGCAGAGATCCGCTATACCCTGGTATCTTAGTTAACCGATATTCATGACCAGGATCAATATCCGTTAATATTATAATAGCATTTGAATGTGCAACTCTTGCGATTTCAGAAATAACTTCGTTAATTTTCTTAACGTGCGAGAGCACTCTAGAACAAATTACAACGTCAAACGCCCCTGAACAAAATGGTATTTTTCGGGCATCAGCCTGCACTAGGTTTACATTTTTGCTTAAACGTGAACCCGCTTTTTTGAGCATTCCTTCGCTTATGTCGAGACCAACGCAATTCAACCCCCGAGCGCTTAACCTTTCGAGAAGAGCCCCTGTACCGCAACCCACGTCTAGAATAGACCGAGCACCACTAGGAATCAATGAAACTATCGTTGGCATCTCGTTTTCACGCCAAAACATTTGCCAATCCCAATCATCATACATTAACGCGCCCTGATTGTAGGCACTCCTTGGCTTCCACTCTGATTTGTCGCCTTTTTTTTTCAAGATATAAAACCACTCATCAGACAAGTTTATTACTTCGAATCATTTTTAGAATGCGCTCTCGAATCTCCATCGCCAGCCCTCACCGCCGAGCTTCCAGATGCAGCAGGGAAAAAAGTATGATTTGAAAGTTCCTTTAATACAGCGTCATGAATCTGATCCTTTATATCCGGAGATAAATAAGATTTAATCGTGGATGAAACACTCAAGATGGCGCCAACAACCACAATGACAAGCACCGCCCATCCAAATGTCCGCTTTAGGACTTTACTTGAATCTTGTTCAATATCATCCAGAAATTTCTTCCTCAATTCATTTGAAAAAGATTCCTGATTTTTCAATCCGTCGTCAAATAAGCTTTTTATTTTCTCATAGGTAGATTTCTTTTCTTCCTCAAAATTCTGTGACGCCCTGTCAAATTGCTCTGATAACTGAGCGATCTGAAGAAAAGAATGCGGCCCTGTTGCCATAAGGTCAACTAAATTCATATCGTAATTATCATCTTTTATATTTTTATCATACGGAACCTTTGCATCCTTATCCAATTGCATAAAAACAAGTTTGGCTACCGCTTGCTTTCTATGAATAACGGCGACTTCTTTTCCAAAATTAACAAATAAACAACTAAGGCAACCTTCATATCCGGGCTCAACCATACTCATATTGACAAGCATCAAACCTTTCCTGGATAGCGCATTCGTCTGCCACCAAAAAGCACAAATATTATTTGGCATCGACACTCGCCCCATAGTCCGTACCCAGACTAACTGACCTGGCTGGACTGCGTAGAACTCCCTTTTCTCCTTGCTATCAGTCCAGTCGAGGATTTCCTGGGTGGCTGGAACATATATTTTCCCTGCAGGAAAATGAAACGCGCAATACATTGCGTGTTCCGCCCCCACACCCGAAATTAAGCGCTTACTCGAAATCAAATCCCGAATTGTCTCATCACTTAATATAGCCATACTCCCCCCGAAATTATCTTACCAGCCACCAATGCTTTAAAAAAACAATCACCCAACCAGACTTATCTACATATTCCGCCGATACTCCCCACCCACATCATAAAGGGCATGGCTAATCTGCCCCAGCGAGTTGTACTTCACCGCTTCCATCAGCTGCTCGAACACATTTTTCCGCTCGCGGGCGGTGTTCTGTAGCGTCTTGAGGCTTTGCGGGGCGAGGTCGTTGCGGTTCTTGGCATAGGCCAGGACGTTGTCGATCTGCTGACCCTTTTCTTCTTCGGTACTGCGGATCAGCTCGATCTCGGTGGCGATTTC
The DNA here is from genome assembly GCF_055584465.1 of Dyella sp. NPDC103356. Lineage (NCBI taxonomy): Bacteria > Pseudomonadati > Pseudomonadota > Gammaproteobacteria > Lysobacterales > Rhodanobacteraceae > Dyella > Dyella sp. NPDC103356. The sequence continues at coordinate 2,488 of NZ_JBVJLZ010000016.1, forward strand.
GCCGCCGTGGTCCTTGGGCAGGAAGGTGTTGACGCCGATCAGCGGGAGGCTGCCGTCGTGCTTCTTCTGCTCGTAGTACATCGACTCTTCTTGAATCTTGCCGCGCTGGTACATGGTGTCCATGGCGCCGAGTACGCCGCCGCGCTCGCTGATCGCCTCGAACTCCTTGTATACCGCTTCTTCGACCAGGTCGGTCAGTGCGTCGACGACGTAGCTGCCCTGCCAGGGGTTTTCGTTGAAGTTGAGGCCCAGCTCGCGGTTGATGATGAGCTGGATGGCCACGGCGCGGCGCACGCTTTCTTCGGTCGGCGTGGTGATCGCCTCATCGTATGCGTTGGTGTGCAGGCTGTTGCAGTTGTCGAACAACGCGTACAGCGCTTGCAGCGTGGTGCGGATGTCGTTGAACTGGATTTCCTGCGCGTGGAGCGAACGGCCGGAGGTCTGGATGTGGTACTTCATCATCTGGCTGCGTGCGCTGGCGCTGTAACGCTCGCGCATGGCGCGGGCCCAGATGCGGCGGGCGACGCGGCCAATGACGGTGTATTCCGGGTCCATGCCGTTGGAGAAGAAGAACGACAGGTTCGGCGCGAAGTCATCGATGTTCATGCCGCGCGCGAGGTAGTACTCGACGATGGTGAAGCCGTTGCTGAGTGTAAAGGCGAGCTGGCTGATCGGGTTGGCGCCGGCTTCGGCGATGTGATAACCCGAGATCGAGACCGAGTAGAAGTTGCGCACCTTGTGATCGACGAAGTACTGCTGGATATCGCCCATCATGCGCAGCGCGAATTCGGTCGAGAAGATGCAGGTGTTCTGTGCCTGGTCTTCTTTCAGGATATCGGCCTGCACGGTACCGCGTACGGTCTGCAGGGTTTCCTCTTTGATGCGCGCGTAGGTGTCGGCGTCGATGAGCTGGTCGCCGGTGATGCCGAGCAAGCCGAGGCCTAAGCCTTCGTTGCCTTTGGGCAACTCGCCGGAGTATTGCGGGCGCTTAGCCTGGGCGAAGAAGCCTTCGATCTTCTTTTGCGCATCGGCCCAGCGCTGCGGATCGGCCTTGAGGTATTTCTCCACGTTCTGATCGATCGCGGTGTTCATGTACATCGCGAGGATGATCGGCGCGGGGCCGTTGATGGTCATGGAGACGGAGCTGGACGGCGAGCTCAGGTCGAAACCGGAGTACAGCTTCTTCATGTCGTCGAGCGTGGCGACGTTGACGCCGGAGTTGCCGATCTTGCCGTAGATGTCCGGGCGCGGCGCCGGGTCTTCGCCGTACAGCGTGACCGAGTCGAATGCCGTGGACAGGCGCGTGGCGGCGCCGCCCTGGCTCAGGTAATGGAAGCGGCGGTTGGTGCGCTCGGGCGTGCCCTCGCCCGCGAACATGCGGGTGGGGTCTTCGCCGGTACGGCGATACGGGTAGACACCGCCGGTGTACGGGTAGTGGCCGGGGAGGTTTTCGCGCATCAGGAAGCGCAACTGATCGCCCCAGTCCTTGGTCTTGGGCGGGGATACTTTCGGGATCTTCTGATGGCTGAGCGATTCGCGGTAGTTGTCGACGCGAATCACCTTGTCGCGAACCTTGTATTCGTTGACCTCGTCGGTGACGGATTTGTACAGAGCCGGCCAGTCGCGCAGAAGGTGGATGGCTTCGCTGCTCAGCTCCTTGACGGCGGCGTTGTAGCGCTGACGCAACAACAACAAGGTGCGGTCGACCTTGATCTCGCCGCCTTCGACGACATCGTCGTGGCCGTAGCGCGACAGCGATTTCGGCAGCTTGTCGTCACCGAGATCCTTGAGCGATTCGTAATAATGCTGCGCCTTGCTGGCGTACTCGGCCTCGTGCTCGATGCCGCTGTTGATGCCGCGGCCCTGCTCGGCGATCTCGGCGAGATAGCGCACGCGTGCGCCCGGGATTAGCACGGTGGCGCGCGGCTCCTTCAACGACGTGTCGAGCTTGGGCTCCCAACGTTCGGCCGCGAGCGACAGCTTACCGCGCATCAATCGGCAAAGATTGGAGAACATCCAGGTCACACCCGGATCATTGAACTGGCTCGCAATGGTGGGATACACCGGCACGTCTTCGTCTTTCAGGGTGAAGGCGGTACGGTTGCGCTTCCACTGCTTGCGCACGTCACGCAGTGCATCTTCAGCGCCGCGCTTGTCGAACTTGTTGAGCACCACCAATTCGGCGAAATCGAGCATGTCGATTTTTTCGAGCTGGCTGGCCGCGCCGTAGTCGCTGGTCATCACATAGACGGGGAAGTCGACGAGATCGACGATTTCCGAATCGCTCTGGCCGATGCCGGCGGTTTCGACGATGACCAGATCGTAGGGCTGGCTCTTGAGGAAGTTGATGCAGTCATGCAGCACTTCGTTGGTCGCGGCGTGCTGGCGACGCGTCGCCATCGAGCGCATATAGACGCGATGGTTACGAAGCGAGTTCATGCGGATGCGATCGCCAAGCAAGGCACCGCCGCTGCGGCGACGGGTCGGGTCGACGGCGAGTACAGCGATGCGCATCTCCGGGAACGCATGCAGGAAGCGCAGCAGCAGTTCGTCCACTACCGATGACTTACCCGCGCCGCCGGTACCGGTCATGCCGAGCACGGGTGTGCTCTTGCCGGCCAGCGCCCATTCCTTGCGCAGGTGCGCCAGCTCGTTCTCGCCCAGGCGGCCTTCTTCGATGGCCGAGAGCATGTGGCCGATGCTGATCTCGTCCTTGACGTCGACCTTGGCCGGCGCCTGTTCCTGCGCATGCTTTGCGGCGGCGTTGCCGGTGCGCTGCATGACGTCTTCGATCATCTCGGTCAGGCCGAGCTTCATGCCGTCGTTGGGGTGGTAGATGCGCTCGACGCCATAGGCCTGAAGCTCGCGGATTTCCTCCGGGGTGATGGTGCCGCCACCGCCGCCGAACACGCGGATATGGGCCGCGCCGCGCTCCTTGAGCATGTCCACCATGTACTTGAAGTACTCGACATGACCACCCTGGTAGGACGACAGCGCGATCGCGTCGGCGTCTTCTTGCAGTGCAGCACGAACCACGTCTTCGACCGAGCGGTTATGGCCCAGGTGAATGACTTCCGCGCCCTGCGACTGAATGATGCGGCGCATGATATTGATCGCGGCGTCGTGCCCGTCGAACAGGCTGGCGGCGGTGACGAAACGCAACGGGGTCGTTTCGGACTGCGCAGCGGTGGCGGGGACGTGCTTGGCGGTGGAACTCATGGGGACTCCGGGGAGGGCGTGCGGTTAGCTAGCTGATTCTAATGCTTTGCGGGTTTCGGGGTCATGGGCCGGTACCGGCGCGGCGATTGTTGCAGTGCTGCATTTACCGAACCCGGTTAGGATCGTGTCGACCAAACCGGGGACATATCGTGGGGAACGTGAGCACAGATCAGATGGAGTTTCGATACTCCAAAGCCTACGTAGCCTGGTTCGGTTGGTTCATTCCCTGTCCCGCCATTTTCTTCAGCGCGGCTTACCTCCTCACCAGACACTCCCACTCCGCATTGCCACTTGGCGGCTACCTTTTCCTGTTGGCGGGAGCCACGGCGGCATGCGTGCTTGCTTACGCTTCGGTAATCAAGTGCCGTGTCCGGGTTACGCACTCCGATGTCCATATTCAACAACTGCTTTCCGAACGAAATATTCCGTTTTCGGAGATATCGGAAGTCAATCTTCTGCAAGGTGGAAAAGGCCCACGTATGCTCAAGCTGCTTGATCGCTCTCATAAGACATGGGCCGCCATCAGCGGCTCGCTTGAGAACTTCGATTCGCTAACGACGCTGATCAAGGAGCGAGCTACTGCTACAGGTGCGCTATATCGTTATCGGGATATGTGGGGGCGCTGGACCAGTTGACGGAACAATGGAAGGCGGCGCCACTCGTTTTCTTACTGCGAGAAATAGCCGAGCGCCAGGATCAACGGGAAAAACATGGCGATCATTATGCGCACGGCGTAAAGCCCGTATTTTACGAAGGGACCGAGCTCTACCCAGTCGCCGGGCAGGTCGGTATCGAAGATCATGCTTCGCTCGAAGGTTTTTCTTCGCAGACCGAACCAACGCTGTTCGTTGGCTTCATCGAAAAAATCCGGATAAACCGCGAGGATCTTTCTGCGCAGAAGTATCGTTAAGAGTAGACAGGCTCCAGCCCAGGAAAAGGCGAACCATGGAAGCCAGCTGGATGGCATGACTTGCGACACTCGCTCTGAGGGCTTTGGTTGCGAGGATTATACAGGCGGCCCAATTGCAGGGCGGCTTGGTGAGCCCTTGAAAAGCCCCCTATTCGTCATCCCGGCGCAGGCCGGGATCTATTCCTCAACGCAGATGCTTGCCACACGTCATCTGACGAGCGGGGACTGAGGATTGGATCCCGGCCTGCGCCGGGATGACGAAATAGGAGAGGATTTTTCGAGATCGGCCGTTACACACAAAGCGGCAGATTCGTCGAACCCACCACGCGCTCGCCCACCACTTCGCCGCGAATAAACGCCAGCGATGCCTTGATCACTTCCGGCGCATCGAGCACACGGTGATGGCCCAACCCTTGGGTGGTAAGCAAACGCGAGCTTTGCCAATAACGCGCATAACGCTCGCCCTCGCCCCACGGCACATCGGCATCTTCCAGATCGTGCACGATCAAGCCGGGTTGGCCGAGTTTCGCCAGGTGCTGGTGAACTTGCAGGTCAGCCACAGGCACGCCGGTACGACGCTCAAGCCAGCCCAGGAAAGGATTGAGAAGGTGTTGACCCAGGCGCACAAAACGAAAGAAGCGCGAGGCCGCATCCGTCATGTCAGCAGCCGGTGCGATCAGGATCAGGCGCCTGGCGTGCCAGCATTCGTCTTGCGCCAGCGCCAAGGCCGCGCCGCCCAACGAATGCCCGATGGCAAGTTCGGCAGGCCCGTAGTGCTTACCCACGGCGCGAATGGTCTCAATGAAATCGGGCAAGGTGCACAGCTTGCCGCCGCTGTTGCCATGGCCTGGCTGATCGAAACTGACAATGGCGTAGCCCAGTTCGCGTAGCTGCGTGATCCAGGGCAGATAACGCAGGCCGAAGCTGGACCAGCCGTGCACAAGCAACACATACGGCTGCTTCACGGGGTCGCCCCAAACGTAGGTGGCGATGGTTTCGCCTTTGACCTCAAGCGTGCCGCGCTGCATCTCGGCATCGGCGTTTGCCGCTTTTGCGCGCGTACGGCTGCTGGCGAATGGCGTTGCGAAAAGCAGGGCCGCGCTTTTGGCGGTGCGCTTGGGCGCAATGCGGCCACCGACAACAAAACCGGCGCGTACGACGCCGAGCTTGAACTTCATCTTTGCGCTGGCATGCGCATGTGCGTTCGCCTTAGCCATGATGGCGCTCCACGGTGGTTTGATAACTGCCAAGCAGTCGGTTGAAGGCTGCATCCGTGCGCTGGCTGGCTTCCTCGTAGCCAAACAAGCCAGCGTCGTGATGCAGGCCAAGCATCAATGCGTAGATTTCGAAAGCGAACTGTTCGGCCTCGGTGTCGGCGTCGAGCTGTTTCAGTTCCACGGCCTGGCCGATCGCGCGCTGCATCTGCTCGCGCCAGCCGCGCTGCTGCTTGAGGATGGCTTCGCGCAACGGGCCTTCGCGGCCGTCGTATTCGCCCACGGCGCTCAGCAACACGCAGCCGCTCTGATGGATGTGCCCCCACTCCTTCCAGTGGCGAACCATCGCGCGCAGGCGCGGCAAGCCGCGCGGCTCCAGCAGCGCCGGACGCAGAATGCTGCCCACGAAACGCGCCTCTACCCATTGCAACACGGCAAGTTGCAGTTCTTCACGCGAACCGAAGTGGGCGAAGAGTCCACTCTTGGACATGCCCACGTCCTGGGCCAGGCTGCCGATGGACAGCCCTTCCAGGCCGTCCTTCCGGGCCAGCTCATAGGCGTGCTCGAGGATGGTTTCGCGGGTCGTAGCGCGCTTGCCCGTGGCGGTTGCAGTCGTCATGGACGAAAAATAGCACGATCGTTCGTTCTTTTCCAGATGAACGTGTCAGACAGGTCGCTCGCTCCAAGCTGAACGAGCTCGGGAAATATCGTCAACAGCTGACAGAAACCTACGTTCTCTCGCTTACCGCACATCGCGGTCGACATAAGAATCAGGAGATTTCATGAACCCGCTCATTCGCAAGCTTGCTCTAGTCGCAGGTCTGGGACTGGCCCTGGGCAGCGCTGTCTACGTGCCGCCGGCAGCTGCGCGCGAAGTCATCGTGCAGGTGGGCGTCGCCCCGCCGCCGCCACGTTTCGAACGCGTCCCGGTGGCACGCCCTGGCTGGGTCTGGGCGCCGGGTTATTGGGCATGGCGCGGCCCGCGGGTCGGCCACGTGTGGATCGGCGGTCATTGGGAGCGCGTGCGCCGCGGCTATATCTATCGTCCCGCCGGCTGGGTGCGTTACGGCAACGGCTGGCGCTTCCGTGACGGTTACTGGGGTCGTTAAGGGGCTAACGGGCGCCACCTTGTCTGGTGGCGCCCGCTTTTGTAAGAACTTGTAATTACCGCAAAAACATCCGCCCGGTAACGTCAAGTTGCCGCAAGCGCCTTTCGCTTGAATACAGCGACTTTCCAAAGGGAACTGTGCATGACCATTCGATATGTTGCGCTCGGTGCGCTGATGCTGCTTGCCAGCGGCTGTGTTGAAGAACGCGTAGTGCACGACCGGCCGCCGCCGCGCCGCGAAGTCATCGTCGAACAGCCGGTGCAGCGGGAATATGTGGAAGAAGTGATTGCGCCGCAGCCGCCACCGGAGCGGGTTGTGGAGGTCGAGCCCGCATATCGCCCGGGTTACGTGTGGGCACGCGGGTATTGGCACTGGAATGGGCGCGAATACGTGGCGGCGCCCGGGCATTGGGAAGTGGTGCGGCCGGGGTACCACTACGTGCATCCGCATTGGGAGCAAGGGCATGGCGGGTGGCATTTCCGGGCTGGTGTCTGGGTTGCGGGCTGAGGTTTGAGGGTCTAAGAGCGCCCCTTTCCCCTGGCTTAGCCGGGGGAGAGGGTTGGGGTGAGGGGGTTCTTGCTGCGCCGCGAAAGCACTTCCCCCGGCGACGTATTAAACTTGTCGAAATGAGTTCATCGCCCCGGCCCTGGCCGGGGCTTTGAGTTTCAGGCATACCCCTTGGCGGGGAAGCTCCAAGCCCACCCCCGCCGCCATCCTGCGTGCCATCCCCATGGCACCGAAAAAACGTGGAGTCTGCGTTCCAATGATTTTCGAAACCATCGCCAAGACCGGGCATGAAGAGGTTGTCTTCTGCCACAACCAGGACGCCGGTTTGAAGGCGATCATCGCGATTCATAACACCGTGCTGGGTCCGGCACTGGGCGGCCTGCGCATGTGGCCGTACAAGACCGAGCAGGATGCGGTCAACGACGTGCTGCGCCTGTCGCGCGGCATGACCTACAAGAACGCCGTGGCCGGTCTGAACCTGGGCGGCGGCAAGGCAGTGATCATCGGCGACCCGTCGAAGGACAAGTCCGAAGCGCTGTTCCGCGCCTTCGGCCGCTTCGTCAATTCGCTCAACGGCCGCTATATCACCGCCGAAGACGTCGGTATCGACGTCAACGACATGGAATACGTGTTCCGTGAAACCGAATACGTGACCGGCGTGCACCAGGTGCATGGCGGCTCGGGCGACCCGTCGCCGTTCACCGCGTTCGGCACGCTGCAGGGCCTGATGGCCGCGCTGCAGGTCAAGCACGGCAACGAAGACGTGGGCAAGTACAGCTACGCCGTGCAGGGTGCCGGCCACGTGGGCAGCGAGTTCATCAAGCTCCTGCGCGAACAGGGCGCCAAGGTGTTCGTCACCGACATCAACAAGGATGCGGTGCAGCGCTGCGTCGACGAGCTGGGCTGCGAAGCGGTGGGCCTGGACGAGATCTATGACGTCGACGCCGACGTCTACTCGCCTTGCGCGCTGGGCGGCACGCTCAACGAGCAGACCATCGACCGCATCAAGGCAAAGATCGTCTGCGGCGCGGCCAACAACCAGCTGGCCACCGATGCGATCGGCGACGAGCTGACCCGTCGTGGCGTGCTGTACGCCCCCGACTACGCCGTCAACGCCGGTGGCGTGATGAACGTGTCGCTGGAAATCGACGGCTACAACCGCGAGCGCGCCATGCGCATGATGCGCACGATCTACTACAACCTGGGCCGCATCTTCGAGATCTCCAAGGCCGAGAACGTGCCGACCTACAAGGCCGCCGACCGCCTCGCCGAAGAGCGCATCAGCGCGATCGGCAAGATCAAGCTGCCGCATATGGGCAATGGTGGCACCCGCTTCGCCGGCCGCATGCGCGGTCAGTAATCGGTTCGCCAGGTAGCCTCGAAACGCCGGCTCCGTGCCGGCGTTTTTTCTTGCGATCCATGGAGATGGCGGCGTCTCAGGCGGCCATGACTTAAGACCCAAATCGCTGCATGTGCGAAGAACTCTGCTAAAATCTTCACAGAAACATCATTTTGTAGGCCTTCCCCTACAAAGTGCTTGTCGTAGCGGGTGTATTTGGGGGGTCCGCTCCGCGGACGAATATTTACGAAGCGCCGGGCGGCCTGATGGCTGCGGGGACGTCGTTGTGCCGGATTTTGGGGCCGCCAAAAGGATGAGAGCTGTCGCCGAAACAGCCGCCATGGCACGCCACACGGACGGTACGAGTAAGGACAGGTTGGAAAGTTTATGAGCACGATCATGGCCACCGGCATCAGCGACGAAGACATCCTGCTGCGTCTCAAGGATGTGTTGCGCGATACCTTCGAAATCGACCCGGCGCGCGTCACACCCGACACGCACCTGTTCACCGATCTGGAGCTGGACAGCATCGACGCTGTCGATCTGGCGATCCAGGTGCAGGACATGACCGGCACGCGCATCAAGCCCGAGGATTTCAAGAACGTACGTACGGTCAGCGACGTGGTCGCGACGGTGCGTGCCCTGCTCAATCGCTGAGCGTCGGCATGCTTGCGGCCACGTCCGCTCACGCCGCCGTCAGCCTTGCGGCGTTTCGTCCCTGCGCGCTGATTCCGATCTACAACCATAAAGACACGATCGCCGCCACCGCGCAGGCGCTGCGTGCGCATGGCTTGCCGGTCGTGATCGTCGACGATGGCAGCAACGAGGCCACTCGCGTGGTGCTCGATGCGTTGTCCGCGCAAGATACGAACATCACCTTGCTGCGCCTGCCCTATAACCAGGGCAAGGGCCGTGCGCTGACCACCGGCATGCTGGCGGCGCACAAGGCAGGTTTTAGCCATGCGCTGCAGATCGACGCCGACGGCCAGCACGATCCGGCCGACGTGCCGCGCTTTCTGGCCGAAGGGCTGGTCGCGCCCGATGCGATGGTTTGCGGCCAGCCGATCTACGACGACAGCGTGCCGCGCGCACGGCTTTACGGTCGTTATGTCACGCATGTTTGCGTATGGGCTGAAACGCTGTCCCTGCAGTTGCGCGATTCGATGTGCGGCTACCGGCTTTATCCGCTGAACGAAACCTGTGCGGAAATCGCCCGCCATGCTCCGCCCGCGCGGATGGATTTCGACACGGAAATCGCCGTACGCCTGATGTGGCGCGGCGTACCTGTACGCAACCTGCCTACGCGGGTGATCTATCCGGAAAATGGGCTTTCGCATTTCCGCATGCTGCGCGATAACCTCCGTATCTCAGCCATGCATACGCGGCTGCTGCTGGGCATGCTGCCTCGCGCACCGGGGCTGTTATGGCGTAAACGACGGAGTACCGCATGCGCCGCTTGATCGTTCTTTTCTTGTTGTTGTTCGTATGCCTTGGCGTGCATGCGCAAGCTGCCGACCAGACCTTGCTGAAAAGCGCGCTCGATCAACTGGCCAGTCACCCGCAGGTGCGCGCCGACTTCGAGCAGAAACGCGACAACCCCGCGCTAGCCACGCCGCAGATCAGCCGCGGCAAGCTGTTGTTCGTGATCGGCCACGGCATGCTGTGGCAGACCACTGACCCCTACCAGGAAACGCTTGCCTTGACCGGCGCACGCACCGCGCGCGTCGACGATCAGGGCCATCTGCAAACCGTGCGTAACGGTGATCGCGGCGTGGCGCAGGTCTCGCAGATGCTGCAAGGCATGCTGGCGGGCAAACCGGACGAAGCGCTGCGCCAGTTCAATGTGCAGGCCGAGGGCACGCCGGCCAAATGGACGCTGCGCTTCACACCGAAGCAGGCGCGCATGGCACGCGTGCTCACCAGCATCACGCTCGATGGCGGCCAGTTTCTCGATGGCATCGGCATTGCTCTGCAAAGCGGCGAGAACACCGCTATCCGCTTCAGCAATACGCGCGCGGCAGGCTCCTTGAGCGAGCTGGAACAGCGCGCACTCGGCAGCCCATGACGGCGCCGGTTCTGCGCCGCCGGGCGATCGGCTTTGCCCTGGTTGCCGTCGGCATTGCATTGCTGGGCGCATGGCTGGTGTTCGGGCGCGGCAACATACCGATTCAAACCGACCTGCTGGCGATGCTGCCGGCTACGGAACGCCATCCACTGGCCGAAGCGGCCGTCGAACAACTGACTCATGCCAATGGCGATCGCATCGTGCTGCTGGTCGAGGACGCCGACGACGACACCGCCAAGGATGCCGCACGCAAGCTGGGCCAGTCGCTGGCCAAGGACAAGGTGTTTCGCTCGGTAACCGCCGAACTGCCACCGTTCGATCTCGATCAGCTGCTGTCGCCGTACTTGGTCCATCGCTTTCATCTGCTGACCGATGGCGACCGCAGCGCGATCGGCGCACCGGGTTATGACGCCGCACAAATCCTGGCAAGGCGGCTCAACGAGCCCTTCCTGGCCGGCGTCGGCGTGAAACTGCAGGACGATCCATTCGGCTGGCTGCAGCACTGGCTGCAACAGCAGCCGTGGAGTCGATCGCCGCTATTGCCCGAAGACGATCTGCTGGTCGCGCATCAGAACGATCGCACCTACGTGCTGGTCACGGCGGATTTGAACGGCTCGTCGTACGACGACACCGTGCAGCAGCCGGCATTGGCCGCGCTTGCCACGGCCGAACAAGCGCTCAAGCACGATTATCCCAGCGTGAAACTCTCGCGTGCCGGCGCACTGTTCTACGCCGCTGCCGCGCGCGCCGATGCCGAACATGACGTGCACATGGTCAGCATCATCTCGACGCTGGGCATCGGGCTATTGCTGCTTTGGGTGTTCCGCTCGCCAGGCCCCTTGCTGTTGGCGTTTCTGTCGACGGCCATCGGCGTGGTGACCGCGCTGACGTTGACGCTGCTGGTATTCGGCCAGGTCCATTTGCTGACGTTGGTGTTCGGCGCGGCGTTGCTTGGCGAAGCGGTGGATTACTCGATTCAGTACCTCAGCGCGCGCGCCAATGCCGGCACGTCATGGGATGCCGCACGTGGCTCGCGCCAGGTGCGCCCTGCCTTGTTGCTGGCCCTGGGCACTTCGCTGCTCGGCTATGCGTTGCTCGGTCTGATGCCCTTCCCTGCTCTGCGGCAGATGGCGGTGTTCGCCATGGCCGGCATGCTTGCCGCGTGCGTCAGCGTGTTCTGGCTGCTGCCCGCCTTACTGCAGAAACCGACCAAACCGATGTCGCCACGACTGGTGACCTTGGCCAGCGGTTTGCAGCGCCTAGCCGGTCGCGCCGGCTGGCCGGCGTTTGTCGTCCTGATCGTGATCGCATTGCCGGGCTGGTGGCGGCTGGGCCACGACGACGATATCCATCTGCTGATTTCGCCGCCCGCCAGCGTGACCGAACAAGAAGCGCATATCCGCGATATCACCGGCCTGGGCAACGGCACGCAGTTCTATCTCGTGCACGGCGACACGGCCGAACAAACCTTGCAGCGCGAAGAAGCACTCGATGCGCGGCTGCAGGCCATGGTCGACAAAGGGACGTTGCAAAGCTGGCTCGGCATCGCGGTGATGCTGCCCTCGCAGCAGCGCCAGCAGGCCAATAGGGCCGCCTTGGCGCCGCTGTTCGCGCAGCCGGACAAGCTCAAGGCGATGCTGCAAAACGCGGGTTTTCGCCAGGATGCCATCGACGCGTATGTCGGAGCCTGGCCAGGTACGCCGCTGACTATCCAGGAATGGATGAAGCTGCCGATATCCACCCCATTCCGATATCTGTGGATGGTCGATGAAAATCATGGCTTCGGCGCACTGGTCGTGCCACAAGGACAAGAAGACGTCGCGCTGCTGCGCGCCGCCGCCGAAGGCCTGCCCGGCGTGGAGTTGATCGACAAGCCGGCCAGCGTGTCGAACCTGTTCGGTCGTTACCGCCACTACGCCAGCCTCTGGCTGCTGGCCGCGCTGGTGTTGATCGCGCCGGTATTCGGCTGGCGCTACGGCTGGCGGCAGATGCCGCGTGTCATGGCGCCGCCGGTGTTCGGCATCGGCCTGACCCTGGCCGCGCTGGGCTATCTCGGCCAGCCGTTGACGCTGTTCCACTGGATGGCCTTGATGCTCGTCCTGGGCGTGGGTGCCAACTACGCGGTATTCATGCAGGAAGGCGAGCCGCATACGCGGCATCTGCCCGGCGCCACGTTTACCAGCGTACTGCTGTCGGCGGTCACCGCCTTGCTGTCGTTTGGACTGCTGGCGATCAGCTCGATGCCGGCGCTACAACATTTTGGACTCACGCTGCTGCTTGGCATCGGCATCACCGTGGTGATGGTGCCGATGAGCTTGGGGCGTGAAAAGAGCACATGATGGAAATCATTCTGGGGAGCCGATGGCAATGAAACGCGTGGTAGTGACCGGCATCGGCGGCATTACGCCTTTGGGCCATGACTGGGCGCAGATCGAGCCGCGCCTGCGCGCGTTTCGCAACGCCGCACGGCGCATGCCCGAATGGGATTATTTCGATGCCTTGAACAGCCGCCTGGGCTGCCCGGTCGACGACTTCACGCTGCCGGACTGGCCGCGTCGTCACCTGCGCTCGATGGGCCGCGTGGCGCAGTTGGCGGTCGCCGCCAGCGAGCGTGCGCTGCATGATGCCGGATTGCATGGCAATGCCGAGATTGCCGACGGTCGCATGGGTGTCGCCTATGGCTCGTCCGGCGGCAGCATCGAGCCGGTGCGCGTGATGGGCCGCATGCTGGAAACAGGCTCGATGCAAGGCGTGACCGCGACCAGCTATATCCAGATGATGGCGCACACCACCGCGGTGAATGTCGGCGTGTTCTTCGGCTTGAAGGGCCGCATTATTCCCACCTCCAGCGCATGTACCTCGGGTAGCCAGGCAATCGGCTTTGGCTTTGAGGCAATCCAGCAAGGCAAGCAGCAATTGATGTTGTGCGGCGGCGCAGAAGAACTGTCGGGCCCCGGTGTCGCCGTGTTCGACACCTTGTTCGCCACCAGTACCCGCAACGACGAACCGCAGCTGACGCCGCGCCCATTCGACCGCGCGCGTGACGGCCTGGTGGTCGGCGAAGGCGCGACCACGCTAGTGCTGGAAGAGTACGAACACGCCAAGGCACGCGGCGCGCGCATCTATGCCGAGATCGTCGGCTTCGGCTGCAATTCGGACGGCAACCACATCACCCAGCCGACCAGCGAAACCATGGCCGCCGCGATGCGCCTGGCCTTGAACGATGCGCAGCTCGCACCCGAGGCCATCGGCTATGTCAGCGCGCACGGCACCGCTACCGATCGTGGCGACATCGCCGAAAGCCATGCCACTGCCGACGTGCTCGGTACACGCGTGCCGATCAGTTCGATGAAAAGCTACGTCGGCCATACGCTGGGCGCCTGCGGCGCGCTGGAAAGCTGGTGGGCGATCGAGATGATGCGCGGCGGCTGGTTTGCGCCGACGATCAATCTCACCGATATCGACCCGGCCTGCGCCGAACTCGACTACGTCGTCGGCACCGGCCGCGACATCGATACGCCGTATGTGATGAACAACAATTTCGCGTTCGGCGGCATCAATACCTCGCTGATCTTCAAGGCCCACGCCTGATGCCCATCGGCATGCGCCCCGACGCGATGCATGCACGCCACAACGCGGCCGGTCTGCCGCGCGTGGTGGTCACCGGCATGGGCGCGGTGAGCTGCCTGGGCATGGGCACCGATGCCCTGCTCGATGCGATGCGCGAAGGCCGCAGCGGCATTCGACACATGGAAGCGTTTGCCGATCTGGGCATGCGCAGCCGAGTGGGTGGGCCGGTCGATCCACAGGGCTTGCTCGATCTGCCGCGCAAGCTGCGACGCTTTCTCGCTACGCCAGCGCTTTATGCCTGGTACGCCCTGCATGAAGCCCTGGAGCAATCGGGCCTGTTGCCGGAGCGGCTGAGCCATGCCGACTGCGGCCTGGTGATGGGCGGCGGTGCGGCGCTGAGCGAACACCAGTTCGCGCTGGAAAATTTCCGCGAGCGCGGTATCGAGCGCATCTCACCGTTCACCGTGCCGCGCGGCATGAGCAGCAACCTGTCAGCCAGCCTCGCGCATATTTTCGGCATCGGCGGCTACAGCTACACGATGAGCTCGGCCTGCACCAGCGCCACGCATGCGATTGGCCACGCCATGGAGCTGATCCAGCTAGGCAAGCAGAACGTGGTGCTGTGCGGTGGCAGTGACGAGCTGCACGACACCACGGCGTTGTGGTTCGACGCCATGGATGCCTTGTCCAGCACGAGCAACGCGCACCCCGAGCGCGCATCGCGCCCATACGACAGTGCACGCGATGGCTTCGTGCTGGCCGCCGGCGCCGGTGTGCTGGTGCTGGAATCACTCGATCATGCGCAACAGCGCGGCGCACCGATTCTCGCCGAGATCACCGCTTACGGTACCGGCACCGATGCGACCAGCATGGTCGGCCCCGGTGCCGAAGGCATCGCGCGCGCGATTCGCCAGGCGCTGGAACGCGCCGGCGAACTGCCCGACTACATCAACACGCATGCCTGTTCGACGCGACAGGGCGACCTGGCCGAATGGCAGGCCATTGCATCGGTCTTTGGCGAGCATGGCGCACCGGTGCCACCGATGTCGTCGATCAAGGGACTGAGCGGTCATGCACCGGGCGCGGCCGGCGCGCTGGATGCCATCGCCTGCCTGCTGATGCTCGAACACGAATTCCTGGCCGGCCAGGCCATCGGCCATCTCGATGCCGATTTTGCACAAGCGCCGCTGGTTACTGCATCGCGTCGCCAGCGCATCGACAGCGTGCTGTCCAACAGCTTCGGCTTTGGTGGCAGCTGCGCGTCGTTGATGTTCCGCCGCCACGCGGGGTGCAACGCATGATCGACTTGCGCATCGAGCAATGGCGAGCCTGGGCGCCCGGGCTCGAAGACGAGGCCGCCTGGCAGGCATGGGCTCGAAATCCCGCGCGTCCCGAAGTCGCAGAGACACAGCCAAGCTGCGATTTCCTGCCGGCCATGCAGCGCCGTCGGCTGAGCCGGCTGGCGCGCATGACGCTGGATGTGGCCTGGCCGCTTTGTGCCGAGGGCGAACAACTGCCGTTCGTGTTCGCCTCACGCCATGGCGAGACGCCGCGTACCTTCGCCCTGCTCAGCGACGTGGCGGCCGAACAGCCGCTGTCGCCGACCCAGTTCGGCCTGTCCGTGCATAACGCGATTGCCGGCCAATGGTCGATGCTGCGCGGCCAGCGCGGCGAATCGGTGGCGATCGCCGGCGAGGCCGATACCTTCGAACACGCCATGGTCGAGGCCGCCGGCCTGCTCGGCGACGCCACACCCTCGGTGCTGGTGGTAATCGCCGAGGAGCGGCCGCCCGCGGCTTACGACACATGGATCGATGATGTGCCGTTCTCGTATGCTCTGGCTTTGCGCGTGGGGCGAGTCGTTCCCGGGGAACGCGCGGAGGGAACCGACTGGCGCCTGGAACTGACGACGGGAGATAACCGTCGCGATACCGGCGCGTGGCCGCATGCATTGGATTTTCTTCGCTCGCAGCTTGGCGAGCGCGCACCGCTGGAGCACCCTTGGAAGAGACGTCGATGGATCTGGCAACCGCTCCGCTGACACGGCGTCGCACCGACGCGTTCGCGTGGCGTCTGATCGCCACCGGCCTGAGCTTTCTGTTTTTCGGCCTGGGCGGCCTGGTGCTGCGCGTCCTGATCCTGCCCCTGCTCGGCCTGCTGCCCGGCGATGCGCTGGCACGGCGACGCCGCGCACGCGCAGCGATCCATCGCGCGTTCTATCTGCATGTGCAGTTCATGTATCGCACCGGCGTGCTCAACTTCCGTTTCGACGGCGCGGAGCGCCTGGGCCGGCCCGGTCAGCTGATCGTCGCCAACCATCCTTCGTTGATCGATGTGGTGTTTCTGATCGCGCATATCCGCGACGCCAACTGCATCGTCAAACAGGGGCTGTGGCACAACCCCTGTACACGCGGGCCGGTGACCACGGCGCAATACATCAGCAACAACGGTAGCCCGGAGATGCTCGAACAAGCCGCCGACGTGTTGCGCGAAGGACAGACGTTGATCGTATTTCCCGAAGGCACGCGCACCAAGCCCGGTTGCGCACCGGTGTTTCACCGCGGTGCCGCGGCGATTGCCGTGCGTGGCGCTCAGATAGTGACGCCTGTGTTTATCAGCGTCGTGCCGACCACTCTGACCAAGGCCGAGCCCTGGTATCGCATCCCCGATCGGCGCATCAATGTGCACATCCATGTTGGTGAGGATATCCCCGTGGATCGTTACGGCGCCGATACCGCCGCGCCGATCGCCTCGCGCCGGCTCAACGAACATCTGCACGCCCTCTATGCCAAGGAGTTTTCGTTATCGTGAACGCATTGCAGCAGGAAATTGCTCAACTGATCGTCGACACGCTCAATCTCGAAGATGTCGATCCCTCGCAGATCCCGGTAGACCAGCCGCTGTTCGGTGAGGGCTTGGGGCTCGATTCGGTCGATGCGCTGGAGCTCGCACTCGCCTTGCAGAAGCGCTATGACATCCGGATTGCGTCGGATTCGAAAGACGCACGCCAGCATTTCGCCACCATCGCCAGCCTTGCGGATTTCGTCACCGCCCAGCGGAACGCATGCGCCGGATAACGTCCATTCTGCTGCCCGTGATCGGGTTGCTGTATCCGTTTGTCGTTTACTTCGGCATGGATAAAGTCTCGCCGCCGGTGTTCGCCCTGGTGCTCGGTTCGATCTGGCTGATTCGCGCGCCGGCACTGCTGCGCGAACCGGGCGGACGCTGGATGGTGGGCGCCGCGCTGACTTATTGCGCCCTGCTGGCCTTGAGTGGTGAGTCGTTCCTGCTGCGCTGGTATCCCACGCTGATCAGTGCGCTCCTGTTGTGCGCGTTCGGTCTGAGCCTGATCTACGGGCCGCCGATCATCGAGCGCATCGCTCGCGTGCGCGAGCCTGACCTGCCGCCCGAAGCGATCCCCTATACGCGCAAGGTCACCTGGGTCTGGGTGGGCTTCTTTATTTTCAACGGCGTCGTTTCCGCCGTGCTGACCCTATGGTCGCCGCTGGCGTGGTGGACGCTTTACAACGGATTGCTGGTGTACTTCATCATGGGCGTGCTGTTCGGTGGCGAATGGCTGCTGCGACGTCGCCTGCGGAGGGCTGCGTGAACGTGGCCGCGCCCGGGCTCGCCGCACTGCTGCGCGACCACGCGTGGCTCGCTCAGGCGCACGTGCAGGCTGAAGGTGCGGTGCTGGTGCTGAACCGTGAAGGCGTCGATGCACTGTGTCGTCGCGGCAAGACGGCTTTTGTCCAGGCGCTGGCATTACCCGAATCGCCGCTTGCCGTCCGCCTGCTCGACGAAGTGCAAGCCGCGCAGGGTATCGATGTTGCCGCACTGTTGCGCGAGCCGCTGCCACGCACCCCGATCATGGTTGCCGAACACGACGTGGACGATGCGCGCGTCATCGAGCTGCGTATACCGCTGGACCTGGCGCACTTCCCCGGACATTTCGCCACCGCGCCAGTCGTGCCGGGGGCCGTACAAGTAGCCTGGGCGCTGAACCTGGCCGCTTCACGGCTGGGTACCGGCGAACGCTGCCACAGCATGGAAGCGTTGAAGTTCCAGCAATTGCTGCGACCAGGCGCACCGGTCACGCTGACCCTGCGCGTCGACCGGGAGCGCGGCAAATTGCATTTTTCCTATCGCCATGGCGACGCAAACTATTCATCGGGTCGATTGCTATGGAGCGCCGCGCATGAATGAGGCCGGCGCCACGAGCAGTCACTGGGCGACCCACAAGGAACGCGGCAGCTTCTTCTGGATGAAGCTGACTGCGCGGGCCATTCGCCTGCTGGGTCGTGGCCCGGTCACACCGGTGCTGTACCTGATCGTGCTTTACTTCTTTGTCTCCGGCCGCAAGGCGCGACGCAATGTGCGCCAGTACCAGACCTATCTGGCTGCATGGAGCGGCCGACCGGAATTGCAGCCCCATCTGCGCAGCGTGTTCGGGCAATTCATGGCCTATGCGGTCAATCTGCTCGATCGTCTCGATGTGTGGCGCGGCAAGCTGTCGTTGAAGCAAGTGCAACTGATCGATCCGCATGGCGTGCGCAACAAGCTGTTGCAGAGCCAGCATGGTGGTCGCGGGCAGATTCTGGTCGTGACGCATCTGGGCAATCTGGATGTGTGCCGCGCGATGGCAGAACTGGGCGAGCAGGTGCCCTTGAACGTGCTCGTGCATAACCAGCACGTCGCGCATTTCAACAAGCTGCTCGACGAAGCGGGCGACCGCAGCATGCGCCTGATCCAGGTCAGCGAACTCGATACCGCGATGATGATGGACTTGTCGCAACGGATCGAACGCGGCGAGTGGCTGGCGATTGCCGGCGACCGGGTTCCGTTGCGCGAAGGCCGCCGGGTGGTGGTGAATTTCCTCGGTCATCCCGCGGCGTTTCCCCAGGGCCCGTGGCTGCTGGCCGGCATTCTGCGTTGCCCGGTCAATCTGCTGTGCTGCCTGAAGGTGGATGGCCGCTATCGCATCTATCTCGACGCCTTCCTGGAAACGGCGACCTGGGAGCGTGGCCGTCGCGAGGAGGCCATCCACGGCTGGGCGCAGCGCTACGCCGATGCCCTCGCCCAGCGCTGCCTCGAAGCGCCGCAGCAGTGGTTCAATTTCTACGCGTACTGGCAGCTACCTGCCGAGGAGGCCGACGATGCGCGCTAACGGCGTCTTCAAGACCACCACCGAAGTGGTCGTGCCGTTCTTCGACGTCGACTCGATGGACGTCGTGTGGCACGGCCACTACGTGAAATACCTGGAGATCGCCCGTTGCGCCCTGCTCGATGCGATCGGCCACAACTACACGCAGATGAAACAGGCTGGCTATGTCTGGCCGGTAATCGACCTGCAGCTGCGCTACGTGCGCGCGGCACGCTTCGGCCAGCGCCTGCATGTGCACGCCGAACTGGTCGAATGGCAGAACCGGCTGAAGCTGCACTATCTCATTTGCGACGCCCATAGCGGTGAGCGGCTCACGCGCGCCAGCACCATCCAGGTGGCCGTCAACCTCGCCGACGGCGAGATGCAGCTTGTCTCTCCGCAAATCTTTATCGATGCCGTCGAGCATGCATTGCAGCGCGACGCCTCACCTACCTCAGTAGCTTCGTCATGACCTACGCCAGCCAGACCTACGTCGAAGAAACCCGCATCGGTTTCTATTTCTTGCGCAGCCATACCTGGCAGCACCATGTATTGCGCGTGGCGATCAACGACCTCAAACGCCTGATCGGCGAACCGACACCGCAAGGCGGCACGCTGCTGGATGTCGGCTGCGGACAAGGCAAATCGTTCCGCCTGCTGCGCGACGCGTTTCAGCCCGCACGCATGATCGGTATCGATGCCGATCCGCACAGCATCGAGCTATCGCGGGCCGAGGCGGCGCGCGAAAACATCGCCGTCGACCTGCTTGCCTCCGATTGCGCCGATATCGCGCTGCCCGATGCCTGCGTGGACATCGTGTTCTGCCATCAGACCTTTCATCACCTGGTCGAGCAGGAAAAGGCGCTGGCCGAATTCTGGCGCGTGCTCAAACCCGGTGGCCTGTTGCTGTTTGCCGAGTCGACCAAGGCCTATATCGATACCTGGGTGATTCGCTGGTTCTTCCGCCACCCCATGGAGGTGCAGAAGACGGCCGACGAATACCTGGCCATGATTCGCCAACAAGGCTTCGTCTTCGAGCCCGCCAACGTCTCGTTTCCTTACCTGTGGTGGAGCCGCTCGAAGGATTTCGGCCTGCTTGAACGCTGGGGCCTGCGCGCACCGCCACCGCCCGGCCAGCGCGACGAAACCCTGGTCAATGCGGCAGCACGCAAGCCCTTGTCGGTGTCATGACGTTCTATCTCAACGCCCTCGGTATGATCTGCAATCTCGGCGCCGGCAAGGCTGCCGTTGCCGATGCGTTGTTCGGTGGCGATGACACGCGATTGCCCGGCACGCAAGGCTGGGTGCCTGGGCATGCATTGCCGTTGGGAAAGGTGGACCTCCCCTTGCCGGCCGTACCGGCAGCGCTTGCTGACCGCGACAACCGCAACAACCGCCTGTTGCTGGCCGCGGCGCAGGAAATCGAAGCCGATATCCGCGCCGCTATCGCGCGCTACGGCCATCACCGCATCGGCGTGGTCATCGGCACCAGCACCACCGCGATCGAAGAGGCTACCCATGGCATCGGCGCCTACCAGCGCGATGGCGCATGGCCGGCCGACTACCGCTACGCACACCAGGAGCTGGGCGCACCTGCCGAGTTTCTTGCCGAATGGCTTGAACTGAGCGGCCCCTGCTTTGGTATCTCCACGGCCTGCACATCCGGCGCGCGTGCGCTAATGAGTGCACAACGCATGCTGCGGCTGGGCCTGTGCGATGCCGTGCTGTGCGGCGGTGCCGACACGTTATGTCGTCTGGCGATCAACGGCTTCTTCGCGCTGGAAGCCACCGACCCCGAGCGCTGCAATCCGTTTTCGCAGCACCGTCATGGCATCAATATCGGTGAAGCGGCAGCATTGTTTCTGATGACCCGCGACGAGGCACCCATCCAGTACCTGGGTGGCGGCGCGAGCTCCGATGCCTATCACATGTCTTCGCCCGAACCGCAGGGACTGGGTGCGCAGCAGGCCATGCGGGCCGCGTTGCGGGAAGCCGGGCTCGACATCGCGCAAATCGACTATATCAATCTGCACGGCACCGCCACCGAGCACAACGACAGCATGGAGAGCCTGGCGCTCGCGGCTGTGCTGGCGCAGGACGTGCCGTGTTCTTCGACCAAGTCGTTGACCGGGCATACCCTCGGCGCAGCAGGCGCGCTCGAAGCGGCGTTCTGCTGGCTGGCCCTTGCCGACGACCGCAGCGAGCGACGCTTGCCGCCACATGTATGGGACGGCGTGGCCGATCCCGCCCTGCCCGCGCTGCGTTTCACGACACGCGATAGCCGGCTCCCTGCAGGCAAACCGCGCTACGTCATGAGCAACTCCTTTGCGTTCGGCGGCAACAATGCCAGCGTGATCCTGGGAGATGCGGCATGACGCTTTGGCCGATTGCCGACGTCGTACCGCATAGCGGCGACATGAGCTTGCTCGATCGCATGATAGAACTCGATGCCGAACGGATCGTGTGCACGACGACGATTCGCGCGGGCGGCCTTTTCAGCGACGCCGATGGAGGCTTCCCAGCCTGGGCCGGTGTCGAATTGATGGCGCAAAGCGTTGCCGCCTGGGCCGGCGCACACTCGCTCAACGAGCAAAAGCCGATCCGCCTGGGCTTTCTCCTGGGTACGCGCCACTACGAATGCAATGTCGATCGCTTTCCCGCCGGTTGCACGCTGCGCATCGAAGCGGAGCGCGTGTTTCACGACGAGAGCGGCATGGGTTCGTTTGCTTGCCGCATCGAGGCGGCGGGGATCGAGGCTAACGCGCGCCTGAGCGTTTTCAGCCCGCCCGATGCGGATCTCTTTTTCACCCAGACAGCCGCCGTCGGCACGCAAGGAATATCCCATGACTGACACCGTCCTGGTCACCGGCTCCAGCCGTGGTATCGGCCGAGCCATTGCGCTGCGCCTTGCCGGCGCGGGTTACGACGTCGTACTGCATTGCCGCTCGCGCCGCGAAGAAGCCGATAGTGTCGCGGCACAGATTCATGCCCTGGGGCGCCAGGCGCGCGTGCTGCAGTTCGACATTGCCGACCGCGCTGCTTGCAAGGCGGCGCTGGAGAGCGACGTCGAAGCGCATGGTGCGTATTACGGTGTGGTCTGCAATGCCGGACTTACGCGCGACGGCGCGTTTCCGGCACTGAGCGACGACGATTGGGACCAGGTACTGCGTACCAATCTCGACGGCTTCTACAACGTATTGCATCCCCTGATCATGCCGATGATCCGCCGTCGCGCTGCAGGGCGCATCGTTTGCATCACCTCGGTGTCGGGCATGATCGGCAACCGCGGCCAGGTCAACTACAGCGCCTCCAAAGCCGGCGTCATCGGCGCGGCCAAGGCACTGGCGGTCGAGCTGGCCAAGCGCAAGATCACCGTCAACTGCGTCGCACCCGGACTGATCGATACCGACATGCTCAGCGACGATCTGCCGCTCGAGGAGATTCTCAAGGCGATCCCGATGCAACGCGCGGGCAACGCCGAGGAAGTCGCCGCCGCCGTGCAGTTTCTGCTCAGCGCGGATGCTGGCTATATCACCCGCCAGGTGCTGGCGGTCAACGGCGGGCTGTGTTGAGCCTGTTGCGCACGTTCTTTTCCACCGAAGGAGGTCTATCCGCATGAAAGCTACTTATCTCGTCGCCGCCCTGCTCTTTGCGTTTCCGGCCGTCAGCATGGCCGCCGACAAAATCGTGCACCTGCCCATCCAGGCGGCGATCGACGGCGCCACCAAGGACGGCAAGCTCGACGGCACGGTGAAGTTCTACCTCGCCGGCAATCATCCGGCCGGCAAGGCGACCGTGGTCAACGACAACGTCACGCTCAGCCGCAAGACCAATGCATTCGCCAAGTCCGACGAAGACACCTGCAACCGCGTGATGCAGTCCGTGCTGATCGCTCTGCAGGACGATGCCAAGCATGCGGGCGCCGATGCGGTGGTAGACATCGTCAGCAACTACAACGACGTGGTTTACAGCGACCCGAACAACTACGAATGCCATAAGGGCTTCTTGATGTCGGGTGTCGCGGTAAAGGCGAAGTTTGCCAAGGTGCATTAAGAACGGCTTGAGAAGCCTCAGTTTTCATCGTCGCCCCGGCGAAGGCCGGGGCCCAGTGTCTTTAGCACGTTGCAGCGTAAGGCACTGGGTCCCGGCGTTCGCCGGGACGACGAATAGGTAGTCCTTCGAGATGCCCCTTACTGCAACGCAACCTCCACGCTAGCCCGCAACACCCGCGGCGCACCCTGATTCATGATGCTCTCCCAACCCACCAGCCAATACTTCTCGTTGGTGATGTTGTCGAGATTCAAACGGAACGTCACCGGATACTGCCCCACCCGGGTCGTTACGCGGGTGCCCACATCGAACGTGTGGTACGCCCCGGCGATATTGCTGTTGTTCGATTCCAGCGGCCGGTTGCCAACATAGCGGCCGCCAGCCGTAAGCACCCAGCCCGGCATGGTCGGCACGGCATATTCGATATAGCTGCTGGCCTGGAAACGCGCCGAACCAAAAGCCCGCTTGCCTTCGACCGTGGGATCGGCGCGCTCATTGGTAGCGTCCAGCCACATCGCGCTGCCTAGCAACGTCCATTGCGAACCGAGCCGGGTCTGTCCGGAGAGTTCAAAGCCGTCAAAGCGCACTTGGCCATCCTGAGTCATGAAGCGCTGGTTGTCGCGCACCACCGAATACGCCAGGCCACGCTCGATGCGGAAGACCGCGGCATTGAGGTTCCAGCTATCCTGCGCGAATTTCGCACCCAGCTCATATTGCTTGCTGGTCATTGGCGCGAAGACTTCGCCTTCGTTCGCATACCCTTGGCCGGCTGGCACACTGGTGCCCTCTTCCAGCGACTTGACGTAGCTGGCGTAGACCGTCATCCATGCGGCGGGCTTGTACATCAACGCGACGGTCGGCGTAACGGGCTTGCGCTCGTACAAGGCATTGCGCTTGCCGTCGCTGAAATAGTTGTAGCCGCTTTGCGTGTAGTCGATCGCACGCAGCCCAAGCAGCGCCTGCCATTGCTCGCTGAAGGTGACGGTGTCGCTGGCGAATACCGCGCCCTGTGTTTCGCTCGATGAATCGCGTACGTGGCGAATCAACGCAATCGGCGATTGCGGGAAGTCGCTCGGGTCATGGATATTCCCGATGCCCAGGTCGGCCTCGTCGAAGATGTTGTCGCCATAGCGTTGCATGTTCTTCTGCCAGGCCGCGCCAATGACGACGTCATGCTTTAGCGAGCCTGTTTCGAAATGGCCGTTGAGCATCGCCTGCGCGCTGCGATACAGATAGTCGGTGTAACCCAGGTACTGGTGCTCCAGATACTGCCCCTGGTTGTCGAGCAGGAAAATGGCGCTGTCGCGGTTGCTACGCCCCTGCAGCGTCATCGCGGCGTCGGCACTGAACGTCCAGTCCGGCGAGATGTTCCAGGTGACGCCCGTCGTGGCCATGCGCATGCTGGTGCCATAGCCGGTGTCGGTCGAGCTGATGCGCTGGCTGCCTTTGAGCGGCGACGGGATCGATACGAATTGCGGCCCGGTCGGTTGGCACACGCCGAAATCCTGACAAGGGATCACACCATACATGGCACCACGAATGTGGCGGTCCTGGTAAAGGCTGTCGAAGTGCCAGGTCAGTTGATCGTTGATGCGCCAGTCCAGGCCCAGCGAGACCGACCTGCGCTTGATGTAGCCGCTGTCGACATAGGTCCCGCCCTGCTCGTTCACCGCATCCAGGCGATAGCCGAACTGGTGATCCTTGCCGAAGCGGCCACCCAGATCGGCCTCCTCGGTGATCGAGGAACGAGACGTGTAGCCCAGGCGAAATGTCGCCGTCGGCTGCTCGGTCGGCTTCTTGGTGACGAAATTCAGCATGCCGCCCGGCTGCGAGAAGCCATACATGAAACCGGACAGCCCCTTGAGCAGTTCGATCTGCTGGAAATGTTCGACCGGAATATCGGCAGCCCACGCCGGCACCGACATGCCGTTGATGCGGTAACCGTTCAATTCGTCGATCTGCAGCCCGCGTACGCTGAAGGCCGAGTTTTCGCCCGAGTAGCCGTTGCTGAAAGGCGTCGTGCTGGCATCGCCCTTGAACACGTCATTGATGTTGTTGGCCTGGCGGTTCTTGATCAGCTCTTCGGTCACCGCGTCGATCGAGAACGGCGTATCGAGCAGGGCGCGGTTGCCGAGCGCGCCGGCCGACGCGTTATCGGTGCGATACGCATCGACCGCCGTTGCATTGACCCGAATGCCTTCGAGTACCGTCGTCTTGCGTGGGTCCGTGGTCGCGCCGGTGTCGTCGGCATGGACGGAGGTGGCGCAGGCCAGGGCCAGCGGCAAGAGCTTCAGGGAAAACGACACGGATTTCCGCGACGCGGAAAGCGACAGAATGGAGTTCAAAGTAGTAGCCCGCTGTGTAGAAGTCGGCGTCTACCCCTCTGATGGGTACGTCCAGGCAGCGATTTTAATTGATAGTGATTCTTATTTGCAACAATTTAACCTCAGGCTGAGCCTCGATCTGGTGCGGTGCGCCAAGGTCAACGTAGCGGAGCCGGCTATCATCTACCGGTTTGCGCGATACAACGAAAGAACAGGAGAAGTTGCACCATGCGTCCCTTCCCGCTTGGAGAAGACATCGACATGCTGCGCGAAAGCGTGCATGCGTTTGCCGAAAAAGAGATCGCGCCGCGCGCCGATCACATCGACCGCGACAATCTGTTCCCGGCCGACCTATGGAAGAAGTTCGGCGATATGGGCCTGCTGGGCATGACCATTCCCGAGGAATACGGCGGCACCGGCATGGGCTTCCTCGCGCATATGGTGGCGATGGAAGAAATTTCGCGTGCATCGGGTTCGGTCGGCTTGTCGTACGGCGCGCACTCGAACCTGGCCGTGCAGAACATTTTTCATAACGGCAATGAAGCCCAGCGCCGCAAGTACATCCCCAAGATGTGCTCAGGCGAATACATCGGCGCACTGGCGATGAGCGAACCCGGCGCGGGTTCGGACGTGGTCGGCTCGATGAGCTGCAAGGCTGAACTGAAGGGTGACGTCTGGGTCGCCAACGGTTCGAAGATGTGGATCACCAACGGTCCCGATGCCGACGTGCTGCTGGTCTACATGCGCACGGCACCGCGCGTGGCCGGTAGCCGATGCATGACCGCGTTCATCGTCGAAAAAGGCATGAAGGGTTTTTCGACCGCGCAGAAGCTGGACAAACTGGGCATGCGTGGTTCGAACACCTGCGAGCTGGTGTTCGAGGACTGCGAAATCCCCGCCGAAAATATCGTCGGCGAAGTGAACGAAGGCGTACGCGTGCTGATGAGCGGCCTGGATACCGAACGCCTGGTGCTGTCGGGTGGCCCGATCGGTTTGATGCAGGCGGCGATGGATCTGGTCATTCCGTATGTGCGCGAGCGCAAGCAGTTCAACGCACCGATCGGTACGTTCGGCGTGATGCAGGCGAAAGTCGCCGATATGTACACCTCGCTGCAATCGTCGCGCGGCTTTGCGTACATGGTGGCGCAGCAGTTCGACAGTGGCTTGAAGTCGCGTATCGATCCGGCGGCGTGCTTGCTCAATGCCTCGGAGAAGGCGGTGCATGTTGCGCTGGAAGCGATCCAGGCCTTGGGCGGCAACGGCTATATCAACGAGTTCCCGGCCGGGCGCTTGCTGCGCGACGCCAAGCTTTATGAGATCGGCGCCGGGACGAACGAGATCCGTCGGATGTTGATTGGGCGTGAGTTGTTCCACGGCAAGGCGTAAGTAAGAGCGCCCCCTCACCCCAACCCTCTCCCCCGGCAAAGCCAGGGGAGAGGGAGCCAAAAGCACGCATGATTCAAACTTGCCTCACTGCGCTCCCTCTCCCCTGGCTTTGCCGGGGGAGAGGGCTGGGGTGAGGGGGCTCTTCACTCAACCCACTGCGCCCGCTCCAACGCAGCAATATGTCGATCCAACCGCGGCCCCAGATAACAATGCGAGCCGCACGACAGCAGCCCCACCTCGCGGAACGCCTTCAGATACCACCCCGGCGAACGCTTGTAGAACCCCACATGATCGCCGTCGACATCATCGCGGCTGGTAAACAATTCAAGAAACGCGATGCCCTCGAGCATCTCGCCGATCCCAAGCAGGCCCGCGCGAATCTCGGTCGGCTTCAGGTAATGCAGCACATCGGAACAGACGATCAAGTCGAAGCGCTGATCAAACCGTAGTTGCCCCAATTGCCCGAAGGTGGCCAAGCCGATATTGCGCGACCGCCCGTATCGCTCCACCACGTACTCGCTGGCATCGAGCCCGCGATAATGAACACCTGGCCGTAGCGCGCGCAGCGGTGCGCGCCACACGCCCTCGCCACAGCCCACATCCAGCACATTGCGGATCGGGCGCCCCAGGTAATACTCCGCCTGCGCGACCACCATCGCCACTTTGCGTCTGAGCTCGGCAGCCGACCCGACGGCATGCGCCGGGTCGCGGTACCACTTGTCGAAATAGGCTCGGTCGTAATGCTTGGTCATGCGCGCATGGTAACGGCATCACCTGCCCCACACACCCCTGGCGCGAGCATGCAACACAGGTTTCCCGACCCATGGAGCCCTAGCCATGCCCTTGATCCGTGTCCGCCTGTTCGGCACCCGCGCCAATGCCGATACGCTCATTTCCACGCTGCACAGCATCGAGGGAATCGAACGCGTCGAAGAACTCGACGACCCGGCGCAGTACACCCGCGACGACTCGAGCTCCAGCGAATCGATCGAAGACAGCAGCAGCGATATGTTCTTTATCGAAGTGGAAGCGCACAACAGCAAACGAGCCAGCGTCGTACGCAATGTTATCGAGCTGGAAGCCGCCCGGCTCGACACCGTGGCCGAGGTTGTCGACGAGTTTTAGTTATCGCAAATTCCTGCGCTCAAACCGGGAATGAATCGCCACCGAATGCGGCCCGCCGATTTCGCGAAACCTGTCGGCGACAACACAGGCTTTTGCGTTGAAGCTTGCAACGTCCTCAAAGCCGGTGCTCTTTCGCATGGAAATTCCGACCGCCCGACGCTCAGCTTACGTGTGGCTTGCTTTTGCCTTGACCTGCGTAGCCGCTACGCCTGCCCTGGCCCGTGAAGAAACCCTTAGTCAGGACGATATCGCCTGGCTGCGCCGCGACAGTTTCGATTTGAACAGCGCCACCGTCGCCCGCTACCGCGAACTCGGCCGCTCCCGCTTTCTCGACGAACAACTGACCGACCGCGGCACCGACAACCTGCCACCGGAAATCACCCAGCTGCTCGGCAGCTACGAGGTCAACAGCACGCCCAACGACGAGATGCTGGTACGGCTGCAGGAAGAGCAACAAAAAATTAAGGACATGCCGGATGGCGACGCCAAGAACGACGCGCGCAAATTCCAGCAACAACATGCCAACGATTTACTGCAGCAGTCGCAAGAGACCGTCATGTTGCGCGCCGTCTACGGCAGCAACCAGTTGAAGGAACAGATGGTCTGGTTCTGGCTCAACCATTTCAGTGTCTATGGCGCCAAGGGGCGGGTTCGCTGGGTTGTCTCCGACTATGCGCAGAACACGATCCGCGCGCACTCACTGGGCAAGTTCCGCGACCTGGTGATGGCGACACTGGAAAGCCCCGCCATGCTGGAGTTTCTGGACAATGCGCAGAACGCCAAGGGCCATGTCAACGAGAACTACGCTCGCGAACTGATGGAGCTGCACACGCTGGGTGTCCATGGCGGCTACACGCAGCAGGACGTGCAGCAGCTCGCTCTGATCCTCACCGGCGCCGGCATCGTGCCACCCAAGCGCGGTGGCGAACCGCCCAAGCTCAACCCTCAGATGCAGCCGCTCTACATTCGCCAGGGCGCTTTCGAGTTCAACCCGGCGCGCCACGATTTCAGCGATAAAACACTGCTCGGTCAGACCATCAAAGGCAGCGGCTTCAAGGAAATCGAGCAGGCCGTCGATCTGATTACGCGCCAGCCCGCCTGCGCGCAGTTCGTCTCGCGCAAGCTTGCCGAGTACTTTGTCGCCGACCAGCCACCGCAGGCGCTGATCGACAAGATGGCTCGCACCTTCCGCCGCAGCGACGGCGATATCGGCAAGGTATTGCGCACGCTGTTCGAATCGAAGGAACTGCTGGCATCGCGCGGAAAGAAGTTCAAGGACCCGACGCAGTTCGTCGTCTCCTCGGTGCGGCTTGCCTATGACGGCAAACCGCTGGTCAACGCCAAGCCGCTGCTCAACTGGCTCAATCAATTAGGTGAACCGGCATTCGGCCGCCTCACTCCCGATGGCTGGCCACTCGATTCCGTCGGCTGGTCGAGTTCCGGACAGATGTCCAAACGCTTTGAAATCGCGCGCGCCATCGGCACCGGCGACAACCGCCTGTTCACTCCCGAAGGCAGCCCGAAAGTCGGTGCCGGTTTCCCGATGCTGACCACGCGGCTGTTCTACGACGCGATCGAACCGAACCTTTCCGCTGCCACGCGCGACGCGCTCGGCAAGGCGGCCAGTCAGCAGGAATGGAACACCTTCCTGCTCTCCTCGCCCGATTTCAATTTCCGCTAAGCGATATCGAGGTCAACCATGGATCGCCGCCAATTCCTGTTCACCGCCGCCACTGCCGCCCTCGCAGCCCCCGCACTGAGCTTTTCGGGCAAGCTGTTTGCCGCACCCGCGACAACGCCGCGTTTCCTGCTGGTCTTTCTACGTGGCGGCTACGACTGCAACAACCTGCTGGTGCCCTACAGCAGCGACTTCTATTACCAGTCCCGCCCCACCCTGGCAATCGCCAAACCCGATCCGAACAATCCCAATAGCGCGATTGCACTGGATGGCAACTGGGGCCTCAACCCTGTGCTGCGCGATTCGATCTATCCGCTGTGGCAGCGTAAACAGATCGCCTTCGTACCGTTCGCCGGTACCGACGATATGTCGCGCAGCCATTTCGAAACGCAGGACAACATCGAATCGGGCGAGCCGAGCAACCAGCGCAACGACTATCGTTCCGGCTTCATGGCGCGGCTCTCTGGTGCCATGACCACGGTGCCGTCGATCGCCTTTACCGATGCCCTGCCGTTGAGCTTCCAGGGCAGCAAGCGCGATATCCCCAACATCTCGCTACGCGGTGTCGGCAAGCCCGCCTTCGACGAACGACAGTCGGCGATTCTTTCGGGCATGTACCAGGGTACGGCGTTGGCTGCCGCCGCCAGCGACGGCCTCGATCTGCGTCAGCGCGTATCGAAGGAGCTGCAGGACGAAATGATGAAGGCGAACCGAGGCGCGCCCACCGCCAAGAACTTCGCCGACGAAACCCAGCGCATTGCCACGCTGATGCGTGACCAATATCGACTCGGCTTTGTCGATGTCGGCGGTTGGGATACTCACGTCAACCAGGGCAACACCACCGGCCAGCTCGCCAACAACCTGAGCAATCTCGGCCAGGGACTCGCCGCGTACGCCAATGCGCTAGGCGACGAATGGAACAACACCATCGTCGTTGTCGTCTCCGAGTTCGGCCGCACGTTCCGCGAGAACGGCAACAAAGGCACCGACCATGGTCACGGTACGGTGTATTGGGTGTTGGGCGGCAAGGTCAACGGCGGTCGTATTGCCGGCGAACAAGTCGCGGTCAATCAGCAGAACCTGCTGCAGAACCGCGACTATCCCGTGCTGACCAATTATCGCGACATGCTCGGTGGATTGTTGGCGCGTACATGGGGTTTGTCGGGCAGCCAGTTGCAGAGCGTTTTCCCGGGTGCGAAACCCAGGGACCTGCAACTCGTCTAACTCGTCCCTCCCTTCCGGAGCGACTTCAGGGAACCTCGACCTTCCCTACTCGTCATTCCGGCGCAGGCCGGAACCCAGTGGCTTTGTGATCGGTTATCGCGAGAGCCTGCAAAAGTCAGCTCTGTCGCGAAAGCTAAAAACTGACGCCACTGGGTCCCGGCCTACGCTGGGATGACGATAGGAAAACTGAGGTCATTCAAGGCTACTTTCAGCGACAACAGGCCTCAAGGTAACTATGGGTCGCGACTGAAGGTGCTCCTACAAGACTAGGCGGTCTTTCGTCGATACTCCCCACGCATCACCGACTCCCAACTCAAACCACCATCGAACGAACTCTCCAGCGCCAAGCTATACCCGCCATCATCCTTGAACACATACACATGCCGCGTCTGCCCACGCGGCGAACTGCGCACAAAGCTCAGCTTGTTTCCATCCCAAAGCCCCTGCGCCGGCGACGACGGCACAAAGCCATAACTGTCAAACCAGAACAACTGAAACTGATCGTGCTCGGGACCGGCAACAAAGACCGCATGCACAGCCAGCGAAGACTTCCCATCGCGCGTCTCGCGATAATCGAGTATCAACGCCTTCCCACCCAGATCGAACCGCGCATCGATTTCCGCCGTGGCCGGGCCACCCTCGCCCCAACGCGTCGTCGCAATCTGTTCCTCGCCCACCCACTGACCGACCAGCTTATGCAGAACCTCGGACATGCTTTGCGTCTCCCAGGAATCAGTTGCTCGAACGCGGTACCAGCAGATGCTTGGCGATATGCCCATGCATCTGACCCAGCGCGCGCACCAGATGCATCGTGGTGAACAGCAGGACAACGCCGATTACGAACAGGAGCACCACCGACCAGGGCCCGGCGAACCGGACATCGTCGAAATGCACATCGAAGCCCAGCGTGTCGGTCCAATAACCCAACGGCGCGCCGATAAACGCCACCGACACCGCCAACAAGGTAATCGTGAGCGTGAAATAGATGATCCCCAGCGGCAGCATCAGGACCATGTAGAACAACGTCGTCCAGGTATGCCCATCGGTAAACAAGGCACCGATGCGCTTCATCAGCGATAACCCCTGCGTCGGATATGGCGGCCGGCGCGGCATGCGCACCCCGAGCATCGCCTCGACAATGCGACCTTCGATCAACGACAACGCACGCACCGTGCCCAGGAACAGGATGATGAAGGGAATGCCGACGATCAGCACCGACAAGCCCGCCGACAGCGACGTACCCGTCACCGCCCAGACAAAATAGAAAATACCCGTCGCTAGTGCCAGCACCATGTAGAACATCGAGCCCCACATGCGCGGATCGGTAGCGACACCAAAGAAGCGCCCCGCCCAGGTCCGGCGTTTGGGCTGCGGCGGGGGCCGCAACGCGCGCTGGATCTTGATCTCCTGGTCGCGATAGATATCGGCCACCTCTTCGGGCGCACCGTACGTACTAACCACATGCTCAAGCATGTCCTTCTCGCTGCGGCCAGGCTGCTCGGCCAGTTCGGCGCGCAGGTGTTCCTCCGCGTCGTACAAGGCATCCTGGATCAGCGCCGGATCGGCGCCGCGCAAAGCGGCACGCAATTGATCGAGATACTCGGCGATCGTGCGCGGCGTATTCATGCAACACCTCCCTGCAAAACGGATTCGACGGAATCGCGCGTGGCACTCCACGCGGCAACCCACTCGCGCAAGACTTCGCGCCCCAGCTTGGTAATACGGTAATAGCGACGCGGCGGCCCACTCACCGAAGGCTCGACCTCGCTAGCCAGCAAACCGGCTCCCTCGAGGTTGCGCAGCACCGGATACAAGGCACTCTGCTTCCCCGCCAACACGCCCTCGCCCACCTCTTCCAGCCGCTTGGCGATCTGGTAGCCATACAACGCCTGGCGCGACTGCCCCAGCACCGCCAACAGCACCAGCGACACCGTCCCGGAGGCCAGTTCCTTCTGAAACTTCTTCAAATGGCTGGCGATGTCTTCCACGACTCACCTGCAGGGCGACTTATCTATGACTCCATCATAGTGTGAAGTTCACACTAGAGCATGGGCTGGAGGTCATGGGGGGATATTCGGCCAGAACTGGCCCTGACACCGATGTGTGTACCGGTTGTACAAACATTGGTATTCGCTGACACGCGCGCGCCGTCGCTACTGTGAGAGATGAGAAAAATACAACGCAAGTCGCACGAAAAACGGCAGGGCAAGTGCAACGAAAACATCGCCCCATAAACGCGTTCGTCTGGGAACGACAGCCAGAATCAAAAGCATCGCCGAGTAGTCATAAGCGGATGACATGGTTGACTGGTGCTGCTCGCTCCAAGAACCAGGCAATCAACAGGTGAGCAATTGCGATGCACACGATGCCTAGCCGCAAGCGCCAACTCAGGCTCCATCGTGCCATGCCCTGCCGCCCCTTCACCGAGCCCTAGGCAAGTCTCGCAAGCTCCGCTTCGGGTCGGAAGCGGACATGATTTCATTTATCCCTGAAGCGTGGATTTGCCAAGAAATCGGCAATCGCTTCGGCAGCTTCAACCACCTCCGCCATGCCGCCATAAGCGAACAGGTATCTTTCTTGATCTTCAGGGACATGTAGCTCGGCAAATTCAATGCTGGACCGAGCGAGAGCCAGAAATGCTTCAAGCGCCTCTCGAGACTCAGAGGTAAGCTCCGCCTTCGGCGGAACATAGGGTATCTGCATTTCTGGCGGCATCAATTCTGGACTGGCATCCCAGATTGGCTTGAGCACATTTGTGAAGCAGTGCCCCATGAAGCTACCTACCAGCTTCCCGTAGACCTGAGCTTCGCCGATGCTTTGATGGGACATGACCACGCGAAGCGATTTGCTGCATTGCTCTGATGCCTCCGAGAAGCGCCGCGATAGTTCTTTGCTCACATCAGTGGGAAGCATGGTTATGACTCTCTAGAAGAATGGTCAAGTAAAACGTCCGCCTCACATAACCTACGCCACATCAGCTATCACGCAAGAACTACGAGTGAGCTGGTCGCCCCGTAAGTCACGAAGCGCCTAGCGGGGCCCCACGCACGTTAAATACCGGATGCCTTCCGGCAACCGATACGGAAACGGGTGTCGGCTCTGGCATACCCGACAAAAACTTATCTTTTCCCTGCAAAAGTATCGCGCGCCCGACGTTTCAGTTTCTGACAGGCTTTTGCGTCAGCACTGACAGCTGCTTGGTGCTTGAGCTGGTATCGCATAGGGAATATAGAGCATGACAAGGAGCGTTCGCGCGTGGCGCGTCGTTGGGAGCATGGTATTGGCGTGGGCGCTGTCGTCGACGGCGCCGTCCGCCTGGGCGGGCGATGCGTTCGATCCGGCCCTTTGCAGTGGCGAGCATTGGAGCCACAACGGCTATACATCGCTGACATATCAGGAGGCGTTGGCTCAATGCCAGGCCGACGTCGCAGTCATCGAGAAAAGCCATACTCAAATCTGCGAAGACGAGGACACTTCCTGCACACCATCGTGGGTCGAGTTTTCCGCGGTATGCCGAGTATCTGGGGTGAGTTGGTGGCATGACTGGGCGGACGGCCTGTTTGAGACCACATACATATACAAATGGCGCCTGTCCAACGGTCAGGTTCACGAGAGGGATCGAGGCGCCATCTACCGCTGGATGTGCAAACCCCACGTTGATGCTCCCGATCTAGAACCTGAACCTACTCCCGATCCCCTCATCCCGGACTCCGACGTCGACAAGACGCTAGGCCAGGCCCCCGAGGGCAACGATGTCGGCGATCCCATCGACACAGCCACCGGCAACGTCTACCGGCAGGAGCTCGACGCCGAAGTCGGCCGCTGGCTGCGCTTTACGCGCGCCTACAACAGCGGCGCTCACACCGCCGGCGACGTGCTCGGTCCGCATTGGACGCACGCGTATGCCCGGCATATCACCCCGATAGCGTCATCGTCCGGTATCTCCCACGCCCATCTGATCGAAGCCGATGGACGTGTGCTCACCTTCCGCGTGATCGACGGTGTCTGGCACGCCGAGAACGATGTCGCCGACACCCTGGAACGGACGTCCTTGCGCGGCGAGCCGCTTGGCTGGACCGTACGCCGTACCGGCTCGACCCGTGTCGACACTTTCGACGCCGAGGGCCGGTTGTCGAGCTTCACCACCGACGATGGCGTGTCTATCGCGTTGAGCTACCGTGACGGTCGCTTGAGCGCATTGACCGACTCGTCCGGCCGTACGCTGTCCCTGGACTACGACAGCAGCGGCCGTTTGCAGCAGTTGCGCAGTCCGGACGGCAGCACGGTGACGTACGCCTACGATGCCGAAGGCCGGCTGGCCTCCGTCACCTATCCCGGCGGCCAGCAGCGCCACTATCGCTACGACGAACCGGATTACTCCAGCGCGCCCGCAGGCCACCGCCTGACCCGGGTGCTGGATGCGCACGATGCTGCGCTTGCCACCTACCGCTATCAGGCCGACGGTCGAGCGACGGCCACCGCGCTCGCCGCTGGCACGCAAGCCTATACCGTGGCTTACCACGCCGATGGCCGCTCCACCACGACCGATCCCTACGGCACCGAGGTCACGCGCCGGTACACCCTGATCGATGGCGTACCACGCGTCATGGCGCTGAGCGGCCCTTGCGCAAGTTGCGGTCCGACCCAGGCCATCGCCTACGACACCCACGGCCAACCGGTCACGCGCACGGACTTCGCCGGTCAGCGGACCACCCTGAAGTACGACGCAAAACAACGCGAAATCGCGCGCACCGAAGCGGAGGGCACCGAAGCACAACGCACCCTACTCACGACCTGGGGCGCCGACAGCGGACAGATGGAAGCGCAGGAGCTGCGCGACGCCGCCGGCCAGCCGCTCTGGCGCACCGTGCAGCGCTACAGCGCCAGCGGTCAACCGAGCACGCGTTGCGTGATCGACCCCGCGCAGGCGCCCGACTACACCTGCGAGGCGTTCGACTACATGCCTGCTCCGGCCGGCGTGCAGCGCTGGAGCATCACCGCCTGCCCGGACGCGCTTGAGGCACTGGGCTGCCCGTTCGCGGGCCTGCCCATGCTGGTCATCGCCCCCGGCAACCAGCTCACGCAGTACAGCTACTACACGCAAAGCGACACGACCGGTTGCGGCCGACCGGGCGGCGCCTGCCATCAGCCCGGCGACCTGCACCAGATCACCCGCGCCGGTTCCAGCGTGATCTACACCGCGCTCTCCTACGACCGCCTGGGCCACGTCACCCGCTGGCGCGACGCGCACGGCACGCTGACCGATGCGGTCTATCACCCACGCGGCTGGTTGCTGGAGCAGACCGTGCGCGCCCGCGCCGACGGTGCGCCGGACGCGAACGATGCGGTCACCCGTTACACCCACGACGACGAAGGCCGGGTGCTCAGCCGCACGGATGCCGATGGCGTCACGCTGCGCTACCACTACGATGCCGCGCACCGGTTGACCGAGGTGGTCGACGCCCAGGGCCACCGCCAACGCATCGCCTACGACGCCGACAACCGCCCGCTGACCGAGCAGCTGCTCGACACCACAGGCGCTGTCATCGCCGGGCGCACTCACCGCTACGACGCGCTGGGCCGGTTGCAGGAAACCCACGACGCGATGCGGCAGCGCATCTTCCAGGCCACCGCTTACGATCCCCTGGGGCGCTTGCTCGCCAGCACCGATGCCCTCGGCCGCGAACAGCGTCAGCGTGTCGACGCGCTCGGTCGCATCGTCAGCCAGACGGCGGATAGCCGCGGACTGGCGGCGGAAACCCTGTTCGTGCACGACGCCGCCGACCGTCTGGAAGGCGTTGCCGACCCGGACGGCTTGTTGACCTCCTACGACACCAACGGCCTGGGCCAATCGATTGCCACGCACAGCCTCGACACGGGCAACACCCAGCGTCGTTACGACGTGACGGGCCAACTGATCGCACAGACCGATGCGCGCGGCGTCGAGCAGCGTTACAGCTACGACATGCAAGGACGGCTGACCAGCCAGACCTTCAGTGACGGCACGCCAACCCGCAGCCTGAGCCACGGCGAGGCCAACGCCCTCACCGGCTGCACGGACTCGGCGCCCGGCGCGCGCCTGACACGGATCCGACAAGGCGACGTGACCACCGCGTACTGCTACGACACCCGCGGACAGATCATCGAGGCGCGCCAGACTCAGGGCGAAGCAGCGACGGCGGTCACGGACGTGACCCTCTACGCCTACACCCCGGCCGGTCGC
>NZ_JBVJLZ010000017.1:0-16153 GCF_055584465.1 Dyella sp. NPDC103356
TCCACCCGATCGCGATGAGCGAAGGCCTGCGTTTCGCGATCCGCGAAGGCGGCCGCACCGTCGGCGCCGGCGTGGTTGCCAAGATCGTCAAGTAACATCATGGCGGGACTCGGGGCTCGGGACCCGGGACTCGGTAAAGCTCGAAGTGCGGCGACGCAACGGCTTTTCCGAGTCCCGGGTCCCGGGTTCCGGGTCCCGCAAGTTTCCATACGCCAGTAGCTCAATTGGCAGAGCAGCGGTCTCCAAAACCGCAGGTTGGGGGTTCGAGTCCCTCCTGGCGTGCCACTATCGAGGACCGAAGGCGGGTTGGGTTGCTTGCAGATACTTGAATCTGCGCAGTCAGGCCTGATCCTTACCGCATGAATACCAAGGCAGAACAGTCCAAAGGCGTGAATGCCGCCGATATCGGCAAGCTGGTGCTGGCGGTGCTGGTGCTGGCTGGCGGTATCTTTGCGTATTCCTGGTTCGGTAACGATGGCGGTGTGCCGCAGGCCGTGCGTTTCCTCGGCGTAGTGGTTGCACTGCTGGTTGCGCTGGCGATCGGTGCCTTCACGGGGCCGGGTCGTCGGGTTCGGGGTTTCTTAGCCGAGTCGCAGTTCGAAATGCGCAAGGTCGTATGGCCGACGCGCGATGAAACGCTCAAGACCACGGGTATCATCATCGTGGTTGTTATCGTTCTTTCGCTGCTGCTGGGCCTTATCGACCTGATTCTCAAGACGGTCGTGCTGGACTGGCTGCTCAAGCTGGGTTCGTGAGGAAAAGAGCATGAGCAAGCGTTGGTATGTGGTGCATGCCTATTCCGGGTTCGAGAACGCCGTCAAGCGTTCGCTCGATGAGCGCATCCGTCGCGCCGGAATGGAAGAGAAGTTCGGCGAAGTGCTGGTGCCGACCGAAGAAGTGATCGAAATGCGCAGCGGGCAGAAGCGCCGCAGCGAGCGCAAGTTCTTCCCCGGTTACGTGCTGGTGCAGATCGAGACCGATACCGAAGGCAAGGCCATCCGTATCGACGACGAATGCTGGCATCTGGTCAAGGAAACGCCGAAGGTCATGGGTTTCATCGGTGGTACTGCCGACCGTCCCATGCCGATCCGCGACAGTGAGGCCGATGCCATTCTCAGCCGCGTCCGCGAAGGCGTGGAAAAGCCCAAGCCGAAGGTGCTGTTCGAGCCGGGCGAGATGGTTCGTGTCACCGATGGTCCGTTCAACGACTTCAACGGCGTGGTCGAGGAAGTCAACTACGAAAAGAGCCGCCTGCGCGTGGCGGTGTTGATCTTCGGCCGTTCGACCCCAGTTGAGCTGGAGTTCGGTCAGGTCGAAAAGGCCTAGGCCTTTTCGACAAGAGGGTACGAAGCTTTTCGCTCTGAAAGCCTCTGGTTGGAGCGAAAAATCGGATGTCGCCGCCCATCCTGAGCCGTCCAGCGGCACGGGGCTTGCTTAAAAGCTGATCAATCTTTAAACTATTCGGTTCACGCCGCCGTCTCTCGACGCGGCGTGTCCGTGTTTTCGGAATCTGCAGGACGCGGACTCCCCTCCCATCCATGGAAAAGGTCGTACGGCGAGGAGCCGCAAGGCGCTTGAACTCGCGAGGAAAATGCAATGGCAAAGAAAGTTGTCGGTTATATCAAGCTGCAGGTCAAGGCCGGTCAGGCCAACCCGTCGCCGCCCGTGGGCCCGGCCCTCGGTCAGCGCGGCCTGAATATCATGGAATTCTGCAAGGCGTTCAATGCCGCCACGCAGAAGATGGAACCGGGTCTCCCGATTCCGGTGATCATCACCGCCTATTCGGACCGCAGCTTCACCTTTATTACCAAGACCCCGCCCGCCACCGTGCTGATCAAGAAGGCCACCGGTGTCGCCAAGGGTTCGTCCAAGCCGAACACCGATAAGGTCGGCAAGATCACCCGCAAGCAGCTCGAAGACGTTGCGAAGCAGAAAGAGCCGGATCTGACGGCGGCTGATCTGGACGCTGCGGTGCGCACCATTGCCGGTAGCGCGCGCAGCATGGGCTTGGTGGTGGAGGGTTAAGACATGGCAAAGCTCACGAAGCGTATGAAGGCGGCTACGGCCGCAGTGCAGCCGGGCAAGTTCTATGGCCTGGAAGAAGCCCTGAACATCGTCAAGAACAACGCCAAGGCGAAGTTCGCTGAATCCGTCGACGTGGCCGTGCGCCTGGGTATCGATGCGAAGAAGTCCGACCAGGGTGTGCGTGGTTCCTCGCTGCTGCCGCACGGCACCGGCAAGACCGTCAAGGTCGCCGTGTTCGTGCCGGCCGGTGAAAAGGCCGAGGCCGCCAAGGCCGCCGGTGCCGACGCCGTCGGTATGGACGACCTGGCCGAGCGCATGCAGGCTGGCGATCTCGACTTCGGTCGCGTGATCGCTACGCCGGACGCGATGCGCGTGGTCGGTAAGCTCGGTCAGCTGCTCGGTCCGCGTGGCCTGATGCCGAACCCGAAGGACGGCTCGGTCACGGCCGACGTCGCCACCGCGGTCAAGAACGCCAAGGCAGGTCAGGTCAAGTTCCGTAACGACAAGGCGGGCATCATCCACGCCACGATCGGCAAGGCCAGCTTCGACGCGGCTCAGCTCGCTGACAACCTGAACACGCTGATCGCCGACCTGCTCAAGGCCAAGCCGTCGACGGCGAAGGGCCAGTACCTGCAGAAGGTCGCCCTGTCGAGCACGATGGGTGTGGGTGTGCCGGTCGATACCTCGACCCTGGCCACCAACGCCAAGTAAGCAATCAAGTCCTGTATCGGCGGTTGCCGGTACAGGCACGTTTTTGAGGGCAGCCCTGGCGATAAGCCGGAGCCGCCGTCAAAGACCGCAGGCGAGATCAAAAGCACGTCGATGACGAGCATGGAGCTCATGGTTGGCAGGGAACCGCCGTCGCCGTCCGCTGGAGATCGCTTAATCGGGTCGTTTGACCTGGCCTGCGCAGATGGTGCTGCCCCTTCTGGAAACTATTTCTGGAAAGGCCACCACCCGGGGCACTTCGTGTCCCCGACGTCACGGATGGCGTCGCTCAGGACCGCAAGCGGCAGGAGCCGTAAGCGGAGTTCATAAGAGGAGTGACAATGGCTCTTAATCTGTCTCAGAAGCA
Source organism: Dyella sp. NPDC103356 (assembly GCF_055584465.1). Taxonomy (NCBI): domain Bacteria; kingdom Pseudomonadati; phylum Pseudomonadota; class Gammaproteobacteria; order Lysobacterales; family Rhodanobacteraceae; genus Dyella; species Dyella sp. NPDC103356. Next base: position 3,101 of record NZ_JBVJLZ010000017.1, read on the forward strand.
AGAAGTAGTCGCCGAGCTGGCAGAAGTCGCTGCGAAGGCACACTCCTTGGTCGCTGCCGAGTACGCAGGCACCACGGTCGCACAGATGACCGCGATGCGTAAGAAGGCTCGCGAAACCGGCGTTTTCTTGAAAGTTGTCAAGAACACGTTGGCATCGCGTGCCGTCGTCGGTACCGAGTTCGAGGTCGTCAAAGACGCCCTGACCGGTCCGTTGCTTTATGCGTTCTCGACCGAAGAACCCGGCGCTGCCGGTCGTCTGATCAAGGAATTCGCCAAGACCAACGAAAAGCTCAAGGCGAAAGTCGTTTCGGTGGAAGGCAAGTTGTTGCCGGCCGCGCACGTCGAAGTGTTGGCATCGCTGCCGACCCGCGAACAGGCGCTGACCATGCTGGCACGCGTGTTGGCCGAACCGGCCACCATGCTCGCCCGCGCCATCAAGGCTGTGGCCGACCAGCAGGGTGGTGGCGAAGTCGCCGCCGAAGCCCCGGCTGAAGCCGAGCCCGCCTAAGTCTCGACGCTGTTTCTAACCGAATCTATTTCCAGAGGTATTAAAAATGTCCCTTTCCAACGAACAGATCGTTGAAGCCGTCGCCGCCAAGTCGCTGATGGAAGTGATGGAGCTGGTCAAGGCCATCGAAGAGAAGTTTGGCGTGTCCGCCGCTGCCCCGGTTGCCGTGGCTGCCGGTCCGGCCGCTGCTGGCCCGGCTGCTGAAGAGCAGACCGAGTTCGACGTGATCCTGAAGAGCGCCGGCGAGAAGAAGGTCGACGTGATCAAGGCCGTTCGCGCCATCACGGGCCTGGGCCTGAAGGAAGCGAAGGACCTGACCGAGGCCGGTGGCGTCGTGAAGGAAGCCGCTTCGAAGGAAGACGCTGCGAAGTTCAAGAAGGACCTCGAAGCCGCTGGCGCTACCGTCGAACTGAAGTAATTGGCGCTTTGCGCGCCGGCAGTTCGTTCTAGCGCAAGCTGAGCCTGGGGGCGTAAGCCCCCGGGCTTTCCCTGTTACGAAAGGCCGTCTATGGGGCCTGGCGTCACCGGGACAGAAAGTGAATCACGCATCACCGTAGCAACGCAGCAAAAGGCAGCACTGAAAGGCTTTGGATCGGCCTTTGACTCATGTCTTTTGATGCACCGTTCGTAGGGCAGCACACCCGATCGGACGGTATGCAGATCCAGTTTTTCAATTCAGCCGGTGTGTGCACCACCGGCGCCACTGCGAACCGAGGCGTCACCTACCATGACCTACTCGTTTACCGAGAAGAAGCGCATCCGCAAGGATTTCGGCAAGCGTCCGCCTGTTTTGGGCGTGCCGAACCTGCTGACCATCCAGACTGACTCCTATCGCGAGTTCCTCCAAGAGCATGTCGCGCCAAAGCAGCGTGACGAAAAGGGTCTGCACGCCGCGCTGAAGTCGGTTTTTCCGATTGTCAGCTACTCCGGCAATGCAGCGCTGGAATACGTCGACTATCGCCTCGGCGAACCGGCGTTCGACGAGCGCGAGTGCCGCAACCGCGGCATGACGTTCGGTGCGCCGCTGCGCGTCACCGTGCGCCTGGTCATCTATGACAAGGACAGCCCGGCCTCGAAGAAAGCCGTCAAGTACGTGAAGGAGCAGGAGGTCTACATGGGCGAGATTCCGCTCATGACCGACACCGGCACCTTCATCATCAACGGCACCGAGCGCGTCATCGTCTCGCAGCTGCATCGTTCGCCGGGCGTGTTCTTCGATCACGACCGCGGCAAGACCCATAGCTCGGGCAAGCTGCTGTTCTCGGCGCGCGTCATTCCTTACCGTGGTTCGTGGCTCGACTTCGAGTTCGACCCCAAGGATGCGCTGTTCACCCGTATCGATCGTCGCCGCAAGCTGCCGGTGACCGTGCTGCTGCGCGCGCTCGGCTACAACAACGTCGAGATGCTGGACATCTTCTTCGAGCACAACGTGTTCCACCTGGGCAAGAAGGGTGGTACCACGCTCGAGCTCGTCGCCGAGCGTCTGCGCGGCGAAACGCTGAGCTTCGACCTGACGATCGGTGACAAGGTGCTGGTGGAAGCCGGCAAGCGCATCACCGCGCGTCATGTGCGCCAGCTCGCCGCCGAAAACATCACTGCGCTGGAAGTGCCGGACGACTACCCGATCGGCCGCATCCTCGCGACCGATATCGTCGACAGCAAGACCGGCGAGTTGCTGGCCCAGGCCAACGACGAAATCACCGCCGAGCAGTTGGAGAACTTCCGCAAGGCCGGCATCGAAACGCTGCCGACCCTGTACGTGAACGACCTCGACCGTGGCGCCTATGTGTCGCACACCCTGCGCATCGACAACACCAAGACGCAGCTCGAAGCGCTGGTGGAAATCTATCGCATGATGCGTCCGGGCGAGCCGCCGACCAAGGACGCCGCGCAGAACCTGTTCTACAACCTGTTCTTCACCTTCGACCGCTACGACCTCTCGGCCGTGGGCCGCATGAAGTTCAACCGTCGCGTCGGTCGCCAGGACATTCTCGGTCCGGGCGTGCTGTACGACCACAAGTACTTCAGCGAGCGCAAGGAAGAAGAAGCGCAGAACCTGGTGCAGCAGCAGGGTGTCACCTCCGACATCCTCGACGTGCTCAAGGTGCTGATCGAGATCAAGAACGGCCACGGCACCGTGGACGACATCGATCACCTGGGCAACCGTCGCGTGCGTTCGGTCGGCGAAATGGCCGAGAACACCTTCCGCATCGGCCTGGTGCGCGTCGAGCGCGCCGTGCGTGAGCGTCTGTCGCTGGCTGAATCCGAAGGCCTGACCCCGCAGGAACTGATCAACGCCAAGCCGGTTGCGGCGGCGGTGAAGGAGTTCTTCGGTTCGTCGCAGCTTTCGCAGTTCATGGACCAGAACAACCCGCTGTCGGAAGTGACGCACAAGCGCCGCGTTTCGGCCCTTGGGCCGGGCGGTCTGACCCGCGAACGCGCCGGCTTCGAAGTGCGCGACGTGCATCCGACCCATTACGGCCGCGTCTGCACCATCGAAACGCCTGAAGGCCCGAACATCGGCCTGATCAACTCGCTGGCCGTCTACGCCCGCACCAACTCGTATGGCTTCCTCGAGACGCCGTACCGTAAGGTCGCGGGTGGCAAGGTCACCGACAAGGTCGATTACCTGTCGGCGATCGAAGAGGGCGACCACGTGATCGCGCAGGCGAACTCGCCGCTCGACAAGAACGGCGCGTTCATCGAAGACTTCGTGTCCTGCCGTTTCCGCGGCGAGTCCGAGCTGCGTCCGGCGTCCGAAGTCGACTACATGGACGTTTCGCCCATGCAGACGGTGTCGGTCGCGGCAGCATTGGTGCCGTTCCTGGAGCACGATGACGCGAACCGCGCGCTGATGGGCGCGAACATGCAGCGTCAGGCCGTACCGACCCTGCGTTCGCAGACCCCGCTGGTCGGTACCGGCATCGAGCGCGCCGTGGCGCGTGACTCGGGCGTTATCGTCAGCGCCAAGCGCGGCGGCGTGATCGACCAGGTCGACGCCGGCCGTATCGTGGTGCGCGTGCACGAAGAAGAAGTCGGCGAGAACGATGCCGGCGTCGATATCTACACGCTGACCAAGTACACCCGTTCGAACCAGAACACCAACCTCAACCAGCGCCCGCTGGTGAATGTCGGTGACATCGTGGCGAAGGGCGACACGCTGGCCGACGGTTCGTCGACCGACCTGGGCGAGCTCGCGCTCGGCCAGAACATGCTGATCGCCTTCATGCCGTGGAACGGCTACAACTTCGAAGACTCGATCCTGCTCTCCGAGCGCGTCGTACAGGAAGACCGCTACACCTCGATCCACATCGAGGAGCTGTCCTGCCCGGCTCGCGACACCAAGCTGGGTGCCGAGGAAATCACCGCCGACATCCCGAACGTGGGCGAGCAGGCGCTGGCGCGTCTGGACGAGTCCGGCATCGTGTACATCGGTGCGGAAGTGAAGGCGGGCGACATCCTCGTCGGCAAGGTCACGCCCAAGGGCGAAAGCCAGCTGACGCCGGAAGAGAAGCTGCTGCGCGCGATCTTCGGCGAGAAGGCGTCCGATGTTAAGGACAGCTCGCTGCGCGTGCCGCCGGGCATGGACGGCACCGTCATCGACGTGCAGGTCTTCACCCGCGACGGCATCGAGAAGGACAAGCGCGCCAAGCAGATCGAGGAAGTCGAGCTCAAGCGTATCCGCAAGGACTTCGATGACCAGTTCCGCATCCTCGAAGGCGCGATCTACAACCGTATGCGCGTGCAGCTGCTGGGCAAGAGCGCGATGAGCGGTCCGGGTGGCTTGAAGCGCGGTGTGGAAATCACCGGCGAGTACCTCGATAGCCTGAAGAAGGACGACTGGTTCAAGATCAACGTCAAGGACGAGGAAGTCACCGAGTTCCTCGAGCGCGCGTCCGATCAGGTCAAGCGCCACAAGGAAGAATTCGACAAGCGCTTCAAGGAAAAGCAGGCCAAGATCACCCAGGGCGACGACCTCGCGCCGGGCATGCTCAAGATGGTCAAGGTGTTCCTGGCCGTTAAGCGCCGCATCCAGCCGGGCGACAAGATGGCCGGTCGCCACGGTAACAAGGGTGTGGTGTCCAACGTGGTGCCGGTCGAGGACATGCCGTTCTCCGCCGACGGCATGCCGGTCGACATCGTGCTCAATCCGCTGGGCGTGCCTTCGCGTATGAACATCGGTCAGATTCTGGAAGTGCATCTGGGCTGGGCCGCCAAGGGCCTGGGCCACAAGATCCAGAAGATGATGGAAGCGCAGGCCAAGGTGGCGCAGATCCGCGAGTTCCTCGACCAGATCTACAACCACCATGTTGCCGGTGCCGTGCAGCACGTCGACCTGAAGTCGCTCACCGATCAGGAAATCATCGCTCTGGCGACGAACCTGCAGGAAGGCGTGCCGATGGCTACGCCGGTGTTCGACGGCGCGGAAGAAACCGAAATCAAGGCGATGCTGCGGTTGGCGGATCTGCCCGAGTCGGGCCAGACCACGCTGTTCGACGGCCGTACCGGCGAAGCGTTCGATCGCCCGGTCACCGTCGGCTACATGCACTACCTGAAACTGAACCACCTGGTCGACGACAAGATGCATGCGCGTTCCACCGGTCCGTACTCGCTCGTGACCCAGCAGCCGCTGGGTGGCAAGGCGCAGTTCGGCGGTCAGCGCTTCGGCGAAATGGAAGTCTGGGCGCTGGAAGCCTACGGCGCGGCCTACACCCTGCAGGAAATGCTGACGGTGAAGTCCGACGACGTGCAGGGCCGCAACCAGATGTACAAGAACATCGTCGATGGTAACCACGAGATGGCTGCCGGCATGCCGGAATCCTTCAATGTGTTGATGAAGGAAATCCGTTCGCTCGGCATCGACTTCGACCTGGAAGAGATCAAGTAACCCGCGGGTTACAGGAGCTTATGCAATGAAAGATTTGCTCAATCTATTCAACCAGCAGCGCGCCACGCCCGATTTTGACTCGATCAAGATCGCGCTGGCGTCGCCGGAACTGATCCGTTCCTGGTCCTACGGCGAAGTAAAGAAGCCGGAAACGATCAACTACCGCACCTTCAAGCCGGAGCGTGACGGCCTGTTCTGCGCCGCCATCTTTGGTCCGGTGAAGGACTACGAGTGCCTGTGCGGCAAGTACAAGCGCATGAAGCACCGCGGCGTGGTCTGCGAAAAGTGCGGCACCGAGGTCACCCTGGCCAAGGTCCGTCGCGAACGCATGGGCCACATCGAGCTGGCCAGCCCGACCGCGCATATCTGGTTCTTGAAGTCGCTGCCGTCGCGCATCGGCCTGATGCTGGATATGACCCTGCGTGACATCGAGCGCATCCTGTACTTCGAAGCCTTCGTGGTGATCGATCCGGGCATGACCTCGCTCGAGCGCGGTCAGTTGCTCAGCGAAGACCAGTACCTCGAAGCCGTCGAAGAACACGGCGACGAGTTCGACGCGCGCATGGGCGCCGAGGCGGTGTACGAGCTGCTGAAGTCGCTCGACCTGCCGGGCGAAGTCGTGCGCCTGAAGGAAGAAATCGGCTCTACCAACTCCGAGACCAAGCTCAAGCGCCTCACCAAGCGCGTCAAGCTGATCGAGGCGTTCCTGGAATCGGGCAACCGTCCGGAATGGATGGTGCTGACCGTGCTGCCGGTGCTGCCGCCGGATCTGCGTCCGCTGGTGCCGCTCGATGGCGGCCGCTTCGCGACGTCGGATCTGAACGACCTGTACCGCCGCGTGATCAACCGCAACAACCGTCTTAAGCGCCTGCTTGAGCTGAGCGCGCCGGACATCATCGTGCGCAACGAAAAGCGCATGCTGCAGGAATCGGTCGACGCGTTGCTCGACAACGGTCGTCGCGGTCGTGCCATCACCGGCACGAACAAGCGCGCGCTGAAGTCGCTGGCCGACATGATCAAGGGCAAGCAGGGCCGCTTCCGTCAGAACCTGCTCGGCAAGCGCGTGGACTACTCCGGTCGTTCGGTGATCGTGGTCGGTCCGACCCTGCGCCTGCACCAGTGCGGTCTGCCCAAGAAGATGGCACTGGAGCTGTTCAAGCCCTTCATCTTCGCCAAGCTGCAGGCTCGCGGTGAAGCCACCACCATCAAGGCCGCCAAGAAGCTCGTCGAGCGCGAGGAAGGCCAGGTGTGGGACATCCTGGAAGACGTCATCCGCGAGCATCCGGTGCTGCTGAACCGTGCGCCTACCCTGCATCGTCTGGGTATCCAGGCGTTCGAGCCGGTGCTGATCGAAGGCAAGGCGATCCAGCTGCATCCGTTGGTCTGTACGGCATTCAACGCCGACTTCGACGGTGACCAGATGGCCGTGCACGTGCCGCTGTCGATCGAGGCGCAGCTCGAAGCCCGCGCCCTGATGATGTCGTCGAACAACATCCTGTCGCCGGCCAACGGTGAGCCGATCATCGTGCCGACCCAGGACGTGGTGCTGGGCCTGTATTACATGACTCGCGAACTGGTGAACGTCAAGGGCACCGGCATGGTGTTCTCGGGCATCAGCGAAGTGCGTCGCGCCTACGACAATCGCGCCGTCGAACTGCACGCCAAGGTCAAGGTGCGTCTGAAGCAGACGCATATCGACGAAGAGGGTGTCCGCACTACGGCGGTGACGCTGGTCGAGACCACTGTCGGTCGTGCGCTGCTGGCCGAAATCCTGCCCGACGGCTTGCCGTTCGTGCTGGCCAACACCGAGCTGACCAAGAAAGCCATCTCGCGCCTGATCAACTCCAGCTACCGTCTGCTTGGCCTGAAGGACACGGTCGTGTTCGCCGACAAGCTGATGTACACCGGTTTCCGCTTCGCCACGCGTGCGGGTATCTCGATCGGCATCGATGACATGATCATCCCCGACGAGAAGAAGCCGATCCTGGAAGAGGCCGAGAAGGAAGTGGTCGAGATTCAGGAGCAGTATCAGTCGGGTCTGGTCACCGCCGGCGAGCGCTACAACAAGGTGGTCGACATCTGGTCGCGCACCAACGAACTGGTCGCCAAGGCGATGATCGACGGCATCGGTACCGAGAAGGTCACCAATGCCGAAGGCAAGACGGTCAACCAGAAGTCGATGAACTCGCTGTACATCATGGCCGACTCCGGCGCCCGTGGTTCGGTCGCGCAGATTCGTCAGCTGGCTGGTATGCGTGGTTTGATGGCTCGTCCGGACGGCTCGATCATCGAGACCCCGATCAAGGCCAACTTCCGCGAAGGCCTGAACGTGCTGCAGTACTTCAACTCGACCCACGGTGCCCGTAAGGGCCTAGCCGATACCGCGTTGAAGACCGCCAACTCCGGTTACCTGACCCGTCGTCTCGTCGACGTGGCGCAGGACGTGGTCATCACGCTCGATGACTGCGGCACCGAGGACGGCGTCATCATGCAGCCGATCGTCGAAGGCGGCGATGTGGTCGAGCCGTTGCGCGATCGTGTGCTGGGTCGTGTGGTCTGCGAAGACGTCTACGCCCCGGGCGATGACGATCAGCCGATCGTCACTCGCAACACCGTGCTGGACGAGGCGTTGGTCGAAAAGCTCGACAAGGCCAGCGTGCAGACCATCAAGGTCCGTTCGCCGATCACCTGTCAGTCCTCGCATGGCGTTTGCGCGCTGTGCTACGGCCGCGATCTGGCCCGTGGCCACCTGGTCAACATGGGCGAGGCCGTGGGTGTGGTCGCCGCGCAGTCGATCGGTGAGCCGGGTACCCAGCTGACCATGCGTACGTTCCACATCGGTGGTGCGGCGTCGCGTGCGGCTGCGGTCGACAACGTGACGGTGAAGACCACCGGCACGCTGAAGTTCAACAACCTGAAGACGGTGCAGCACGGCCAGGGCCATCTGGTGGCGGTGTCGCGTTCGGGCGAAGTGTCGATCATCGACACCAACGGCCGCGAGCGCGAGCGCTACAAGGTGCCTTACGGTGCCACCATCACGGTCAAGGACGGCGCGCCGGTCAAGGCTGGTCAGACCGTGGCCAACTGGGATCCGCATACCCATCCGATCGTCTCGGAAGTGGCCGGTACCGTGCGCTTCATCGACTTCATCGATGGCGTCACCGTGCAGAGCCAGACCGACGAGCTGACCGGCCTGGAGTCGGCGGTGGTGACCGATCCGAAGCGCCGCGGTACGCAGGCCAAGGATTTGCGCCCGATCGTCCGCCTGGAAGACAGCAAGGGCCGCGAGCTCAAGCTGCCGGGTACCGACGTACCGGCGCAGTACTTCCTGCCGGCCGGTGCGATCGTGTCGATCCAGAACGGTGCCGAAGTGGGCCCGGGCGACGTGGTTGCCCGTATCCCGCAGGAAACCTCCAAGACCCGCGACATTACCGGTGGTCTGCCCCGCGTGGCCGACTTGTTCGAAGCGCGCAAGCCGAAGGAGCCGGCGATCCTGGCCGAGCGTTCGGGCGTCATCAGCTTCGGCAAGGACACCAAGGGCAAGCAGCGCCTGATCATCAAGGACGTGGACGGCAACGAGCACGAGGAGCTGATTCCCAAGTGGCGTCAGGTCATCGTGTTCGAAGGCGAGCACGTCGAGAAGGGCGAAACGGTAGTGGACGGCGAGCCCAATCCGCATGACATCCTGCGCCTGCTGGGTGTCGAGCCGCTGGCCGCTTACCTGGTCAAGGAGATCCAGGACGTCTACCGCCTGCAGGGCGTGAAGATCAACGACAAGCACATCGAAGCGATCATTCGTCAGATGCTGCGCAAGGTCGAAATCACCGAGCCGGGCGAAAGCCATTACCTGCGCGGTGAGCAGGTGGAACGCGTACGGATCAACGCCGAGAACGACCGTGCGGTCAATCGCGGCGAGCGTCCGGCCGAGTTCCAGTCGGTCCTGCTGGGTATCACCAAGGCGTCGCTGGCCACCGAGTCGTTCATCTCGGCAGCCTCGTTCCAGGAAACCACCCGCGTTCTTACCGAAGCGGCGGTTCGTGGCACGCGCGATACCTTGCGTGGCCTGAAAGAAAATGTTACTGTCGGCCGGCTAATCCCTGCAGGTACAGGTCTGGCGTACCACGCTCAGCGTCGTCGCCAGGGCGGTCTGACCGCCTCGGAGCTGGAAACCCTCTCCGGTTCCGCCTCGGTCTCCTTCGCGGAAGCCGCTGCCGGTAGTGATGTTGAATAAGTCCGCGATATAGGGCTTAAAACAAACGAAATGAGGTGCAAGGAAGCACCTCGTGTTCGAGTCAGGGATGGCAGGGCGTTAGCTTGCCTGGTGCAAGCCACGCATGTTAAATTCCCGCTTCTTGGCAGGCCGAGCTGATTCGGTCTGCCTTTATGTTTCCCAGGAAAAGTTTCGCATGGCAACCATTAACCAGTTGGTGCGCAAATCCCGCAGCCCGAAGAGCTACAAGAGCGATTCTCCGGCCCTGCAGAACAGCCCGCAGCGTCGCGGTGTCTGCACGCGCGTCTATACGACCACCCCCAAGAAGCCGAACTCGGCGCTGCGTAAGGTTGCCAAAGTGCGCCTGACCAACGGCTACGAGGTCATCAGCTACATCGGTGGTGAAGGTCACAACCTGCAGGAGCACTCGGTGGTCCTGATCCGCGGCGGTCGCGTCAAGGATCTCCCGGGTGTGCGTTATCACACGGTGCGCGGCAGTCTCGACTGCGCCGGCGTCGCCAAGCGTCGCCAGGCCCGCTCCAAGTACGGCGCCAAGCGCCCGAAGAGCTAAGAGCAAAGGACACCCAACATGTCGCGTAAAGGTTCACATCCCGCCCGTCAGGTTCTGCCCGATCCCAAGCACGGCAGCCAGCTGATCGCTCGTTTCATCAACATGGTGATGAAGAGCGGCAAGAAGTCGGTCGCCGAAAGCATCGTCTACGGCGCGCTGACCCATCTGGGCGAAAAGAACGCCGAGCCGGTTTCCCTGGTCGAGAAGGCCCTGGGCAACGTCGCTCCGGCCGTCGAGGTCAAGTCCCGCCGCGTCGGTGGTGCCACCTACCAGGTGCCCGTCGAAGTGCGTCCGGGCCGCCGTATGGCCCTGGCCATGCGTTGGGTCATCGATGCCGCCCGCAAGCGTGGCGAGACTTCGATGCCGCGCAAGCTTGCTGCCGAACTGCTGGAAGCCTCGGAAAACCGTGGTGGTGCCATCAAGAAGCGTGAAGAAACGCATCGCATGGCCGAAGCCAACAAGGCGTTCTCGCATTACCGTTGGTAAGTAACAAAGTAGAGGTTTAGGACCGTGGCACGCACCACTCCCATCGAGCGCTATCGTAACTTCGGCATCATGGCTCACATCGATGCCGGTAAGACTACGACCACGGAGCGCATCCTGTTCTACACCGGCGTCAGTCACAAGATTGGCGAGGTGCATGACGGTGCGGCGACGATGGACTGGATGGAGCAGGAGCAGGAGCGCGGCATCACCATTACGTCGGCGGCAACGACGGCGTTCTGGAAGGGCATGGATCGTTCCTTGCCCGAGCATCGCTTCAACATCATCGACACCCCCGGGCACGTCGACTTCACCATCGAGGTGGAGCGGTCGTTGCGTGTGCTGGACGGTGCGGTGTTTGTGCTTTGCGCTGTCGGTGGTGTGCAGCCGCAGTCGGAAACGGTGTGGCGTCAGGCGAACAAGTACGGTGTGCCGCGCCTGGCGTTCGTCAACAAGATGGACCGCACCGGTGCCAACTTCACCAAGGTGGTCGAGCAGCTGAAGTCGCGCCTGGGTGCCAATCCGGTGCCGATGCAGGTGCCGATCGGTGCCGAAGACAACTTCGAAGGCGTGATCGACCTCATCAAGATGAAGGCGATCATCTGGGACATGGAGTCCCAGGGCATGAAGTTCGAATACCAGGACATCCCGGCCAACCTGAAGGACGATGCCGTCGAGGCGCGTAGCTTCATGGTGGAGTCGGCGGCCGAAACGTCCGAAGAACTGATGAACAAGTACCTGGAAGAGGGCGACCTCTCCGAGGACGAAATTCTTGCAGGTCTTCGCGCCGGTACGCTGGCAAACACGCTGATTCCGGTGTTCTGCGGTACGGCCTTCAAGAACAAGGGCGTGCAGGCCATGCTCGACGCAGTGATCCAGTTGCTGCCGTCGCCGGCCGATCGTCCGCCGGTCAAGGGTATCGACGAGAACGACAAGGAAGACAGTCGTGTCGCGGACGACAAGGCGCCGTTCTCGGCGCTGGCGTTCAAGATCATGACCGATCCGTTCGTCGGTTCGCTGACCTTCTTCCGCGTGTACTCGGGCATGCTCAATTCGGGCGATGCCGTCTACAACCCGGTGAAGTCGAAGAAGGAGCGTATCGGTCGCATCCTGCAGATGCACGCGAACGAGCGTCACGAGCTCAAGGCCGTCTGTGCGGGCGATATCGCCGCGGCAGTGGGTCTGAAGGACGTGACGACCGGTGACACGCTGTGCGCGCAGGATCACGTCATCACTCTGGAGCGCATGACGTTCCCGGAGCCGGTGATCTCGATGGCAGTCGAGCCGAAGACCAAGTCGGACCAGGAAAAGATGGGTATCGCCCTCGGCCGTCTGGCCGCGGAAGATCCGTCGTTCCGCGTTCGCACGGACGAAGAATCCGGCCAGACGATCATCTCGGGCATGGGCGAGCTTCACCTGGATATCCTGGTGGATCGCATGAAGCGCGAGTTCAACGTCGAGGCCAACGTGGGCAAGCCGCAGGTGGCTTACCGCGAGACGCTGCAGGGTAGCTACAAGGCGGACTTCAAGCACGCCAAGCAGTCCGGTGGTAAGGGTCAGTACGGCCATGTCGTCATCGAGTTTGCACCGATGACCGACGAGGAGCGCAAGGATCCGAACACCAAGGACGACTTCCTGTTCGTCAATGACATTACGGGCGGTGTGATTCCGAAGGAATACATCCCGTCGGTCGAAAAGGGTCTGCGCGAATCCATCACCAGCGGCCATCTGGCCGGCTTCCCGGTGGTGGGCGTGAAGGCCAAACTCGTGTTCGGTTCGTACCACGACGTCGATTCGTCGGAAATGGCGTTCAAGATCGCTGCCCATGGCGCGTTCCGTGAAACGTTCAAGGGTGAGGGCGCCAAGCATTCGCGGCCGATCCTGCTCGAGCCGATCATGAAGGTTGAAATCGTGACACCTGAGGACTATCTCGGTGACGTGATGGGCGACGTCAGTCGTCGTCGCGGTGTGCTGCAGGGTTCGGACGATACGCCGTCGGGCAAGACCATCAATGCGATGATCCCGCTGGGTGAAATGTTCGGTTACGCCACCTCGCTGCGCTCGCAAACCCAGGGTCGGGCAACGTTCACGATGGAATTCGACCATTACGAGCCGGCCCCGAACAATATCGCCGAGCAGGTCATGAAGAAGGCCTGATAGGGCTTTTCTTTTCCCCTTATAACAGTTCTTTTTTAGAGGTTTTGAGTCATGGCAAAGGGTAAATTCGAGCGCAGCAAGCCGCACGTCAACGTAGGCACGATTGGCCACGTCGACCACGGCAAGACGACGCTGACGGCAGCGCTGACGAAGGTCGGTGCGGAGCGTTTTGGTGGTGAATTCAAGGCATATGACGCGATTGACGCGGCGCCGGAAGAGAAGGCGCGCGGCATCAC
>NZ_JBVJLZ010000018.1:0-14958 GCF_055584465.1 Dyella sp. NPDC103356
AAGGTCGGTGACGAAGTGGAAGTGGTCGGTATTCGTCCGACCCAGAAGACCACGGTGACCGGTATCGAAATGTTCCGCAAGCTGCTGGACCAGGGTCAGGCAGGCGACAACGCCGGTCTGCTGCTGCGTGGTCTGAAGCGTGACGACGTGGAGCGTGGCCAGGTGCTGGCCAAGCCGGGTTCGATCACCCCACACACGGACTTCGAGGCCGAGATCTACGTGCTGTCGAAGGACGAAGGCGGTCGCCACACCCCGTTCTTCAGCAACTACCGCCCGCAGTTCTACTTCCGCACGACGGACGTGACCGGTGCGATCAAGTTGCCGGAAGGCACGGAGATGGTGATGCCGGGCGACAACGTGAAGATCACGGTGAGCCTGATCCACCCGATCGCGATGAGCGAAGGCCTGCGTTTCGCGATCCGCGAAGGCGGCCGCACCGTCGGCGCCGGCGTGGTTGCCAAGATCGTCAAGTAAGTTTCGTAGCTCAGGCTATGGAGAGGCCGCCCTATTGGGCGGCTTCTTTTTTCAAAGGGTAGGGCGACGATCCCCGATTGGCGTGTAGGACATCTTTCCTTAGCGACTGCTTGCGGCGCCCGAAAAGTTACGCTATAGTTGCAAAGTTACCTAGCCAGATAGCCTTCAAAGCTATCCGGCACACCGCGAAATGAGGCCCAAGGATGGCGCTTCGAGTTCGCTTACATGGATTGTTGCGGGGATACCCGGTCTCGAGCTAAGTCTCTGACGATCTGTGTGTTTTCGCGAATGTTTCCCGTCTGGGCAGGCCGGTTAACGGCCTGCCTGGCGTTTTGGGGTCTTCCTGATGCGGTTTTCAGGGGGCTCTTTGCAGTAAATGCTGTACTGGGTTGTGCGGGGCGGTGAGAAGCCACCTCGGATCACATAACGTTCTTTTGATAACAGGACACGGTTTATGGCGAACCAAAAGATTCGCATTCGGCTCAAAGCGTTCGATCATCGTCTGATCGACCGTTCGGCCAGCGAGATCGTCGAGACGGCCAAGCGCACTGGCGCTACGGTTCTCGGCCCGATCCCGCTTCCGACCAAGATCGAGCGCTACACCATTCTGGTGTCGCCGCACGTCGACAAAGATGCTCGCGACCAGTACGAAACCCGTACGCACAAGCGAGTGCTCGATATCGTTGACCCCAACGACAAGACCGTGGACGCGCTCATGAAGCTTGATCTCGCCGCTGGCGTAGACGTTCAGATCAAGCTCGGTTGAGCGATAGACAGGATACGAACATGAGTATCGGACTAGTTGGCCGCAAGTGCGGCATGAGCCGACTCTTCACTGAAGACGGACGCTCGATTCCGGTGACGCTGATTGAAGCCACCCCGAATCGCGTTACGCAGCTGAAGACGGAAGATAACGATGGCTACAGCGCCGTGCAGGTTGCAGTGGGTGCCAAGCGCGCCAATCTGCTGACCGCGCCGCTGAAGGGTCACTACGCCAAGGCGAAGGTTGAGCCAGGTCGTGGTCTGTGGGAGTTCCGCGTGTCTGCCGACGATCTCGGCAAGTACAGCGTGGGCGCCGAGATCAAGGCCGACGACGTGTTCCAGGTGGGTCAGATCGTTGACGTCGCCGGCGTGTCGAAGGGCAAGGGCTTCCAGGGCGCCATCAAGCGCCACAACTTCAGCATGGGTGACGCCACCCACGGTAACTCGCTGTCGCATCGCGCGCCGGGTTCTATCGGTCAGCGTCAGACCCCAGGCCGCGTGTTCCCGGGCAAGAAGATGGCCGGTCACATGGGTGCGGTCAATCGCACGCAGCAGGGCCTGGAAGTGGTCAAGGTGGACGCCGAGCGTCATTTGATCGCGGTGAAGGGCGCCGTGCCGGGTGCTACCGGCGGCGACGTCGTCATCCGTCCGACGACCAAGGGTTGAGGAGAGACACCATGGAATTGAATGTCATTGGTGCCAAGCCGCTCAGCGTGTCGGACGAAGTGTTCGGCGCCGAGCTCAAGAAGGCCCTGATCCATCAGGTAGTCGTCGCTTACCAGGCCGGCGGTCGCGCCGGTACCAAGGCGCAGCTGTCGCGCGGTGAGATGTCGGGTACCACCAAGAAGTTCAAGAAGCAGAAGGGCGGCGGCGCTCGTCACGGCGACTATCGCGCTCCGATCTTTATCGGCGGTGGTGTCACCTTTGCCGCCAAGCCGCGCAGCTTCGAACAGAAAGTCAACCGCAAGGCCTATCGCGTCGCGATCCGCTCCATTCTCGCGGAGCTGAACCGTCAGGGTCGTTTGAAGGTCGTCGAAAGCTTCGGCATCGACGCTCCCAAGACCAAGTCGATGATCGCCAAGATGGCTGAGCTCGAGGTGTCCGGTCGCGTGCTGATGGTGTCGGAAGACGCCAACGAAGCGCTCTACCTGGCTGCCCGTAACATCCCCTACCTCCATGTCGTCGACGTGTTGGCGCTGAACCCGGTTAGCCTGGTCGGTTCCGATCACATCGTCATGACGGTCGAGGCGGTGAAGAAGGTCGAGGAGTGGCTGGCATGAGCAACGAACGCATTCTCAACACGCTGCGCGCGCCGCACATCTCCGAAAAGGCTGCTCGTCTGGCCGAGAGCAATCAATACGTTTTCGTGGTGGCCCCCGAGGCAACGAAGGCTGATGTCCGCGCAGCGGTGGAAGCCATGTTCGACGTCAAGGTCGAGCAGGTGAACCTCGTCAACGCCAAGGGCAAGGTCAAGTCCTTCCGTTTCCGCGCCGGCAACCGTCAGGGCAAGCGCAAGGCCTATGTGCGTCTCGCCGATGGTCACACCATCGACGTGTCCGCCAAGGCCTGAGCCAGGAGTTTTGTGAGATGGCATTAATTAACCACAAGCCCACTTCTCCCGGTCGTCGCGACTCGGTAAGTGTGCACACCCCGGGCCTGCACAAGGGCGCGCCGTACGCGCCGTTGACCGAATCGCAGTCCAAGACGGGTGGCCGTAACCACTATGGTCGCATCACCATTCGTCATCGCGGCGGCGGTCACAAGCAGGCCTACCGCATCATCGACTTCAAGCGCGACAAGGAAAGCATTGCCGCCAAGGTCGAGCGTATCGAGTACGATCCGAACCGCACCGCGCACATCGCGTTGCTGTGCTACGCCGACGGCGAACGCCGCTACATCATCGCGCCCAAGGGCGTGCAGGTGGGTGATCGTCTGGTGTCGGGTACCGATGCGCCGATCAAGGCCGGCAACAGCCTGCCGCTGCGCAATATCCCGGTCGGTAGCACGATCCACTGCATCGAGATGAAGCCGGGCAAGGGTGCGCAGATCGCACGCTCCGCCGGTGCCTCGGTTCAGCTGGTCGCTCGTGAATCCGGTTATGCCACGCTGCGTCTGCGCTCCGGCGAAATGCGCCGCGTGCCGGTCGACTGCCGCGCCACCATCGGCGAAGTCGGCAACGGCGAGCACAGCCTGAAGAAGCTGGGCAAGGCCGGTAAGAAGCGCTGGCAGGGTATTCGCCCGACCGTCCGCGGTGTAGTCATGAACCCGGTCGACCATCCGCACGGCGGTGGTGAAGGCAAGACCTCCGGCGGCCGTCATCCGGTCAGCCCGTGGGGCACGCCGGCCAAGGGCTACAAGACCCGTAACAACAAGCGCACACAGCAGTTCATCGTGCGTCGTCGCAAGTAATAGGAAACCGTCATGCCGCGTTCATTGAAGAAAGGTCCGTTCGTCGACCTTCACCTCGTGAAGAAGGTGGAAGCTGCGGTTTCCACTAACAACAAGCGTCCGATCAAGACCTGGTCGCGCCGCTCCATGATCCTGCCGGAAATGGTGGGATTGACCATCGCCATCCACAACGGTCGCCAGCACGTGCCGGTGCTCGTCAACGAGAACATGGTCGGGCATAAGCTCGGCGAGTTCGCGGTGACCCGCACTTTCAAGGGCCATGGCGGCGATAAGAAGGGCAAGTGATGAGCACCGAAGCCAAAGCGATCCTGCGCAGCGCTCGCATCTCAGCGCAGAAGGCACGCCTGGTAGCTGACCTGGTCCGCGGTTTGCCCGTGGGCCGTGCCAGCGACGTGCTCCAGTTCACCAACAAGAAGGCCGCACACCTCGTTCGCAAGGTGCTGCTGTCGGCCGTCGCCAACGCCGAGAACAATCTCGGCGCTGATGTGGACGAGCTGAAGGTCTCGAGCATCTTCGTGGACGAAGGTCCGGCGATGAAGCGTATGTATGCCCGCGCCAAAGGCCGCGGTTCGCGCATCTTGAAGCGCACCAGCCACATCACTGTGGTCGTTGGTAACTGAGGGATATAGACGATGGGTCACAAAGTTAATCCAATCGGTATCCGCCTCGGTATTGCCAAGGACTGGAACTCGAAGTGGTACGCCAATAAGGGCGATTACGCCAAGTACCTCGCTGCCGACCTCAAGGTCCGCGAGATGCTGCGCAAGAAGCTGGCAGCCGCCGGCATCTCGAAGATCCAGATCGAGCGTCCGGCCAAGACCGCACGCGTGACGATCCACACGGCCCGTCCGGGCGTGGTGATCGGCAAGAAGGGCGAGGATATCGAGAAGCTGCGTAAGGAAGTCAGCCAGCTGATGGGCGTTCCGGCGCACATCAACGTCAACGAGGTGCGCAAGCCGGAGCTCGACGCTCAGCTGGTCGCCGAGTCGATCGCGCAGCAGCTCGAGCGTCGCATCATGTTCCGCCGCGCCATGAAGCGCTCGGTCGGCAACGCGATGCGCCTGGGCGCCCTCGGTATCAAGATCAACGTGTCCGGTCGTTTGAACGGCGCCGAAATCGCTCGCTCCGAGTGGAGCCGCGAGGGCCGCGTGCCGCTTCATACGCTGCGTGCGGACATCGACTACGGCTTCGCGGAAGCGAAGACCACCTACGGCATCATTGGCATCAAGGTGTGGGTCTACAAGGGCGAAATCTTCGACCTTTCCCAGATCGGCCAGGAGTCGAAGGAAGAGCAGTCGCAGCAGCCGCGCCGCGAAGGTGGCGAGGGCCGTCGTGATCGTGAATCGCGTCGTGATGGCGAAGGCCGTCGCGACCGTGCAGCGAAGTAAGGAGAGTTGCCATGTTGCAACCCAAGCGAACCAAATACCGTAAGCAGTTCAAGGGCCGTAACGACGGTCTGGCTTTCAGCTCCAACCTCGTGAGCTTCGGTGAGTACGGCCTCAAGGCCACCACTCACGGCGCGCTGACCGCGCGCCAGATCGAAGCGGCACGTCGTTGCATCACCCGTTTCGTGAAGCGCGGCGGCAAATTGTGGATCCGCGTGTTCCCGGACAAGCCGATCACCAAGAAGCCGATCGAAGTCCGAATGGGCGCCGGTAAGGGCGGCGTGGAATTCTGGGTCGCTCCGATCCAGCCCGGCCGCATGCTCTATGAAATCGAGGGCGTCGACGAGGCAACGGCACGCGAGGCATTCCGCCTGGCCGCCGCCAAGCTGTCGGTGCAGACCCAGTTCGTATCGCGGGCGGTGATGTGATGGCCATGAAAGACTTGAACACGAAATCGGCCGACGAGCTGAAGCAGCACCTGCTGGACCTGCGCAAGGAGCAGTTCAACCTGCGCATGCAAAAGGGCACCGGCCAGCTCAATCAGCCGCACCAGCTGCGCCGAGTTCGGCGCGACATCGCCCGCACGAAGTTCGTGCTCGGCGCTAAGAAGTAAGGACGGCGGATATGAGCGACAACCAAAAGCAGGCACGTACCCTCGAGGGTCGTGTCGTCAGTAACAAGATGGACAAGACGGTTACCGTCCTGATCGAGCGCCAGGTGCAGCATCCGCTGCTCGGCAAGATCGTCCGTCGTTCGACCAAGCTGCATGCGCAAGACGAGCTGGGTGCGAACGAAGGCGACGTGGTGCGTATCGCGGAGTGCCGCCCGCTGTCCAAGACCAAGCATCACCGCGTGGTCGAAATCGTCACGCGCGCCAGCGTCTAAGGGAGGGTGCAGACATGATTCAGATGCAAAGCACGCTTTCCGCAGCAGATAACAGCGGCGCGAAAGAACTGATGTGCATCAAGGTGCTCGGCGGCTCCAAGCGTCGCTATGCGGGCATCGGCGATGTCATCAAGGTCACCGTGAAGGATGCGATCCCGCGCGGTAAGGTAAAGAAGGGCGAGGTGTACAACGCCGTGGTGGTTCGTACCGCCAAGGGTGTGCGCCGTCCCGATGGCTCGCTGATCCGTTTCGACGGCAATGCAGCGGTGCTCCTCAACAACAAGCTCGAGCCGATCGGCACCCGTATCTTTGGGCCGGTGACTCGTGAGCTGCGCAGCGAGAAGTTCATGAAGATCGTCTCGCTCGCACCCGAAGTGCTCTGAGCGGAGAAGACCCATGAACCGTATCCGCAAGGGTGATCAGGTCATCGTGATCACCGGCAAAAACAAGGGCCAGCGCGGCGACGTGCTGCGCGTTGACGGCGATCGCGTGTTCGTCTCCAACGTGAACCTGGTCAAGCGCCACACCAAGCCGAATCCGCAAGCCAACCAGGCCGGCGGCATCGTCGAGCGTGAAGCTTCGATCCATATCTCTAATGTGCAGCTGTTCAACCCCGCCACGAACAAGGGTGAACGCGTCGGCTTCAAGGTGCTCGAAGATGAGCGCAAAGTCCGCGTGTTCCGTTCGTCTGGCGAGGTCGTGGACGCGTAAGGAACACAAGTCATGACGCGCCTTGAAACTTTTTATAAAGACCAGGTCATCCAGAAGCTCACCGAGCGTTTTGGTTACCAGAACGTGATGCAGGTTCCCCGCATCACCAAGATCACGCTGAACATGGGCGTGGGCGAAGCTGCGGGCAACAAGAAAGTGCTCGAGAACGCCGTGGCCGACATGGCCAAGATCTCCGGCCAGAAGCCGATCCAGACCAAGGCGCGCGTGTCCGTTGCCTCGTTCAAGATCCGCGATGGCTGGCCGATCGGCTGCAAGGTCACCTTGCGTCGCGCCCAGATGTGGGAATTCCTGGATCGTCTGATCAACATCTCGCTGCCCCGTACCCGCGACTTCCGCGGCGTGTCGGGTCGCGCCTTCGATGGCCGTGGTAACTACAACTTCGGTATCAAGGAACAGATCATCTTCCCGGAAATCGATTTCGACGCTGTCGACGCGATGCGCGGTATGGATATTTCCATCACCACCACCGCCAAGACCGACGAAGAAGCCAAAGCGCTGCTGGAAGCTTTCAGCTTCCCGTTCCGCAACTAAGAGAGTCGCGAGAATATGGCCAAGACCTCCATGGTGAACCGCGACCTCAAGCGGACCAAGCTCGTCAAGAAGTACGCCGCCAAGCGCGCCGAACTGAAGGCGATCGTGCTGAGCCCCAAGTCCTCCTACGAGGAGAAGATGGACGCTCAGACCAAGCTGCAGAAACTGCCGCGTGATGCGAGCCCGAGCCGCCAGCGTACCCGCTGTGCGCTGACCGGCCGTCCGCGCGCTGTGTACCAGAAGTTCGGCCTCGGCCGTAACAAGCTTCGCGAAGCCACCATGCGTGGCGACGTTCCTGGCCTGCGTAAGGCCAGCTGGTAAGACCAAAGAGGGCAGGGCCTTCGGGCCTGCCTAACCGGCGGGGGCATGGCGACATGCCCCCGTTGACGCGACTTTTGCCCCGCTATTCGCAAAAGCTGGAAAAGCTGCTATAGTCGACGGTCTGTGTTACGCAGAACGCCGTCTCTACGGCTCACAATCGAATATTGATTTCCGGTTTTATCGGATATCGGTGCACTCTGAAGGATGTTTTCATGAGCATGACTGATCCCATCGCCGATCTGTTTACGCGCATCCGCAATGCCCAGCTCACGGGCAAGCAGGCCGTAAGCATGCCGTCGTCAAAGATGAAGGTGGCCCTGGCCAACCTTCTGAAGAATGAGGGCTATATCCTCGACGCCAAGACCTCCACGCAGGAGGGCAAGCCGGTGCTCGAGCTCAAGCTGAAGTATTTCGAAGGCCGTCCGGCCATCGAGCGCATCGAGCGCATCAGCCGTTCCGGCCTTCGCGTGTATCGCGGCAAGACTGAATTGCCGAAGATCCTGGGCGGCCTGGGCATTTCCATTATCTCGACTTCGGCAGGCCTGCTGACCGACGCGCAAGCTCGCGCCAAGGGCTTGGGCGGCGAAGTCATCGGCATGGTCGCTTAAGGAGTTTCCGATGTCTCGAGTTGCCAAAAAGCCGATTTCGCTGCCGAAGGGCGTGGAACTAAACGTCGCCGAGAACAGCATCTCGGTGAAGGGTCCCAAGGGCACCCTGTCCACGCATCATCTGCCGGGCGTCACGGTTGCCGTCGATAACGGCACGGTCAATATCCAGGTTGCCGAAGGCGCCGAGGACAAGTTTGGCGGTACGGCGCGTGCGCTGTTGGCCAACATGGTCAAGGGCGTGTCCGACGGTTACGAGCGCAAGCTCGAGCTGGTCGGCGTCGGTTACCGCGCCGCCATGGCCGGCAAGGATCTGAACCTCAGCCTGGGCTTTTCGCACCCGGTGGTGTTCAAGGCGCCGGAAGGCATCAGCCTCGAAACCCCGTCGCAGACCGAAATCCTGATCAAGGGTTCGGACAAGCAGCTGGTGGGCGAAGTCGCTGCCAAGATCCGTGGTTATCGTCCGCCGGAACCCTACAAGGGCAAGGGCGTGCGTTATTCCGGCGAGAAGATCACCCTGAAGGAAGCTAAGAAGGCTTAATGCGCTGCAAAGCGCTCGCCTATCCGCTTTCTGGAGAGAACCTATGAACAAGAATGAATCCCGCCTGCGTCGCGCCAAGTCGACCCGCTCGCATATCCGCAAGCTGGCCGTGGCTCGTCTGTCGGTGCATCGCACCGGTCAGCACCTGTACGCACAGGTGTTCGACGCTTCGGGCAAGAACGTCGTCGCTGCAGCGTCCACCGTGCAGAAGTCGGTCGCCGAAGGCCTGAAGGGCACCAAGAACCTCGAAGCGGCTGCGGCCGTGGGCAAGGCGGTGGCCGAGCGTGCCATGGCTGCCGGCATCGAGTCTGTGGCATTCGATCGCTCGGGCTTCCGTTATCACGGTCGCATCAAGGCTCTGGCCGATGCGGCGCGCGAAGCGGGCCTGAAGTTCTAAAAACTTTTGGATTCGGGCGTTGATGTAACCGGCGCCCGACTCCATACGCAATACCTAACAACTCCAAGCGGCTCAGCCGCAAGAAAAGTCCCGGGTAGTCCGGGCATACGGAAAAGAATTCATGTCTTCTACCGATCGCGAAAATTCAGACGGCCTGCTCGAGAAGCTGATTGCCGTTAACCGCGTGGCCAAGACCGTCAAGGGTGGCCGCCAGATGAGCTTTACCGCGCTGACCGTCGTCGGCGACGGCGAAGGTAAGGTCGGCTTCGGCTATGGCAAGGCGCGCGAAGTGCCGGTCGCCATCTCCAAGGCCATGGAACGCGCTCGCCGCAACATGGTGAGCATCGACCTGAACAACGGCACCCTGTGGTACGCCATCAAGGCCAACCACGGCGCTGCTCGCGTGTTCATGCAGCCGGCTTCTGAAGGTACCGGCGTCATCGCCGGCGGCGCGATGCGCGCTGTGCTGGAAGTGGTCGGCGTCAAGAACGTTTTGGCCAAGGCCGTCGGTTCGCGCAACCCGATCAATCTGGTTCGCGCCACCATCAAGGGCCTCCAGGCCGTCGCCTCGCCGAAGCAGATCGCTGCCAAGCGTGGCAAGACCGTGGAAGAGGTGCTGGGCAATGGCTAACAATGACAAGACCGTTCGCGTTCGCCTGGTCAAGGGCCTGCGCGGTGTGCAGAGCCGTCATCGCCTGAGCGTGAAGGCGCTCGGCCTGAACAAGCTCAACGACGTCCGTGAGTTGAAGGACAGCCCGCAGGTGCGTGGCCTCATCAACACGGTCTATTACCTCGTGCGGGTTGAGGAGTAAGCATCATGCGTCTTAACGACATCAAGCCGGCCGCCGGTTCCCGCAAGACGCGTCTGCGCGTCGGTCGCGGTATCGGTTCGGGCCTGGGCAAGACCGCAGGTCGCGGTCACAAGGGTCAGCACGCTCGCGCGGGCGGTACCCATAAGTACGGTTTCGAAGGCGGTCAGATGCCGCTGCAGCGCCGCCTGCCGAAGGTCGGTTTCCGTTCGCTGAAGAAGGCCGAGAGCCAGGAAGTTTTCCTGTATCAGTTGGCCAACCTGAAGGTGGACGAGATCAATCCGGTCGTTCTGCACCAGGCAGGTCTGATCGACAGTCGCGCCAAGAAGGTCAAGGTCGTCGCCAAGGGCGAGATCGGCCGCGCGGTGAAGTTGATCGGCATTCTGGCAACGGCCGGCGCCAAGGCAGCTATTGAAGCTGCCGGCGGCAGCGTGGAGTAATCACGTGGCGGCTGCCCAGGGCTCATCGCTCGGATCGCTCGGTAAGCTGACGGAACTGCGTCAGCGCATCTTCTTTGTGCTTGGTGCGCTGATCGTCTTCCGTCTCGGTTCGTTCATTCCGGTTCCGGGCGTCAACCCCGAAGCCATGACGAACCTGATCGAACAGGGCGGCGGCCTGCTGAACATGTTCAACATGTTCTCGGGCGGTTCGCTGGCACGTTTCTCGGTGTTCGCACTGGGCGTCGTGCCATACATTTCGGCGTCGATCGTGGTGCAGATGATGGGTTCGGTGATCCCGAGCCTGCAGGCACTGCGTAAAGAGGGTGAGTCGGGTCGTCGAAAGATGACCATGTACACACGCTTCGGCACGGTGGGCTTGGCGGCCTTCCAGGCGTTCGGCATTGCGGTTGCCCTGCAAAAGCAGGTCGCCCAGGGCGGAGCGCCGGTGGTCTACACGCCGGGTTTCGGTTTCATCATGGCGTCGATCGTCGGTCTTACCGCCGGCACGATGTTCCTGATGTGGCTGGGTGAGCAGATCACCGAGCGGGGTATCGGTAACGGTATTTCGCTGCTGATCTTCGCCGGTATCGTGGCGGGTCTGCCGGGTGCGGTTGCGCACACGCTGACCATGGCCAATAACGGCGAACTCTCGGTGCTGCGCCTGATCATGGTGATCGCGTTGATTCTCGCGGTAACTGCCTTCGTGGTGTTCATGGAGCGCGCCCAACGGCGCATTACCGTGAACTACGCGCGGCGATCCGGCGGGCAGCGGGCCTACATGAACCAGACCTCGCACCTGCCGCTGAAGATCAATATGGCGGGCGTCATTCCGCCGATCTTCGCGTCGAGCCTGTTGATGTTCCCGACTACCGCAGCAACGTGGTTCGGTCAGGGTCATCAGGCGCGCTGGTTGCAGGATCTGGTCCAGGCCTTGGCCCCGGGCGAGCCTTTGCACGACATCTTGTTCGCGGTGCTGGTGATCACGTTTGCCTTCTTCTATACGGCAATCGTGTTCAACTCCCAGGAAACGGCGGACAATTTGAAGCGTTCGGGTGCATTGATTCCGGGTATCCGCCCGGGTCATGCGACGGCTAACTACATCGATGGCGTGATGACCCGGCTTACCGGTATCGGAGCGATCTATCTGGTGCTGGTCTGCCTGGTCCCGACGTTTATGCAGAATCTTTGGCATGTTCCTTTCTACTTCGGCGGCACCTCTCTGCTGATCGTGGTGGTTGTGGTGATGGACTTCACTGCTCAGGTGCAGGCGCACTTGGTCAGTCACCAATACGAAAGTCTGCTCAAGAAGGCCAATCTCCGCCGCAACTGATGGCTGCTGGGGCGGTGGAGTAAGGGCTGGAACCGGGGAGCGGCGGCACAGGGTGCCGCAGGGCTTTCCTATAGGGTTAATTCAGGTTAGAATTGCGCGTTTACCGCGCACGAAACGCATCGGAGAAAGTACATCATGGCGCGCATCGCGGGTGTCAATTTGCCGGTCCAGAAGCATGTCTGGGTTGGCCTGCAAAGCATTTATGGTATCGGTCGCAGCCGGGCCAAGAAGGTTTGTGCGGACGCTGGCGTGGTTCCCACCACGGCCATCAAGTCCCTCAGTGAAGGCGAAGTTGAAAAGCTTCGTGCCGAAATCGGCAAGTACGTCGTTGAAGGCGATCTGCGCCGCGAGGTGGGTATCGCCATCAAGCGTCTGATGGATCTGGGTTGCTACCGCGGTCTGCGCCACCGCCGTGGCCTGCCGGTGCGCGGCCAGCGCACGCGTACCAACGCACGTACCCGCAAGGGTCCCCGTCGCGCGATCAAGAAGTAACGGATTCCAAACATGGCTAAGCCGGTTAAGACCAAGAAGAAGATCAAGCGCGTTGTCACGGATGCCGTGGCTCACGTGCAGGCCTCCTTCAACAACACCATCGTCACCATCACCGATCGTCAGGGCAATGCTCTGTCGTGGGCTACTGCAGGCGGCGCGGGTTTCCGCGGTTCGCGCAAGTCCACCCCGTTCGCTGCCCAGGTTGCCGCCGAAAAGGCTGGCCGCGCTGCAGGCGATTACGGTGTGAAGACGGTCGAAGTGCGCATCAAGGGCCCGGGTCCGGGTCGTGAGTCCGCCGTGCGTTCGTTGAATGCACTGGGCTACAAGGTGCTCAACATCATCGACGTCACGCCGATTCCGCATAACGGCTGCCGTCCCCCCAAGAAGCGTCGAGTCTAAGGAGCATACCCATGGCCCGTTATCGTGGAGCTACCTGCAAACTCGCCCGTCGTGAGGGTGCAGATCTCAGCCTGAAGAGTCCGGCTCGCGCCATCGACTCCAAGTGCAAACTGGAAAACAAGCCCGGTCAGCATGGCGCCAACAAGCGCATGCGCATGTCCGACTACGCCAACCAGCTGCGTGAAAAGCAGAAGGTCAAGCGTATCTACGGTGTGCTCGAGCGTCAGTTCAGCAACTACTACACCAAGGCATCCAACCTCAAGGGCAACACGGGTGAGAACCTGCTGCGCCTGCTCGAGAGCCGCCTTGACAATGTCGTCTATCGCATGGGCTTCGCGGTAACCCGCGCCCAGGCTCGTCAGCTGGTCAGCCACAAGGCTGTGCTGGTGAACGGCAAGAAGGTGAACATTCCGTCGTACCAGGTTCGTCCGGGCGATGCGATTGCCTTGACCGAGCGCGCTCGCACTCAGCTGCGCGTGCAGGAAGCGGCAACCGTCTTCGACACCATGGACCTGCGTCCGCAGTGGGTCGAAGTCGACTCCAAGAAGTTCGAAGGCACCTTCAAGTCGACGCCGGATCGCGGTGATCTGCCGTCCGACATCAACGAAAGCCTGATCGTCGAGCTTTACTCGAAGTAATCAACCGGAGCTCTGCATGGCAGTTTCGTCAACTAGCGTGCTGCGGCCGCGTGGCCTCAGTGTCGAGCAGCTCGGATCCAACCGCGCCAAAGTGGTGGTCGAGCCTCTCGAACGTGGCTTCGGCCACACTCTGGGCAATGCGTTGCGTCGCGTGCTGCTTTCCTCGATCCCTGGCTCTGCCATCGTCGAGGTAGAAATCGATGGCGTGCTGCACGAGTACACCACTCTGGAAGGTTTGCAGGAGGACGTGATCGAAGTCCTGCTGAACCTCAAGGACGTGGCAATTCGTCAGCATACGGGTGACGAAGTCACCCTGACCTTGGCCAAGAAGGGCAAGGGTGTGGTTACCGCTGGCGACATCGCGGTCGATCACTCGGTAGAAATCATCAATCCTGAGCATGTGATCTGTCACCTGACCAAGGATATCGCCCTCAACATGCGCTTGAAGGTGCGTCGCGGCGTCGGCTATCAGCCGGCCAGCACGCGCCAGCATCCGGATGAAGAGGCTCGCCCGATCGGTCGCCTGCAGCTCGACGCGTCGTTCGCGCCGGTGTTGCGTGTGGCTTACGAAGTGGACGCGGCTCGTGTCGAGCAGCGCACCAACCTCGATAAGCTGGTGCTCGATATCGAAACCAACGGCACCATCGGTGCGGAAGACGCGGTTCGCAAGGCCGCCGAAATCCTCAACGACCAGCTGTCGGTGTTCGGTGACTTCTCGCGTCGCGAAAGCGCGACCGATAAGGCAGAGAAGGGCGGGTTCGATCCGCTGCTGCTCCGTCCGATCGACGACCTGGAGCTGACGGTGCGTTCGGCCAACTGCCTCAAGGCCGAGAGCATCTACTACATCGGCGACTTGGTGCAGAAGACCGAAGTCGAGCTGCTGAAGACCCCGAACCTGGGTAAGAAGTCGCTGACCGAAATCAAGGATGTCCTGGGCGGGCGTGGTCTCGCACTCGGCATGAAGCTTGAAAACTGGCCGCCGCCGGGCTTGTCGCACGGTATGCAGCTGGGCTGATGAATTCGAGGGCGACCGGATGCGGTCGCCCTCGACTTTGCACGACTGGCCTTGGTGCCAGATGAAAAACGCGGCCCATAGAGGCCGTGCTCTTATAACAGGGCGTTTTTAGAGCCTTGAATAGCGGGTAACCGCGGGAAGTCGGCTCATAGTGACCGGCTTTTCATAACAACAGACTAGAGAGTAATCGCCATGCGCCACCAGAAATCCGGTCGCAAGCTCAATCGCACGAGCAGCCACCGCGAAGCCATGTTCAAGAACATGGCCGCGTCGCTGATCAAGCACGAGCTGATCCGCACCACCCTCCCGAAGGCCAAGGAACTCCGTCGCGTCGCCGAGCCGCTCATCACGCTCGCCAAGACCGATGGCGTTGCCAATCGCCGTCTCGCTTTCTCGCGTCTGCGCGACAAGCAGGCTGTGGGCAAGCTGTTCGTCGAGCTGGGCCCGCGTTACCGCGAGCGTCCCGGCGGCTACCTGCGCATCCTCAAGTGCGGCTTCCGCGCTGGCGACAATGCGCCGATGGCCTACGTCGAACTGGTTGATCGCCCGCAGGTCGAGGCAGTGGACGCTGAGTAAGCGTTAGTTGCATCTGATTTGATGAAAACCCCGGCCCTTGGCCGGGGTTTTTGTTTGTGTGCTTGTTGAGCAATACGTTGAGGGCTTAAAGCGCCCCCTCACCCCAACCCTCTCCCCCGGCTGAGTGTATGGACCGGAGACATAGGTAACAGGTGTTCGGGGACATGGGTTACACCTCGCCGAGGTCGAAGCGAGGTGTCCCATGCCCTGGAACGCG
>NZ_JBVJLZ010000019.1:0-14425 GCF_055584465.1 Dyella sp. NPDC103356
AACTCGGCTGAGAATCGCTGGCGCTTTTCCATCGAACACCTCCGTGCGAGGATTGTCCTCGCTTTTAGGTGTCCGAGAAATCAGGGGTGATCCAGAGGTAGTTAATTGGTGCGGCCGCTCAGTTAGCCGTAGAACCCGTGTCCCGAGCCCAATCAGGTTGCACTTTCGGAGGGTCGAGATACCTACCCGCAACACTGGACCGTTACGGAACGGCTATCCAGGGCCGACGGGAAAGCCTCCAGCTACAATATCGCCCATGCAAAACCTCACCCCCTCCGACTTCCAGCTCTCCGTCGCCCCCATGATGGACTGGACTGACCGCCACTGCCGGT
The DNA here is from genome assembly GCF_055584465.1 of Dyella sp. NPDC103356. Lineage (NCBI taxonomy): Bacteria > Pseudomonadati > Pseudomonadota > Gammaproteobacteria > Lysobacterales > Rhodanobacteraceae > Dyella > Dyella sp. NPDC103356. Next base: position 333 of record NZ_JBVJLZ010000019.1, read on the forward strand.
ATTTCCACCGGCTGCTGTCGCCGCATGCCCGTCTCTATACCGAGATGGTCACCAGCGCGGCCCTGGTGCGTGGAAAGCAATTGCGCTTGCTGGAACACAGCCAGCAGGAGCACCCGGTGGCCTTGCAACTGGGCGGCAGCGACCCCCAGGAACTGGCGATCGCAGCACGCTTCGGTGCCGAGGCGGGCTATGACGAGATCAATCTCAATGTCGGCTGCCCCTCCGATCGTGTGCAATCGGGCAAATTCGGCGCCTGCCTGATGCGCGAGCCCGCCCTAGTCGGCGATTGCGTCAAGGCGATGCGCGATGCCGTGGATGTGCCCGTGACGGTGAAATGCCGTATCGGCGTGGACGATCAGGACGAATACGCCGATCTGCAGCACTTCACCGAGACCATGCTGGCCGCCGGGGTCGAGATTCTCGTGGTGCATGCGCGCAAGGCGTGGCTGCAGGGCCTGAGCCCGAAGGAGAATCGCGAGATTCCGCCGCTCGACTACGAACGCGTCTACCGGCTCAAGCGGGAATTCCCCCAGCTCGTGGTCGTTATCAACGGCGGGATCACCACGGCTGAGGCGGTGCAGGCCCATCTGGGGCAGGTGGACGGCGTGATGCTGGGCCGTGCGGCGTATCACGATCCCTATGTGCTAGCGAAGGTCGAAGCCGCGCTTTATGGCGAGCCGATGCCCGAGCGGGCTGACGTCCTGCGGCGGATGCAGCCCTATGTGGAGGCCGAGCTGGCCCGCGGCACGGCGCTCAAGCACATCACCCGACATGTCCTGGGGCTGTTCCAGGGCGAGCCCGGCGCCCGCGGTTTCCGCCGAATATTGAGCGAGGGCGCGCATTTACCGGGCGCCGGCTGGTCACTTATTGAGCAGGCGATGGGGCTGCGGCTGGCTGCTGCGTAACTGATCAACGCGATTTAGACATTTTATTCAGCCCGCATTGCCCAAGCTGAACGACCATGTGCCCCATGATCGCCGTTTCGAACCGCCCGCCATCCTCCGTTAAGCTGCCCTGGCTCTTGTTGGGGCTGCTTTTGCTTGGGAGTGGGTCGGCGGTGGCTGCACAGAGTGCCGAGCCGGCGACGACGCTCGAGCAGGCGATCAGCCAGGTACAACAACAGACCGGCGGCAAGGTGCTGTCGGCCAATACCATCGGCACGATGCGGCGCGGACGCGGCGCGTTCGAGCACCGTATTCGGGTCCTCACCCCCAACGGCCATATCCGCGTGGTCTCCATCTACACGGATGCGGCCAAGTCCCCGACACCGGCCGAAGCCGATTCAACCAAAAACCCAGCCCCTACGGGCGATGGCAATAAGGAGAAACACTGATGCGCATCCTTTTGGTGGAGGACGAGGCGCCGTTGCGCGAGACGCTCGCCGCACGCCTCAAGCGCGACGGCTTTGCCGTCGATGCCGCTCAGGACGGCGAAGAGGGCATGTACCTCGGCCGCGAGGTGCCGTTCGACCTGGCGATCATCGACTTAGGCCTGCCCAAGATGTCGGGCATGGATCTGGTACGGGCGTTGCGCGAAGCAGGCCAGCGTTACCCGATCCTGATCCTTACCGCCCGCGGCAGCTGGCAGGACAAGGTCGAAGGCCTGAAGCACGGCGCCGACGACTACCTGGTCAAGCCGTTCCACGTCGAGGAACTGCTGGCGCGCATCAACGCGCTGGTGCGCCGCGCTAGTGGCTGGTCCAAGCCGATCCTGGCCTGCGGTCCGATCAAGCTGGACACCACCGCGCAAACTGTGTCGGTGGAAGGCAAGCTGGTCGACCTGACCAGCTACGAGTACAAGGTGCTCGAATATCTGATGCTGCACGCGGGCGAGCTGGTCTCCAAGGCCGATCTCACCGAGCATATTTATCAGCAGGATTTCGATCGCGACTCCAACGTACTGGAAGTTTTCATCGGCCGACTGCGCCGTAAGCTGGACCCGGAAGGCACCTTGAAGCCCATCGAGACAGTACGTGGACGCGGATACCGATTTGCCATCCCCCGCAGCGAAAGCGACGACGAATGATCCCGTGCCGCCGCGCCGACCGTTTTCGCTGTCGGCGCGCGCGGCACTGGCCACTGGACTGGTGCTGGCAGCCTTTCTAGGCGTGGTCGGCTTGACCCTGTCGCGCACCAATGCCGACAGCGCGTTGAAGGATCAGCAGGAGCGTCTGGAAAATTTCGTCACCGCGTATCTGGCCGGTCTGGAAGTGACCCGCTCGGGTAAGGTCTTCCTGCCCGATACGCCGCCGGACCAGAGCTTCTCGCGCCCGGGTTCCGGGCTGTACGCCGTGGTGATCGGCGACAACAACACGAAGCTGGAATCGCCGTCGGCGTTGGGCCGCGACTTCAGCTTTCTCAAGATGCTGCAGCCCGGCGAGAGCGAGTTCGGTCCGATCGACACGCGCATGGGGCGCCTGTACTACTACAGCTATGGCGTGAGCTGGGATCTGTCCGATCACAAGTCGGTGCCGCTGACTGTGATGATCGCGCAGACCGAGGATGTGGTCGAAGGCCAGAACGCCGAGACGCGGCGCAGCCTGGTGTTCTGGCTGTCGTCGTTGGGCGTGATGTTGATCCTGCTGCAGTTGCTGTTGCTGCGCTGGAGCCTGACGCCGTTGCGCAAGGTGGCCAACGAGATGACGCGTGTCGAGCGCGGCGAGTCGGAACATCTCGACAATCAGTATCCGCAGGAGCTGACCGGCCTGACCGAGCGCATCAATGCGTTTATCGACAACGAGCGCGAACAACGCACGCGTTATCGCAACACGCTGGCCGATCTTGCGCACAGTTTGAAGACGCCGTTGGCGGTGATCCGCTCGCGGCTCGAACTGGCCAACGACAACAACACACCGTTTCGTGGCGATGTGCTCGATCAAGTACGGCGCATGGACGAGCTGGTGGCGTATCAGCTGGCGCGTGCGGCGACGTCCGGACGGCAGACGTTCGCTACTACGGCCGTGCCGATTGCCGATCACGCCGAAGACCTCGTGCAGAGCCTGGAGAAGGTCTACGCGGCGAAGAATGTGCTGTGCGAGTTCGATATCGACGAGGGTGCAGTGTTCTATGGCGAACAGGGTGATTTGCTCGAGCTGATGGGCAACCTGCTCGAGAACGCATTCAAGTGGGCGCAGCATCGCGTGTTGCTGGTGGTGAAGCTTGAGCCGCAGGCCGGGCGTCAGCGTCCGGACTTGTGGCTGAGTGTCGAAGACGACGGCCCGGGCATCGATGCGGACAAGGTCGAGAAGGTGCTGCAGCGAGGCGTGCGCGGCGATGAGCGCGTGCAAGGCCACGGTATCGGGTTGTCGATCGTGCAGGATATCGTGCGTGCGTATCAGGGTGAGTTGACGGTGGATCGCTCGCCGGAGTTTGGCGGTGCGCGGTTTGCGGTGCGATTGCCGTCGGGTTGATGTCAGCCGCCTGTAGGGGCGACTACGCAGGACTTCGAAAAACCACTTCCTACTCGTCATCCCGGCGCAGGCCGGGACCCAGTGGCGTTATTGCCGAGTTATCGCGCCAAAGCGTGAACATGTTCGCGAAAGCCGACAACCGAAGTCACTGGATCCCGGCGTGCGTCGGGATGACGATAGGAAAAACCGAGGCTACCCGAGACAATTTTCAGCGTGGCGCAGACGACACGCCGTAATACGCCTCCAGCAGCTCCGCAATCGCCGGCTCCGCCTTCTGCAACACACCCGGCTGCGACCAATGCAGCTCACTCACCACGGCAAAATACTCATCCGGGCTTTCGGCCGCATACGGATCGATCGCGGTATCGCGTCCGCGCGTGACATCGGCGACAAGATTGTCGTACGCACGTTGAAATGCCTCAATCCAGCGGCGTCGCTCGATATGCCTGGGCAACGGCGGAACGCCATCCGGTGGGCCATCCAGCATGTCCAGCTTGTGGGCGATTTCATGCACGACGACGTTGAAGCCATCCCATGGCTGCTCCAGGTCCAGCTGCACATCGGCCAGCGACAGCACTAGTGGGCCGTGCTCCCAGGCCTCGCCGATCAGTACGTCGTCGACCTCGCTGACCACGCCACTGTGCTCGTCGTGATGGCTGCGGCGCACTTTGAATTCGCCCGGATACACCAGAATCTCGCGCCAGCCACGCAGTGCGCGCGGGCCGGACTGCAATACCGGCACACAAGCCTGCATCGCGATCAGCAATTGCAGCTGTTCGGTCAATGGGGCTCCGGCCAGGGCATGAAAGCGTTTGCGAGCGAGAAAGTGGGCAGTCAGCTCGCGCAAGGCCTGCTGGCGGGAGCGATCCAGGCGATGCGCCAACGGGCAAGCCGCCAGCGTGTGGCGCCAGAGGGCTTCAGGAATGGGAGGAGGGGCGAAGCGCGACGTGATCTGTCGCCACCACGTGCCGAACACGGACGGCAGTTACTGGATCGAGCCGGGAAGCAGCGATTGCCAGCCTATGTTGGCCCGGCGAGTGGGAGCCGCGTTGCTCTCGCTACCGCTGTGTGAGGCGGCATCGTTCGTTGAACTGGAGCTGCTGCCGGAGGCTGGGGGGCAATCGCGTGAGCCGAGCAGGTCGGTACTGCCGCCTTTGGGCGACGAGCTGTCCGCCGTCGCGGTGTGCGACAACGTTCCAGCGTCCTGGGTGTCGACATCTGCGGCCATCGCGGCATGAATGCCTGCGACAGCCAAGGTGCACCCGAATATGAATGGCAGGAAGTGCCTGGCACGCATGGCGAGCCTAACCCCTCAGTCATAGCCCAAGCGCTGGATCGTCGCAGAATCGTCACAGGGATGCTAGTGCCCGGCCGGGCGCCGCGCTGACACCGCCTGCGGCTAGAATTCTCACCATGTCGCATTCCCGATCCTCCCTTTCCGGCGCCCGCCGCTGCTTGTATGACCCCTCAGTCGGCGTTTTTAGCTGATGCAGGCGCGCGATGTGTTGACCGCCCTGGCTACCGGTGAAGCCATCTCTGGCGCCACCCTGGCAGAAACGGCCGGGGTCACCCGTGCCGCGATCTGGAAGCAGATCGAAACCCTGCGCGCCAAAGGGGTGCCGATCGAGGCCCGCGGCGCCAGCGGCTACCGCCTGCCGTGGCCGCTGCAGATGCTGGACGAGCGCGCCATTCGCAGCCAACTGCCGGCGACGGTAGCCGGCCGGCTTGGTGCACTGGAGGTGCATTGGGAGCTCGACTCCACCTCGACCGAGCTGCAAAGGCGTCTGCCCGATGCGCCCGATATGAGTTTTGTGCTCGCCGAGACGCAAAGCGCCGGACGTGGCCGCCGCGGGCGCAGCTGGCTGTCGCCACCGGGGCTGAATCTTTATCTCTCGTGCCTGAAGCGGTTCGATGCCGGCTTTGCGGCGCTGTCGGGGCTCTCGCTGGCCCTGGGCGTGGTTGTGCTGCGCGCACTCGACAGCCTGGGCGTGGCCGGTGCAGGCCTCAAATGGCCCAATGATTTGCTGAGTGAGCAGGGCAAGCTCGGCGGCATCCTGGTCGAACTCAGTGGTGAATATCAGGGGCCTTGTGCGGCGGTGATCGGTATCGGTCTCAATCTACGGCTGACCGACGCGTTGCGCGCCCAGGCCGGTCAGCCCAGCGATGACCTGGCCCGATTGAACGGCGGCACGCCGCCAGATCGCAACCGCGTCGCTGCCGCCCTGATCCACGCGCTGGTCGACGGCCTGGCCGAGTTCGAGCGCGACGGTTTTGCCGGCTTTGCCCAGGCCTATCGTCCCTACGATCTGCTGCTGGGCAAGTCGTTGCATCTCACCGGCGCCCTGGGCGAGCTCGATGGCATCGGTGCCGGCGTCGATGCACGCGGCGCCTTGTTGCTCGAAACCAGCGAGGGGCTGCGACGTGTCGATAGCGCCGACGTATCGGTGCGCCGCGTATGAAGCTGTTGCTGGACCTGGGCAATACCCGTCTGAAATGGGCCGCGCTCGATCGCGGCACGCGCATCGCGCAGGGCGCGGTGGCGTGGAACGACGATGTCGAATCGGCGCTCGCTGCCGCATGGGGTTCGCTCGACGGTGTGGCGCATATCTATGGCGCGTCCGTGGTCGACGCGGCCAAAGAGGCGAGAGTGGAAGCGATGGCCAGGGCCGTTCGCGCACGCAGCGTCTTCTGGCTGCGTACACCGGCCGAAGCCTGCGGCGTGCGTAGCGCTTATGCGGAGCCTGAGCGCCTGGGTGTGGATCGTTTCCTGGCGATGGTCTCGGCCTATAACGACGGCGATGCGCCCTGCGTCCTCGTTGGCGTGGGCACGGCGCTCACCCTCGATGCACTCGATGGGGAGGGTCGCCACCTGGGCGGTTTGATCGCGCCGGGACCGCAGCTTATGCAGCAATCGTTGTGGGGTGCGACGGCACGTTTGCACCCTGAGCCGGGCCGGGTGCTCGATGCAGCGGATAACACGGCCGATGCGATCGCCTCCGGCTGCTGGCAGGCCGCGGTCGCGTTGATCGAGCGCTTTGTGGCGCGGATGTCGCCCCGGCTTGGCGGCGCGCCACGGGTCATCCTCGGCGGTGGCGATGCGGCGCAGTTGCAGCCCTTGCTGGCCCTGCCGACCCAACTGACCGAGGACAGCGTGCTGCGCGGCCTGGCGGTGTGGGCCGAGGCACATTCGACTACGATGCCGCCTCTCTAGAATAGTTGTTCGCCAAGACGGGGTACGGATCGACAATGATTCTGCGTCTGCTCTTTGTGCTGTTGATCGCACTCAATATCGCCGTCGGTGCCTGGCTCCTGCTGGGCCAGGACGACGCGCACGTGCGCAGCGCCACCGATCCCGACGTGCCGTCGCTGCAACTGCTTTCCGAGCGCCCGGCGCCGCCCGCATCGGCACCGATCGCCGCGACCACCACGCCCGTGCCCACGTCGGCTTCGACATCGTCGCCTGCCACGCCAGCCAGCGCCACCAACGCGCGTAGCAATTCCAGCTCGCGCGTCTACACCTGCATCGCCATCGGTCCCTTCGCGACGCCACTTGATTTGCGCAATGCGCGAACTGCGCTGACCGCACAGGCGGCACGCATGCGCTCGCGCCAGGAACAGACCACGCAATCGCGCGGTTGGTGGGTCTATCTGCCGGCCAGCGCCAGCCGCGACCAGGCCCTGGCGCAGGCACGGCGGCTGAGCGCGGCCAATATCAAGGATTATTTCGTGGTTGGCGCTGGCGATCAGCCCAATACGGTGTCGCTGGGCCTGTTCAAGGACCCGGCCAATGCGCGCAAGCGTCGCGACGAGGTCGTGGCGGCCGGTTTCCCCGCGCAGATGAGCGAACGCACCGAAACGGTCCCCGAATACTGGCTGGATCTGGCCGTGGCCGACAACGCGCATTTCGACTGGCGCAGCCGCGTGCGCAACAACACGGTGGGCTCGCACAGCACGGGCTGTTTCTGATCGGCCTCCAAGCCTGTAAACTACGCGGCCCATGCCGGCATAGCTCAGTTGGTAGAGCAACCGCCTTGTAAGCGGTAGGTCCCCAGTTCGAATCCGGGTGCCGGCACCAGTAAATGAAAAAGCCCGCGCTAGCGCGGGCTTTTTTGTGCCATGAAGCCAAGGGACTTACGGCAGCGGCAGGCTGATCGGGTTGGCCTTCATCGAGCTGCTGAGCGACGGGAACGGGTCCACGCCGGACATGGTCTTGATGTCGTTGAGCGAAACGACGTCGCAGGTGATCGTGTCGTCGTTGGTGCACAGGTAGGCACCGGCGCCTTTGCCCGGCTCGTATACGGCTTTCCAGGTGTAGGCCGGCACGGCAACTGCATCCTTGCCGATGGTGGGGATGTTGTCCGGATCGAAGGCCGGGCCGGTGACGACATAGACTTCGCCCAGCTGGGTGGCCAGGTTGCGCACCTGCGCTTCGATCTTGGCCCACTCGCCGGTGTTGAGCTTGTGATCCTGCGGCACGACGTTGGCCATGGAGAACGATTCCTTCTCCGAGGCGATCGTCGATTCGTCGCCGGCCGGGGTCATATGGCCGCGATCGTAGCCGCTGTTGGTGTAGTCCGAATCCTGCGAACGGTCGGCGACCGGGATGCCGGTTTCCTGATGGAACGAGCCGGTGCGGCTGATCGAATCGGCGCCGGCAATCTGTGCCGCGGTCAGGTGCTGCGCGGAATACAGCGGGCCCTTGGTGACACCCGATGCCAACAGGACGTACTCGGTATGGCACACCTCGGTGGTTCGCGTGGTCAACGACGAATCCAGAGTGGGGTTGCTACCGCTGACGAAGAAATTGGGACAGGCCGTGCTGGCGAAGCAAGCACCGGACACGAGAAAGCTGACCGCAAACAGCCACTGACGTACACGCAACATAGGTTGTTCCCCAACAACGAAAGGAGAAACGACCGTAGTTCGGTGCTATTGCAGAGAAGTGAAATGCTCGCGACGTTACGTCGAATATGCGAACGGGTTCGCGATACAGGATGTTGTGATCGTTGGCCGCTATCGATGGCGACAGCATGTCTCGTCAGTGCGTGTGGACAGGCATGCGGCATTGACCGCCGCGGTCGCTGCGCGGAGAATCATTTGATGCAACGCAACAACGCTGCGGAACTCCTTATCAAGCTCGCCCTGCAGGGCGGCGGCGCGCATGGCGCATTCACCTGGGGTGTGCTCGATCGGGTCTTGCAGCTGCCGGGCTTGCAGGTCAGCGCAGTCAGCGGGACCAGCAGCGGCGCGATGAATGCGGCGGCTCTGGTTCAAGGCTGGCAACGCGGTGGCGCGGAGGGCGCTCGCGCAGCGCTCGCCGAATTCTGGGAGGCCGTGGCCAAGCACAATGCCATGGCCGACTGGTGGGCCGCCGGTGCGCGCGCCTGGAGCGATTCGGCCTGGTTCAAGCCCAGCGTGTCGCCGCTGTCGTTCAATGCGATGCGCCCGCTGGTGGAAGGTTTCTTCGATATCGATGCGCTGCGCCGCTCACCCATCGCGCTGCATGTGGCCGCCACGCGGGTGCGTGACGGCGCCCTGGTCGTGTTTCATGGTGACGGCCTCAGCCACGAGGCTCTGCTGGCGTCCTCATGCCTACCGCAATGGTTTCCGGCGGTCGAGATCGGCGGCGAGGCCTACTGGGATGGTGGTTTCGCCGGCAATCCGGCACTCGAACCCTTGTTGACTGATCCCGGCGACGTGCTGCTCTGCGTGCTGGTGCAGCCCCTGCAACTCGGGCAGGTACCGCGGCAATCGAGCGATATTCTGGATGTTTCCGCACAGCTGGCCTTTGGCACGGCCTTTCGGCGCGAGCTGCGCGACCTGGCTATCTCGCGTCGGCGTGCCGACCAGCGTTTTCTGCCGAGTGCACGTGAGCGCATCTTGCGTCGGCTGAGGCTGGAGATCATCGCGCCAGACGATGGATTGGGGGCGTTGGGGCATGCGGCCACCGATACGCGGCTGCACCAGCTGCAGGCGCTGCGCGAGCGTGGCTATGCAACCGCCGACACTTGGTGGCAACGGCATGGCGAGGCGGAAGGGGACGCTGCCGGCTGGGTCGAACAGTTCGTCGGCTAGCTTCCTGTAGACTGGAACGATAGCCCGCGAAGGCGCGGGTGGGTTTCAGGTTCGGCAGCGATGCATATAAAGGACAATCCGTCGGTAGCGGCAAACAAGGTTCGGCGAGGCCCGGCGGCCGGAGCGTTCCTCCTTGCGTGGGGCCTGTCGCTGTCCCTCTGGGCTGCCGATGACACGTTGGCGCCGGCGCAACTCCTCGAACGTCAGCACACCGGCCAGGCGCCGTTGTTGCTGGATGTCCGTCATGCCGACGAATACAGCGGCGGCCATATCGACGGCGCCCTGAATATTCCGGTGGAGCAGTTGGCGGCACGACATGGCGCCCTGGGTGTATCGCGCGATAGCGATATCGTCGTCTATTGCCAGAGTGGACGTCGCGCCGCCAAGGCACAGGCTCTCCTGCAGTCGATGGGCTACAACCACGTGCGCCTGCTCGACGGCAGCATCCAGGGCTGGCAGCAACAGTCCTTGCCGCTGGTTCGTGAAACACCAATGCATACGGTACCTGCGCGCTAGCAATCGACGCGCGGTGCATTCGATAGCAAAGACGAGTGAAGCATGGTTAAGCAACAGGCAATTTCCCTGATTGGCGTACCGACCGATATCGGCGCCGGACACCGCGGCGCCTCGATGGGCCCGGAAGCGTTGCGCGTGGCCAATCTGGCCGAAAGGTTGATCAAGCGCGGGCTGGATGTGGTCGACCGCGGCAATCTTTATGGGCCGGTCAATCCGTGGCAGCCGCCGCACAACGGTTATCGCCATCTACCCGAGGTGGTGGCGTGGAACGAGGCGGTATTCGGAGCGGTATCCGAAGCCTTGGCCGAAGGCCGCCTGCCGATCATGCTCGGTGGCGACCATTGCCTGGCGATCGGTTCGATCAGTGCCGTGGCCAAGCATTGCCGCGAGCAGGGCAAGCAGTTACGCGTGCTGTGGCTGGATGCGCATGCGGACTTCAACACCGCGCAGGTGACGCCGTCGGGCAATATCCACGGCATGCCGGTGGCGTGCCTGTGCGGCAACGGTCCGCGTGAGTTGATTGAACTCAGTGGCAATGTACCTGCGACGCAGCCGGAGACCTTCCGCCAGATCGGCATTCGTTCGGTCGATGAAGGCGAGAAACGACTGGTGCGCGAGGCGAATGTCGGTATTTTCGATATGCGTCATATCGATGAGGTCGGCATGAAGCGCACGATGGAACTGGCGCTGGCGGACATCGACGAGAACACGCATTTGCACGTGAGCTTCGATGTGGATTTTCTCGATCCGACGATCGCGCCTGGTGTGGGCACCACGGTACGAGGCGGCCCTAACTATCGTGAAGCGCAGCTGTGCATGGAAATGATTGCCGATACCGGGCATCTGGGCTCGCTCGATATCGTTGAGTTGAATCCGGCGTTTGATAAGCGCAATCAGACGGCCAAGTTGGCCGTCGATTTGGTAGAGTCCCTTTTTGGTAAATCTACGTTGATTCGGTAAACTCGATTGCCGCAGCATGACGCTGCGGATAGAAACGACAAGGAGGTGGTTTATGAAATTTGCCCGATTTTTGTTTGGTCCATCCAAAACCGATGCGCAGGCCAAAACCGATGCGCAGGATTTTAATGACAGATTTCCGGAATTTTTTTGCCAGAATGGCATCTCTGCGGCAGGTATCACCGCGCAAACTCCAGCGGGCGAGTGTGATGTTTCGATCCGTAAAGTCAAAGGGCATCTGTCTAATGGCAATCAATACTCAGCCTATGTCATAGGCGATAAGTCGCAGAATTCTGATGAAAATGTTGCGGCTTATTGGGTGCCACAGGGGCTGCACGTGGATATCCCGGAAACCCCAGGGCCAAACGATCCCAAGTTTGTTTTTACGCCCAGTTTCAGCGGTTGCACGTGGGTCATGGACAGGTTGCCCGAAGGCCGTATTCGCGTCCACCATGTGGAGGGCGGCAAGTTTGAGGAGCAATACTCATCCGGAGTTCCGCAACTTAGTGAATTTTCAACGCTGAGTGCGAAACGCTGGCGAGACTATGCGGCTCCGGATAAAGATGGAAATCTGACTAGGAAAGCCTCCATGTTTATGGCGCATGAGGAGGGGCAGGGGTGGGTCCAGTACTGGCAGACACGTGAATACACCATCGGTCAACGTGGCGATTCAGTGGTTGGGCCCAACGGCAAGGTGCAAGGTCACGATTACTGTGTCTTGACACATGATGAGCGCGTCAATGGGCTGCTCACCACGATGGCCGCCAGCCACAGCGAGCAGCGCCGGCATGGCGGCCTACCCGAAATACAGCAATCGCGGACCGAATTTCCGGCTCAAGCGCCTTCATGGGGGCAGCCGATGGCGCCGAGTTGGAGTGCGCAGGAGGCGAGTCAGCGTTTTCACGGGGATTCGTCAGCTTGTGCGGCTGATGAATCCAGGTATCGACCAGTTTCGCGGAGAGGGTCGTCGCCAAGCCGAAGCCCAAGCATCCGGTCGATATCGAGCGAGGTCTCCAATACAAGTCAGCAATCGTCCGATAGCAATGAGTCCCGTGATTCAAGTAGTTCCCGGGCAGCACGAGTAGATGAATATATGCGGCGCCAGCGACACGGTCGTTAACCGTGAACCCCAACTGCCGGTCTGGGTCGCTTGCGTTTACAATCGGGTCGCTTCCCTGGATTGAATCGACCCATGCGTACTCGCGTCCTCACTGGCATCACCACTACCGGCACGCCCCACCTGGGCAACTATGTCGGCGCGATCCGGCCGGCCGTCACGGCCAGCCAGCGCGCCGATGTCGATGCCTTCTACTTCATGGCCGACTACCACGCGTTGATCAAGAGCGACGACCCGGCACGCATCGAGCGTTCGCGCCTGGAAATCGCCGCGACCTGGCTGGCCGCTGGCCTCGATCCAGAGCGTGTGACGTTCTATCGGCAGTCGGACATCCCGGAGATTCCGGAACTGACCTGGTTCCTGACCTGCGTGACCTCCAAGGGCCTGCTCAATCGCGCGCATGCGTACAAGGCTGCGGTCGACAAGAACGTGGAGGCGGGCGAAGACGCCGATGCCGGTGTCACCGCGGGCCTGTATATGTACCCGGTACTGATGGCCGCCGACATTCTTGCGTTCAATGCGAACAAGGTGCCAGTGGGGCGCGATCAGATCCAGCACATCGAAATGGCGCGCGATATCGCGCAGCGTTTCAACCACATCTATGGCGGCGATTTCTTCGTACTGCCCGAAGTAGTGATCGAAGAGCAGGTCGCGACCTTGCCTGGCCTGGACGGTCGCAAGATGTCCAAGAGCTACGACAACACCATTCCGCTCTTCGCCGGTGGTGCTAAACACTTGCGTGAAGCGATCATGCGCATCGTCACCGATTCGCGTTTGCCCGGCGAAGCGAAGGATCCGGATAGCTCGTCGCTGTTTACGATCTTTCGCGCGTTTGCCAGCGAGGCGGAAACCGATGCGTTCCGCAAGGCGCTGGAAGATGGTATCGGCTGGGGCGAAGCCAAGCAGGTGTTGTACGAACGCATCGAGGCCGATGTGGCGCCGATGCGCGAGCGTTACGACGAACTCATCGCCAAGCCGCAAGTGATCGAAGAGATTCTGCAGGATGGTGCGCGCAAGGCGCGCGCCACGGCCGCACCGCTGATCGCAACACTGCGCGACGCGATCGGCTTGCGTTCGGGGGCGGTGCTGGTGCAGTCGGGCAACCAGGCCAAGCCTGCGCAAAAGCAGGGCAAATTGCCGCGTCTGGTCAGTTTTCGTGACGGCGATGGTAGCTTCCGTTTCCGTCTGTTCTCCGCCGATGGCGAAGAGTTGTTGTTGTCTCGTTCGTTTGCCGATCCGAAGTCGGCCGGCGTGACGCAAAAGCGCTTGAAAAGCCTTGGCGCTGCCGCGGCGGTCTGGCAGGTGCGTCAGGGCGGCATGGCCTTGGAGGTGGACGGCGAGCACATCGGCGACACGCCCGAGTACGGCGATGAACCGGCACGCGATGAGGCCCTGGCACGTCTGCGCGAGGCCTTGGATCAGCTCGCCGCGCAGGAGTAACGCGCTGGCGGGCCTAACCATGCAGGGGTTTGTTCGATGCGTTATCTCGCCATTTTTCTGCTTGCACCCTGGCTGCTGATTCTTGGCTGGGCGTACTGGGCGTATCCCAAGAGCTTGCCGCGTACCGCGGCGCGGCGTGCTTTCGATTGGCTGATGTTGCTGCTGGCGGCCGGTGCGGCGGTGGGCTCGGCGTTGCTGGGATTTGATGCGGCGCGTGTGCCTCAGGTTGGCGAGTTCGGGCCGTCGAGTGGAGCGATCTGGCAGCAGGTGTTGCCTGCGCTATATGGCTATGGGGCGTGCGTTGCGGTGTTGGTGTTGGCGTTTTTTGTGCGTCGGGTGATTTGGCGGCGTTGAGTTTTTGGAGCAAAAGCTCGTAGCGTTGAAGACTTACCTCAGTAAAGCTCCCTCTCCCCTGGCTTCGTGTATGGACCGGGGACATAGGTGACAGGTGTTCGGGGACATGGGTAACAGGTTAATCCATCGAGTCGTTGGCGGTCAGATCGATCCTCCGGACGGGTTGATGGCAAAAATAGACGATCCGACAGTGATCATTTTCCGGATCGGGTCGCACCGCGACAG
>NZ_JBVJLZ010000020.1:0-12035 GCF_055584465.1 Dyella sp. NPDC103356
CCATGACGGCGTGATCTACGACGTCAAGAACTTCGGCCTCAGCAACGATGGCAGCGAGCTGGCTGTGCTGACGGTGTCGGGAGCGAGCAATGGCTGACTTTGAGCTGCAGGTCGACGGCCTGGCCGATCTGGAGCGGAAGCTGCTGAGCGTTGGTGGTTCAGCAGCGCAACGTTCACTCAACAAAGGCCTGCGCGGCGGTGCAAACGTCGTGTTGAAAGAGGCACGCCGGCGCGTCAAGCAGAAGCGTGGCAAGACAGGCGGTCAGCCCACGGGCGAGACGGCCAAGAAAACGACGATCAAGAAACAGCCTGCGTCTGGGAATGACCAGGCGTATTCGATCGTCACCAACTACGTGGGCCGCTTCCTGGAACTGGGCACGTCGAAGATGCCTCCCTATGCATTCATCCGGCCGGCCATGGAAATAGCGGCCGCGCAGGCCGTCGAGACCATGCGCGACATGACGTACACCGCGCTCGATGCGGAGTGGGAAAAGGCATGACCATCATCGACCCCGTTGCCGCAACGAACCAGGTGCTGAAAACCGTGGCGCCGACGTGGCCAATGATCGCGCCGCAGGATTCGGAAACGCCGCGCCTGACGTACTTGGTCATCACCGGCAACGACGAACCCACCTACGACGGCGACGGTACGGGTGCGTCGAAGAAGGTCATCCAGGTAGATGCCTGGGCCATGACCTACGGCGATGCCCGCCGCACATCCAATGCCGCGCGCGCCGCGCTCTACGCCGCGCAGCTGGTCGGACACATCGCTGATCTTCCCGACGATTACGAGGAAGACACCAAGCTTTTCCGGGCCTCCTTTCAGCTGGAGGCCTGGGCCTAAACCGCAACCGCGGGACCTCAGCCGCTTCGGCGGCACCTTCTAAGCCACCTCCGGGTGGCTTTTTCTTTTTGGAGACCACCATGGCCAATAAAGCCAAGAGTACCCAGCTACGTAAGCTGGAGGTGAGCACCGCGGGCGGCAGCGGCGGTACCTGGACGAAGATCGGCCAGCTGTCGGATACGCCGTTTTCGACCGGTTCTGCGCAGTTCCTGGACGCCACCAACTACGACTCCACCGAAAAGGAATACATCGGTGGCCTCGACGACATCCAGGACATGACGATCAAGTTCCAGCGCGTCGTGAATGACGCCGGCCAGAACATGGCCCGTGATGCGTGCTTCACGCGCCCGCGCCCGACGTTGTTCTTCCGCGGCACCACCGGCCAGAACGAAGTGTTCACCTTCGAAAGCGAAGTCGGCGGCTGGTCGCTTCCTGACGGTGCCAACGCTGTTGAAACCGCGCAGGTCACCGTCCGTCCGCGCAACATCGTATGGACGGGCCCGGCGGTCGGCGCTAGCAGCGGGAGTGGCGCGTAATGACGAAGCTCCTCACGAAAGACCAGATCCTCGGCGCCGACCGCAAGAAGACCGTCGACGTCGAGGTCAAGGAATGGGACGGTTCCGTGCGCCTGCAGGAACTGTCGGCCAGCGACCGCGATGCCTGGGAAGGCGAGCAGTTCACCCTGGATGACGAAGGGAAGGCGAGGTTCAATCCGAAGCACACGCGCGCCCGATTGATCGTGCGTTGTCTGGTGGACGAAGACGGCCGGCGCTTGTTCACGGATGACGAAGTTGCATCTGTGGGCAGCTTGTCGGCATCGTCGATCCAGAAGCTGTTCGCCAAGGCCAGCAAGCTCAACGCGATCAGCAAGGACGATATCAAGGAGCTGGAGGGAAACTCCGCAGCCGCCCCGGGCGACGGCAGCTCTTCGACCTCTGCGAGCGCTTCGGCGTAGCCCATCCGTCGATCTTGCTCCGGCAGCTCACCTCGCGCGAGCTGTCGGAGCTGATCGCATACAGCAATTTGCATCCCGTTTCGCCCGGGCTCGAACGGATGCTCGCAAGGCTCACGCACATGACCGCCACCGGTGGCCACGTCACCGCCAACGGTGACCCGCTCGAATTCGGCGACTTCGTCATCAATACCCTTTAGGACGCAACCGTGCCAACTGTCTCCCAGATCCGGGCCGACTTGATCGGCTCGTCGGCCGTCTTTCGCTCCGAAATGGTGGCGGCTGCGCGTCAGTCGAATGATTCGCTGGCGCAGATCCGGCAGCAGGTGTCGACTACTGCGACCAGCATCAAGCAGTTGAATGCCGCTGCCGCTGGCTTTGTGGGTTTCGATGCGGTCAAGACCGGCGTGCAGTCGCTGATTGATGCGCAGCGTGCTGTCCAGCAGATCCATTTCTCGCTTGTCGCCGCCACGGGCGACAGCCTCAGCGCCGGCACGGCGTACGCCCAGATCGCCGAGGAGGCGAACAAGCTGGGCCTCGACCTGAAAACCGCCGAGCTCGGCTTCTCGCAGATGTCGGCGGCGGCCAGTGCGAACGGCATTTCGATGTCGCAGCAGCTGGCGCTGTTCGATGGTCTCGCCCGATCGGCCACGGTCCTGCACCTCAGTTCCGACCAGACCGGCAGCGCGATCCTTGCGCTGTCGCAGATCTTCGGTAAGGGCAAAATCCAGGCGCAGGAGTTGCAGCTGCAGCTTGGCCAGGCCATCCCCGGTGTCGTGCCGCGCTTCCAGCAGGCCGTCATGCAGATGACCCAAGGCACGAACCTCGCCGGCAAGTCGTTCCAGCAATTGCTGGAAGGTGGCGACCTGACGGTGCAGCGCTTCCTGCCAGCACTGATCCAGGCGTTGCAGCAGACCGGCAAGGGCGCCGACGATGCGGCCACCGGCATCAACGCGTCGCTCAATCGCCTGTCGACGGCTTGGTTCAAGCTGAAAGCCGATCTGTCGGGCGGTCTTTTCGATCAGGCAGCAGAGGCCAGCATCAGCGCGATGGCTGCCAACCTGTCGAACCTGGCCGGCTTGGCAGGCGTCGCTGGCGGTTTGGCGGCTGCGCGTCTGGTGGGTACGGGCGTGGGCGGCGCGGCCAGCGCTGGCACGGCGCTTGTCAGCCAGCAGGCTCAGGCGCGCGCCGCAGCCGTCGAGGCTGCCAACCTTGCCGATGCGCAGGCCGCAGAGGCAGCGACGCAGCTCAAGGCGACGGAGGCTGCGCTGGATGGTGTTGTGGCCGTACGGCAGCAGGCATTGGCTGCACGCGACGCGGCACAGGCCTCTATCGTCAAAGCAGAGGCCGAGGATGCCGCCGCACAGGCCACGCTCGCGCACGTCCGCAATGCGGCGACCCTGTCGGCGAACATTCGTGCTGAGGCCGTAGCCACAACGCAGGCCGAGGCAGCCCTGACGGCTTACAACAAAGCCCAGGTGCAATACGACGGCGCGGTAGCCGCGTCAGCCACTTTGAAGCAACAGCAGATCGCGCTGGAAATGCGCCTGGTCGAAGCGCGTGCTGCCAGTACCGCAGCCACCGAGGCGCAGGCCATTGCGGAACGTGAACTTGCCGCTAGCAGCGCGCTCGGCTTGCTCGGCCGCGGCGCAGCCAGTTTGGGCAGTTTTGCGTTGAGCCTGGTCGGCGGGCCTTGGGGTGCGGCTATCGCCGCCATTGGCGCCGTCGCCTATGCGGTCTACTCGTACAACCAGCGCGCCGAGGAATTTCAGAAGGAAACCGGCGAGCAGGTGAAGTCGCTCGACGCGCTGATCGAACGCGTCCAGAAGGCCACAACCGAATACGGCAAGCTAAATGCTGCGATGGGCATCAAGGCCACCATCGACTTTACCGATACCTCTGGAGCGCAACTCAGGCAGCAGCAGGCGGACCTCGCGGCCGCACAAGCCCAGGTGCAACATTTCGCGAATCTGATCGCGGCGCGCGATACCACCACTAGCAACGGCGGCAACGCTGCGGCTGATGCGTTCGATCAGCGTCAGCTTGAGCTCTATCAGGCGAAGGTCCAGGCTCTGTCGCCCAAGGTCCAGGAGCTCCAGGACGCACAAGACCAACTGAACCAGAAGTTCGGCGACACCGCGCAGGCGATCTGGGGCAAGGCCGCGCCGGCGTTGAATGACTTCCTCACCGAAGCCGACAAGCTCGGCGCGCCTGGCGTGCGCGAGTGGACCTACAAGATGACGGTCATCGCCAATGCAGCGCAGATCGATACGGCGACGCAGACGGTCAAGGATGCGATCGCCAAGTTCCAGCAGGACGCCACGAAGCTAAGCCAGCAGGCCGCCACGGACGGCATGAACAACGTCCAGAAGCAGCAGTACGCGCTGGCGCAGGCCATGAAATCGGCACGCGTGCCTGGTGTGGGCGATGACGCCACCGGTGCGCTCTCTGCAGCAGCAGCCACCGCGATTCAGGCAGCCTCTCAGAAAGATGCGGCGGATGCAGCCAAGAAGGCTGCGCAGCAAGCGATCGAGGCAGCCAAGCAGCAAAAGGAGGCGTACGACAACGTCGTCACCTCGATCAAGGAGCGCATCGCGCAGGATGACGAAGCCGCCGGCAGTGACGACAAGCTCACCGCTGCCGAGAAGCTTCGGGTCAAGGTGTTGAATGACATTGCGACCGGCCATCTCAAGCTCAGCGCAACGCAAAAGGAATACATCACCGGGCTACTGGACGAAACCGTTGCGCATGGCGACGCGGCGAAGGCCGCACTTGAGCATCAGAAACAGCTCGAAGCGATGGCGGTCGTGCAGGACAACATCGCTCGCCTGCAGAAACAGCAGGGCGATGCGAACAATGATTCGCTCGCCGGCCTCAGCCGCGGCAGCCAGTACACCCAGGACGCCGCCGGCCTGCGCGCTATCCAGCGCCAATACGACGACCTGCAGGCTCAGGCCGGCAAGCAGTTGGCCGAGCACAAGATCACGCCGCAGACGTATGACCAGGAGGTCAGCGACTACAAGCAGGCCCTGGACCAGGAGCTGGCCGCGCAGAAGGCGTTCTATGCCGAGCGCGATGCCATGCAGTCGGATTGGACGGTGGGCGCACAGAGAGCATTCGACAACTACGCACGCTCCGGCGCCGATGTAGCTGGTCAAACAGAGCAAGTTTTCAATGACGCCTTCAATGGCATGGCTGATGCGATTGTCCAGTTTGGGCAGACCGGCAAGTTGAGCTTTACCAGCTTGGCCAATTCAATCATTGCCGACCTGACGCGGATGGAGTTGAAGGCAGGCACTTCTCAACTGTTTCAGATGCTCGGGAACTTCGTCGGAAGTTACTTTGGCAACAGCATTGGCAGCAGCAGCAACGTATTGGGTGGCGATACGTTCTCGGGTACTGGCTCGACGAGCATCGGTTTCGGTGCGGGCTACGGCAATAACGATTGGGGCAGTTTGCTCGGCAGCGCTGCAGGCCGCGCGAACGGTGGACCGACGACTGCAGGGACCATTTACGAGGTTGCCGAGGGCGGCAAACCCGAACTGTATCGCGCCGGCGCGCGTACCTATTTGCTCAGCGGCCAAGATGGATTTGTGCAACCTGCGGCTCAGGCAGGCGGGCGAAGCAATTCGCCTGGTGCTACCGCTCCAATCATTGCATCTGGCGGTGGTGGCAATGGCGATATGACTGTGAATGTGCATATCACAGGTTCCGGATCCGAGAACGCGCAAGCCACCGCTCAAAAGAGCAAAGACAACAAGGGCATGCCGACACTGGACGTATTCATCGACATGGCCGAGAAAAAGATGGCCAGCAACGTTGCACAGGGCAAAGGCCCACTCGTAAAGGCTGTCGGCACGAAGTTTCAGCTTAACCCCGGAGTAAACGCGTAATGGCAGATCCCGTATGGCCGGCGGATTTGCCGGCGATCCGCGTCGGATCCGACTACAACTACAAAGGCGTCGATCCATTCTCACGTACCAATATGGATGGCGGCATGGCTAGGCAGCGCCGACGCTTCCAGTCGACGCCAAAGAATGTCGCTGCTACATGGATGTTTACCACCGAGCAGTTGGCAACATTTGAGTCGTTCGTGGACAACGTAATCGACGCCGGCACGTCGTGGTTTGTTGTGCCGTTGATCAACGGTCAGGGTAAAAACCCTGTACGCGCTCGATTCACTGAGGCACACCAGGTCAACGGCACTGATAGCCCAAATCTGTTCCAGGTGCAGGCGAAGCTAGAAACCCTCTCGATGCCGGTGGCCAGCTGATGGCTGACTATTCGCAAGCGCTGAAAGAGGCATATGCCTCCGCGCCACCGGAGCAGATCATCTTTGATACGCTGGAATTCATCCATCCAGCGTTCGTTGATGATGCTGGCGCACCGACTCCGGCGCGAGTCGTACGCGGCTACAACGACATCATTGCCACGTTGGAGCCGGATGCGCCGAAGAATCCCGGACAGGCTGTACAATTCACGGCGATCACGTTCTCCATCAAGCTTCCAGGCTTCGCCGAGGGCGATGTGCCTCAGCTAGTTATTACGATCGACAATGTTGGTCGGGAGCTGATGGGCTCGCTGGAACAGGCCGCTGCGGATCCGCAGGTTATCCAGGTGATCTATAGGCCCTATCTGGTGTCCGATCTATCGGCTCCGCAGATGGACCCTCCGATCACGATGTACGCGACCAGCGTCGACGTCGATGTCTTCCAGATTCAGATCACCTGCACGCTCGACGATGTCAATAATTGGCCATTCCCGCATCGGCTTTATCAGCCCGATGACTTCCCCGGCCTCGTGCGATGACGCCAAGCCAAGTCACATCGCTGATCGGAAAGCGCTATGAGCTCGGCGCTGACGGCCCCGACGCCTATGACTGTCGAGGGCTATTGCTCCATTGCCAGCGCACTTATTTCGGCCACGCACTGCCTGATCTGCCGTTCGGAGACGCAATGCGGGATTTGTTCGCGGACAAGCTGGCAACGGGAATCTGGGAACAGGTCGATGTGCCTACACACGGTGATGGAGTGGTGTTGCGCGGCGGCGATCATCCGCATGTAGGGGTCTGGCTTACGAGCTTCGGTACGGGCGCGTTACACGCCCTGGACGGTATGGGCGTTGTGTGGACACCCGAGAACCAGTTGCGGCTGATGGGCTTTTCGCGTCGTCGCTATTTCAGATTTCATGATTAGGCTACCCTTTAGTCTTTCGAGCGAAAGGGGAAAGGGTATGCGGAAAGGATGGTTAGTAATCGGCTTGCTCGCGCTGACGGGGTGTAGCTATTCAAAAGAAATGGTTCAATTACACCTAAATGCTGGCGACCCGTCACAGAGCACTGTTGTTACCGGGGATAAATCGGTGCGAGTAACCTCGACATCGAATCTCATTCCTGTTGCTGGATTGGGTCCATCAGTCCACGACGTGGAAACAACCCCTTCGCTTGACAGGTTTCTATCGACTCGCTTTGCCATGCTGATCGTCGCGAAAACTGGTGCCTCTGCTGATTGCTCGGTAGCCAATGTTTCGGTCGAGGTTCGCAACCACTTGAGCAAAGGAACGATAGCTACAAACCTGACGCTTGCATGCACCGTGTCAGGTCCGCGCGGCTCATTATCGAAGACCTATATTGGGCGCGACGTGCGAGACGTGAATGCTGGATTCAAAGGCGTGAGCTTGCAAGACAACCTTCAGCCAGGTCTAGAAGGGTGCATCCAGCAAATTGCGCAAGGCCTAAAAGAAGACGTTTTTAAAGTAGGGACGGGCATCTAAGCCCGAACCACATAGGATGAACATAAACCCCGCTCCGGCGGGGTTTTTTATTGCCCAAAGGAAAGCCGAATGCAGTCCACGATCGTCGAAATCACCGATTGGGCACGGCCACAGGTAGGTCGCCGGGTTCATCGCGTCAAAGGCCGTTCACGCATCGATACACAGTTGCGCAAGCAAGGGCTGATCATTGGACGCGGACGGCGTATGCGGCGCACCAAGCCATTTGTCGTTACAACCAATGGCAAGGATTTTTTGCTGGCTGACGATTGGAAGCGTTGCCTAAAGGATGGCGAAGTTCTGATCGTGATCGCACAACCGCCTGCCGGCGGCGGTGGCGGATCGCAGATCCTGGCCATCATCGCGATCATCGCCTTGTCGGTGTTTACCGCAGGTATCGCCGCTGGCCTTTTGGCGACGGCTGGCGGTCTATTCGCCGCTGGTTCGACAAGTGCATTGCTGCTAGCTGGTGCGGTGAGCGTCGTTGGCACAACGCTGATCAATGCCATGATGCCTCAGCCGAAGCCACCAGCTGGGCAGAATCGAGGGGACACAAGCCCAAATTACAGCATCGGTGCCCAGGGCAATACAGCCCGCCTGATGGAATCCATGCCGGTGCTCTACGGCCGCTTCCGTTCCATCCCCGATTTCGCTGCGCAGCCCTATACCGACTATCGCGGTAACGACCAATACCTGTACCAGCTGTTCGTCGTGACTCAGGGCACGATGCAGATCGAGCAAATCCGGCTCGGCGAGACAGACATCACTTCCTTCGATGATGTGCAGTATGAGGTCATCCAGCCGGGCGGCCAGGTCACGCTTTTCCCAGATAACGTCGTCAGCTCGCAGGACGTAGCTGGCATCCAGCTGCAATATCCGGCGGATGGTGGCACGTGGAGCGGCCCATTCGTTGCGTGCCCGCCGGAGACGCAAACCAACCTGATCGCTCTCGATATGGCGTGGCCTGGCGGCCTGTCGCGCTATGACACCAACGGCAAGCAGCAGACGGCGAACAGCCCCTGGCAGGCGCAGGCGCAGTTGATCGACGATGAAGGCAACACGCTCGGTGACTGGTTCGATATCGTCAACGAGAGCAAATGGGCCAACGTCCAGAAAGCGATCTTCACCTCGTACGACTGCTCAGTGCCAGCGGGCCGCTATCAGGTCCGCGTGCGCGCCAATGCGCCGCAGCAGCAGGACGGCCAGATCGTCAACCAGATCAGCTGGCAGGGAATGAAGGCTTTCCTGCCGAGTCAGTTGACCTATGGCGACTGCACGATGATCGCCATGGTCTTAAAGGCCGGCGAGCAAGTGAGTGGATCGAACTCTCGCCAGGTCAACGTCATTGGAACGCGTATCTTGCCAGTGTGGGATGGTGCGTCGTGGAACAACCTGCCGACACGTAACCCAGCCTGGGCGCTCGCTGACGCCTTCCGCAATACGACCTATGGTCGAGGCTGGGCTGACAACCGTATCAACCTTTCCGGGCTGCTCGCGCACGCTCAAACGTGGGACGCGCGCGGGGATACCTACGATGGGATCTTCGATACGAAGGTCACGCTGTGGGATGCGGTAACGCAGATCGCCCGCGTGGGCCGGGCCATGCCGATGTATTACGCCGGCGTCGTGGAGATGATCCGCGATGAACCACGGGCGACGCCGGTGCTGCTGGTCACGCCAGACAACATGGTGGCCAACTCCCTCAAGATCAGCTACGTCTTTCCCGACTTTACGACGGCCGATTACGTACAAGTCGAATACACCAACACCAACACCTGGGCGCCGCAGACAGTCGACTGCGCGCTCACCGGCAGCCCCAAACTCAATCCGAAGTCCGTCCAGCTCACTGGCTGCACCTCGCGCGACCAGGCGTTCCGCGAGGGCATGTACATGTCGGCCTGCAATCGCGATCAGCGCAAGTTCGTTACTTGGCAAATGGAAATGGAAGGCCTGATCCCACGGTATGGCGACCGTATCGACATCAGCCATGACGTGCCGCAGTGGGGCATTGCCGGCCGGATCGTCAGCTACGACCCGGACACCATGATCCTGGAGACCAGTCAGCCGCTGGCTTGGTTTGA
The DNA here is from genome assembly GCF_055584465.1 of Dyella sp. NPDC103356. Taxonomy (NCBI): domain Bacteria; kingdom Pseudomonadati; phylum Pseudomonadota; class Gammaproteobacteria; order Lysobacterales; family Rhodanobacteraceae; genus Dyella; species Dyella sp. NPDC103356. The sequence goes on from NZ_JBVJLZ010000020.1 coordinate 9,647, forward strand.
TGGTCAGCAGCATTTCGTCGGGCTCCGCGCGCTCGATGGCTCTGGACAGGGCCCGTACAAGGTCGTGCAGGGTGTCGATCTGTTCCATATGGTGCTGACTGGTTTGACCGATGAGCAGAAGGCAGCGTTGTTCGTTTCTGATGGCGTCGAAGCGGAGCCAACAGCGTTCCAGTTCGGCCCTGGCAGCCAGCAAGCGCAGTCGACGTTGCTGGTGAGCTGCACGCCGCAGGGCAATGACGTGTACGAGCTGCGTGCAGCCAACTACGCGCCGGACGTGTATGTCGCCGAGACCGACAGCACGGTGCCGCCGCCGGGCTCGCCGTCGCTGCTGACGCCCGTCACCGGCGCTCCCGATGTGGGTAGCGTTGGCATCAACCAGAACAACGGTACGCAGACTGTCCACCTATATGTGGTGCCTGTTGCTGGCGCTTCAGCTTACGAATTCCAGGTCAGCCTTGATGGGGGCGTGACTTGGCAATCGGTGGGCATCAGCGCGACCAACACCATCGACGCGACTATTCCCGCAGGAACCTGGCTAGTGCGTGCCCGGGCGATCGGTACAGGTGGCCTTCCAGGCAGTTGGAACCAGAACCCGGTGACGGTCGACGGCAAGCCGTGGCCGCTGGGCGCGCTGCAGTCGCTGTCGTCGACCTCGATGCTGTTCGGCATTCGCCTGCTATGGGCGTTCCCGACCGGGTTCGGCGTGCTTGACGCCGCTGGCACCGAGGTGCGTTACGGCGTGACGAACGATTTCAACGCCTCTCAGCTCTGTGCCACGCCCGCCTATCCGAACAACACCGAGACCATTCAAGGCCTGGAAGCTGGCGCCGCGTTCTATTTCTGGGCGCGCCTGGTCAGCAAGACGAACAACGATCCCGGCCCATGGGTAGGGCCGGTGCTTGGCCAGGCGAGTTCGGATGCGGCCACCATCCTTACATACCTCACCGGGCAGATCACGCAGACACAGCTCGCGCATGACGTGCTGTTGCCCATCCAGCTGGCCACGCCGGATATGGCCGGCGACGCTGACGAATATGCCGGCGATGGCATCAACTTCGCAGGCAGCTGGACGCTGCTGTCGTTTATCCAGGATGGCGACAGCGCTACGGCATCGCGCGTCGACCTGATCCAGGCCACCGTGGGCGACATGTCCGCGGCCGTGCAGGTCAGCTCGCAGGCCGCGGCCGATGCCAGCGGCAAGCTTTCGGCCAACTACTTCATTCAGACGCAGGTCGCAGCCAACAACCAGCGGTACTTGGCCTCCATCGCACTGGGCGTCGACGCGTCGGGCGGCACAGTCACGTCGGAAATCTTGCTGGGCGCGACCACGCTCGCGATCTTCGATCCGAACGACCCGGCCTCGATCGCGCAGTTCCCGTTCATCGTCACCGGCGGGCAGGTGTTCATCAAATCGGCCTTCATTGCCGACGGCACGATCACCAACGCCAAGATCGGCAACACGATCCAGTCGGTGTCCACCAACTCGTCCGCGATACCGAGCTGGATCATCAACAAGGGAAGCATGTCACAGGGCGGCTTCATGCAGTTCGCGAATGACGCCTTGACCAACACGATCGACGGCAACGGCTTGCGCATGAAGAACATTGCCAATGGCGTCCTTGTCATCGAGATTGGGCAGCTCAGCTAATGGCCATTGGCTTGCGCGTACGCCGGCAGGATACCGGCGCCGTGCTGCTGGACACGTCTACCTCAATGACGCGCATCCTCGGCACGGTACTCACCACCGCAAACACCGCCGGCGCACTCACACACCCCGGCTTTGCGACGGGCCTGCCGTTCGCCGTGGTCAACCCAACCACGGAAATCACGCCTCTCGACACTTACCCATCGGCCAGCATCGACAGCAATGGGGTGCTGTCCTGGACGGCGGCAACGATCACCGTGCTGATCATCTACGGGGTTCGCTCATGACCATTGGAGCGAGATTCCGCAATGGCCCTAACTCGGTGCAGGTTGGATCGGATTATCCGAACCACGCGCTGCTGGCCACCGGCACCTACAACCTCAACGCAGGCGCCGACACGACGATCAATGTCGTTGCCACGGCGCCTATCTTGGCCGTCACCGGGACATGGCCGATCTCGGTCATCCAGACGACCAGGTCGGGGAATAACTGGTCGTTCGACATTTTCTGCCAGACCCAGCCGGCGACGGGCAAGTGGTACATCTTCGATGTCGTGCAGGCCGGATCGCTGAAATTCCCGTTCAACTACGGGTTGATCATCCGCAACCCTGACACGGGCGCGGTGACCTATCGCAGCGACCTGAAATACCTGCGCGTACAGAGCGTTCGGACCTTCGTGCCAATGCCTACGCCCATCAGGTTATCGGCGCCAACGGTTGAGACGTTGCCGCAGGCCGGCCTGGC
>NZ_JBVJLZ010000021.1:0-11448 GCF_055584465.1 Dyella sp. NPDC103356
GCGCTCGATGCGATGCCGCTGACGTCCAACGGCAAGGTCGACCGCAAGTCGTTGCCCGCACCGGACATGGTGCAGAACGAGGCCATCTATGTCGCGCCGCGTACCGCGACCGAGCAAGCCCTGGCAGCGATCTGGGTCGATCTGTTGCAAGTGGCTCAAGTCGGCATCCACGACGACTTCTTTGCCCTGGGCGGCCATTCGCTATTGGCTACGCAGCTGATGTCGCGTATCGGAACTGTGTTCGACGCCAGGGTGCCGCTGCGTACTATCTTCGAGACCCCTGTACTGGCCGATATGGCAGCATTGATCGCGCCGACTGATGCCGGGACACCGGAAGTATCGCCGTCGACTCCGGAGTCAGAAGAAACTTTCCCCCTGTCCTTTGCGCAACAACGATTGTGGTTCCTGGATCAACTGGAAACCGGCAGCTCGGCATACAACATGCCACTGGCGGTCCGGTTGAGCGGAAAGTTGAATCGCGAGGCATTGCAGGAGGCTCTGAATGGCGTCGTAAGCCGGCATGACGCCTTGCGCGCTTACTTCGAGAGTTCGGATGGCTTGCCTGTGCAACGTATCCGATCACGCGCGCAATGGGTGCTCGAGCACCATGACCTGCGCGCTTTGACAGCGCAGGAGCGTGAAGCGAAGGCGCAGTCGCTGAAGCTCGATCAGGCACGCGGCGCCTTCGATCTGGAAACCGGACCCTTGGTTCGGGGTGGCCTGTTGCAAATGGCCGAGCAGGAACATCTGCTGTTGTTGACCATGCACCACATCGTGTCCGACGGCTGGTCGCTGGGCATCCTCGTGCGCGAAGTGGCGTCGTTATACGCCAGCCATGCGCTCGGCATGCCTTCGTCGCTACCGGCGCTGCCCCTGCGCTATGTCGACTTTGCCCATGCGCAGCGACAGCGCTCAGGCGGCGATCTCATGGACGGACAGCTTGATTATTGGCGGCGGCAGCTGACCGGCAGTCCAAAGTTACTGGCCTTACCCACGGATCGCCCACGTCCCGCTGCACAGACGCAATCGGGTGCGACCTTGCCGTACGTCATTGCGCCGGAACTTGCGCTCAAGCTGCAGACGTTGAGCAGAAAAGCGCAAAGCACCTTGTTCATGACCTTGTGCGCTGCATTCAACGTTCTGCTCGCCCGCTACTCGGGGCAGGACGATATTTGCATCGGCACGCCGATCGCCAATCGCAATCGCTCCGACGTCGAAGGCTTGATCGGCTTCTTCGTCAATACGCTTGTTCTGCGCACCCAGGTGGATCTGCGTCTCGGGTTTAACGAGCTGTTGGAGCAGGTGCGAACGCATACGCTCGATGCCTATACGCACCAGGACGTGCCGTTCGAGCAGCTCGTCGAGGCCTTGCAACCCGAGCGCCATCCCAGCTACACACCGTTGTTTCAGGTCATGCTGATCCTGCAGAACGCGCCGATGACGCGGTTGTCATTGCCCGGCCTGCAACTGGAGCTGGTTCCCAGCGAAAGCGCTACCGCGAAATTCGATCTGACACTGGAGTTGACCGAGGCAAAGGACGGCCTGTACGGGCATTTCGAATACAACACCGATCTGTTCGACGCTGGCACCATCGAGCGCCTCGCAGCTCATTTCACGCGTCTGCTGCAAGCCATCGTGTCCAACCCGACCGACCCGCTTGGCAGCCTTGTCATGCTCAGCGATAGCGAGCGTCATCGCATGTTGTCCGAATGGAACGACACCGCGGTGGCATGGCCATCCGCAGTGCAGGCGATCCAGGGGTTGTTCGAGGCACAAACGGCGCGCACGCCCGATAGCGTGGCAGTGATGCACGAAGGGTACGCGCTCAGTTATGCCGAACTCAATCGACAAGCCAATCGGCTGGCACATTACCTCAGAGGGCAGGGCGTAGGTCCGGATGTGCTGGTCGGCATATGCATGACCCGCACGCCCGAGATGATCGTGAGCATGCTTGGGGTATTGAAGGCCGGCGGCGCCTATGTGCCGCTTGACCCCGGTTATCCCCTGGATCGCATCACGACCATGCTGGTCGATGCTCAGCCCGCCGTGTTGTTGACGCAACGGCATCTGCTGTCAGGCCTGCCGACTGTGTCTGGCATGACCACTTTCTGCATGGATGCAGACGCTGCGTTGCTGAGTGCCTATCGCGACGATGATCCGACGGGCGTCAGTCGACCTGGCGACCTCGCTTACGTGATCTACACGTCCGGATCGACCGGCAAGCCGAAAGGTGTGGCGATCCAGCATCGCAATGCTGTCACGTTCATTCATTGGGCGTTGGCTACGTTCGACGGCGACAGCCTCGACAGGGTGCTGGCATCGACGTCGATCTGTTTCGACCTTTCCATCTTCGAGATATTCGGCCCCTTGAGCAGGGGCGGTTCGTCCTGGCTGGTCGATAACATTCTCGACTTCGCGGAGCGTGCGGACACGTTGCCGGTCACCCTGATCAACACGGTGCCCTCGGCAATGGCCGAAGTGCATCGGAACAAGACGCTCCCTGCGTCGGTGAAGGTCATCAACCTGGCCGGCGAGGCGTTGTCCAACATGCTGGTGCAGTCGCTCTATCGGCAGGCATCGGTCGAGAAAATCTACAACCTGTATGGCCCGTCGGAAGACACGACGTATTCGACCTTTACGCTGGTGGAGAAGGGTTCGAGCACGCCGGTGTCGATCGGTCGTCCGATTGCCAATACACAGACGTATGTTCTCGACGCCCAAGGAGAGCCCGTTCCGATGGGCGTCGCCGGTGAGTTGTTCATTGCCGGCGACGGGCTGGCCCGTGGCTATCTGAAACGGCCCGAACTGACGGCGGAGAAGTTCGTCCCCAACCCCTTCAGTGCCACGCCGGGCGCGCGGATGTATCGCACCGGCGACCTGGTTCAGTATCGGGCGGACGGCCAGATCGAGTATCTGGGACGCATCGATCACCAGGTCAAGATTCGCGGCTTCCGCGTCGAGTTGGGCGAGATCGAGGCCGCGTTGCAGACCCTGGCCAGCGAAGTGGTGGTGCTGGCGCGCGAGGACAACGCGGGTGACAAGCGATTGGCTGCCTATCTCGTGGCACACCAGGGGCGGCCATTGCCGCAGGAGGCGCAGCTGCGTGCGGTTTTGTCGCAGACATTGCCCGACTACATGGTGCCACGTCATTTCGTGGTGCTCGAGCAGATGCCGTTGACGCCCAATGGCAAGATCAATCGAAGCGCGCTACCTGCTCCCGACATGGCGCGAAGCGATGAGGGTTATGTCGCGCCACGCACACCGGCCGAGCAATGCATGGCCGATATCTGGGCGGATGTCCTCAAGCTCGACAAGGTCGGCATCCATGACAACTTCTTTGAGTCGGGCGGCCATTCGCTGCTGGCGACGCAGCTTATGTCGCGGATACGGCAAGCGTTACAGGTCGAGCTACCTTTGCGTGCCCTGTTCGACGCACCGACGATTGCTGGCCTGCTAAGTGTGCGTGGGGGCGATGTCGATCTCAGTGTGCCGTCGTTGCTACCCATTGACAGGCACGGGCCGCTGGCGCTGTCGTTTGCCCAGGCGCGGTTGTGGTTCCTGGATCAGCTGGAACGCCAGAACGCACTCTATAACATCCCCATGGTGATTCGCCTGAAAGGGCAACTGAAGGTGGATGCTTTGTCCCGTGCACTCAACGAAATCGTGCGTCGCCACGAAGCACTGCGTACGCGCTTCGCCGACCACGATGATTCGCCCGTACAGGTGGTCATGCCTTCGACGATCCTGCCGTTGGCCATCAACGACTTGCGGGAGTTGCCACCCGGCGAACGAGTGACGCGGGCGAGATGGTTGTCGATGGACGAGGCGCAGACGCCCTTCGACCTGGAAACGGATCTATTGATTCGCGGTGCCTTGCTGCGATTGGACGAGCAGGAGCATCTATTGCTTCTGACGATGCACCACATCATCTCCGATGGCTGGTCGTTTGCCGTGCTGGTACGCGAGATCGCAGCAATCTATACCGCCTATGCGCAAGATCTGCCATCGCCGCTGCCTGAGTTGCCGATCCAATATGCGGACTTTGCCCACTGGCAACGGGCATGGTTGAGCGGTGGTGTGCTGGAACGGCAGTTGAGCTACTGGAAGCAACAGTTGGCCGATAGCCCGGCCTTGTTGGCCCTGCCGACGGACCGGCCACGCTCATAGCTGCCAGGTCGCGCTGGTGCGACCCGTTCGTTCACGGTGCCGGCGGCGCTGGTGTCGGATTTACAGATGCTCGGGCATCGAACGCAGAGCACGCTGTTCATGACGCTGTGCGCGGCCTTCAATGTGTTGCTGGCCCGTTATTCGGGCCAGAGCGATATCTGCATCGGCACGCCGATCGCCAATCGCAACCGCGCCGAGGTCGAAGACCTGATCGGCTTCTTCGTCAACACGCTGGTATTGCGCACCCAGGTCGATCTGTCGCTCGATTTCCATAGCCTGTTGCAACAGGTACGACAGCACACGCTGGATGCCTACGCCCACCAGGATGTGCCGTTCGAGCAACTGGTCGAAGCCCTGCAGCCGGAACGCCATACCAGTTATTCGCCACTGTTCCAGGTGATGCTGGTGCTGCAGAACGTGCCGATGGACGAGCTGGCCTTGCCTGGGCTGTCGATGAACCTGCTGGCTCATGAAAGCGCTCTGGCCAAGTTCGATATCACGCTGACCTTGACCGAGGAACGTGACGGTCTGCATGGCAGCTTCGAATACAGCACCGAGCTGTTCGATGCGCGCACGATCGAACGCATGGCCGGTCACTTTACGCAGTTGTTGCAGGCCATTGTGGCCGAGCCGGAACGTGCTCTCGGTCAGTTGGCCATGTTGGGCGAGGCCGAACGCCATCAACTGGTCGACACCTTCAACGCGACGGACACGGTGTACCCGCATGTCCACGCGCTGCACGAGCTGTTCGAGGCACAGGTGGCCCGGACGCCCGATCGGATAGCCGTCATATCCGAGGATGTGTCACTGAGCTATGCGGAGCTCAATGCCCAGGCCAATCGTGTCGCGCGTCATCTGCGTCAGCGGGGCGTGGGATCGGACGTGCTGGTGGGGCTGTGTGTCGAGCGTTCGGCGGCGATGATCGTCGGCATGCTGGCCGTATGGAAAGCGGGCGGCGCGTATGTGCCGCTGGATCCGGCCTATCCGCCGGAACGGCTGGCCACGATCCTGGACGACGCCAAGCCGGCCGTGGTCCTGACGCAGCAACATCTACGAGATCGATTGCCGAACTCGCCGGTGTTCTGCCTGGACGGTGATGAAGATACGTTGCACAGCTATGCGGATGACAATCTGGACAATCAGATCTCAGCCACCCGCATGGCCTATGTGCTCTATACCTCCGGTTCCACCGGTAAGCCCAAGGGCGTAATGGTGGCCCACGGCTCGTTGTCGAACTACGTGTGGCACGCGGTACGGGAGTACCTGGGCGAGGGCATCGTCGGCTCGGTGGTGAGTTCACCGCTGGGCTTCGATGCCACGGTCACGACCTTGCTGCCACCATTGATGGTGGGCAAGCCGATGGTGTTGCTGGCCGATGACGAACGAACCTTGCCGCAATTGTCGGCACGCTTGTTTGCCTCGGGCGCGCCCTGGTTGTTCAAGATCACGCCGGCTCATCTGGAAGCGCTGTCCTATATGGATCGTGCCGAAGCCGCAGGCGAGGCAGCTCACTGCATCGTGATCGGCGGCGAGCAGCTCACCCTGGCGACGTTACGTCGTTGGAAGGGTGAGCTGCTGCCAGCCGCGACCTTCGTGAACGAGTACGGCCCGACCGAGGCGACCGTGGGCTGCAGCATTTGGTCGCTCTCGGACGCGGCGGTGCTGGAGACACTGGAGGGTGTCGCGGCACCGATCGGTCGGGCGATCGGCAATACCCAGTTGTATGTGCTGGGTGAGGGCATGCAGTTGCAGCCGATGGGCAGCGTGGGCGAGCTGTATATCGGTGGCGATGGTGTGGCGCTGGGTTACCTCGGTCGCGCATCGCTCACCGAAGAGCGTTTCGTCGCTGATCCGTTCACGGACAGGTCCGGAGCGCGTCTCTATCGCACAGGCGATCTGGTGCGTTACCGGGCCGATGGCGAGCTGGAGTTCCTGGGTCGTGGCGACGATCAGGTCAAGCTGCGCGGCTTCCGAATCGAGCTGGGCGAGATCGAGCAGCAGCTGGCAGCCCTGGCCGACGTGCAGGCAGCGACGGTGATGTTGCGTGAAGACATCCCGGGCGAGAAGCGACTGGTGGCGTACGTGGTGCCGTCGCAGGGCCGCGGGCAGGTAGCAGCCTATCGCACCGGCCTGGCACAACGGCTACCGGACTACATGCTGCCCAGCAGCTATGTGATCCTGGAGGCGCTGCCGCTTACGGTAAACGGCAAGGTGGATCGCAAGGCGCTACCGGTGCCGGATCTGACGCAAAGCGATGCCGTCCATCTCGCCCCACGGACGCCGACCGAGCAGATCATTGCCGATATCTGGCTCGATGTGCTGAAGGTGAAGCAGATCAGCGTGTCCGATGATTTCTTCCGGCTCGGTGGACACTCCTTGCTGGCGGTGCAGCTGGTGTCTCAGTTGCGCAAGCGGGCGGGCATCGATCTGGAACTGCGTCATCTATTTACTCATCCGACGCTGGGCGCACTGGCAGCGTTTGTCGATGCAAGCAAGCCGCCGTCCCGGCATCCGAACCTGGTGCCTATTCGGTCCCACGGCCACGCGACGCCACTGTTCCTGATTCACCCTATTGGTGGTGAGGTCCAGTACGCGTTCGACCTGGCACGGCATCTGGATGCCGATCAGCCGGTGTATGCCCTGGCAGCAAGTGGCATCGCCGCGGGCGAAACGCCACAGGCAAGCATCGTCGACATGGCGCGGACTTACCTGGATGCCATTCGGCAGGTGCAGGCCTCGGGCCCATATCTCATCGCCGGCTGGTCGCTGGGCGGCATGATTGCGTATGAGATCGCCCATCAACTGCTTGCGATGGGCGAGACCGTCAACTTCGTCGGCATGATCGATACAGGTAGTGCCCCGTTCTTGCAGGCTCATTGGCGAACACAAAACGTCGCGGAAATTAATGAGTGCACTGCGTTGCTGAACTGGATTGTCGATCAGCACCCAGGCGTGGCCGATGCACGCCAACATCCTGCATATGACAAACTGATCGCATTCGCCCAGAGCAACGACATCGATGCCATGCTTTCGGCGGCTCAACACCATGCCTTGCTTCCCGCGCAACTCGACATGGAACTGATGAGGCGGATACTGGCGGTCTATCAAGCCGGTGCAAACGCAGCCTGTGCTTATCAGGCGCCATCCGTCGCGGCGACGCTGACTTTCTTCGCCACGGATCGCACCGCGGGAGAAGATCCCGCCTTGGGCTGGCGAGATCAGCCAGGAGCGCGCGTTGAAGTGGTGACTGTCGGCGGTAACCACCTATCGATCGTTAAGCCGCCTTACATTGAAAAGCTTGCACGCGAATTGTCGAGCAGGCTCAAGCATCACGTGCCAAACGACGAACTATCGGTTGTCGGAAAATAGCCGGCATCAAAACGGTTGATATCGACACTTACATTCGGGAAAGCCATCATGGATTCAAATACATTAGTCCCTGAATCGGATCTGGAGAACACGGAAGAACTCAAGTACACGCGTACGATTGCAGACTTGCCCGGCCCCAAGGGGCAGCCATTCCTGGGGAACCTGCTGCAAACGCGTGGGCATCAGCTGCACCTGACACTGGCGAAATGGATTCGGGAATTCGGCCCGATCTTTCGTATGACGGTCCTGGGCTATCCGATTGTCGTCGTGTCCGACCGTGAATCTGTCAATAACCTGCTACGAGAGCGCCCCGACAGCTTCAGACGTAGCCGAGGTCTCAAGACGGTCATGAACGAACTGAACATCAGCGGCGTCATTACCGCCGAGGGTGAGGAATGGCGCAAGCAGCGCAAGCTGGTGATGGGCGGGCTCAACGCCGAGGTCATCAGGAATTTCTTCCCCACGATGGTGTTTATGACCGAACGCATGCTGCTGCGCTGGAAGGCCGCGCTGGCTGACGGCAAGCCTGTCAATCTGCGTCGCGACCTAAAGGCGCTGGCATTGGACATTATCGTAGGCATCGCGATGGGGCATGACATCGATGCGGTCAACGATGATGACAATCAGTTGCAACGCAATATCGATAATCTGTTCAGGCGCCTGGGCAGTCGTAACGGGGCACTGCTGCCTTACTGGCGCTACTTCAAGTTGCCGGTCGATCACGCGGCCGACAGGTCCGCGGCTGAAGTCGAGCAGTCGGTGACGGCGTTCATCCGGAACGCGCGCGAGCGCATGAAACAGCAGCCACATCTGCAACAAAAGCCGAGCAATATGCTGGAGGCGATGATTGCGGCGAGCGACAATCCCGATTCGGATTTCACCGACCAGGAACTGGTCAGCAACGCCATCCTTAGCGTAATCGGCGGTGAAGACACGACGGCCAACACGATTGCCTGGATGATCAATCTACTGTCGCAGAACCCCGCGGCCGCGGCCGCATTGGCGGCAGAAGCCGATGCCGTGCTGGGTGACGCTCCGCTGGCGCGTGAATGGGAGCTCATGAAGCAGTTCCCGTATCTGGAGGCTGCGCACAACGAGACCCAGCGGCTAAGGTCGGTTGCGCCGTTCATTGGACTTGGCAGCAACGCCGACTGCGTGGTTGCCGACACGTTTATTCCGAAGGACTCGGCAATCATCGTATCGACCATCGGCGAGGGCCTGGACGAGGATCAGTTCCCGCAAAACGAGGCATTCAAGCCGGAGCGCTGGATCTTCGAGCACAAACCGGCCAGAGACGATGATCCCGCACGCAAGATCTTTCCATTCGGTGGCGGCTCGCGCCTTTGTCCCGGTCGTTTCCTCGCCCTGACCGAAATCAAGGTCGTGGTGTCGATGATCATGCGCAATTTTGAATTGGAGTTGGACCCCAAGGCGCCTCCGGTCGAGCAGATCATGAACTTCTTTATGGGGCCCAGCGCTCTCCCAGTCCGCATCAAGCTTCGCACCTGACAACCGTGGCATCTCATGGGACATCGCATTGAACCCCACTAGCGTTGGCTTCGATTTTCGAATAGCCAAGAAAATCTTGAACGTGTCCATGCCGTTGATGGGTTCAATGGTAGGCAACATGATCATGCTGCTTGTCGACCGAATCTGCCTGGCGAGATATTCGATCGATTCGTTGGCTGCCTCCGGTCCGGCTATTTATACCGCGATGGCAATCGTGGGCTTTTTCACCGCCGTAGTCGGGTTCTCGCGGTCATGCGTAGCGCAGGCGTATGGGCGATCCGGACAGGGTGAGGCGGCGTACCAGGCGGCGATCGGCATCGTGGTCGGTGTCGCCTTCGCGGTCATCTTATTGTTGTTGGCGCCGCTTCTCGAGCAGATTCCCTTCCTGAGTCACCGGCCGCCATCCGTCACCCGGCTGGAGTCGCAGTTCCTTTACTGGTCGGCGTACTTTGGCAGCGCCATGACCTTGAACATGGCGTTCTCTTCCTATTTCAATGGCATCGGTAAAACGCGCATCACGTTGATCGCCGGGCTGATCGGCCAGGCGGTGGTGATCTTCATGACGATCGGTCTGGTGTTTGGCAAATTCGGCTTGCCTGAACTGGGCATGCGCGGCTCGGCCATCGGAACCCTGCTCGGCACCCTGGCGATTCTGGTCTGCTATCTGGCCTACGTGCCACGCGATGTCTGGAGCAATTTGAAAGGCGTGGTACTCAAGCGCAATGGCCTCACGTTGACGGACGTGCTTCCGCGTATCATCAAAGGCTTCAACCTGGGTATATCCACCGGCCTTTCCAATCTTGGGAATGCGGCCTTCATCTGGATCATTGCGGGGCTCGGAGCGATTGCCCTCGCAGCCAACAACGTCAACTTGACGGTGAATTACATCGGTATCATTCCGCTGATTGGTCTGAGTATCGGATGCAGCGTGTTATGCGGAAATGCGCTCGGCGAAAACGATTACCCACAGATACCGAAGATAATCTTCGCAACGCTGGCGATCGAGCTCACATATGTCGTGGTGATTTCGTTCTTCCAGATAGCGACGCCGGGCCTGCTACTCGATCCTTTCGGCTTGAGTGACAAGCCGGAAGAGATAAGGCGGGCATCTATCGCCACATCGCAGATACTTTGGACGTATTCGCTGGCGTTTGCGTTTTCGATGACGGGTTCGGCGGTATTGGAAGCCTTTGGCTTGACCAGGTTTCTCTTCGTTACGCGGTTGATCCTGATGTGGGTACTCAGCATCCCGACGATCTACATGACGACGATGCGGCATGTTGGTAATGCGGATTTCCTTCCGACTAGCTGGGTTATCGGCTCGACCTTCGAGGCCATCATTGGCGCACTGTATTTCTGGCGAATATGGTTCGCGGTAAAGCATCGCCAGAACGCGATCGTGCTGGCACAAGCCAGAACTTGAGAGTTAAGCCAAGCATGCGGCCACGGGTGCCTGCCGTGGCAGGGATTAACCTCTGAGTAGGGGTTGGCAAAATATTGCGATGTGGCGCAAGTTTTTGCTTATTGACAAATAGACCCGCATTATTCGAAGTATAGGGACGGCGAGAAAGGGGACTCGCTGTGGCATGGAACTATCTGCGGGTTCCATACGTGACCGGAGCCATTTTTGTCGGTCCGTACAACGGCAGATAGATAACGAAATCATTGCTTTCGAGGCGATGAGCGATGCCGGGTGGCAACTCAGGGCGAGGGGTACATGGAGAACACTGGGATTGATGCGTCCGCAGCTTTCAGGCGGCCGCGCTGTATACAACGGCAGTGCGAACAGTCGCGTCGTATCCGACTGAGCCGCCGTAACGCCGCCGTCCCCCGCAGCAGTCGCAGCTACGCCGTCATCGGCGATAGCACGCTCTTTTCTGCACAAGGTGAAAGCAGCCGTCAGGCTCTTCATTGCGCACCTTTATCAGGCACAAGCCCCTCCGTCGCGGCATTCAGAGCGCGGTACGAATCATCTCTGCCATGTAGTAAGCAGACAATCGGCTCGCAACGGCGAGGCGGCATGTAGGTCTTTTGCCGCGGCGATAGCGACGTCACTGAAGTGCGGGCTATACGCCGGTTCAATCGCCCCAACTCATGTCTCCATCTGGCGACGATACGGAGCTGTGTACGCAATGGGCGGCGATGTCTAGACCGACGATCTCACACATAAGAAAAAGTCGAAAAATCGATAGCTCCGCTCCGATTCGCCCTTTTGGCCGATGAACAAAGCCGGCTACCGCAAGATCGATGCAAGCAGTGTCCGAAGAACACACCACAGGATAGGTACGATCATGAACGACCGTCAGATTCCGCCTCAGGAAATCCCGTCGCAGGCCGTTGGTGAGGAGGTTGGCGATCCCCGTGTCGATCGAGGCGATATCGCCATCGTCGGTATGGCCTGCC
>NZ_JBVJLZ010000022.1:0-11200 GCF_055584465.1 Dyella sp. NPDC103356
CAGTTGGGGATGCACGCGTTGGCCAGCGACAGTGGTGTGCTGGCGTTACGGCAGGCGATGGCGAGCGGGCAGAGCCAGCGGATGGTGATCGCCGGCGATGCGGCGCGTATCCGGCAAACGATGTTGGGAAAGTCAAAGCCAGCCGCCGCCGCGCCGATGAAAGCTTTCGACGAAGACTCAACGACAACAGGCCAGAGCGATCGCTCGTTGCAACAGCAGCTAAGGCGTGAATTGATAGGGATGGTATCGGCCCTGATCAAGGTGAAGCCGGAAGACATCGACGGCGATACCGCCTTGAGCGAATACGGTTTCGATTCGATCACGTTGACCGAGTTCGGTAATGCTCTGAACCGGCAATACAAGCTGGAACTTGCGCCGACGATCTTCTTTGAATTTCCGACGCTGGATGGTCTGACGAGCTATCTGGCCAGCGAGCATCGGGCGGTGCTCGTTCCGCGATTTGCCACGCACAGTGACGCAGTCAAGGTAGTTGAAGCGGCGCCCGCCGTGACGCTGCCAGCATTCGATCGTATCCGGCAACGTGCACGCGGACGTTTCGGTGCAGCGGTGGCACATCGTGAGACGGTGACCAGCGAGCCGGTCGCGATTATCGGCATGAGCGGGCAGTTCCCGCAGGCGCAGGATATCGATGCTTTCTGGCGCAACCTGCTCGAGGGCAAGGATTGCATCAGCGACATCCCGAACGATCGCTGGGATTGGCGTACCTGGTACGGCGATCCGGCGCAGGAGGACAACAAGACCAACATCACACAAGGCGGCTTCATCGACGGCGTGGGCGAGTTCGACCCGATGTTCTTCGGCATTTCGCCGAAGGAAGCGGAGCTGATGGACCCGCAGCAGCGCCTGATGATGATCCATATCTGGAAGGCGCTGGAAGATGCCGGCTACGCCGGGTCGACGCTATCGGGTAGCGATACGGCGATCTACGTCGGCACGATGCCGACCGGTTATAGCCATCTGATCAGTCGTGCTCAGATAGCGATCGAAGGGTATTCCTCGACCGGTGCAGTGGCCTCGGTAGGCCCCAACCGGATGAGTTATTTTCTCGATTTCCACGGCCCAAGCGAGCCGGTAGAAACAGCCTGCTCGAGTTCCTTGATCGCATTGCGGCGAGCCATACTCGCCATCGAACGCGGTGATTGCGGCATAGCCATTGCCGGCGGCGTGAACACCATCGTCAACCCGGATCTGCATGTCAGCTTCAACAAGGCGGGCATGCTGAGCGAAGACGGGCGCTGCAAGACCTTCTCCAGCGAAGCCAACGGTTACGTGCGCGGCGAAGGCGTCGCGATGCTGGTGTTGAAGAAACTCTCCCACGCCGAGCGCGACGGCGACCATATCTACGGCCTGATACGCGGTACCGCCGAGAATCATGGCGGACGCGCCAATTCGTTGACCGCACCTAATCCGAAAGCGCAGGCCGCGGTCATTCGACATGCCTATCAGCAGGCCGGCATCGATCCGCGGACCGTCACATATATCGAAGCGCACGGTACCGGTACGCCGTTGGGCGATCCGGTGGAAATCAACGGCCTGAAGGCGGCCTTCAAGGAACTCTACGCGGCCACGGGGCCGGATGAGGTCGTGGCACCCCATTGCGGCCTGGGTTCGGTCAAGACCAATATCGGTCATCTGGAGCTGGCTGCGGGCGTGGCGGGCGTCATCAAGGTGCTGTTGCAGATGAAGCACCGGACGCTGGTAAAGAGCCTGCACAGCGATACGCTCAATCCGTATATCGATCTGAAGGGCAGCCCCTTTTATGTGGTGCAGTCGGCGCGCGAATGGGCGGCGGCGCGCGATGCCCACGGGCAACCCCTGCCACGCCGTGCCGGCGTGAGCTCATTCGGCTTTGGTGGCGTGAATGCGCACGTCGTGCTGGAGGAATATGTTCCGTCGGCGGCGGCACCCTCAGCGACTACCGGGCCGGTCGCGGTGGTGCTGTCGGCGCGCAATGAAGAACGCTTGCGTGAGCAGGTGCAGCAACTGCTGAGTGTGGTGTCGGCCCCGCAAGCGGCGTCGGAGATGGCATTGGCCGATCTGGCCTATACGTTGCAAATCGGCCGTGAGGCCATGGAAGAGCGTCTGGGTTTCGTCGCCGACTCGATCGACGTATTGCGCGACAAGCTGACGCGTTGTCTCGCAAATAGTGATGCGCCCAATATCTATCGTGGTCAGATCAAGCGCCGCAGGGACGCAACGGCTGCATTCGCGGACGATGACGAGATGGCCCATACCATCCAGAGTTGGCTCGAGAAGGGCGCGCTGGACAAGCTGCTCGACGCGTGGGTAAAGGGGCACACGTTCGATTGGCGCCGCCTTTATGCCAACCAGACGCCGCACCGAATCAGCTTGCCGACCTATCCGTTTGCCAGGGAACGCTATTGGGTGCCGGACGTGGACAGTCCATTGCGTGCCGTGGCGTTACACCCATTGCTTCAGCGCAATTCATCGAATCTGTCCGGGCCGCGCTTCAGTACGCGTTTTGATGGAGGCGAGTTTTTCTTTGCCGATCATGTGGTGCTGGATAACCGTGTCTTGCCGGGCGTGGCTCAGCTGGAAATGGCTCGTGCTGCGGTAAATGAAGTAATCGGCGATGCCGGCAAGCTGCATCTGAAGGACATCGTATGGACACGTCCGGTCGTTGTCGACGGCGATGGCGTGGAGTTGCATGTCTCGCTATTCCCGGAAGAGAACGGCGATGTCGGCTATCAAATCCATACAAGAGCCGAGGATGGCGAGATCGTTCACGGTCACGGCGTAGTGACGGAAATCATCGACGACGACACTCCGGCAACGCACGATCTGGCGGAACTCCGTGAACAATGCACGCAGGAGACATGGAGTGCCGAGCAGTGCTATGCAGCGTTCGATGCGCTCGGATTGCGTTATGGGAGCGGATTCCAGGGTTTGAGCGAGCTGTTCGTCGGCGAGCGGCTGGCATTGGCGCGCATCATATTGCCGCTCTCGTTGCAGGCGACGAAAGATCGCTACGCACTGCATCCGAGCCTGCTCGATGCCGCGCTGCAAGCGTCGATCGGTTTACAAATGGGCGTGTCTGCGGGCGACCTGAAGTTGATGTTGCCCTTCACACTGGATGCGCTGGATGTGCTCGCGCCCTGCACGAGCCACATGTGGGTGGTTGTTCGCCCCAGCCATGGCCGCGCAAGCAGTGATGCGGTGCGCACGGCCGATATCGACCTTTGCGATGACAACGGCATGGTGTGCCTGCGATTCAAGGGCCTTGGCCTGAAGTCTCCCGCCGCGCCGCCGAACGGTGGCGTGGCCCATGACGCGGATTCCGAGGAATCGGCAGGCCGGGTTGATTCGATGCATCAGCGTGTGCCGCTATCGCAGGCGGATGAGCAAGCGACGGTGGCGAGCCGTGATTCGGACGGTATTGAAGAAAGGGCCACTCGTTATTTCGTGCGTCTGTTGTCGGCGACGCTGAAGCTGCCTGCGCATCGGATCGATCCGCTGGCGCAAATGGAAAGTTTCGGTATCGACTCCCTGCTGGTGCTGGATCTCACGCGTACGCTGGAAAAGCAGTTCGGCCCGCTGCCTAAGACATTGTTCTTCGAGTATCAGACGATTGCTGCGCTGAGCGACTACTTTCTCCAGCATCACCGCGCTGCCATGTTGACCGTGCTGGGAGAGAAGCGGGCTGTCGCCGCGGCTGTGTCGGTGCCTTCCGTCACCAGGACCGACAAGTCCGTTACCCCGGGGAACAGCCGTCGCTCGGGTTACGAGGCGCGCAATCAACGCAAGGGAGATGCGGGCTCTGCTATCGGCGAGATCGCCATTATCGGTGTGGCAGGCCGATACCCGCAGGCCGCCAACCTCGAACAGTTCTGGGCCAACCTGAGCCAGGGCAAGGACAGCATCACCGAGATTCCCGCCGAGCGCTGGGATCACACGCTGTACTACGATCAGGACCGCACCAGGCCGGGCAAGACGTACGGCAAATGGGGCGGCTTTATCGACGGCGTCGACCTGTTCGATCCGCTGTTCTTCAATATCTCGCCACGCGAAGCGGAGCTGATGGATCCGCAGGAACGGCTGTTCCTGGAATGCGTGCATGCCACGCTGGAGGATGCCGGCTACACCCGCGATAACGTAGCCGAAGACGGCAGCGTCGGCGTGTTCGTCGGTGTGATGTATGAGGAATACCAGCTTTACGGCGCCCAGGAGCAGGCCAGAGGGCATGCGCTAGCCGTACCGGGCCATCCGGCATCGATCGCCAATCGCGTGTCGTACTTCTGCAATTTCAATGGCCCAAGCATGGCCTTGGACACCATGTGTTCGTCGTCGCTGACGGCGATCCACCTGGCGTGCCAGAGCTTGCAACGCGGCGGCTGCGCCGTAGCGATCGCCGGTGGCGTGAATGTGTCGGTGCATCCGAACAAGTACCTGATGCTGGCCCAGGGCAAGTTCATTTCCGGCAAGGGCCGCTGCGAGAGTTTTGGCGAAGGCGGCGAAGGCTACGTACCAGGTGAGGGTGTGGGCGCGGTGCTGCTTAAGCCGCTGTCGCAGGCGATCGCCGATGGCGACCATATCTACGGGGTGATCAAAGCCACTGCGATCAATCATGGCGGCAAGACCAACGGCTACACGGTGCCAAACCCGAACGCACAGGCCAAGGTGATCGAGCGCGCATTGCGCGAAGGTGGTATCGACGCCCGGGCGGTGAGCTATATCGAAGCCCATGGCACCGGCACTAGCCTGGGCGACCCGATCGAGATTGCCGGGCTAAGCAAAGCATTTGGACAGTGGACGCAGGACAAGCAGTTCTGCGCGATCGGTTCGGCCAAGTCGAATATCGGGCACTGCGAAAGCGCAGCGGGTATTGCTGGCGTGACCAAGGTATTGCTGCAGATGAAGCACGGCCAGTTGGCGCCGAGCCTGCATTCGAGCGTGCTCAATCCGAACATCGACTTTGCCGGTACCCCCTTTGTGGTGCAGCAGGAGCTCGCTCCCTGGCCGAAGCCGACGCCAGAAAGCACACGCATTGCCGGCATCTCCTCGTTCGGTGCGGGCGGCGCCAACGCACATATCGTGATCGAGGAATATGTTGCGCCGACAGCAAGGCCAGTTGCCTCGAACAACCCCGTTGTCGTCGTGTTGTCGGCCCGTGACGAGGATCGCTTGCGTGAGCAGGTGCATGCGTTGCGCTCATTCCTTGCGTCGCATGCCGAGTCGGGGATCGCACTGGTCGACCTGGCCTATACCTTGCAGGTCGGGCGCGAAGCCATGGAGGAGCGGTTGGGCCTGATGGTCGGCTCATTGGCCGAGTTGAGCGAGAAACTGGATGCGTACGCCGCTGGCGATGCAAGCATCGAGGACGTGTATCGCGGACAGGTTCGGCGCAACAAGGAGACCCTCGCGGCCCTGGCCGGCGATGAAGACACGGCCGCGATGGCCGAGGCATGGGTAACCAAGGGCAAGCTCGGCAAGCTGATCGATCTTTGGGCCAAGGGCCTGACGTTCGACTGGCATCGACTGTATGGCGGCGATCGACCCCGCCGCATCAGCCTGCCGACGTATCCGTTTGCTCGTGAGCGCTATTGGATAGAAGCATCCGTTTCGCATGGGGCGGGCCTTATGTCCGGCGGCACGCTTCATCCGCTTTTACATCGCAATACATCGAGCTTTTCGTTGCAGCGTTTCAGCTCCCGCTTCAGCGGCGACGAGTTCTTTTTCGCCGATCACGTCGTGCGGGGTGTTCGCCTGCTGCCGGGCGTCGCGCAACTGGAGATGGTGCACCGCGCGGCCAGCGAGGCGATCGATGGGCATTGCGAACTGCGGTTCAAAGATATCGCCTGGGTCCGGCCCGTGACGATCGGTGCCGATGGGCTCGACCTGCACATCGCGCTGGCACCAGGACAAGATGGCGATATTCATTTCGAGCTATATCGCGAGGCATCGGAAGACGAGAATCTGATCTACAGTCAAGGCTCGTTGCTGGCCTTTGCAGATAGCGAGCCGCACACGACGGCGGTGCACGATCTTGTCGTCCTGCGTCAGCAATGCAGTCAAGCCCATCTGAGTGCCGAGCAATGCTATGCGTTGTTCGAGCAGTCCGGCTTGCATTATGGCCCGGCTTTCCAGGGCCTGAGCGAGCTGTTCGTGGGGCAGGGTCAGGTCCTCGCACGAATCACGCTGCCGGCTGCAATGCGTATGGAAGGTTACGCATTGCATCCAAGCTTGCTGGATGCCGCATTGCAGGCTTCCATCGGCTTGGTGCGCATGGTTGACGATGCGAAACCTGCGTTGTTGCTACCTGTGTCGCTGGCGTCGCTGGAATTGTTTGCACCTTGCGCCGCCAACATGTGGGCGATAGTTCGCCTTGGCTCCAGCCAGGCAACGGATGATCCGTTGCAATCGCTCGATATCGATCTCTGCGATGAAGCCGGCACGGTATGCGTGCGCTTTACTCGGCTTGGGTTGAGAGCATCGACGGCAATCGCCGAACCCGCCACCGCCTGGCAAACCCTGTTGGCAAGTCCTGTATGGGAAACCCGGCCTGCCGTGAACGGTCGCCCCGTGGACTATGCGGGGCATCTGGTGATGTCGTGTGGCGTCGATGCGATAGATACGGAACGTATGCCGGGAGCTACCTGCCTGACGCTCGCCGTGGACCAGGACCTGGCGAAATGCTACGAATCGGCAGCCGGCCAGTTGCTGCAGCAGGTTCAGGCACTGAGCTCTCAACCGGGACGCCATCTGATCCAGCTGCTCGTGCCGAACCAGGGTGCCGCGCAGCTTATGGCAGGCCTGGGCGGCATGCTGCGTACGGCGCAGCTGGAAAATCCACTCATTGTCGGACAGCTCGTTCGTATCGAGCCTGGCCAGGACGCAGTACAGGCGCTACTTGAGAACCGCTACGCGGATGCGTCGGACGTGCGTTACGTGGAAGGCCATCGCCAGGTGAACGGCTGGGCCGAGCTGGCCGGTTCGAGCGATGCAGGCTCGCCCTGGAAAGCGCACGGCGTATATCTGATTACCGGCGGGGCAGGCGGTCTGGGCTTGATCTTTGCGCGCGAGATCGCGCAGTGCGCTGCAGGCGCAACGCTGATCCTGACGGGACGCTCGGTGTTGACGCAAGCAACGCAAGTCAAGCTGAGCGAGCTTGAATCCCTGGGCGCGACGGTCCAGTACCGTCAGCTCGACGTGAGCGATCGCGATGCCGTGATGCAATTGATCGGCAGCATTGTCCGGACATTCGGTGGATTGCAGGGCATCGTCCATAGCGCCGGCGTCCTGCGCGACAGCTTTATCATCAGGAAGACCCCGGAAGAGCTGCACGCGGTATTGCGCGCCAAGGTCGCCGGCGCGCTTCATCTGGATGAGGCGAGTCAGGATCTGGCGCTCGATTGCTTTGTTTGCTTCTCGTCGGTTGCCAGTGCACTCGGCAACGTAGGGCAGGCCGATTACGCTGCGGCGAACGGGTTCATGGATGCCTTCGCGCACTACCGTGGCGCGCTTGTGTCCCAGGGTTTGCGTCGCGGATGCACGCTGTCGATCAATTGGCCGCTGTGGGAAGAAGGCGGCATGCAAGTCCCGGCCAGTACGCGCCAGTATTTGCTGGACGAGATCGGCATGGTGCCGTTGCGCAATGCCAGTGGTTGCGCGGCATTGGTGCAGGCCTTGTCGAGCGGACTGCCGCAGGTGCTGGTCGCCGAAGGCAAGCTGGAGCAATTGAAGACCTCGCTGTTGAAAGAGCAGCCGACGACATCACCAAACGTTGTTGTCGCGTCGGAGCATGTGGCGCCGGTCGTCGAGGACATGCGCGATAAGACGGTCCGTCACCTGGTGCGTCTGTTGTCGGGCACGCTCAAGTTGCCGGCACAAAGAATCGATGCGAATGTGCCGCTGGAGGTCTATGGCATCGATTCCGTCATGGTATTGGACCTGACGATCAAGCTGGAAAAGACATTCGGCGCATTATCGAAGACGTTGTTCTACGAGTATCAAAGCATCGCTTCGCTGGCCGACTATTTCCTGCAAAGTCACTATGCCGAACTGGTGAATCTGCTTGGCGACAAATCCATCGGCGTCACGCCCGCTGCCGTGGAAAGGCCACATGACGAGGTGGCGTCGGCGTCGATCCTGCGCCGTCGCTCGGGCTTTGATCTGCGCCATGCCTCATCGGGAACCGATGAGATCGCGATCATTGGCTTGGCAGGGCGTTATCCGCAGGCTGCCAATCTCGAACAATTCTGGGCCAATCTGAGCCAGGGCAGGGACAGCATTACTGAGATTCCTTCCGAACGCTGGGATCACGAGCTCTACTATGACGCCGATCGCAGCAAGGCCGGCAAGACGTACAGCAAGTGGGGCGGTTTTATCGACGGCGTCGATCTGTTCGATCCGCTGTTCTTTAATATCTCGCCGCGCGAAGCGGAGCTGATGGACCCGCAGGAGCGGCTGTTCCTGGAGTGCGTGCATGCCACGCTGGAGGATGCCGGCTACACCCGCGATAACGTGGCCGAAGAAGGTGGCGTTGGCGTATTTGTCGGTGTGATGTATGAGGAGTACCAGCTCTACGGGGCGCAGGAGCAGGCGCAAGGAAGGCAGCTCGCCATTGCCGGCAGTCCTGCGTCGATTGCTAATCGCATTTCCTATTTCTGCAACTTCCATGGACCCAGCCTGGCGCTGGATACCATGTGCTCGTCGTCGCTGACGGCGATCCATCTGGCGTGCCGGAGTCTGCAACGCGGCGACTGCACCGTGGCGGTCGCCGGTGGCGTGAACGTGTCGGTGCATCCGAACAAATACCTGATGCTGGCCCAGGGCAAGTTCATCTCGGGCAAGGGCCGCTGCGAGAGTTTTGGTGAAGGTGGCGAAGGTTATGTGCCGGGCGAGGGCGTGGGTGCGGTCTTGCTCAAGCCGCTGTCGCAAGCGATTGCCGATGGCGATCATATCTACGGGGTGATCAAGGCCACCGCCATCAACCACGGCGGCAAGACCAACGGCTACACGGTGCCGAACCCCAATGCTCAGGCCAAGGTGATCGAGCGAGCCTTGCGCGAGGGTGGCGTGGACGCGCGTTCGATCAGCTACATCGAAGCGCACGGCACCGGCACCAGCCTGGGCGATCCGATCGAGATTGCCGGATTGTCCAAGGCGTTTCGAGGCTGGACGCAGGACACGCAGTTCTGCGCGATCGGCTCGGCCAAGTCGAATATCGGGCACTGCGAGAGCGCGGCCGGTATTGCCGGCTTGACCAAGGTGCTGCTGCAGCTCAAGCACGGCCAGTTAGCGCCGAGTCTGCATTCTAGTGTGCTCAATCCGAACA
Source organism: Dyella sp. NPDC103356 (assembly GCF_055584465.1). NCBI lineage: Bacteria > Pseudomonadati > Pseudomonadota > Gammaproteobacteria > Lysobacterales > Rhodanobacteraceae > Dyella > Dyella sp. NPDC103356. The sequence continues at coordinate 9,317 of NZ_JBVJLZ010000022.1, forward strand.
TCGACTTTGCCGCGACTCCCTTTGTGGTGCAGCAGGAGCTCGCACCGTGGCCAAGGCCATCGCGAGAAGGCGCACGCATCGCCGGCATTTCCTCGTTCGGTGCGGGTGGTGCCAACGCGCATATTGTTATCGAGGAGTATGTTGCCCCCGCGGCGCCGCAGCTGGTGACAGGGCCGGCCCTGATCGTGCTATCGGCACGCCATGAAGACCGGCTCCGCGAGCAGGTGCTGCAGCTGCTGGATGCCATCGCATCGGATAATGCCATCGATCTGGCCGACCTTGCCTACACACTGCAGGTCGGGCGCGAAGCGATGGAAGAACGACTCGCCCTGGTGGTTGGCTCGCTGGCTGAACTGCGCGAGAAGTTGAGCGCTTATGCCACGGGCGAGCCGATCATCGACGATCTCTATCGTGGCCGGGTCAAGCGCAATAAGGAGACCCTGGACGCCTTGGCGGGTGACGATGATATTGGCGCTGCGGTCGGGGCATGGGTTACCAAGGGCAAGTTTGGCAAGTTGCTCGACCTGTGGGTCAAAGGTCTCGCGTTCGATTGGCGGCGGCTGTACGGGGCAAGCCAACCGCGGCGCATCAGCTTGCCTACCTATCCCTTTGCGCGTGAGCGCTACTGGATCCAAGCCGGAACGACTCAATCCAGGCCATCCTCCGGCGTGGATGTAGCGCTGCATCCACTGGTGCAGCGGAACACGTCGGACATGGCGGGTTTGCGTTTCAGCACCCGCTTGAGCGGCAACGAGTTCTTTTTGACCGACCACGTAGTGCAAGGGGACCGCGTGCTGCCGGGCGTGGCGCAACTGGAAATGGCGCGCTGCGCGGCTAGCGAAGTGGCTGGAGAAACGGCGCTGATCGAACTGACGGATGTGGTGTGGGTGCGCCCTGTCATGGTCGGTGGGGAGGGCCTACTGCTGCATGTCGCGCTGCATCCTGACGAAACCGGAGGCGCCCATTTCGAAATCTATAGCGAAGGCGAGAACGGCGAAATCCGGGTTTACAGCCAGGGTGCAATCTTGATCCACGCCGTGGATGGTTCGGATACCGCCTTGACGCGCGATCTGATTGCGCTGCGGGAGCAATGCACTCGGGCGCATTCGGATGCCCCAGCTTGCTACACGGCATTCGAGCAGATGGGCCTGCATTATGGTCCGGCCTTCCGGGGCTTGAACGAGTTGTTCGTGGGACCGGATCAGGTCCTGGCACGCATCGCACTGCCGGCTACGGCACCCACGACCGGTTACACGCTGCACCCGAGCGTGCTCGACGCCGCGCTGCAGGCGACATGGGGCTTTCAGATGGGCAGTGCATCGCCGACCCTGATGTTGCCTTTTGCACTGGGATCCCTAGAGATACTGGCACCATGCGCGGCTACCATGTGGGCGCTCGTACATCGCAGCGTTGGCAGCAAGGCAGGCGATACGGTGCAGCGGCTCGATATCGATCTATGCGATGAGCATGGCAAGGTATGTGTGCGTTTTAAGCAGTTCAGCCTGAGATCGTTGGCCACTGGGCTCACGCAGGAAGAACCGGAGACCAGAACTCGCCCGGCCATCTCGGACGAGACGATCCAGACCTTGCTGCTGCAGCCGGAATGGACCACGCAGCCAGTGGCGTCCAGTGGCTTTACGAAGAGTGAGTTCACTCGCCAGCAGGTCATGTTGTGCGGCTTGGATGCGGCGGCCGCCGAGCTCGTGCGAGCGAGTTTCCCTGGCGCGACTTGCGTAGCCCTTGACGTGAGCCAGGATGTGGCCCGGAGCTACGAAGCTGCAGCCAGCACGTTGCTGGAACAGATCCAGTCGCTCAACGGGCAACCCGGCAAGCATCTGATCCAGGTCGTCGTGCCCGGGTACGGCGAAGGTCAGGTCATGGCCG
>NZ_JBVJLZ010000023.1:0-10963 GCF_055584465.1 Dyella sp. NPDC103356
CGCAACCGCGGGACCTCAGCCGCTTCGGCGGCACCTTCTAAGCCACCTCCGGGTGGCTTTTTCTTTTTGGAGACCACCATGGCCAATAAAGCCAAAAGTACCCAGCTACGTAAGCTGGAGGTGAGCACCGCGGGCGGCAGCGGCGGTACCTGGACGAAGATCGGCCAGCTGTCGGACACGCCGTTTTCGACCGGATCCGCTCAGTTCCTGGACGCCACCAATTACGACTCCACCGAAAAGGAATACATCGGTGGCCTCGACGACATCCAGGACATGACGATCAAGTTCCAGCGCGTCATCGATGACGCCGGCCAGAACATGGCCCGCGATGCGTGCTTCACGCGTCCGCGCCCGACGCTGTTCTTTCGCGGTACCACCGGCCAGGGTGAAGTGTTCACCTTCGAGAGCGAAGTCGGCGGCTGGTCGCTACCCGACGGTGCCAACGCTGTCGAAACCGCGCAGGTTACCGTCCGTCCGCGCAACATCGTATGGACGGGCCCGGCGGTCGGCGCTAGCAGTGGGAGCGGCGCGTAATGACGAAGCTACTCACGAAAGACCAGATCCTCGGCGCTGATCGCAAGAAGAATGTCGACGTCACGGTCAAGGAATGGGGCGGCGACGTGCGTTTGCAGGAACTGTCGGCCAGCGAACGCGATGCCTGGGAAGGCGAGCAGTTCACCCTGGATGATGAGGGTAAGGCGAAGTTCAATCCGAAGCACACGCGCGCCCGATTGATCGTGCGTTGCCTGGTGGACGAAGACGGCCGTCGTTTGTTCACGGATGACGAAGTTGCCGCTGTCGGGAGCTTGTCGGCGTCGACGATCCAGAAGCTATTCGCCAAAGCCAGCAAGCTCAACGCGATCAGCAAGGACGACATCAAGGAGCTGGAGGGAAACTCCGCGGCCGCCCCGGGCGACGGCAGCTCTTCGACCTCTGCGAGCGCTTCGGCGTAGCCCATCCGTCGATCTTGCTCCGGCAGCTCACCTCGCGCGAGCTGTCGGAGCTGATCGCGTACTGCAACTTGCATCCTGTTTCGCCCGGGCTCGAACGGATGCTCGCAAGGCTCACGCACATGACTGCCACCGGTGGCCACGTCACCGCCAACGGTGACCCACTCGAATTCGGCGACTTCGTCATCAACACCCTTTAGGACGCAACCGTGCCAACTGTCTCCCAGATCCGGGCCGACTTGATCGGCTCGTCGGCTGTCTTTCGCTCGGAAATGGTGGCGGCTGCACGCCAGTCGAATGATTCGCTGGCGCAGATCCGGCAGCAGGTGTCGACTACTGCGACCACCATTAAGCAGTTGAATGCAGCTGCTGCCGGTTTTGTGGGCTTCGAGTCGGTCAAGACCGGCGTGCAGTCGCTCATCGATGCGCAGCGTGCTGTCCAGCAGATCCATTTCTCGCTTGTCGCCGCCACGGGCGACAGCCTCAGCGCCGGCACGGCGTATGCCCAGATCGCCGAGGAGGCGAACAAGCTGGGCCTCGACCTGAAAACCGCCGAGCTCGGCTTCTCGCAGATGTCGGCGGCGGCCAGTGCGAACGGCATTTCGATGTCGCAGCAGCTGGCGCTGTTCGATGGTCTCGCCCGATCGGCCACGGTCCTGCACCTCAGTTCCGACCAGACCGGCAGCGCGATCCTTGCGCTGTCGCAGATCTTCGGTAAGGGCAAAATCCAGGCGCAGGAGTTGCAGCTGCAGCTTGGCCAGGCCATCCCCGGTGTCGTGCCGCGCTTCCAGCAGGCCGTCATGCAGATGACCCAAGGCACGAACCTCGCCGGCAAGTCGTTCCAGCAGTTGCTGGAAGGTGGCGACCTGACGGTGCAGCGCTTCCTGCCAGCACTGATCCAGGCGTTGCAGCAGACCGGCAAGGGCGCCGACGATGCAGCCACCGGCATCAACGCGTCGCTCAATCGCCTGTCGACGGCTTGGTTCAAGCTGAAAGCCGATCTGTCGGGCGGACTGTTCGATCAGGCGGCCGAGGCCAGCATCAGCGCGATGGCTGCCAACCTGTCTAACCTGGCGGGCTTGGCAGGCGTCGCTGGCGGTTTGGCGGCTGCACGTCTGGTCGGTACCGGCGTGGGCGGCGCGGCCAGCGCTGGCACGGCGCTTGTCAGCCAGCAGGCTCAGGCGCGCGCCGCAGCCGTCGAGGCTGCCAACCTTGCCGATGCACAGGCCGCAGAGGCCGCGACGCAGCTCAAGGCGACTGAGGCTGCGCTGGACGGCGTTGTGGCCGTACGGCAGCAGGCATTGGCTGCACGCGACGCGGCCCAGGCCTCTATCGTCAAAGCAGAGGCCGAGGATGCCGCCGCACAGGCCACGCTCGCGCACGTCCGCAATGCGGCGACCCTGTCGGCGAACATTCGTGCTGAGGCCGTGGCCACGGCGCAGGCCGAGGCAGCCCTGACGGCTTACAACAAAGCTCAGGTGCAATACGACGGCGCGGTGGCAGCGTCGGCCACCTTGAAGCAACAGCAGATCGCGCTGGAAATGCGCCTGATCGAAGCGCGTGCTGCCGGTACCGGCGCCGCCGAGGCGCAGGCCGTTGCGGAACGTGAACTTGCCGCTACCAGCGCGCTCGGCTTGCTCGGCCGCGGCGCAGCCAGTTTGGGCAGTTTTGCGTTGAGCCTGGTCGGCGGGCCATGGGGTGCGGCTATCGCCGCCATTGGTGCCGTCGCCTATGCGGTCTACTCGTACAACCAGCGTGCCGAAGAATTTCAGAAGGAAACTGGCGAGCAGGTGAAGTCGCTCGACGCGCTGATCGAACGCGTCCAGAAGGCCACGACCGAGTACGGCAAGCTCAGCTCGGCCATGGGTATCAAGGCCACCATCGATTTCACCGATACGTCGGGCGCGCAGGTGCAACAGCAGCAGGCTGCGCTGGCGAACCTGCGTGCACAGGAACAGCACCTGATCGCGCAGATCAGTGCCCGCGACAGCACCACCAGCAACGGCGGCAACGCCGCAGCCGATGCCTTCGATCAGCGGCAGCTCGATCTGGTGCAGGCCCGCATCCAGGCGCTGGCGCCGAAGGTTCAAGAACTCACCACGGCGCAGGATCAACTGAACCAGAAGTTCGGTGACACCGCCCAGGCGATCTGGGGCAAGGCCGCGCCGGCGTTGAATGACTTCCTCACCGAAGCCGACAAGCTCGGCGCGCCTGGCGTGCGCGAGTGGACCTACAAGATGACGGTCATCGCCAATGCAGCGCAGATCGATACGGCGACGCAGACGGTCAAGGACGCGATTGCCAAGTTCCAACAGGACGCCACGAAGCTAAGCCAGCAGGCCGCCACGGACGGCATGAACAACGTCCAGAAGCAGCAGTACGCGCTGGCGCAGGCCATGAAATCGGCACGCGTTCCTGGTGTGGGCGATGACGCCACCGGTGCGCTCTCTGCAGCAGCAGCCACCGCGATCCAGGCCGCTTCCCAGAAGGATGCGGCCGACGCTGCCAAGAAAGCAGCGCAGCAGGCGATCGAGGCAGCCAAGCAGCAAAAGGAGGCGTACGACAACGTCGTCACCTCGATCAAAGACCGTATCGCTCAGGACACCGAGGCTGCGGCCAGCGACGACAAGCTGACCACAGCGGAGAAACTGCGCGTCACGGTGCTCAACGACATCGCCACCGGACACCTGAAACTCAGCTCGACGCAAAAGGACTACGTTAAAAGCCTCCTCGATGAGGCCGTTGCTCAGGGCGATGCGGCGAAGGCTGCCCAGGAGCATCAGAAGCAGCTCGAAGCGATGGCGGTCGTGCAGGACAACATTGCTCGGCTGATGAAGCAGCAGGGCGATGCGAACAGCGATTCGCTGGCCGGCCTCAGCCGCGGCAGCCAATACACCCAGGACGCTGCAGGCCTGCGCGCGATCCAGCGCCAGTACGACGACTTGCAGGCCCAGGCCGGTAAGCAGCTGGCCGAGCACAAGATCACGCCGCAGACGTACGACCAGGAGGTCAGCGACTACAAGCAGGCTCTGGACCAGGAGCTTGCCGCGCAGAAGGCGTTCTATGCCGAGCGCGATGCCATGCAGTCGGATTGGACCGTCGGTGCGCAGCGCGCGCTGGACAACTACCAGCGTTCCGCACAGGACGTGGCCAGCCAGACAGAGCAGGCATTCAACGATGCCTTCTCGGGGCTGTCCGATGCACTGGTGCAGTTCGCCCAGACTGGCAAACTGAGTTTCACCTCGCTGGCCAACTCGATCATCGCTGACTTGGCGCGCATGGAGGTCAAGGCGGCGACGAGTGGTTTGTTCCAGCTGCTAGGCAACTTCATCGGTAGCTATTTTGGCAACAGCGGCGTCGGCACCGACAGCAACGTTCTGGGTGGTGATACTTATACCGGCACAGGCTCACTCAGCACGTCGTTCGGCAGCTCCGATTGGAGCAGCATGTTCGGTGGAGGTCGTGCGACCGGTGGCCCGACCACGGCAGGCACCATCTACGAGGTTGCCGAGGGCGGTAAGCCCGAGCTGTATCGCGCAGGCGCACGAACCTATTTGCTTAGTGGCAGCGATGGCTATGTGCAGCCAGCTGCGCAGGCAGGTGCGGGCGGCGCTGCACCGACTACGTCCGCATCGCAGACGATCGCTGCCGATGGCGGTAGCATGACATTGAACATCTACACCAGCGGCGACGGCAGCGGCCAGAAGGCAACAGCGCAGCAGAGTAAGGACAGCCAGGGCAATCCACAGATCGACATATTTGTCGGGATGATCGAGCAGAAGATGGCCGGCAATGTTGCCCAAGGCAAGGGACCGCTGGTCAAGGCGTTCACTGGTCGATTTGGGCTCAATAATGGAGTGAATGTGTAATGGCAGATCCCGTATGGCCGGCGGATCTGCCGGCGATCCTTGTCGGATCGGACTACAACTACAAGGGTGTCGATCCGTTTTCGCGGACCAACATGGATGGCGGCCTGGCGAGGCAGCGCCGCCGGTTCCTGACGACGCCGAAGAATATCGCTGCAACGTGGCTATTCACCACCGCACAGCTCGCGATCTTCGAAACATTCTGGGAGCAGGAAATCGGCGAGGGGAGCATGTGGTTTGTCGTTCCGCTATACAACGGCCGCGGCAAGTTTTCCGTGCGAGCTCGATTCACGGAGTCATATCAGAACAACGGTGTTTCGGGTGCCACTGACAAATTCAGTGTTCAAGGCAAGCTGGAAAGCCTGGCACTACGGATGACTCCGTAATGGCCGGTTATAGTCAAGCGCTGAAAGAAGCGTATGCCAGTGCTCCTGCCGATCAGATCATCTTCGATACCTTGGAGCTGATTCACCCCGCTTTCGTCGATGAAAACGGCAATCCTATGCCTGCGCGGCTCGTTCTCGGCTATGACGATATCAGCGCCACGCTCGAAGCGGACGCGCCGATGAATCCCGGCGAGACCGTACTTTTCACAGCCATAGCGTTCGACGTAAAGCTTCCTGGCTTTGCCGAGGGCGATGTGCCGCAACTGATTCTCACGCTGGATAACGTGGGCCGGGAAATCATGGGCCCGCTCGAGCAGGCAGCGGCCGATCCGAAGGTAATCCAGGTCATCTATAGACCCTATCTGCTGTCGGACCTATCCGAGCCGCAAATGGATCCGCCGATCGACATGTACGTGTCGGACATCGATGCTGACGTGTTCCAGATTCAGATCACCTGCACGCTCGATGACGTGAACAACTGGTCGTTCCCGCATCGGTTCTATCTGCCACAGACCTTCCCTGGGCTTATTCGATGACACCGGAACAAGTCAACAGCCTCGTCGGCAAGCGTTACGAGCTCGGCGCCGATGGTCCGGATACCTACGATTGCCGTGGGCTTCTGCTGCATTGCCAGCGCGCGTATTTCGGCCACGCGCTGCCCGATCTGCCGTTCGGTCAGGACATGCGTCAGCTGTTCGCTGACAAGCTGGAATCGGGCATTTGGGAACAGGTCGAGCGTCCCGTCCACGGCGACGGGGTCATCCTGCGTGGCGGTGACCATCCGCACGTCGGCGTCTGGCTGACCTGCGACGGCGCAGGTGTCCTACATGCCCTCGAAGGCATCGGCGTGATCTGGACACGCGAGCACAAGCTGCGCCTGATGGGCTTTTCGCGGCGTCGGTACATCCGGTTTAACGATTGAGATAACCTTCGGGCTTTCAATGGGAGGGGGAATGGAATTATGCGTAAGGAATGGTTATTGCTGGCAATCGCCATGTTGGCGGCCTGTACAGATCACGCGCAACCAGCCAAGGATGCAGTATTAAAAGAGCTGAGGGACCCAAGTTCGGCGCAGTGGCGAGACATCACATATTTCATCTCTGGAAAAAACATTGATGTCTGTGGATATGTAAACGCAAAGAATGGTTTTGGCGGTTACACCGGTTTTAGGCGTTTTCGATATACCGGCGCAGGAGTCGAATGGGAAGAGGCCAGCCCTGGAATGAATAACTTTAAGTTCGATACCTGTCCAAAGGATCAGGTATTCCACTTTGACTGATAGATAAAAGTTTTCGCTCAGATCAACCCCGCTCCGGCGGGGTTTTTTATTGCCCAAAGGAAAGTCATGCAGTCGACGATCGTTGAAATCACGAACTGGGCTCGTCCGCATGTCGGTCGCCGTATCCATGGCGTCAAAGGCCGTTCGCGCATCGATACGCAGTTGCGCAAGCAAGGTTTGATCATTGGCCGTGGTCGCCGCATGCGCCGCACAAAGCCGTTTGTCGTTACAACCAATGGCAAGGATTTCTTGCTGGCGGCCGACTGGAAGCGTTGCCTAAAGGATGGCGAGGTCCTGATCGTGATCGCCCAGCCTCCGGCTGGTGGCGGTGGCGGATCGCGCATCCTGGCGGTGTTGGCCATCGTCGCGCTGTCGATCATCACGGCTGGCGCGGCAGCCGTATTGGCGACAGGTCTGGCCACCGTCGGCGCGGCAACTGCCACAACACTTGGAGCTGTCGTTTACGGCGTTACTGCCGCTGCCGTGACCATGGTCGGCAACGCGTTGCTCAACGCGATCATGCCGCCGCCAAAGCCCCCTGCTGGCCAGAACCGAGGCGACAGCAGTCCCAACTACAGCATCGGCGCTCAGGGGAATACCGCTCGCCTGATGGAATCCATGCCGGTGCTATACGGCCGGTTCCGTTCCATCCCCGATTTCGCCGCGCAGCCCTACACCGACTATCGCGGTAACGACCAATACCTGTACCAGCTATTCGTCGTCACTCAGGGCTCGATGCAGATAGAGCAGATCCGTCTCGGTGAGACCGACATCACGTCTTTCGACGATGTGCAGTACGAGGTGATCCAGCCGGGCGGCCAGGTCACGCTATTTCCCGACAACGTCGTCAGCTCGCAGGACGTCACCGGCATCCAGCTTCAATACCCGGCTGATGGAGGTAGTTGGAGCGGGCCGTTCGTCGCCTGCCCGCCGGAGACGCAAACCAACCTGATTGTGCTGGATATGGCATGGCCTGGTGGCTTGTATCGCTATGACGCCAACGGCAAGAAACAGACGGCCAACAGCCCGTGGCAGGCGCAGGCCCAACTGATCGATGACGAAGGCAACACGCTCGGCGACTGGTTCGACATCGTCAATGAAAGCAAGTGGTCGGATGTCGAGAAGGCGATCTTCACCTCGTACAACTGCTCGGTGCCAGCGGGCCGCTACCAGGTGCGCGTGCGCGCCAATGCGCCGCAGCAGCAGGATGGCCAGATCGTCAACCAGATCAGTTGGCAGGGCATGAAGGCTTTCCTGCCGAGCCAGCTGACCTATGGCGACTGCACGATGATCGCGATGGTGCTCAAGGCCGGCGAGCAGATCAGTGGCGCCAACTCGCGGCAATTGAACATCATCGGCACGCGCGTCCTCCCTGTCTGGAACGGTGCCGCCTGGACCAATCAGGCTACGCGTAATCCGGCCTGGGCCATCGCTGACGCCTTCCGCAATACGACCTATGGTCGCGGGTGGGCTGATAAGCGCCTCAACCTGCAGGGCTTGCTGGCGCACGCCCAGACGTGGGACGAGCGTGGCGACACCTACGACGGCATCTTCGACACAAAGGTCACGCTTTGGGATGCGGTGACGCAGATCGCCCGCGTGGGCCGAGCGATGCCGATGTATTACGCCGGCGTAGTGGAGCTGATCCGCGACGAACCGCGAGCCGTCGCGACATTACTGGTTACCCCCGACCAGATCCTGTCCAACTCGCTCAAAATCAGCTACTCGGTCCCGACGTTCGATACCTCGGACTTCGTCCAGGTCGAATACACCAACACGAACACCTGGCAGCCGCAGACCGTCGATTGCGCGCTGACAGGTAGCCAGAAGCTCAACCCGAAGTCGATCCAGCTCACCGGCTGCACCTCGCGCGACCAGGCGTTCCGCGAGGGCATGTACATGTCTGCTTGCAACCGCGATCAACGCAAATTCGTCACGTGGCAAATGGAACTTGATGGTCTGATCCCGCAATACGGTGATCGCATCGATGTCAGCCACGACATGCCGCAATGGGGCATCTCGGGCCGAATCGCCAGCTACGACCCGGAAACCATGATTCTGGAAACCAGCCAGGAGCTGGCCTGGTTCGAAGGCCAGCAGCATTTCGTCGGCCTACGCGCGCTGGATGGCTCCGGCCAAGGTCCATACAAGGTCGTGCAGGGCGCCGATCTGACCCATATGGTGCTCACGGATCTCACCGATGAGCAGAAGGCCGCATTGTTCATCTCGGATGGCAGTTCCGCCGAGCCAACGGCGTTCCAGTTCGGACCAGGAAGTCAGCAGTCGCAATCCGTTCTGATGCTTAGCTGCACGCCACAGGGCAGTAACGCCTATGAGCTGAAGGCAGTGAATTACGCACCAAGTGTGTACATCGCCGAGACCGACAGTGCCGTCCCGTCGCCCGGCTCGCCGTCGCTGCTGACGCCTGTCACCGGCGCTCCGGATGTCGGTAGCGTGGGTGTCAATCAGAACCCCGGCACGCAGACGGTGCACCTGTTCGTGGCTCCGGTGGCTGGTGCTTCCGCCTATGAGTTCCAGGTGTCGTTCGATGGTGGAGTGACCTGGCGCTCGGTGGGTATCAGTGCGACCAACACGATTGATGCAGTGATCCCGGCTGGCGCATGGATCGTGCGTGCCCGGGCGATCGGCACCGCCGGCATTCCTGGTAGCTGGAACCAGAATCCGGTGACGGTCGACGGCAAGCCGTGGCCGCTTGGCGCGCTGCAGTCGCTGACGGCCAACTCGCGCATGTTCGGCATCCAGCTGTTGTGGGCATTCCCGACCGGCTTCGGTGTGCTGGACGCGGCCGGTACCGAGATCCGTTACGGCGTGACGAATGACCTCAACGCTTCGCAGCTCTACGGCACGCCGGCATACCCGAACAACATCGAGACGATCCAGGGCGACATGAAGGCTGGCGACGCCTTCTACTTTTGGGCTCGGCTGGTCAGCAAGACCAATAACGACCCTGGCCCATGGATCGGGCCGGTGCTTGGCCAGGCGACGTCCGATGCGGATCCGATCCTGAGCTACCTGACGGACCAGATCGGCCTGACGCAGCTCGCGCAGAACGTGAAGTTGCCGATCCAGCTGGCCACGCCCGATATGGCCGGCGACGCTGACGAATACGCCGGCGACGGTATCAACTTCGCAGGCAGCTGGACGCTGCTGTCGTTTATCCAGGATGGCGACAGCGCCACGGCTTCGCGCGTCGACCTGATCCAGGCGACCGTGGGCGACATGTCGGCGGCCGTGCAGGTCAGCTCGCAAGCCGCTGCCGATGCCAGCGGGAAGCTATCAGCCAACTACTTCATTCAGACGCAGATAGCGGCCAACGGTCAGCGCTATGCGGCCTCGATCGGACTTGGCGTCGATGCCTCGGGTGGCACGGTCACATCCGAGATCCTGCTCGGCGCGACGACGCTCGCGATCTTCGATCCGAACGACCCGGCCTCGATCGCGCAATTCCCGTTCATCGTCACCGGCGGGCAGGTGTTCATCAAGTCGGCCTTCATTGCCGATGGCACGATCACGAACGCCAAGATCGGCGCGACGATCCAGTCAGTGTCCACCAACTCGTCGGCCATACCCAGCTGGATCATCAACAAGGGAAGCGTGTCGCAAGGCGGCTACATGCAGTTCGCTAATGACGCCATGACGAACACGATCGACGGCAATGGCATGCGCATGAAGAACCTGGCCAATGGCGTCCTTGTCGTCGAACTCGGGCAGCTCAGCTAATGACTATCGGTTTGCGCGTTCGCCGGCAGGATACCGGCGACGTGCTGCTGGACACGTCTACCTCTATGACGCGGATCCTCGGCACGGTACTCACCACCGCAAACACCGCCGGCGCGCTCACACACCCCGGCTTCGCGACGGGCCTGCCGTTCGCCGTAGTCAACCCAACCACGGAAATCACGCCTCTCGACACTTACCCATCGGCAAGCATCGACAGCAATGGGGTGCTGTCCTGGACGGCGGCAACGATCGTCGTGCTGATCATCTACGGGGTTCGCTCATGACCATTGGAGCGCGATTCCGCAACGGTCCTAACTCGGTGCAGGTGGGGTCGGATTATCCGAACCATGCGCTCCTGGCCACGGGCACCTATAGCCTAAACGCCGGCGCCGATACGACGATCAATGTGGTTGCCACCGCGCCAATCCTGGCCATCACCGGGACATGGCCGATCTCGGTCATCCAGACGACCAAGTCGGGGAATAACTGGTCGTTCGACATCTTCTGCCAGAGCCAGCCGGCGGCGGGCAAGTGGTACATCTTCGATGTCGTGCAAGCCGGGTCGCTGAAATTCCCATTTGGCTATGGGTTGATCATCCGCAACCCTGACACGGGCGCGGTGACCTATCGCAGCGACCTGAAATATCTGCGCGTACAGAGCGTTCGGACCTTCGTGCCAATGCCTACGCCCATCAGGTTATCGGCGCCAACGGTTGAGACGTTGCCGCAGGCCGGCCTGGC
>NZ_JBVJLZ010000024.1:0-8819 GCF_055584465.1 Dyella sp. NPDC103356
TCGCTGAAGCTGGTCGCCGGCACGGTGTAGTTCACCGCATTGCCCGGCTGGATGGTCTGCGTGGCCAGCGCGGCAGTCACCGTCGGCACGCCCGTGGCCACGGAGACCGGTGTCGCCGCGGTGGTGCCGTTGGCATACGCACTCTGCGCAAACACCGCACGACGGTTGCCATCGGCGTCATACACATACACCGTGCGCATGTTCGCCACGGTGCCGGCGGCGTTCTCCTCGGTCACTTCCTGCAACCGGTTGTGGCTGTCGTAGCCGATCAGCGTCTGCGTCGCTACCTGGGCGCCGCTGCCGTCCTGGGTGGTGTCGACCTCGCGGGTCTCGTTGCCGTTGGCGTCGTATTGATACGCATAGGTCGATGCCACGCCATTGACGGTTTCGCTCAGCTGCGCGATCTCGCCATTGGCCTCGTACTGGAAGTTCAGCGTCGAGGTGGTCGAGCCGCTGGGCCCGGTCGCGGTCCAGTTGCTGGTCTCGGTGACCAGCAACCCCGAGGACGCATCGTAGGTGTAGGTATAGGTTGCGCCGCTCTCGTCGACGTGACTGAGCATCTGGCCGACATAGTTGTACGTCCAGCTCTGCGTATAGCCGGCCGCCGAGGCTTGGTGGATCAGGTGGCCATTGACGTCGTACACGTACGTCGTCGTCTCCGACAACGGCGTGGTGCTGGTCAGGATCCGATGCTGGCTGTCGTAGCTGATGCGGGTGGTGTTGCCCATCGCATCGGTGCTCTGGATGCGATCGCCGTGGCTGTTGAGCATATAGCTGCCTTCGGACTGCAGCGTGCGCGCCAGGCCCGGCCCCGCCTGCAGGAAGGCGCCCTGCCCAATGACCTGGCTGAGGTTGTCGTACGTGGTGGTGTTGATCGGCGCGACCGGGCCGTTGACGGTCTGCACCGTCGGCGTCTGCTGCGCCACCGCACGGCCCAGCGCGTCGTAACTGGTATAGGTGATCGCCGTGGTCGCGTCTTCCTTGAAGTGCAGATTGCCCGCCGCATCGTAGGCGTAGCCGGTGAGGTTGCCGTTCTCATCGCGGGTGACCATCAGTTCGCCGTCGATGTTGTAGAACCACGACTTGACCGGATTCTGCGTGCTGTAGGCGCCCGTGGCCGAGACCACAACCACCGCCGCCTCGGTCTGCTGGATCAGGTGGTTCTGGCTGTCGTATTCGTAGGTCGTGCGGTTGCCGTTGTTGTCGACCTGGCTGAGCACGTTGCCCCAGCGATCGTACGTGTAGGTCGCCGGCGTTGCGCTGGCGACGCCGCTGGTGGCCACGCTGGTGGGCGTGTACTCGGTGACGACACGGCCGGACAGGTCCAGGAAGTCATGCGTCCAGGTCTGCGCACTACCGCCGGTGACCGTGCTGGCATCGACGACCTCGTGCCCGGCCAGGTCGTAGCTGAAGGTATGCATCGCCCCGTTAGTGGTGTTGGGTGCGGTGATCCGGTTGCCGACGTTGTCGTAGCTGTAGGTGAGCTCGTAGGTGGTCGCGTTGTCGCCCTGCGCAATCACCTCGCCAAAGGCGTTGTACTTCACATAGGTCGCGCTGTCGGGCGCGCTGGTGCCTGCACGCTGCGTGACCACACTCAGCTGACGGTTGTCGGCATCGTAGGTATGCGTCGTGGTGACCACGACTGGCGTGGCATTGGTCAGCGTGTAGCTCTGGGTGAGGACGTTGTTGTTGCCGTCGTAGGTCGCAAAGTGCGCGATGCCGTTCGGGTCGAACTGCTCGATCATCCGGCCGATCGCGTCGTAGTACGACCAGGTCTGCGTCGACAGCGTATCGCTGGCCACATGCGTGCTCAGCGCATTGCCATGGGCGTCGTACACGTAGGTCGTCATCGGGCTGACCGTGATGTACAGCGCCGCGGTACTCAGGTCCCAGCTCGGATTCTGGATCAGCAAGGTCTGCCAGTTGCTCGCCAGCACCTGGCGCGCGGGCGCGGTCACGCTGAGCACACGACCCAGCGCATCGTAGGTCGTGGTGGTCGTCGTGCCATTGACCGTCTGTGTCAGCACCCGGCCTTCGCCATCGTACGTGGTGCTGGTGACGCTGCTGGCGTTGTTGGCCGTGTAGTTGCTGAAGCTGCCGCCGAGCTGGCCCAGCGTGCCGCCGGTGTACGCCATCGCGCCGGTGTCGGTCTGGCTGAGCGTGCGGCCGAGCGCATCGTAGGTGTAGGTCGTGGTGCGATCAAAGCCGATCGTGGCGTTGCCCGCCGCCGGCAAGGCCGGCGGCGTGGACGTGAGGGCGGCCGAGCTGATGGCCTGGGCATACTGCGTGACCGTGCTGACGTCACCAAACGTGTCGTAGCTGGTGGTCGTCACATAGCCTTGCGGGGCGGTGTAATCGCCGGTGGGTGTCACCACCATCACGGCGCGATTGAGCGCGTCGTAATAGGTATAAGTCGTCGCCCAGATCGCCGGCGTCGTCGTACTGCCCGAGGTGATCGCGCCCTGGATCAACACCGCCGTGCTGGTGACGTTGCCGTAGGCGTCGTAGCTATACGTCGTGGTCGGCGAGCCCGTCGCGCTCACCCCACTCAGCACGCCCATCGAGGCATCGTAGGTGATGCTCGAGGACTGCACCTGAGTGACCTGGTTGAGCTGGTTGTACGCCGTGGTGACCGTGCGGTCCTTGGCGGACGTCACCAGGCCTTGTTGCACCTGGGCCAGACTCAGCGGCTGGCCGGCACTCCAGCCGGTGATCGCTGCCGTGTTGAGTGCGGTGGCATACGCCGTCGCACCGGTTGGATTGCCGTAGGCATCGTACGTATAGGCGGTGACGTCGCCATTGCCGTCGATCGCGTAGGCCAACTGGCCGTCGAGGGTGTAGCTGCGATAGCTGGTGTGACCGTTGCCATCCTGACTCACCACCGCCTGACCGAGCGCGTTATAGGTCACGCGCGTGGTGACGTTGACCGCATTGGTGCTCTGCACCTGATGACCGGCCGCGTCGTAGCCGTAGGTCGTGGTGGTGATGCTGCCGATCGTGCTCGCGCTGCTGCCCGAGCCCTGGCTGACGCTGTGCACCTCACCGAAGGCGTCGTAGACCGTGGTGGTGTAGACAAACTGGTTGGCCGCGGTCTGGAACGAGCCATCGACCGGGCTGTAGCTGCCGACCGTCACGGCCGGGCTTTGCGTCTGCACCAGGCGACCGGCGGTGTCGTAGCTGTAATGCCATACCGCGCCGTCGCGGTTGGTCATCGAGGTCTTGAGGCCGCGGCCGTCGTAGGTATAGCTGGCGTTGACACCCAGCGCATCGCCGGTGGTCAGCACATCGCCGCGCGAATCGTAGGTCGTCGTGCTCAGGCGTGCGCCGGTGGTACCACCGGCTGCACTGACGGCGGCCGCTACCGTCGCGAGCGTCAGGCTACCCGGCAGCACGATCGGATTGGCGATCTGCGCCACCTGCGTGACCCGGCCAAACGCATCGTACGTCGTCTGCACGACATCGTTGGCCGCGTTGATCGTGTAGATCAGCCGATTGTCGGCATCGTAGAGGTCGTTGGTGGTCTGTTTATTGGTGATGCCGGCCAGCGCTGTGGTCACACTGGCGGTGGTCAGCTGTGCGCTCAAGGCACCGCTCGTGCTCAACGGCAGCGTCTGCCCGTAACGGATCTGCGCGATCACGTTGCCGTTGGCATCGTAGCGACGCTCGATCACCGTGCCGGTTGTGCCGTTGGCGTTCTGCTGCACCACGAAGCGGGCCTGGCCCGCCGTGTCGTAGAGGGTCAGCGTCGCTTCGGCGCTGGCATCGCTGTTGCTGCCCGACGTACCGCCGACCTGTCCGCTCAGCCAGCCGAGCGCAGCGCCCTGTTGCAACGCCGTCGTCTCTCCGGCCGTGCTGACCGGATGCGCGTAGGCCAGGGTTTCGGTGACGCGACCGGCGCTGTCGTAGCGCTGCTCGGCGACGTTACCGTTGGGGTCGATCGTGTAGCGCACGTCGCCCGCTGCATCGTAGACGCGGTAGCTGACCGGATCGTTCGCGCTGGCCGTGAGCAGCGCGGTCACTTGTACCAGCGTCGGCGCGTTGCCCAGACTCCCCAGCGTCGTCGCACTCAGCGCGGTCGCATAGGCATGCGTGCTGGTGACGCGGCCGTCGGCGTCGTAGGTCGTGGTCACCACCGCACCGGCGGCATTGATCGTGAGTGCGGGGCGACCCGCGCCGTCGTAGACGGCATAGGTGCGACGGTCGTTGACACTGCTGGTGACCACCGCCGCGATCTGCGCCGGCGTGGGTGCACTGCCCAGACTCGTCAGCAACGACGCCGACAGCGGTGTCGCATAACTCAGCGTGCCGGTCACGCGGCCGGCCGCATCGTAGAACGTCTGCGTGACGTCGCCCGCGCCATCGATCTGGTACACCGCCTGACCGTCGGCATCGTACGCAGCGGTGGTGATGATGTCGTTGGCGCTCGGCACCAGGAGTGCCGCGATGTCGCTGGGCGTGGCCGTGGTGCTGATCGCCGTGCTGGACAGCGCGATGACGTACTGGTGCGTCTGCGTGACCTGCCCGGCCGCGTTATAGGTGTAGCTCGTCGGGTTGAGCGCTACCCCGTTCAGGGTGTAAACGACCTGGCCGTCGGCGTTGTAGACGGTTTGCCGGTAGCTGTCCTGACTCGTCGTCGCCAGGTTGAAGCCCTGCAGGGTCGCCAGCGTCGGCGTGGCACTCAGGGTGGTCAGCTGCGTACTCGACAGCCGCGTCGCGTAGCCGCGCGTCGCGGTCACACGGCCATCGGCGTCGTAGACGGTCAGCGTCACCGCGCCGGTCGGGTCGACGGTGACGACCTTTTGATTGGCTTCGTTATAGAGGGCACGCGTCACGTTGCCGTTGGCATCGGTCACGCTGACGACATTGTTGTTGCCGTCGTACGCGTAGGTGGTGGTTTGATGCAGGCCCGACGGGTCGACGATCTGCTGGCTCAGACGCTCCAGGTTGTCGTAGATAAACTGCGTCGTGGTGGCGCTCGCACCGCTGCCCACCGTCACCGTAAGCGTCTGGCCCGCACCGTCATAGGTATAGGTGGTGGTGCGGTTGAGGCCACCGGCATCCTGCACCTGGGTGAGCATGTCGCCGTCGGCGTCGTAGCTCATCGTGGTGACGCTGCCCATCGGATCGGTCACGCTCAACGTGCGGCCGAGACCATCGTAGGCATAGGTAGTGACCTGATGCAGACCCGACGGGTCGACGGTACGCGTGAGCACCTTGCCGTTCGCGTCATAGGTGTAGCTCACCACGCGGCCGCTTGCGTCGGTGCTCTGCAGCAGCTCGCCGTCGGCGTCGTACTGGTTCGTGCTGACCTGGCCGAGCGCATCGGTGACGGTGAGTACACGCCCGTCGGCATCGACCGTCGAGGTGGTGGTGTGGCCGCCACCATCGGTGACCGACACGGTATCGCCGAAGGCATCCTGCACCGTGGTCATCGTCACGCCGTTGGGCGTGGTGACGGTGACGGTGTGGTGGGCGACATCGTAGTGATACGTGGTGGTATGGCCCAGCGCATCGGTCTGGGTGAGCACATGCCCGAAGGCGTCATAGGTGGTTTGCGTGCTGCGCGTGACACCCTGCACCACCTGGCTGCTGCTGACCTGCCGGCCCAGCGCATCGTAGGTGGCCGTGACGACGTTACCGTTGGCGTCGGTGGTTTGCGTGACACGACCGAAGGCGTCATAGACCACACTGGTCGAACGCGCGACCGCGCTCCCCACACCATCCGTCTCGCCGATGCGCTGACCCCGCGCGTCGTAGCGGTAGCTCGTGGTGGTGCTGTTGGCGGCACTCAGCGCGCTGCCGGGCGCACTCAGCTGGGTCTGGGCCTGGATCAGATCACCGAAGGCGTCGTACTGGTACGCACTCTGGTAGCCACGGCCATCGATCGTGCTGGCCGCCTGGCCGTCCAGCGTATAGGTCGTGGTGGTGACGTGGTCGGTGGCCGGATTGGCCAACGCCGTGGCAGCGTTCGCCAGATCGGCGAGGGTGGCGGTGGTGAGATTGAGGGTAGCACCGCTGCTGCTACCGCTGCTGGTCAACGTCGCCATCGCTGCGAGCTGACGCGTGCTGCTGACTTGGCCAAACGCGTTATAGCTGTACGCCGTGATGGCGCCGAGGGCATTGCGCACGCCGTTCTGCAGCTGTCCTTGCACCGTGTACGCCAGGCGACCGTCGGTGTCGTAGTAGCTGTTCACCGTGTTGCCCAAGGCGTCCGTGGCCGTGATGCGCTGGCCGAGGGCGTTATAGGTGTAGGTCGTCGTAGCCTGCGTCGCATCGGTCGCGGTCAACAGCTCACCCAACGCATCGTAGGTGGCGCTCGTGGTACGCGCCGCGCCCTGCCCACTGACGGGCGTCACGGTGGTCTGGGTCAGTTGACCGACCGCGTTATACGTGTACGCAGTGATCGTGCCATCGGTGGCGGTCTCGGTCTGCTTGCGACCGTCCGCATCGTAGGTGCAGGTGCTGACCTCACTGGCCGGCGAGGGCCCCAGCAGAAGCAGCAACGCAGGGAGACCCTCCGCACCGGTCAGGGCGCCGAGCTGGGTCGTCGTCAACGCCGGCGCATAGCGCGTGGTCGTCGTGGTGTGGGTGGTCTCGTCGTCGGCGATCGTGGTGAGATAGCCGTCCGCATCAATCTGTGCGACGACCTGGCCCGCATCGTTGTAATACGTGCGCGTGGTCTGGTCGTTGGCGTTCGATGCCGGTGTCGGCAACGTCGTGACCGGTACGGTGACCGGCGTCGCATACGCCGTCGTGGCGATCACACGCCCGGCGCTGTCGTAGGTCGTGCGCGTGACGTTGCCATCGGCATCGACGGTCGCGATGATCTGGCCGTCGGCATCGTAGAAGGCCTGGCTGACGCGATCGCTGCTCGACGTGGGTAGGCTTGCCACGTTGGGGCTGGCGAGAAACGCCGTCAACGCGCTGCCGCTCAGCGGCTGGTTATAGGCACGCGTACTGACCGCGTGACCGTCGCCATCGTAGGTCGTCGTGACGACCTCGCCGGCCGGACTGATCGTGGCGACAACCCGACCGGCCGCATCGTAGACCGTGTGCGCCGTCCGATCGTTGGCCGTCGCTGTGGGGACAGGCAACGCACTCGGCAGGCTCGCGCTCAACGCACCGCCACTGACCCAGCCGCTCGCGCTGATCGTCGTCGCATACGCTGTCGTAGCAATCACCTGGCCATCGGCATCGTAGGTATAGGCGACGACCGCACCGGTGGGATCGACCGTACCGGCGAGGCGGCCGTCCGCATCGTAAAAGCGATAGGCGATATCCCCGGCGGCATCTTCGACTGCGCGCAACTGTCCCGCACTATCGTAGAGGTACGTCGTGGTGCGACTGGCCAGGCCTGTTGCCGACTGTGTGCTGCTCAGTAACAGGCCCGCCGTGTTGCGCACCTGCGTGATCGTCAGGCCATTGGCCTGCGTCGTGATCTGCGTATCGGTCGCGTCGGTGTAGCTGTGTGTGGTGATGTTGCCCAGCGGATCGGTCGTGCTCAGCACGCGGCCCAGGCCGTCATACGTGTAACTGCTCGTTTCCACCGTGGCGCGGTCGCTACCGCGCTGCGTGCCGGTCTGCAGCAGCTGACCCTGGGCGCTGTAGGTGTACGTGGTCACCACCGCACCGGTGTCGCCGCTGAGCGTGCCCTGCCCCTGGCCATTGAGGCGATCCCACTGGATCTGTTGCGTGAGCTGGCCACGCACGTCGTAGCTGTAGTCGGTACGTACACTCTGGCTCAGCACCGCCTGCACCGGGGCACTGGCGACCCAGGTCTGCAGGTCGCCAAATACCGGTGGTGCAAACGGACCCAGGCTGCCGGTCGGATACGTGACCCCGACGTAGCGCTCGCTACTCGCCAGCACGCTGAGACCGTTTTGTGTGGTGTAGTCGTGCTCGGTGACGTTCCCCAGCGGGTCGATTACATAACTCAGCCGACCCTGGTTGTCGTACACGTAATACGTCGTCTGCGCACCGCTCGGTGCCACATAACCGCTCTGCCCGGCGATGCCTTGCGCGGGCACGGTGTATACGGTCTGGTTGGAGACCTGGTCGTTGCCGTCGTAGATGTAGCTCACCGTATGACCGGTCGGGTCCTGCACGCTCAGCAGGTTGCCATCGGTGTCATAGCTGTAGCGCGTCACCGCACCGCGCGGGTCGGTCATCGTCAGTACGTTGCCGTTGGCATCGTAGGTGTAGCTCGTGGTCGGACGGCTGCCGTTGACGGTCGGCTGCAACACCGCCACCAGTTGGCCGGCGGCGTTGCTCTGGTAGGTGGTGGCGCGACCCAGGGCATCGGTCACCGTGGTGCTGCCGGCGGCGTAGCTCAGCGTGATCGTCTGCGCATCGGCGCCGGTGCCGGTGGTGACGCTCGTGACCTGATACGCACCCTGGGCATCCTCGGTATAACCGTAGCTCACCGTGGTGCCGTCGCTCTGCGTCACCGAGGCCACCCGATCGCTGCTGCCGTCGTAGGTGTAGGTGGTGGTGTAGCTCGCGCTGTTGGCGGCGGTATCGGACGCGAGCAGCGTGGTGACCGTGCTCAACCGACCGGACGCGTCGTAGCCGTAGCTCACCTGCTGACGGGTGATCGCCACGCTCTGGCCCGGCGGCACTTCCTGGATCGTCAGGCCGATCAGTTGACCGTTGGTGTTGTAGTCGAAGCTGAGGCTATCGCCATCGCCGGCAGTGATCTGGCTGAGCTGGCCGTTGGCGTAGCTGAAGCTATAGCTCGCGCCCGTCGCGGTATCGCTCAGCGATGTCAGCTGGCCGCTGGCGTTATAGGTTTCCTGCACCTGGTCGGCGGCATCGCTGTA
>NZ_JBVJLZ010000025.1:0-7871 GCF_055584465.1 Dyella sp. NPDC103356
CAGTTGGGGATGCACGCGTTGGCCAGCGACAGTGGTGTGCTGGCGTTACGGCAGGCGATGGCGAGCGGGCAGAGCCAGCGGATGGTGATCGCCGGTGACGCCGATCGCATCCGGCAGGTCGTGCTGGGCAAATCCGCGCAGACTGTTGCCACGTATCCGGAGCCGTCTTCGGTAGAACGCGGCCTGCCGGAGTCATTGAAACAAGCCCTGGTGGCTATCGTTTCGTCCTTGATCAAGGTGAAGCCGGAGGACATCGACGGCGATACCACCTTGAGTGAATATGGTTTCGATTCGATCACGCTGACCGAGCTCGGCAATGCCATAAACCAGCAGTACAAGCTTGAACTCGCTCCAACCATCTTCTTCGAATATCCGACGCTCGACGGTCTGATCGAGTATCTGGAACGGGAACATCGGGCAGTATTGGCGCCGCAACTGGTCGCTGTAAAAGGCGTTGCTCCGACGTCGCAGGCGCCTGCGATCGAGCGCGCTCGCGTGCGTGGGCGAAGCAGGCTCAGCATGTCGCTGGCAAGTCGTAGCCAGGCGATCAGCGAGCCCATTGCGATCATTGGCATGAGCGGCCAGTTCCCGCAGGCGCGGGATATCGACGCTTTCTGGCGCAACCTGCACGAGGGCAAGGATTGCATCAGCGACATTCCGGCTGATCGCTGGGATTGGCGTGCGTGGTATGGCGACCCGACGCAGGAGGACAACAAGACCAACATCAAATGGGGCGGCTTTATCGAAGGCGTGGGCGAGTTCGATCCGATGTTCTTCGGCATCTCGCCGAAGGAAGCGGAGTTAATGGACCCGCAACAGCGTCTGATGATGATTCATGTCTGGAAGGCGCTGGAGGATGCCGGCTATGCCGGGAAGGCGTTGTCGGGCAGCGACACGGCGATCTATATCGGCACCGGTGCGACCGGCTACGGCACCTTGCTCAACCACGCTCATCGCGGTGGCGAGGCGTATGCCTCGACCGGTGGCGTGCCTTCGGTCGGCCCCAATCGCATCAGCTATCTGTTCAATTGGCATGGGCCGAGCGAGCCGGTAGAGACAGCGTGCTCCAGCTCGCTGATTGCGTTGAAGCGCGGTGTGGCCGCAATTCACAACGGCGAGTCGTCGCTCTCTGTCGTCGGTGGTGTCAACACCATCGTGACACCCGAGGCGCATATCAGCTTCAGCAAGGCAGGCATGCTGAGCGAAGACGGTCGCTGCAAGACGTTCTCCAGCGAAGCCAACGGCTACGTGCGCGGCGAAGGTGTCGCGATGCTGGTGTTGAAGAAACTATCCCACGCCGAGCGCGACGGCGATCATATCTACGGCCTGATACGCGGTACCGCAGAGAATCATGGCGGACGCGCCAATTCGTTGACCGCACCTAATCCGAAAGCGCAGGCCGCGGTCATTCGACATGCCTATCAGCAGGCCGGCATCGATCCGCGGACCGTCACATATATCGAAGCGCACGGTACCGGTACGCCATTGGGCGATCCGGTGGAAATCAACGGCCTGAAGGCGGCCTTCAAGGAACTCTACGCGGCCACGGGGCCGGATGAGGTCGTGGCACCCCATTGCGGCCTGGGTTCGGTCAAGACCAATATCGGTCATCTGGAGCTGGCCGCGGGCGTGGCGGGCGTCATCAAGGTGCTGTTGCAGATGAAGCACCGGACGCTGGTAAAGAGCCTGCACAGCGATACGCTCAATCCGTATATCGATCTGAAGGGCAGCCCCTTTTATGTGGTGCAGTCGGCGCGCGAATGGGCGGCGGCGCGCGATGCCCACGGGCAACCCCTGCCACGCCGTGCCGGCGTGAGCTCATTCGGCTTTGGTGGCGTGAATGCGCACGTCGTGCTGGAGGAATATGTTCCGTCGGCGGCGCCACCCTCAGCGACCACCGGGCCGGTCGCGGTGGTGCTGTCGGCGCGCAACGAAGAACGCTTGCATGAACAGGTGCAGCAGTTGCTGAGTGTAGTGTCGGCCCCGCAAGCGGCGTCGGAGATGGCATTGGCCGATCTGGCCTATACGTTGCAAATCGGTCGTGAGGCCATGGAAGAGCGTCTGGGTTTCGTCGCCGACTCGATCGACGTATTGCGCGACAAGCTGACCGGCTTTCTCGCCGGCAATGTAGCCACGCTTTATCGCGGACAGGCAGAACGCGACAAGACCGGCGGCGATACGGCTGCTGCTATTGCCCAAGCGATCGAGAGAAACGAGATTGACGCGCTACTGGGGCTATGGGCCGAGGGGCATGACATCGATTGGCTTGCGCTCTATCGCAAGGACAAGCCGCGCCGTATCAGTCTCCCGAGTTATCCGTTTGCGCGTGAACACCACTGGGTGTCGGGTAACGAGACCCCGGCACGCGTCGGCTCCATGGAGGGCGGCATGCAGCCGCTTCACCCGCTGGTGCATCGTAATACGTCGGACCTGGCAGTCCAGCGTTTCAGCAGCCGCTTCCACGGCGGGGAATTTTTCCTCGCCGATCACCGTGTACAAGGGGCGTCGGTACTGCCGGGTGTCGCACAGCTTGAGATGGCGCTCTTTGCCGCAGGCGAAGCGATCCATGGAGATGGCGGTCTGTCGCTGAGCAAGGTCGCATGGGCGCGACCTGCGACAGTGGGGGCGGGCGGGCTCGCCATGAATGTGGCGCTTTATCCCGAACACGATGGGACGGTGCGCTATGAAATCTACAGTGCCGGTGAAGATGGGCATACCGTGTACGGGCAGGGAAATGTCATCGCCCAAGCGGAGGCGGCAAACGCTGAAGAGCGCCACGATTTGGCCGCATTGCGCGAGCAGTGCACCGTGTCTTATCTCAGTGCAGAGCAGTGCTATGCCGTATTCGAGCAAAGTGGTCTGAATTACGGGCCGAGCTTCCGTAGCCTGAAGGACATATTTGTCGGCGAGGGGACGGTCCTTGCCAGGATTGCGTTGCCTGCTGCGATGGCTTCGTCGCTGAATCACTATGTCATGCATCCGAGCCTGCTCGATGCGGCATTACAGGCATCCCTGGGCCTTCAGATGCGACCCGGAGTGGGCGAGATCTCTCTGGCATTGCCCTTCGCGCTCGATACGCTGGACGTGTTGGGCCCTTGCACGAACGAGATGTGGGCCGTCGTACGGTATAGCGATCGCGCGGCTTTCAGCGATGCCGTGCAGAAGCTCGATATCGATCTATGCGATTCAACCGGCGCTGTCTGTGTGCGCATGAAGGAATTCAGTGTACGCAGCTTCAATCCCCGCCCGATACGCGGAACGCAGAAGGATCGTACGAGCGCGGATATGGCCGAACTGGAAGGCACACCCACCATCGGTCACCAGGAAGTGGAGCGGACAGTGGCGATCGTCCAGTCTGCCGTGGAGGGCAGTCAGTTGCTGCGCGAGAAGAGCATTGAACAAATCAGGAAACTGATCGGTAAGAGCGCCAAGCTTCCGGCGGATAGTATCGATGCCAGGACCAATTTCGAGAAATACGGTATCGACTCGATCCTCGTCCTGGAGCTGACTAACGCATTGCGCGCTGCGCTTGGCGTCGACAGCATCGGCTCGACACTGTTCTTCGAACACCAGACGATCGAGAGCCTGGTCGAGCATCTGATGCAGACCGAAGCCGACGCTTTGCTGCGCTGGACGGGAATGGGCGCAGCCGCTGCGCGTGCAGCTGCTCCTGCTGTTGCGGCCCCTGTCGTGTCGCAACCAGAGCAATCGCGGGTGACAGTGCTCGCGCCGGGAGCAACCCGAATCGGCGCCGTCTCCAGGGTCGCCCCCACGGTGACGGCAGCCCCGGCGCCGACGCCGCCCTTCGAGGTGGCCATCGTCGGCCTGTCAGGGCGCTACCCGGGGGCGGCCAATGTCGACCAGTTCTGGGAAAACCTGGCAGCCGGACGGAACTGCATTTCGGAGATTCCACCGGAGCGCTGGGACAACAGCCGGTTCTTCGACGCGCAAAAGCATCAGCCCGGCAAGACCTATACCCGTTGGGCCGGCCTGCTCGATGACGTCGACAGTTTCGATCGCCTGTTTTTCAATATCACGCCACGCGAAGCGCAGCTGATCGGTCCGCAAGAGCGGCTGTTCATGCAGGAGGTGCATGCGAGCATCGAGGACGCCGGCTACACCGCGGCAAATGTGAGCCGGAGCAGAAAGGTCGGCTTGTTCGTTGGCGTCATGAACGAACATTACCCGACAGGCGTGCGTTTCTGGTCGATCGCCAATCGCGTTTCCTACCTGTTCGATTTCCAGGGGCCGAGCATGGCGATCGATACCGCCTGCTCCTCGTCGTTGACTGCGGTGCATCTGGCCATTGAAAGCTTGCGTAGCGGCGATAGTGAGGTCGCCGTTGCCGGTGGCGTGAACCTGATTGTCGCGCCTGCCCATCTGATCGACCTGTCGTCGATGACGATGTTGTCCAGCGGCGACCAATGCAAGTCGTTTGCCGCTGACGGCGACGGTTTCGTGGACAGCGAAGCCGTGGGCGCGCTCGTGCTCAAACCGCTGCACCAGGCCGTTGCGGACGGCGACCATATCTATGGCGTTATCAAGGGGAGTGCCGTCAATTCGGGTGGCAAGACGCACAGCTACATGGTGCCCAACCCCAACATGCAGGCGCAGCTGATAAGCGATGCCTTGCGACGCGCAGGCGTCGACGCGCGCACCGTCAGCTATGTGGAAGCGCAGGGCACGGGCAGCAACCTTGGCGATCCAATCGAGATCGCCGGCTTGTCCAAGGCATTTCGACACTGGACATCGGACAAGCAGTTCTGCGCTATCGGGTCGGCCAAGTCGAATGTGGGTCACAGCGAGAGTGCCAGCGGCTTCGTGGCGATCAGCAAGGTATTGATGCAGATGAAGCATCGGACCTTGGCGCCGAGCCTGCATGCTGGCTCGCTCAACCCGAATATCAAGTTCGCCGATACGCCATTTGTGGTGCAGCAGACCTTGGCACCTTGGCCGCGCCCGATGCTGGAACGCGATGGACAATTGCAGGAAATCCCGAGAATCGCCGGGGTGTCCTCGTTCGGAGCGGGCGGGGCGAATGCCCATGTGGTGATCGAGGAATATATCCCGTTCATCGACGTGGACAAGGCCGCGGAGCGTGCGGGTGCAAGCCAGGCCGTGATCGTTCTGTCGGCTCGCGACAAGGAACGGCTGCAAGAGCAAGTGCGGCGCTTATTGGATGCCATTGCGTCGGCTCGTGCCGATGATCTGGCGTTGGCCGACGTCGCCTACACTTTGCAGGTCGGCCGCGAAGCGATGGAAGAACGACTTGCGCTGCTGGTCGACTCGCTCGACGACTTGCGGCTCAAGTTGGCTGCCATCGCCGGTGATACCGAAGTAGAGGGCATGTATCGCGGACAGGCCAGGCGCAGCGCCTTGTCGATCTTGTCGGACGACGAGGATATGAGCCTGACCATCCAGGCCTGGGTTGCGAAAGGCAAGTTCGGCAAGTTGCTGGACCTATGGGTCAAGGGCTTCACTTTCGATTGGAACATGCTCTATGGCGCCGAAGGCAGGCGCCCCAATCGCGTCAGCCTGCCCACCTATCCCTTTGCGCGGGAGCGTTATTGGACCGACGTTCGTTATCCGGATAATCCGGGTGCGCTCAGCGAGGCAAGGTTCTCGGCGCGATCGACGGAGCCTTCCCCCTCGGTCACATCGACAACGCCGGTATCGGCTTCGACAGAAACTGGCAATCTCGAGCAGGTGATGACCAGGATCTGGCAAGACCTGTTTGGCCGTCCATCCATAGATGCGGACGACAATTTCTTTGATCTCGGTGGCCACTCCTTGCTGGCAACGCAGCTAGCCTCCCGGGTACGCACCGAATTTGGTGTCGAGATAGCGGTCGATCTCATCTTTGAGGCGCCGACGGTGGCGTTGCTCACCGGGAAAGTCCAGTCGCTCGCCGCGTTGCCCGTCATGGCGAGCGAACGAAATGCGCCATCGGCGATACAGCCCATCCTGCGCGATGCGCCGTTGCCGCTGTCGTTTGCGCAGCAACGCCTATGGTTCCTCGATCATTACGAAGCGCAGCCCTGGGTCTATAACATCCCCGCCGCCGTGCGACTGACCGGGCGGCTCGATGTAGATGCGCTGTCCCGTACGCTCAACGACATCGTGCGTCGTCACGAGGCATTGCGTACCTCCTTTGCCACATTCGGCGACGAGCCGGTACAGGTGATCGCGGCCGATTCCTCGTTGTCACTTGATGTCGTCGACCTGAGCGGCCTCGCCGCCGAGGAACGTGAGGTACAGGCGCGCCTGCATCTCTGGAACGAGGCGCGTGCGCCTTTCAACCTCTCGAACGGTCCGTTGATTCGTTGCGGCTTGCTTCGCCTTGCCGATAACGAGCATGTCCTTCTTCTGACCATTCACCACATCGTGTCGGATGGCTGGTCCATGGGATTGGTGGTTCGCGAAGTGGCCGCCTTGTATCCGGCCTTTATGCAAGGGCGTTCCTCGCCATTGCCCGAGCTGCCCATTCAATATGCGGACTTTGCCCATTGGCAGCGGCAATGGCTGGGCAGCGGCGTACTGGAACGGCAACTGGGTTATTGGAAGCAGCAGCTTGCCGGTAGCCCCACTTTGCTGGCCCTGCCCACCGATCGGCCGCGACCGTCATTGCCCAGTCGCAGTGGCGCAACGCTGTCGTTCATGGTCCCGGCGGCATTGGTGGCTGATCTGCAGACGCTTGGGCATCGGACCCAAAGTACGCTGTTCATGACCTTGAACGCAGCCTTCAGCGTGCTGCTGGCTCGTTATACCGGGCAGAACGATATCTGCATTGGCACGCCGATTGCGAATCGCAATCGTAGCGAAATCGAAAACCTGATCGGCTTCTTCGTGAACACGCTGGTGCTGCGTACCCATGTCGACCTGACGCGCGATTTCCACAGCTTGTTGCAACAGGTGCGTCGAGACACGCTCGCGGCCTATGCCCATCAGGACGTGCCGTTCGAGCAGCTGGTCGAGGCGTTGCAGCCCGAGCGGCACACCAGCTATACGCCGTTGTTTCAGGTAATGCTGGTATTGCAGAACATGCCGATGGACGAGTTGAGCTTGCCTGGTCTGTCGATGAAGCTGCTGGAGAGCGAAAGTGCGACGGCCAAGTTCGATATCACCCTGACCCTCACCGAAGGCAGGGAAGGTTTGCAGGGAAGCTTCGAATACAGCACCGAGTTGTTCGACGCAAACACGATCGCTCGCATGGCGGAGCATTTCACGCACTTGCTGCGGTCGATTGTGACCCAACCGGAACAAGCTGTCGGTGAATTGTCCATGCTCTCCACGGACGAGCGTCAATATTTGCTGCATGGGTTCAATGACACGGCCAAGTTCTATCCGAACGTCCAGGCCGAGACCCAGACGTTGCACCAGCTGTTCGAAGCCCAGGTGGTACGCAGCCCATCACGTGAAGCGGTAACGTATGACGGCGTCTCGCTCAGTTATGCCGAGCTCAATGCGCGTGCCAATCGCCTGGCCCGCCATCTGCGTCATCTGGGTGTCGGCCCGGACACGCTGGTAGGGCTGTGCACCGAACGTTCGATCGAGATGATCGTCGGCCTGTACGGCATTCTGAAAGCCGGTGCGGCATATGTGCCGCTGGACCCGAGCTATCCGTCCGATCGTCTGGCCACCATCGTGGCCGATGCGCGACCGATAGCGATCCTGACCCAACAGCACGTGCGCGATACCGTCCCGGCGGTGCCGGGCCTGCCGGTGTTCTGCCTCGATAGCGATGCCGATACGCTGGCCGGTTACGACGACAGCAATCTGGATCACAGCACGCAGCCGGCCAACCTGGCCTATGTGATCTACACGTCCGGCTCGACCGGCAAGCCCAAAGGCGTGGGCATCGACCAGCAAGG
>NZ_JBVJLZ010000026.1:0-3746 GCF_055584465.1 Dyella sp. NPDC103356
CATACCCAGGGGGTAGTCAAAAGTCTAGGCGATCCGCTAGCTAGACCGACCGCCCTCTAATTTACGCATTTCCACAATTCGCCGGACGACTTTTGAACGAGCCGTTTGGCATTGCATGAGGTCAGGTCATGGCAAGGGCGAGGTTGCCGGCGTCGAAGGCCAAAGCGTCGGGCGCCGATGTCAAGAATCCTGGTCGCTTCAAGGATCGCAAAGCACCGAAGAATGCGCGGCCGCTCGGTGATCCATACACAAAGATGACGGCCGCCGAGAAGACGGCCTGGAAAGAGCTTCGGGAAGAAATGCCGTGGCTCCATGCAGCGCATCGTCCGCTCGTTCGGATGGCATGCATCTGGATCGCCAAAATGGGGACCAAGCAGTTTGGCGTCTCAGCTACGCAGGCGCTCAGCTCGATCCTTTCAAAGCTCGGCGCGACGCCGGTGGATGAAACAAAGGTGGCGCATGGCGGCGACAATGACGAAGGCGAGGACGAATCGATCTTCTCGCGTAAGCGTCCGCGACCGAACTGAAGCCTATGCCCAGGACGTTGTTGCCGGGCGCATTGTTGCCGGGCCGCACGTTCGCAATACCTGTCGCAGGCACCTGCTGGACCTGGAGCAAGCCGGCAAGCGGGGGCTTTACTACAGCGTCGAGGATGCGGCGCACGCGATCGACTTTTTCGAAGGCGTGTTCCGCCTGTCGGAGGGCCAGTTCGAAGATTTGCCTTTCATGCTTCACCCGTCGCAGGCCTTCATCATCGGTTCGCTTTTTGGATGGAAGCGCGCCGACGGCACACGTCGATTCAGGCGTGCCTACATTGAACAGGGCAAGGGCAACGGCAAGTCACCGCTGGCTGGTGGGATTGGTCTCTATGGCATGACGGCCGATGGCGAGGCTGGCGCGCAGATTTACGCTGCCGCGGCAAAGAAAGAACAGGCCGGCATCCTGTTCGCCGATGCGGTGAAGATGGTTAAGAAGTCGCCAAAGCTGTCCAAGCGACTCAAGTTCGCTGGCGGACCGGGACGCGAATACAACATCACGCACGAAAAGTCGGGCAGTTTCTTCCGGCCGGTGTCGCGTGATACCGGCAAGACCGGTTCGGGCCCGCGCCCATACTTCGTCCTGGTCGACGAAGTGCATGAGCTGCCCGACCGCAAGATCATCGAAATGCTTGAGCGCGGCTTCAAGTTCCGCATCGAGCCACTGCTGTTCATGATCACTAACTCGGGCAGTGACCGGAATTCGGTGGCCTGGGAGGAACACGAGCATGCGGTGAAGGTGTCCGCCGGCCACACGGAAGCGATCAACGATCCGACATTCGTTGGCGATCCGATCGACGACAACACATTCAGCTATGTCTGCGCCCTCGATGAGGGCGACAACCCGCTGGAAGACCCGAGCTGTTGGATCAAGGCGAACCCGCTCCTGGGCGTGACGATCACCGAGCAGTACCTGGCGGATGTCGTCAAGCAGGCCAAGCAGATACCGGGAACCCTAAACGGGATCCTCCGGCTGCATTTTTGTGTGTGGACCGATGCGGAGACGGCTTGGATGGCACGAGCGACCCTTGAGCCTCGCCTGGCTGATTTCGACGTCGACGAACACCGCCAGTCGCGCATCTATCTGGGCCTCGATCTTTCCCAGACGCGGGATATCACCGCGCTGGGAGCGGTGGTCGAAACGGGATCGATCGAGGTGGTGATCGAGAAGGAAGACGGCGAGCTGGTCACCGTGCTCAAGCCGACGTACGACGCATGGATCGAGGCCTGGACGCCTGGCGATACATACAAAGCCCGCATGCTGCGCGACAAGCTGCCTTATGACGTATGGATCAACGGTGGCTTTCTTCATGCGCCCCGGGGTGAGGTCATCAACTATCGCCATGTCGCACAGACAGTGGCGGAGTACGACAACAAGTTCGACATCCAGCTGTTGGCCTATGACCGCTATGCGTTCAAAGCCTTCGAGTCGGAGATCGACGACTTGGGGCTGTCCATCACCTTCGCCGAGCACCCCCAGGGTGGCCTGAAAAAGGGCAAGCCGTTGGAGGAGGGTGCGGAAGGCTTGTGGATGCCTGGCTCGGTGCGGGCGCTAGAAGAAGCGCTGCTCGAAGGGCGGATACGGATCAAGCGGAACCCCGTACTGGTCTCCGCAATGATGTCGGCGGTGGTCGAGGAAGACAAATGGGGCAACCACTGGCTATCGAAGGTGCGCTCCACCAACAAGATTGACGCCGTGATCGCACTGGCAATGGCGCTCGGCGCCGCGCTGGCTGGTCCGGCTTCATCCAACGACATTTCACAAGGTTTCGTCAGGATCTGATGACCATGCTATCCCCCTCCCAATGGCGCGCCCAACGGGCGGGAAGCCTGACTAAAGTCATCAATTTCGACCAGATTCACGACGTTCCATCGTCGGATACGGAGGGAATGAACCGCATCTTTCAGATGCTTCCGACGGCCTCCGGAGCGCGCGTTACGGAGGCGACCGCCATGCGCACCTCGTCGGTGTTCGCATGCGTCCGCCTGATCGCTGGCGCCATGGCCTCCACGCCGGTACCGGTTTATGAGCGTGTCGGCAATGCAGCGAAGCGCGTTGACCATCCGTTCTACTGGTTGTTCAACGAACAGCCGACCCCGCGGTTCAGTGCCGCTTCGTTCTGGGAATACATCACGGCGCAGATGCTTCTGAGGGGTGACGGCATCGCCTACATCGTCCGCAAGAATCGCTACAGCCCCGACATCCTCGGAGTGATTCCGGTGGCGCGCGAGAACGTGGAAATATTCCGTAATGGTGACCGGTTGACGTATCGAATCAACGAATACGACGACATGGGCACGCAGCGCTACTTCACTGCCGATCAGGACGACGTGCTGCATTTCCCTGGCTTCGGCTTCAATGGCCTATATAGCTATTCGGTGATCTCCTGGGCGGCTCGCCAAGCCATCGGCATCTCGATCGCTGCCGATGAGTTCGCCGGCCAGTTCTTCGGCAACGGCGCGCATGTGCAGTATGCGATCACTGCGCCGGGCAAGATGACGCCGACACAGCAGAAGGAATTCCGCGACGCCTGGGTCGATCACTATATGGGCGCCGGCATGTCCGGGCGTCCTTTGATCCTGACCGAAGGCCTCAGCATCAAGGAGATGTCGCTCAGCGCGGTCGACTCCCAGTTGCTGGAATCGCGCAAATGGCAGGTCATTGATATTGCCCGCGCCCACGGCGTGCCGCCTTTCATGATCGGCGAGACAGAGAAGACCAGTTCCTGGGGGACGGGCGTCGAATCGCTGGCGCGTGGCTTTACGCAGTACACGATGCAGCCGCACTTCACCCGTTTCGAGCAGGAGCTCAACCGAAAGCTGTTCCCGGTTCGCTACAAGACCTTCATGCAGTTCGACACGAATGCGGCCATGCGCGGCGATACAGCGGCACGCACCGAGTTCTACCAGGGCGCGCTGGGCGGCACGCAGGCGCCGGGTTGGTTGACGCCCAACGAAGTGCGCGAAATGGAAAACATGCCGCCTATCGAGGGCGGCGATACCTTGTTCAGGCCCAAGCCTGCCTCTCCCGATTCATCCGATTCCGGCACTGGAGCAATACCATGACCATGAAACCGCGGCTGGTCGCGCTGATGCGCGCCAACGCCGAGCGCCCGCGTGACTTCCGTGTCGAGAATTCGGCCTCTGGCGACGAAGCGACCATCTATATCTACGACATCATCGGCCTGGATTTCTGGACCGGTGAGGGTC
>NZ_JBVJLZ010000026.1:3841-6933 GCF_055584465.1 Dyella sp. NPDC103356
GGTATGACGGCAAAGACCTTTGCCGATGCGCTGAAAACCGTCACGGCCAGCACGATCCATCTGCGAATCAATTCCCCCGGCGGTGACGTGTTCGAGGCTCGGGCGATCATCGCTCAGATGCAGGCCAGCAAGGCCAAGTTCATTGCGCATGTCGACGGCGTCGCTGCATCGGCCGCGAGTGTAATCGCGGTAAATTGCGCCGAGGTCCAGATGGCCGAGGGCTCGTTCATGATGGTCCACAAGGCCTGGACCTTCGCGATGGGCAATGAAGACGAGATGACCAATGCCGCCGCGTTCCTGAAAAAGATCGACGCCACGATCGCAGCCGACTATGCCAAGAAAACCGGTGGCACCGTCGCGCAGGCGGTGGCCTGGATGAAGGCTGAGACCTGGTTCAACGCCAATGAGGCGGTGACGGCTGGCCTGGCTGATTCGGTGGCCGTGGATGCGCCGAAGGCGAAGGCGCGCTGGAATCTCACCGCCTACGACAATGCGCCGGCCATTCCCGAACCGGAAGCCGAGAACACCATCGACGAAAGCGAGTTCCGCGCGCACCTCGAGCGCCGCCTCGCCTTAGTCGAGCAGATCGCTTAAGCGCCGCGCTGCGCTTAGCCCCCGAGCCGCCATTGGGCGGCTTTTTTTTCACCTCAAGAAAGGTAAAGACCCATGAGTATCCAAGCTCTCCGGGAGCGTCGCAGCGCCCGAGCCAAAGAAATTCGCGAGTACATGGACAAGACGAAGGATCGCAAGTGGACCGCCGAAGATCAGGCGTTCTACGACACCGCCATGGCCGAGATCGCCGACCTTGAAGCCCAGATCGATCGCACCCAGCGCGTGCTCGATCTGGATGCCGAGAACCGCGGTGAAGACGCCATCCGCGAGGCTGCTGCACGGGCCCTGGCCAACGGTGGCGCGCAGCCTTCCGTCTACAACCGCTTCCTGCGCGTTGGCTTCGACGGCCTGACCCCCGAAGAAATACAGGTCGTGCGCAACACCATGTCGACCACGACGCCCAGCCAGGGCGGCTACACGGTGCCCGTGGAAGTGGCCAAACAGGTCATCGAAGCCCTCAAGGCCTTCGGCGGCATGCGCGCAGTGGCGGAGGTGTTCAGCACCTCGCAGGGCAACGACATTCAATACCCGACCAGCGACGGTACGGCCGAGATCGGCGAGATCGTCGCGCAGAATGTTGCAGCTGCTGCGGCTGACCCGTCGTTCAATGCCGTCACGCTGTCAACGTTCAAGTTCGGATCGAAGGTCATTACCGTTCCGATCGAGTTGATCCAGGATTCGAGTGTCGATATCGAGGGCTTTTTGGTTGCTCGTATCAGCAAGCGCCTGGGTCGCATCCAGAACCAGAAGTTCACCATCGGCAGCGGCACCAACGAGCCCAATGGCCTGTTTACGGCCGCACCGGTGGGCGTGACCGCGGCCACCGGCGGCACGGTCACCGTGACCTACGACAACCTGATCGATATGCAGCATTCGGTCGACCCGGACTACCGCGCCGGGAAGAACTGCAAATGGATGTTCAACGACAACACGCTCAAGGTGGTACGCAAGATCAAGGATGGCCAGCAGCGTCCAATCTTCGTTCCGGGCTACGAGACGAATGTGCCGGGCGGCATGCCGGACCAGCTGCTGGGTGACGCGATCCAGATCAACCAGGACGTGGCCGCCATGGCAGCGAACGCCAAGTCGATCGGCTACGGCGATTTCAGCTACTACAAGATCCGCGACGTGATGGACGTGACGCTGTTCCGCTTCACCGACTCGGCTTTCACCATCAAGGGGCAGGTCGGCTTCCTCGCCTGGCAGCGTTCCGGTGGCCAGTACACCGGCGTCGGCTCGAACGGTCCGGTGTCGTTGTTCCAGAACTCGGCCACCTGATCGCGCCTCCGCGCAGCTCTGCATGGGGCGCCTTCGGGCGCCCCGTGCTCTGAACTTTCCATATCGAGGAATTCATCATGGCTCCCAAGCCCACCGCTGGCGCGACGAGTGGTCGCGTTCTCCAGACGTTCGAGCTCGACGGCGTGACCTACAAGCCGAACGCCCACATCTTCGAGGGCGATGCCGCCCAGGTCGCCGCGCTCCATGAAGCCGGCCAGATCGATTCGCACCCCGACGCGGTCGACTACGCCGAAAAGGCTGGCCACACCGTGCCGGAAAAGCCCAAGGCCGAGAAGCCGGCGTC
Source organism: Dyella sp. NPDC103356 (assembly GCF_055584465.1). Classification (NCBI taxonomy): domain Bacteria; kingdom Pseudomonadati; phylum Pseudomonadota; class Gammaproteobacteria; order Lysobacterales; family Rhodanobacteraceae; genus Dyella; species Dyella sp. NPDC103356. The sequence goes on from NZ_JBVJLZ010000026.1 coordinate 6,036, forward strand.
CAAGGCTGAGAAGTAAGCCGACATGCTGCGCATCCCGTCAAATGTCCGCAGCGTGGTCGTCACGACGCCACCGACCGTCGAGCCGATCACTCTGGATGAAGCCAAGCTGCATCTGCGTATCCTCGATACCGATGAAGATGGGCTGATCAGCTTGTTCATTGCCGCAGCTCGCGGGCACGTAGAGGAAGCGACGGGCGTTGCGTTGATGCAACAAAGCTGGCGGGTCACCTGGGATCGGTTCGAGGACCGAATGACGCTCCCGGGTGGCCCTGTCTCAGCTCTATCGACGCTAACCTACATCGATCAGCAGGGCGAACTGCAGGCGATGCAAGCCGGTACCGACTACGTCGTCGACTTGGCCAGCGTGCCGGCCCGCATTACGCCGCCGGCGGGCAAGTCATGGCCGCGCACCAACAGCGTGCCGGCAGCGGTGACGGCTGTGATCACCGTAGGCACCACGCCGGCGTCAGGCAATGACCCTGGGGAACAAATCCCGGCGGCTCTGCGGGCCGTATTGCTGATGATCATCGGTGACCTGTATGTGAATCGCGAGGCCACCGGTCAGATGACGGATATGGCGACCAATCCGACGATCGAGCGGCTGCTCGCGCCGTGGTCGTTGCTGGCATCGTGAGTTTTTGCAATCGCTGGCGAGAGGCGATTTGCATCGCCAGTGGCCCAAGCCTCAGCAACGAAGATTGCCGCCGCGCGGAACGCTGGCGAGCGGAGGCCGCGGGCCGCGCGATCTTCGTCACGAACACCACGTTCCGCGCAGTGCCGACAGCTGATGTGCTGTACGCGCTCGATCAGGACTGGTGGCGATCGTATATGGCCGAGGTGCATCGCACGTTCCGCGGCGTGCTGGTCAGTCCGCAGGAGGTTGCCGGCGTCCGCTGTG
>NZ_JBVJLZ010000027.1:0-6166 GCF_055584465.1 Dyella sp. NPDC103356
GACCGCGGCGTAGCCCTGCCGCGCCGTGCCGGTATCAGTTCGTTCGGTTTCGGCGGCGTGAACTCGCACGTGGTGATCGAGGAGTATGTCGAGCCGGTCGAGGCCATCCTAAGCGAAGCGGCACCCGAATCAGTTCTGGTGGTGTTGTCCGCCAAGACGATGGCAGTGTTGCGCGAACGGGTGCAGCAGTTGCTTGTGGCCATCGCCTCGCCGGAGATGCGTGAGGCCAGCTTGGCTGATCTCGCCTATACGCTTCAGGTAGGTCGACAGGCGATGGCGGCGCGTTTGGCGCTCGTCGTTGACTCGTTCGAGGCATTGCAGGCGCAGCTGGAAGACTGGCTGACGGGGCAGGCGCAAGGTGTCTTCGTCGGCGAGCTGTCGGCAGAGAAGCTCGCTCAAACCGAACCCGTGACACTGATCGATAGAAATCTGCACGCTATCGCGCAGGCGTGGGTCGACGGGCAGGCGATCGATGGAGCGAGTCTGTACGAGGTGGGGAAGCATCGCCGGCTGGCGTTGCCAACCTATCCGTTTATCAGGGAAAAACACTGGGTCGAGGCGAAGCCCTGGTTGTCGGCGTCGTCACCCGCCGGGATGCATCCGCTGGTGCATCGCAATACCTCGACGATGGGGGGCTTGCGCTTCAGCAGCCGCTTTACCGGCAAGGAAAGCTTTCTTGCCGATCACGTGGTGCAGGGCGTGCCTACGCTGCCGGGAGCTGCGCAACTGGAGATGCTACGTGTCGTGGCAGCCCATGCGATTGCCGCCAACGGCCAGCTTCGCCTGAAAGACATCGTGTGGCTTCGACCGGTCGTTGTGGGTTCCGAGCCGCTCGATCTGCACCTCGCCCTGTTTCCGGAAGCCAATAGCGCGTACAGCTTCGAGCTCTACGACGAGAACCACGTCTACAGTGAGGGCTCGGCGATTTTTCTGCCCGATACGACCGCATCGACGCTCGATCTCGTCGAGATACGTTCGCAATGCACGCAATCGCTGGACGCGCCGGCATGTTATGCGGCGTTCGACCATATGGGTTTGAACTATGGGCCTGCGCATCGCGGGTTGAGCGAACTTTTCATCGGGCAAGGTCAGGCACTGGCGCGCATTACGCTACCTGACGCGGTCAAGCCGATGCAGGAGGGCTACGTCCTTCACCCCAGCATGATCGATGCGGTGTTGCAGGCAACGATCGCCTTTCAGGCATATGACGCCGGCCGTTGGGGCGAAGCGTCGTCGATGCTGCCGTTTGCATTGGGCACGCTTGACATCATGGGCCCCTGCGCCGAGAGCATGTGCGTGGTGATACGTCGTAGTGGCGGCACTACCGCTGACGATGCGTTGCAGAAGTTCGATATCTACCTGTGCACTGACGCAGGCGTGGTTTGCGCGCGCATAGGTGATTTCTGTGCGCGCACAGCCGCGCATCAGGAGTATGAAGAAGCCATACGAACAGCCTTGCTGCGACTTGATTGGACGAGTCAGCCGGTGACTGCATCGGAAACGCTACGCTATGAGAAACACGTCGTGCTGCTGTGCGGCGACTCGGAGGTTATCCGCGAAGGTTCACTCGCCCTGCAGTCCGGCTTGCCGGAGACCATGTGCATTGCCATCGATACGGGCCTTGAGCTCGCGCGGTGCTACGCATCGGCCGCTGCTACGTTGCTTGAGCAGATTCAGTTATTGAGCAAGCTGCCTGGGCAGCACCTGATCCAGGTCGTCGTTCCAAGCCAGGGCCAAGCACAGGTCATGGCGGGGCTTGGCGGTATGCTGCGTACGGCGCGGCTGGAAAATCCTCGCGTCATTGGCCAGGTAATCCATGTCGAAGCGGGCCAGGATGTGGTGAAGGCGCTGCGAGATAATCGCAACGACCCATCGGCCCAGGTGCGTTACGTCGATGGTCGGCGCGAAGTAGCCGGCTGGGTCGAACATCAGCCATCGCCCGATATCACGTTGGCCTGGAAGGATCGTGGGATTTACCTGATCACCGGTGGTGCCGGTGGCCTGGGCTTGATCTTCGCGCGCGACGTTGCGCGCCAGGCCAAGGGCGCAACACTGATTCTGACGGGACGCTCTCCGCTGACGGCGGCCGTGCAAACCCGGCTCGGCGAACTCGAGACGTTGGGAGTATTCGCACAGTATCGCCAGCTCGACGTGGGCGATCGTGATGCCGTGGCGCAGTTGGTGCGCGATGTCGCTCAAACTTTCGGCGGTCTGAACGGCATCATCCATGGCGCGGGTATCTTGCGCGACAGTTTCATCATTAAGAAGAGTGCAGAAGAGTTGCACGAGGTTCTGCATGCCAAGGTGCCTGGCACGCTCTACCTCGATGAAGCCAGCCGTGAACTGCCACTGGATTGGTTTGTTTGCCTCTCGTCCACATCAGGTGCGCTGGGAAATGTGGGGCAGGCCGACTATGCGGCGGCCAATGCGTTCATGGACGCGTTTGCACACCATCGCGCGGAACTGGCAAAGCAGGGACAGCGTAGCGGGCATAGCTTGTCGGTGAACTGGCCGCTATGGGAAGAAGGCGGCATGCAGGTCGATGCTGCGACGCGCCTGAGCATGACACAGCAGACCGGATTGATTCCGCTGCGCAGTGCCAGTGGGTGTACAGCGCTGGCCCAAGCCTTGTCGAGCGGTCTGCCACAAGTGCTGGTCGCCGAGGGCGCGATAAGTCGATTCAAGTCCAGCTTGTCTGCGATGCCGAGAGCCGCCCGAACTGTGGCTGACCAGGGCAATTCGCCATCGAGTGCGGCGACGGACGAGCTGCAGGAAAAGGCCATACGCTATTTCGTCCGACTACTGGCTGGCACGCTCAAGCGCCCGGTACACAGTATCGATGCACGTGCCCAAATGGAGGCCTACGGCATCGACTCCATTCTCGTGATGGACTTGACCCGAACCCTGGAACAAATATTCGGGCCACTTTCCAAGACGCTGCTGTTCGAATATCAGACCATTGCGGCGTTGGCCGGTCATTTCGTGGACAACCATCGCGCGCGCTTGGGCGAGGTGCTGGGCGAAACATTGAGCGATGCTTCAGATGCGGAGCCATTGCGCGAACCGGATGCTCCGGTCGCAGCTACCCAGCGCCGCCCGCGCTTTGGCATGGGCCAACCGAGTTTTCAGGCAGCGGGCAGACAGCCCGACGATGGGGCAGTCGTTGCGAGCAAGGACGTCGGCGAGATTGCCATTATCGGCGTGGCGGGGCGCTATCCGCAGGCCACCAATCTCGAACAGTTCTGGGCCAACCTGAGCCAGGGTAAGGACAGCATTACCGAGATTCCCGTCGAGCGCTGGGATCATGGGCTCTACTACGACGCGGATCGCAGCAAGACCGGCAAGACGTACAGCAAGTGGGGCGGCTTTATCGACGGCGTCGACCTGTTCGATCCGCTGTTCTTCAATATCTCGCCACGCGAAGCGGAGCTGATGGATCCGCAGGAACGACTGTTCCTGGAGTGCGTGCACGCCACGCTGGAGGACGCCGGCTATACCCGTGAAAATGTGGCCGAGGACAGTAGCGTCGGCGTATTCGTCGGCGTGATGTACGAGGAATACCAGCTTTACGGAGCGCAGGAGCAGGCCAGGGGAAACAACCTTGCCATGCTCAACAGTGCCGCATCCGTAGCGAACCGCATTTCGTACTTCTGCAATTTCAACGGCCCCAGCCTGGCGCTGGACACCATGTGCTCGTCGTCGCTGACGGCGATCCATCTGGCGTGCCGAAGCCTGCAGCGTGGCGACTGCACCGTGGCGGTCGCGGGCGGTGTGAACGTGTCGGTGCATCCGAACAAATACCTGATGCTGGCCCAGGGCAAGTTCATTTCCGGCAAGGGGCGCTGCGAGAGTTTTGGTGAAGGTGGTGAAGGTTATGTGCCGGGCGAGGGCGTGGGCGCGGTCTTGCTTAAGCCGCTGTCGCAAGCGATTGCCGATGGCGACCACATTTACGGGGTGATCAAGGCCACCGCGATCAATCATGGCGGCAAGACCAACGGCTACACGGTGCCGAACCCCAACGCACAAGCCAAGGTGATCGAGCGTGCCTTGCGTGAGGGTGGCGTGGACGCGCGTTCGATCAGCTACATCGAAGCGCACGGCACCGGCACCAGCCTGGGCGATCCGATCGAGATCGCCGGATTGTCCAAGGCGTTTCGAGGCTGGACGCAGGACAAGCAGTTCTGCGCGATCGGTTCGGCCAAGTCGAATATCGGCCATTGCGAGAGCGCGGCTGGTATTGCCGGCGTTACCAAGGTGCTGTTGCAGCTCAAGCACGGCCAGTTGGCACCGAGCCTGCATTCGAGCGTATTGAATCCAAATATCGACTTCACCAGCACGCCCTTTGTGGTGCAGCAAGAGCTCGCGCCATGGCCAAGGCCGACACGAGGGGATACACGCATCGCCGGCATTTCCTCGTTCGGTGCGGGCGGTGCCAATGCGCATGTCGTTATCGAAGAGTATGTCGCTCCCGCCGTGTCGCGTAAGGTAAGCGGACCGGCCTTGGTCGTGCTGTCGGCACGTCATGAGGACCGACTGCGCGAACAGGTGCGGCAGCTGCTGGATGCGATTGTCTCGGACGCGACCATCGACCTCGGCGACCTTGCCTACACATTGCAGGTAGGACGCGAGGCCATGGAGGAGCGGCTGGGCCTGGTCGTCGGCTCGTTGGCCGAACTACGCGCGAAACTGAGCGCCTATGTCGCGGGTGAGACGACCATCGACGATCTCTATCGTGGCCAGGTCAAGCGCAACAAAGAGACCCTGGCTGCCCTGGCCGGCGACGACGATATGGAAACGATCGTCGAGGCATGGATGGCCAAGGGCAAGTTCGGCAAACTGCTCGACCTGTGGGTCAAGGGCCTGACGTTCGACTGGCAGCATCTCTACGGGGCAGGCAGGCCACGCCGGATCAGTTTGCCGACCTATCCCTTTGCGCGAGAGCGCTACTGGATACCGGTGAACCCGGTAAAGCCGGCTGATTCGCCTGGTGCCCATATTCTGTTGCACCCATTGGTGCATCGGAACACGTCCGATGTGGCGGGTTTACGTTTCAGTACTCGCCTGACCGGCAATGAGTTCTTTTTGACCGACCACGTAGTGCAAGGGGACCGCGTGCTGCCGGGCGTGGCGCAACTGGAAATAGCGCGCTATGCAGTTGGCCAGGCGATCGGCGAAGGCCATCATCTTCAATTGAAAAACATCGCCTGGATTCGGCCCGTAACTGTTGGGGCCGACGGGGTCGATTTGCATATCGCCCTGAATCCACAAGACGACGGTGTGATCGACTTCGAGATATATCGCGAATCCGAAGACGGCCAGATCGCAGTCTATAGCCAGGGTAAAGTGACGGCTGTTGCCGATCATGTGCCTGCTGCGCTCCTGCACGATCTCGCCAGCTTGCGCCAACAGCACACGGCGGCCTATCTGGACGCAGCGCAATGTTATGCCTTGTTCGAACAGATGGGCCTGCATTATGGCCCAGCGTTCCAGGGCTTGAACGAACTATTTATAGGGAACGAACAGGTACTGGCGCGTATCACTCTGCCCGCCACAGTGTCCATGAATGACTACGTGCTGCATCCCAGCTTGCTGGATGCGGCCTTGCAGGCGACGTTGGGCTTGCAGATGAGCGCACCGTTCGATCTGAACAAGATGGCGCCGATGTTGCCCTTTGCGCTGGGCGAGCTGGAGGTGCTGGCGCCGTATACGAACACCATGTGGGCGGTGGTGAGGCACAGTGCCGGCAGCAAGTCCGGCGATGCAGTGCAACGACTCGACATCGATCTTTGCGATGAGCGCGGTGTGGTATGTATCCGGTTCAGGCAATTCAGTCTGAGGGCAACAACGGCGGAGTCAGGAGCAAGCACTGCACCGATTCAGACGTTGCAGCTGTACCCGACATGGACGCCTGCGGTCGTCGAACATGCAAGTGGTACCCGCTACGAGCAGCATGTTGTGCTGACTTGCGGTGTAGATATAGCTGGCCTGGATATCCATTTACCGGCTGCCATCCGCCTGACGCCTGGGGACGGTGAGGCTGTTGCCCAGCGCTTTGAATCCGCCGCAAGGATGTTGCTGGAACAGATCCAGTCGCTCAACGGGCAACCCGGCAAGCATCTGATCCAGGTCGTCGTGCCCGGGTACGGCGAAGGTCAGGTCATGGCCG
>NZ_JBVJLZ010000028.1:0-4908 GCF_055584465.1 Dyella sp. NPDC103356
CCCCCCTCAAATCTCCAACGCCCACGACAGATAGGGACCGAACTGTCTCACGACGTTCTGAACCCAGCTCGCGTACCACTTTAAATGGCGAACAGCCATACCCTTGGGACCGGCTACAGCCCCAGGATGTGATGAGCCGACATCGAGGTGCCAAACACCGCCGTCGATATGAACTCTTGGGCGGTATCAGCCTGTTATCCCCGGAGTACCTTTTATCCGTTGAGCGATGGCCCTTCCATACAGAACCACCGGATCACTAAGACCTACTTTCGTACCTGCTTGATCCGTCGATCTCGCAGTCAAGCACGCTTATGCCTTTGCACACAGTGCGCGATGTCCGACCGCGCTGAGCGTACCTTCGTGCTCCTCCGTTACTCTTTAGGAGGAGACCGCCCCAGTCAAACTACCCACCATACACGGTCCCTGATCCGGATTACGGACCTAGGTTAGAACGTCAAGCACTTCAGGGTGGTATTTCAAGGATGGCTCCACCGAAACTGGCGTCTCGGTTTCGTAGCCTCCCACCTATCCTACACAGAAGAACTCAACGTTCAGTGTAAAGCTATAGTAAAGGTTCACGGGGTCTTTCCGTCTTGCCGCGGGAACGCTGCATCTTCACAGCGATTTCAATTTCACTGAGTCTCGGGTGGAGACAGCGCCGCTGTCGTTACGCCATTCGTGCAGGTCGGAACTTACCCGACAAGGAATTTCGCTACCTTAGGACCGTTATAGTTACGGCCGCCGTTTACTGGGGCTTCGATCAAGAGCTTCGCCTTGCGGCTGACCCCATCAATTAACCTTCCAGCACCGGGCAGGCGTCACACCCTATACGTCCACTTTCGTGTTTGCAGAGTGCTGTGTTTTTGATAAACAGTCGCAGCGGCCAGGTTACTGCGACCCTTCTCAGCTCAGCTACGCATGTAGCCACCAAAAAGGGCGCACCTTCTCCCGAAGTTACGGTGCCATTTTGCCTAGTTCCTTCACCCGAGTTCTCTCAAGCGCCTTGGGATTCTCACCCTGCCTACCAGTGTCGGTTTACGGTACGGTTTCTCTGTAGCTGAAGCTTAGTGGCTTTTCCTGGAAGCGTAGTATCAGTCACTTCGTCCTAATGGACTCGTCTCGGTGCTCGGCATAAAGAATCCCGGATTTGCCTAAGATTCATGCCTACCGCCTTTCCCCAGGACAACCAACGCCTGGTAGACCTAACTTTCTCCGTCCCCACATCGCACTACAGACAAGTGCTGGAATATTAACCAGCTTCCCATCGACTACGCATTTCTGCCTCGCCTTAGGGGCCGACTCACCCTGCGCCGATGAACGTTGCGCGAGGAAACCTTGGGCTTTCGGCGTGGGGGCTTTTCACCCCCATTATCGTTACTCATGTCAGCATTCGCACTTCCGATACCTCCAGCAGACTTTACAATCCACCTTCACAGGCTTACGGAACGCTCCTCTACCGCGCACACAAAGTGTGCACCCCGAGCTTCGGTGTATAGCTTAGCCCCGTTAAATCTTCCGCGCAGACCGACTCGACCAGTGAGCTATTACGCTTTCTTTAAAGGGTGGCTGCTTCTAAGCCAACCTCCTGGCTGTCTATGCCTTTCCACATCGTTTTCCACTTAGCTATAACTTGGGGACCTTAGCTGCGGGTCTGGGTTGTTTCCCTTTTCACGACGGACGTTAGCACCCGCCGTGTGTCTCCCGTACATTCTGTCCTGGTATTCGGAGTTTGCCATGGTTTACTAAGCCGCGATGGCCCGCTAGCCATAACAGTGCTCTACCCCCAGGAAGATTCATACGAGGCGCTACCTAAATAGCTTTCGAGGAGAACCAGCTATCTCCGAGTTTGTTTAGCCTTTCACTCCTATCCTCAGCTCATCCCCATCTATTGCAACAGATGTGGGTTCGGTCCTCCAGTGCGTGTTACCGCACCTTCAACCTGGCCAAGGATAGATCACTCGGTTTCGGGTCTACTGCCAGAGACTATGCGCCCTATTCAGACTCGGTTTCCCTTCGCCTCCCCTATACGGTTAAGCTTGCCACTGACAGTAAGTCGCTGACCCATTATACAAAAGGTACGCAGTCACCCTTGCGGGCTTCCACTGCTTGTACGTATACGGTTTCAGGGTCTATTTCACTCCCCTCTCCGGGGTTCTTTTCGCCTTTCCCTCACGGTACTTGTTCGCTATCGGTCGGTCAGGAGTATTTAGCCTTGGAGGATGGTCCCCCCATGTTCAGACAAGGTTTCACGTGCCTCGCCTTACTCAATTTCATGCACGGTGCCCTTTCGCCTACGGGGCTATCACCCGCTACGGCTGGCTTTTCCACACCATTCGACTAAAACACTGTGCACTTTTGGGCTAGTCCGCGTTCGCTCGTCGCTACTGACGGAATCTCGGTTGATTTCTTTTCCTTCAGGTACTTAGATATTTCAGTTCCCTGAGTTCGCTTCCATGAGCTATGTATTCACTCATGGATACTCCTTACGGAGTGGGTTTCCCCATTCGGACATTACCGGATCAAAGCTTGTTGCCAGCTCCCCGATACTTTTCGCAGGCTGCCACGTCCTTCATCGCCTCTGACCGCCAAGGCATCCACCGTATACGCTTAATTCGCTTGACCATATAACCCCAAGTCGCCTCAGGATTACTGCCAATCGCATTTCGCTTTACTTGCCTCAACGACACATCTCGATTCGGTTTCGAACCAAGACGCTTGTCACTCGTTTACATTTTCAAAGAACACGACATCGGCCTCAACGCCGATACGTTTCAATAAATCTTTTGTGTGCGCTACACATCCAAATCGCTTAGATCGCTTTCGAACTGGTGGAGCCAGTCAGGATCGAACTGACGACCCCCTGCTTGCAAAGCAGGTGCTCTCCCAGCTGAGCTATGGCCCCATGAACCTGGGTCACTTCCCAATAATGGTGGGTCTAGGTGGACTCGAACCACCGGCCTCACCCTTATCAGGGGTGCGCTCTAACCACCTGAGCTACAGACCCATAAAGCTTCTCGGCCTTATAGGCCTCGCGCTCTATCGCGCGGTTTGGATGTGCAGGTGTCTTGTGTGGACGTCTTGACGTTGGACGTCTGTCGTTTCTTGAAAGGAGGTGATCCAGCCGCACCTTCCGATACGGCTACCTTGTTACGACTTCACCCCAGTCATGAACCACTCCGTGGTCGTCGTCCCCCTTGCGGTTAGACTAACGGCTTCTGGAGCAACTCACTCCCATGGTGTGACGGGCGGTGTGTACAAGGCCCGGGAACGTATTCACCGCAGCATAGCTGATCTGCGATTACTAGCGATTCCGACTTCATGGAGTCGAGTTGCAGACTCCAATCCGGACTGGGATCGGCTTTCTGGGATTAGCTCCACCTCGCGGTATTGCAACCCTCTGTACCGACCATTGTAGTACGTGTGTAGCCCTGGCCGTAAGGGCCATGATGACTTGACGTCATCCCCACCTTCCTCCGGTTTGTCACCGGCAGTCTCCTTAGAGTTCCCACCATTACGTGCTGGCAACTAAGGACAAGGGTTGCGCTCGTTGCGGGACTTAACCCAACATCTCACGACACGAGCTGACGACAGCCATGCAGCACCTGTGTTCTGATTCCCGAAGGCACTTCCGCATCTCTGCAGAATTCCAGACATGTCAAGGCCAGGTAAGGTTCTTCGCGTTGCATCGAATTAAACCACATACTCCACCGCTTGTGCGGGCCCCCGTCAATTCCTTTGAGTTTCAGTCTTGCGACCGTACTCCCCAGGCGGCGAACTTAACGCGTTAGCTTCGACACTGATCTCCGAGTTGAGACCAACATCCAGTTCGCATCGTTTAGGGCGTGGACTACCAGGGTATCTAATCCTGTTTGCTCCCCACGCTTTCGTGCTTCAGCGTCAGTGTTGATCCAGATGGCCGCCTTCGCCACTGATGTTCCTCCCGATCTCTACGCATTTCACCGCTACACCGGGAATTCCACCATCCTCTATCACACTCTAGCTCGCCAGTATCCATTGCCATTCCCAGGTTGAGCCCGGGGATTTCACAACAGACTTAACGAACCGCCTACGCACCCTTTACGCCCAGTAATTCCGATTAACGCTTGCACCCTTCGTATTACCGCGGCTGCTGGCACGAAGTTAGCCGGTGCTTATTCCTCAGGTACCGTCAGCCCCATAGGGTATTAACCCGTGGTATTTCGCTCCTGATAAAAGTGCTTTACAACCCGAAGGCCTTCTTCACACACGCGGCATTGCTGGATCAGGCTTGCGCCCATTGTCCAATATTCCCCACTGCTGCCTCCCGTAGGAGTCTGGGCCGTGTCTCAGTCCCAGTGTGGCTGATCATCCTCTCAGACCAGCTATCGATCGTCGCCTTGGTGAGCCATTACCTCACCAACTAGCTAATCGAACATCGGTCCATCCAACCGCGCGAGGTCTTTCGATCCCCCGCTTTCTCCCGTAGGACGTATGCGGTATTAGCGTAAGTTTCCCTACGTTATCCCCCACGTCTGGGCAGGTCCCGATGCATTACTCACCCGTCCGCCACTCGCCACCCACAGTATTGCTACTGCTGTGCTGCCGTTCGACTTGCATGTGTTAGGCATGCCGCCAGCGTTCAATCTGAGCCAGGATCAAACTCTTCACTTAAGTTTTCGATGGCCGAAACCATCTATCTTTCTGAAGCGTTAGTCCTAACCATAAACGTCAAGCTTTTGAATTGACTCTTAGGTTAGACGCTTGCATTTGTTGGACAGATTTTCCGCCCAACGCAAGACGCCCACACAAGTCACCTGCGCACACTGTCAAAGATCTCAATCACTTGCGTCCGATTTCTCGATCCGCTTCGGAACATTTCGTCCCGAGTGAGCCGCCCATATTACATCGTTTTTCCTGTCCGTCAACACC
>NZ_JBVJLZ010000029.1:0-2147 GCF_055584465.1 Dyella sp. NPDC103356
GCGACCGGCCGGGGTGTAGGCGTAGAGGGTCACGTCCGTGACCGCCGTCGCTGCTTCGCCCTGAGTCTGGCGCGCCTCGATGATCTGTCCGCGGGCGTCGTAGCAGCACGGTGTGTTGCCGACGCTCTCGGATGGCTTCGGCTTAGCGTACGCCCAGATGGCTCCAGGATTCAGACATAACAACCCTAGAATTATCCGTAGGCTTATAACGCTAACGCGCCATGTATTCGATGCCTTCCTGGCCATGCATTATCCGATTTACTTGAGGAACTTCACGTCGCTTTTTGAGCAGCAGACTGCTGACGCAGCTTGCGACGCTCTCGTGCCTCGCGACGCTTATGGTAGGCAACAGTCTCCGGCTTCAAACCCTGACCGTCTATCAGAGACACGATAAATTGTTTAGCGAGCTGGCTTCGTAAACGAAAAAAACCTCAGGCAACAATAGTCGCCACTTCGCATGCTGTCGGCCCTTGATCAGTTCGATATATTCGAACTCTTGGACACCCCAAAGAGTGCAAAGAAAAATAGCATTAAAAGAGCCATGCCAAACGACGAGAACATGTAGATAAATGTTCTGATCAAATAGCTTTTCATGGCCCTGCGGTGGTCGATTAGCAAGAATTTCTCGTCTTTTGCTATCGTAGGTTCATCTCTCAAAATAGACTCAGAGTCGAGTACGAAAGCTACCATCCTCTCCTGATTTGTCCAAAATGGCCACACGGATCCGTGTTGGTGGTATGTCAGCTGTATGCTTCGCACGATCCGAAATGTTTTTGCGTTGTAATACAAAACCGCAAAGACACCTATTGGCATCGGGAGCGCGGCGAGTCCGATTGCAAAATAGAACGGCATTTCTGTAATCAATATCATCGCCATGGCGCGAAACTCCCTGCAGCAGTCCAGCTAGCGCCGGAATGAAGCTCGCCCGGAAGAGGTCCTGTAAATTCCAATCCACCGCCAATGAACACATTGTGCGTCCTATTACAGGAGTCAGTCACATTACCTACGTCGTAACCAAGCACAAGACCCTCGCCGAAACTACCTCCATTGACAGTCCCCCAGCCGTTGAGCGTACTGACATTGTTGGTCGGCGAATACGTAAAGAGCGCACCCGCTGAAGCGCCGACGCCCGTGGAGGCTATAGTCAGAGGTGCTACAGAAAACAATCCACCTATCCTCCATTGAGTTATATCCATTGGTGTGTTGGAGTTCCAGCTAAGCGATACCTGGCCAGAGATAGCAAATGTTGCCGATATCTGCGCTGATAGCTGCCCGCCAGCCGCAATCGTAGCGAGTCCGTTAGGATCAGAGCTATACAGAGGGTTGTTTAATACATAGGCGTAGGTGCTTAAACCAGCCAAAACTCCCAATGGGTCGCTCGTGATATATCTCCCAGTGCGCACATCGTAAAACCGTCTCACGTTGTAATGCAGCCCAGTCTCCGCATCAAAGTACTGCCCAGGAAACCGCAGATTGAACGTATAGCCCGACGCCTGCGGGGCATGCTCACCAAACGGATCGCCCGCGAGCTTCCAGGCCCAGATCGTCTCGCGCGCGCCATCCGTAACGGCGCGCGGCGTGCCCAGATGATCAGCGTGGATATAGTGCACCGCATCGCTTCCGGCTCCATGCTCGATCACCGCGATCGGGATATCGCCCAGCCACACATAATCGCGCGCGTCATCGCCCATCTCGGCGAGCAGTTGACTCGCACCGTCGTAGATAAAGCGCTGACGCGTCGGCACCGGCAGGCGTGCCTGTTTGCCGATCCGCTCGCCTCGGCCGTTGTAGGTGTACTGCGCCACCGGCTGGCCGTTGCGCACCACCGTGATCAGTTGCCCTTCGGCGTCGTAGGTGTACTGAAAGGCGTCACCCGCTTGCGTGGAGGTGGTGTTGCCACTGGCATCGACACTTCGTGTGCCGTCACCGGCAGCTATCAAACGATGCGTGCCGTCCTGATATCGGTAGGCCTCGGTCGCCTGATCCTCGCCGGTCTTGCTCAGACGATCGCCGGTCCCGTTGTAGGTCAGCTGTTGACGGGTGCGCCCAGCGGGATCGATCACATCGACCAGTCGGCCCAGGCCGTCGTAGGCGTAGCGGTGACGCTGCCCGGCTTCGGTGATGGCGGTGACCTGGCCGGCGGCGTC
>NZ_JBVJLZ010000030.1:0-1887 GCF_055584465.1 Dyella sp. NPDC103356
GTCATACGTTACCGCTTCACGTGATGGGCTGCGTACCACCTGGGCTTCGAACAGCTGGTGCAACGTCTGGGTCTCGGCCTGGACGTTCGGATAGACCTTGGCCGTGTCGTTGAACCCATGCAGCACGTAATGACGTTCTTCGATTGGCATCACTTCAAGGCTGTCCAGCGATGCCATCGGATTGTCGTCGAGTGCCGCGATCAACTGCTCGATCGCCGCGTGAACATAGCCGGCCATTCGCTGCGCCTGCTCCTCACCGGGAATCTGAACGATCAGACCCATGGCGTCGCCTGCGTCGTCTACCGACAGCACGCAGGGATAGTTGGTGCGCTCCTTCATGCCGATCAATTGCATGCCGACCAGGTCATCCGAGCTGACAGCATCCGCGCCGACATTGTGGCGATAATTGAGCAATGCCGAAAACAGCGGCGTAGGCGCCGCGATCCCGCTTGCGCGCTGCGCCAATGCCAACGGCGCGTGCTCGTGGCGCAACAGTTTCGTCAGCAGCACGTGGGTATCGCGCACGCCATCGATCACGCGCTTGGGTCCGGTCTGTATGCATACCGGCAGCGTATTGATGAAAATGCCCAGCACCCTGTCTGCGCCCTCGCCGCTTTGCATGCGGCCGAACAGTACCGTGCCGAACACGACCTCTTGTCGGCCGGAAACACGCGACAGCACTTGCGCCCACGCCAGATGCATCAGGCTGGCGACGCTTACGCCAAGCTTCCTGGCTTGCTGCCGTAGTCGCTGCGCCAGCGCCGGTTCGACCTGACGGTGCGCTTCGGCGATATCGATGCCGTCGCCTTGCACATCCAACAAGCCAAACGGCGCGGTGGGCTCATCGATGTGCGCCAGCATCGTGCGGAAAAACGTTTCGTGCTCGGCACGGCTCACGCCCGATCGTGCCTGGGCCACAAAGTTCCGGTAGGGCAGCGGCTCGGACAAGCTCTGCCCTTGCCCGTCGAGGATGGCCTTGAGCTCTGTCGCCAGCAGCTTGAGCGAGGTGTTGTCGTCGATCAGGTGATGCAACATCACCTGCATCAGCCAACGACCGCGCACCTTGTCCTCGGCAACAAAGCCTCTGATCAGAGGGGCATGCCGAACGTCCAGGCGATAGTTCTGCGGGTTGTAACGCGCGCTCAGTTGCGCGGCCACGTCATCGCCCTGCTCCAGAATCGCGTCCTCGATCATGAGCAGCGCACGTCGCCACACCACCTGCACCGGCTCGGCAAGCCCCTCCCACAAGACGGAGGTACGTAACACATCGTGCCTGGCGATAACCGTTTCGAGTGCCGCGACGAAATGATCGAGATGGGCACGCGTGTCGAAGGCCAGCAGCATCTCCATCACATAGGCATCGCGTTCTTCCGCCATCAGGTGATGGAACAGAATGCCCTCCTGTGCCGGCGACAACGGATAGATGTCCTTGATATTGGGAGCACCACCGGGCACGTTGTCGACGATCCGGGCAATGTCGTCAGCGCTCAGCTCGGTCAGGGTGACCATCTCGGGCGTGATCTGCACACACCCCTCGGGAATGCCGTTGGCAGGTACGACGACGTCGTTCCAGCCGTTGTTCGCCGCCAGAGCCAAAGCCGCGACGGTCGGCTCGACGAAGAACGTCTTGATATCTACCGACAGCTCGACGCGCCGCATCCGCTCGATAAGTGCAATGGCCAGTAGCGAATGACCGCCCAACCGGAAGAAATCGTCGAATACGCCGACCTTGTCCAACTTCAGGACGTCAGCCCATATCTCCGCGATAACCTGCTCGGTCGCAGTACGCGGTGCGACATAGATGGCCTCGTTCTGCACCATGTCCGGTGCGGGCAACGACTTGCGGTCGACCTTGCCGTTGGACGTCAGCGGCATCGCATCGAGCGC
>NZ_JBVJLZ010000031.1:0-1383 GCF_055584465.1 Dyella sp. NPDC103356
TCCGCCTCAGGAAATCCCGTCGCAGGCCGTTGGTGAGGAGGTTGGCGATCCCCGTGTCGATCGAGGCGATATCGCCATCGTCGGTATGGCCTGCCGTTTCCCGGGCGCGGACAACTACGCGGCATTCTGGGAAAACTTGTGCAACGGCCTGTCCAGCATCAGCGAGGTGCCGGAAAATCGCTGGGACAAGGACGCGTTCTATTCGGCCGACGGGCGCGATACGAACAAGTCGGTCAGCAAGTGGGGCGGCTTTGTCGACGGCGTGGAGTATTTCGACGCGGACTTCTTCGGTATCTCGGCGCGCGAAGCCCAGGTGATGGATCCGCAACAGCGGATCATGTTGGAGCAGGCATGGGCGTGCATGGAAGATGCGGGCTACGATCCCAAGGTACTTAGCGGCACGAATACTGGCGTCTATATCGGCGTATTCAACTTCGACTACGAAGACCACCTGAGGCACGCCCTCGATGCCATCGAAGGCCATGTTTCCACAGGCACGCATACCGCACTCATTCCCAACCGCATCTCGTACTTCTTTAATTTGCACGGCCCCAGCCTGCCGATCGATACCGCGTGCTCCAGTTCGTTGGTCGCGCTGCACAAGGCAGCCCACGCCATCCGTCGTGGCGAATGCGACCAGGCGCTGGTCGGTGGCGTGAGCGTGCTGTGCAGTCCCACGCATTTCATTTCATTCTCCAAGACCGGCATGCTGTCGCCGGACGGCAGCTGCAAGACCTTCGACGAGCGCGCTAACGGCTATGTGCGCGGCGAAGGCGCGGCGATGGTGCTGATCAAGCCGCTCGCCACGGCGATCCGCGACAAGGATCGGATCGTCGCGGTGCTGCGCGGCACCGCGGTCAATCACGGTGGCCGTGCCCGCACGGTGACCTATCCCGGTTCGCTGGCACAGTCGAACGTGATTGCCGCGGCCTTGCGCGAGGCCGATGTGCCGGTGGGCAGTATTGGCTACGTCGAGGCGCATGGCACCGGTACGCCCAAGGGCGACCCGATCGAAGTGGAGGGGTTGAAGCTGGCGTTCGCTCGCGTTGCGGCGGATCGCGGCGAAGTCTTGAACGAACAGGCCTGCGGTATCGCCAGCGTCAAGACCAATATCGGGCATCTCGAATCGGTGGCCGGCCTGGCCGGCATGATCAAGACGATCCTGTGCATGAAGCATCAGGCGTTTCCGCCGCTGGTGCATTATCAGAAACTCAATCCGCGTATCGCACTGGACGACAGCCCGTTCTTCATTGTCGACAAGGCGCAACCGTGGCCGGCCAAGGTCGACGACCGCGGCGTAGCCCTGCCGCGCCGTGCCGGTATCAGTTCGTTCGGTTTCGGCGGCGTGAACTCGCACGTGGTGATCGAGGAGTATGTCGAGCC
>NZ_JBVJLZ010000032.1:0-1300 GCF_055584465.1 Dyella sp. NPDC103356
CTGCGCGTACAGAGCGTTCGGACCTTCGTGCCAATGCCTACGCCCATCAGGTTATCGGCGCCAACGGTTGAGACGTTGCCGCAGGCCGGCCTGGCCGCCGTGATCGCCAACTCGGGCGGACGCGTACTGACGCGAACCATCAGCGTCACGTTGCCCGATGGCACACGTGGCGATGCCACGGAATACACCGTCTACCAGCTGGCTGCAGCCGTCGACGGAACCACGCTGCGCTACGGCAGCAACGACACCCGAAACACTACCCAGAACGAAGGCAACGATCAGCTCGATGAGCCGCCTGTGCTGATGCTGATCGATATCTCGAACTTCGACGTCTAAGGACAACCCATGTCACAGCAGAACATCAACCTGGGCACGTTGCTCGATGGGAGCGACGGCGATACCCGTCGCCAAGCGATGGTGAAAATCCAGAGCAACTTCGATGAGCTATACAGCGGCGCGACCGCGAGCGGAGTAACCCACAACAAGTTGATCAATGGTGACTTCACCACGTGGATATATGGAACGTCGTTGGCAGCCGCCGCTTCCGCACGTCATCTTGCCGATCGCTGGCTTACTACCGGCAGCGGCTCCACGATCGCTCCGAGTCGGCAAGCTTTTGCACCAGGACAAACAGACGTGCCTGGAAATCCGAAGTATTTCCATCGATGTGTAGTGGCGTCTGTGGTCGGAAGCGCCAACTTCGCGGCTATGGAGCAGAGGATTGAGGGCGTCGGCACCGCAGCCGGCGAAACGGAACTTGTTACCTTTTACGCGAAGGCTGATGTGGCGCGTCCCGTGGGTTTGTCGATGATTCAAACCTTTGGAGCGGGAGGTAGCCCTTCTGTTTCCATCAGTGGCATCGGGGCGCAGCAAATCGCTCTAGATACAGTGTGGAAGCGCTTCTCGGTAGCCATTCCCGTTCCGTCCATTGCGGGAAAGTCGCTGGGCACGGATGGCACCGATAGTCTTCGCTTGGTGTTCTGGTTCGACGCCGGCACGGGCAACTCCGCGCAAGCTGGAGGCATCGGTCAGCAGTCCGGCACGTTTGATATCGCGCGAGTTCGGGTTAAAAGCGACACTGTCGATACAGCCTACAACGATATCGATCCCGTGGCTGACGATCTACGTTGCAGGCGCTACGCCACCACCAGTCCCCAATACATCACCGGTCGCTTTAGTTCCTCGACCGTCGTCAGGTTCTTCAATCGGCTCGACGTGCCAATGCGCGCCACGCCAACGGTCTCCTTGCTCGGCACTTCATTTTCGGTCGAGGCGACGCAAGTGGCGATCTATACGGCGA
>NZ_JBVJLZ010000033.1:0-1243 GCF_055584465.1 Dyella sp. NPDC103356
TGGATCACCCCTGATTTCTCGGACACCTAAAAGCGAGGACAATCCTCGCACGGAGGTGTTCGATGGAAAAGCGCCAGCGATTCTCAGCCGAGTTCAAGCGTGAAGCCCTGCGGCTGATGCAAACCAGTGGTAAGCCCGCTGCAGTGGTTGCCCGAGAACTGGGCGTGCCGCGCAACCGGCTGTACAAATGGGCCGATGAAGCGGGCAAGAAGGGAGCCGCCGCCTTCAGTGGAAGCGGCCGCCCCAAGGCGAGTAGCGATGAAGTGGCGGTACTTAAGCGCGAGTTGGCTCGCCTTAAAGAAGAGAATGAGATCTTAAAAAAAGCGGCGGCGTACTTCGCGCGAGAGCTGTCGTGAAGTACGCCTGGATAGAAGGCGAACCAGGCCATAGCGTGCGATTGATGTGTCGAGCCTTGCGCGTATCGCCCAGTGGCTACTACGCCTGGAAAACTCGGAAACCGGGCCCTCGGAGACTTGCCGACGATCAACTGATCGCTCGCATGGAAGTCCTCCATCGCGAGAATCACGAAGCGTACGGCTCGGAACGCCTGTGGCGCGCGCTCAAGCAGGAAGGCGAGCACTGTGGCCGACATCGGGTTCGTCGCCTGCGTTGCGAACAAGGCATTCGTAGCCGTCGGCGTCTGCGCTACTTACGCACCAAAAGTCCCTACCAGCGTGTGCCGACGGCACCCAATCGTCTCGGTTGGCCGTTCGCCAGCCCTGGGCCCGATCATGTCTGGGTCGCTGATATCACTTTCATACCCACGCGCCAGGGCTGGGTCTATCTAGCCGCCGTGTTGGATGTTTGCAGTCGCCGAATCGTGGGCTGGGCCATGAGTGATCGTGCCGATCAGGCACTCGCCAGTGATGCGCTGGCAATGGCGCTAGGGCGCCGCCGTCCCGCCAAGGGAGCGATCCATCACAGTGACCAAGGCTCTCAATACACCAGCAAGCTCTATCAGCAGCAACTACAAGAAGCCGGCCTGACGGCCAGCATGAGCCGAAAGGGCATGCCCTACGACAACGCGGTCATGGAGAGCTTCTTTGCCTCGTTAAAGCATGAGCTGACGCACCATCAATCCTTCCCGGACCGCGACTCAGCACGAACCCAGATCTTCCAGTACATCGAGATCTTCTATAACCGCAAACGCTTGCACAGCAGTCTTGACTATCAATCGCCGGACAGTTTTGAGCGTATGCTCACGGTGACGATTTAAACCGTCCGAGAAATCGGGGGTAGTCCA
>NZ_JBVJLZ010000034.1:0-1124 GCF_055584465.1 Dyella sp. NPDC103356
CTGGATCACAGCACGCAGCCGGCCAACCTGGCCTATGTGATCTACACGTCCGGCTCGACCGGCAAGCCCAAAGGCGTGGGCATCGACCAGCAAGGCATCGTCAATCGCCTGCAGTGGATGCAGGAGGCCTATCCGTTGACGGCGTCCGACCGGGTCTTGCAGAAGACGCCCTTCAGTTTCGATGTATCGGTGTGGGAGTTCTTCTGGCCGTTGATCGAAGGCGCGACCCTGGTGGTGGCCAAGCCCGGCGGTCACCAGGATGTGGCCTATCTGGCCGAGCTGATCGATGCGCAGCACATCACGACCTTGCACTTCGTGCCACCGATGCTGGAGGTGTTCCTCAACGAAGCGAAGGCCGGTTGCGGTCCGTCGCTGCGTCAGGTGATGTGCAGCGGCCAGGCGTTGCCGCTGGAGCTGCAACAACGCTTCTTTGCCACCTGGGATCATGTAGCGCTGCACAACCTGTACGGTCCGACCGAAGCATCGGTCGACGTGACGTACTACCCGTGCGAGAAAGACAGCCCGCTTCACTGCGTGCCGATCGGTCGACCGATCGCCAATATCCAGATTCATATCCTGGACGAGGCGTTCAACCCGGTGCCGGTCGGTGTGGTGGGCCATCTGTTTATCGCAGGCATTGGCTTGGCACGGGGCTATATCAATCGTCCGGACCTGACAGCACAGAGCTTTATCCCGAACCCCTTCAGTGCCATCCCCGGTGCCCGCATGTATCGCTCGGGCGACCTGGCACGCTATCTGCCGGATGGCCAGATCGACTACCTGGGCCGTAGCGACCATCAGGTGAAGATACGTGGTCTGCGTATCGAACTGGGCGAGATCGAATCGACCCTGGCCGCGCTCGATGCGGTGCGCGATGTGGTGGTGCTGGCCCGGCCGGACGAGCGAAACATCCCGCGGCTGGTGGCGTACCTGGTGGCGCACGACGGGCAGGTTCTGCCCGAGACTGGCGCCTTGCGGACGACGCTGTTGCAGACGCTGCCGGACTATATGGTGCCGGAGTACATCGTCGCGCTCGATGCGATGCCGCTGACGTCCAACGGCAAGGTCGACCGCAAGTCGTTGCCCGCACCGGACATGGTGCAGAACGAGGCCATCTATGTCGC
>NZ_JBVJLZ010000035.1:0-1008 GCF_055584465.1 Dyella sp. NPDC103356
GTTGCTGGAACAGATCCAGTCGCTCAACGGGCAACCCGGCAAGCATCTGATCCAGGTCGTCGTGCCCGGGTACGGCGAAGGTCAGGTCATGGCCGGACTGAGCGGGATGTTGCGTACGGCGCAACTGGAAAATCCACGCATCATCGGTCAGATGATCCGCGTTCAGGCCGATCAGAACGTGGCGCAGGCGTTGCTCGAAAATCGCGATGCCGGTTCGCTGCACCTGCGTTACGTCGATAGCGAACGCCAGGTCGCCGGCTGGGCCGAGCAGGCGGAGGTGGGTGCTGCAGGCTCACCTTGGAAGGCTCAGGGTGTCTATCTGATCACGGGTGGCGCCGGTGGCCTGGGGCTGATCTTTGCGCGCGAGATAGCGCACCAGGCCAGGAACGCGGTGCTGATTCTCACCGGCCGCTCGCCGTTGAACGAAGGCATTCAGGCGCATATCCGTGAACTGGAAACGCTTGGGGCGGTCGTGCGCTATCACGCCGTCGACGTCAGCGATGCGCTGGCACTGACCCAACTGGTACGCGGTATTCCGGAAGAGTTCGAAAGCCTGGACGGCATCATCCATAGTGCCGGCGTGGTGCGCGACAGCTTTATCGCGAAGAAGACACCACAGCAATTGCATGAGGTGCTGAGCGCAAAGGTGGCCGGCACGTTGAATCTGGACGAAGCCAGTCGCGACATGGCGCTGGACTGTTTTATCTGCTTCTCATCGATTGCCGGTGCGGTGGGTAATGTGGGGCAGGCGGACTATGCGGCGGCAAATGCGTTTATGGACGCCTTCGCGCATTACCGTAGCGAACAGGTCACCCAGGGCCAGCGTCATGGTCGCACGCTGTCGGTGAACTGGCCGTTGTGGGATGAGGGCGGTATGCAGGTGGATGCGGCCACGCGCGCGATGCTGGTGCAGCAGTTGGGGATGCACGCGTTGGCCAGCGACAGTGGTGTGCTGGCGTTACGGCAGGCGATGGCGAGCGGGCAGAGCCAGCGGATGGTGATCGCCGG